>NZ_CP010536.1:1938306-2584409 GCF_000832305.1 Cupriavidus basilensis
GAGGTGATCGCCGCGCATCCGATGAGCAACGAAGTGCGGATGCTCGCCGCCTACCGCGACCGCGTGGTGCTGGCCGCGCTGGTCGGCATGCTGGCGGCGACCGCGCTCGCCTTCTTCGCCATCCGGCGCGGGCTCAAGCCGGTTGGCAGCATCGCCGCGCGCGCCGCCGAGATCAGCCCCGCCAGCCTCGCGGTGCGCCTTGATGAGCGGGATGCGCCCGCCGAGCTGCGCGGCCTAGTTGGCGCGTTCAACGCCATGCTGGACCGGCTGGCCGACGGCTACGAGCGGCTGTCCCAGTTCTCCGCCGACCTGGCCCACGAGATCCGCACGCCCGTGGGCGCGCTGATCGGCCAGACCCAGGTCACGCTGAACCAGTCGCGCCGGCCGGAGGAATACCAGGACGTCCTCGAGTCCAACCTGGAGGAGCTGAACCGGCTCGGCCATATCGCCGAGAACATCCTGTTCCTGGCGCAGGCCGACCATGCCGGGCTGGTTATCGAGCGCGTCCCGGTGTCGCTGCCTGACGAGCTCAACAAGATTGCCGAGTATTTCGAAGGGCCGGCGGACGAGAGGGCGATGACATTCGACGTGGAGGCACTCGGCACGGTCTGGGCAAATCCGCTGCTGTGCCGTCGCGCCATCAACAACCTGGTGGTCAATGCCGTGCGCTACGGCACGCCGGGCAGCGTGGTGCGGCTCAGCAGCACCGAAGAGCCTGACGGCATCGTCGTTGCGGTGGAAAACCAGGGCGAGGCCATCCCGCAAGGCCAGCTCGACCGCCTGTTCGACCGCTTTTATCGCGGCGATGCGGCGCGCAGCCGGGTCACCGAGTCCAACGGCCTCGGCCTGGCCATCGTGAAGGCCATCATGGTGCTGCACGGCGGCGGCGTGACGGCCAGTTGCCCCGCGCCGGGGCTGGTGCGGTTTGCGCTACGGTTCCCGCGGCAGCAGGGGCAGGCTTGCTGAGCTTGCGCGCGGGATCCCCGCGCGCTTCATTGCCGTCTGGTTTCTAGCGTGCCAGCAGCGTTACAGCAGCGTATCGAGCAGATCCGGCCCAAACACCTCCCGGTGCACCCGGTCCGCCTTCACCCCACGCGCTTGCAGCGCCGCGCGCTGTGCCTGCATGAACGGCAGCGGCCCGCACAGGTAGAAGTCGGCATCCGCAAGATCTTCGTTGGCCAGAATCACATCGATGTCCATGCGGCCGGGCAGGGCGGGTTGCGCCAGAAATTCCGCCGGTTCCTCGGATTCCAGGAAAAAGTGCGTGCGCAACTCGGGCAGCTTGCGGGCGGCATGCTTGACGTCCTTCAGGTGCGCCACATGCGAGACCATGCGCGCGGCGTGGCCGAATACGACCTTGCGTGAAGGATTGCGCTGCGCGACGGTGTTCAGCGCGCTGATCATGGGCGTGACACCGACGCCGGCCGAAAGCAGCACGATGGGGGTGCTGGGCTCGATGCGCGGGGCGAAGTCGCCAAAGGGCTGGCTGACCAGCAGCACGTCGCCTTCGCGGGCGTTTTCATGCAGCCAGTTCGAGACCGTGCCGGCGGGCAGGTCCTCGCCATTGCCGCGCTCGCGCTTGACCGAGATGCGCCAGGTCTTGCCGTTGGGCGCGTCGGACAAACTGTACTGGCGCTGCTGGAATGTGCCGGGGGTGAGTTCCACCACCACGGAGATGTACTGGCCGGGCAGGAAGTCGGCCAAGGTGGTGCCGCCGACGGCTTCGAGCGTGAAGGCGGTAATGTCGGCGCTTTGTTCCTCGCGCGCGACGATGCGCACGGGCTGGCGGTGATCGGGGCCGGTTTGCGCGTGCGCGTAGAGGCGGGCTTCCGCCGCGATCAGTTCGGCGGCGAGCAGCCAGTAGGCTTCGTCCCAGGCGGCCACCAGCGCCGGGGTGGCGGCATCGCCGAGCACTTCGCCGATGGCGCCGAGCAGGTGGCGTGCGACGATGGCGTAGTGGCTGGGCTTGATGCCGACCGAGGCGTGCTTGTGGACGATGCGGCTGACCACCGGTGCCAGGGCGCTGTTGTCGCCATAGTTGGCGGCATAGGCAAACACGGCGGAGGCGAGCGACTGCTGCTGCGAACCGTTGGCCTGGTTGCCCATGTTGAACAGGTTGGTCAGCTCGGGCCGATCAGCAAACATGTTGCGATAGAACGTCTGGGTAATGGCCAGGCCATGTTCGCGCAGTACGGGCACGCTCGCGTCGATCAGGGGTCTCGATTGTTCGGACAGCACGGCAACCTCCAAAGATGTGCAGAAAATGCAACAAAAAAGAATAACGACTCCGCAACGTGGTGCGGTGGCGGCGTACGGTCTGGGTGCCGTCCCGGTTCAGCCTGGACGCGGTCAGATGGTGACGCCTTGGAGCCGATTTTATTAAACATGCATTTGCAATGCAACATAAAATTTGCGGCGGCGCGCAAAGATGTATCTTTGGTCCATGTTAGACTGCGTTGGCCGTCACACTGAGGCCAAGTGCCCGCCACAGCCCCATCCTGGCTACCCCGTGCGTCATCGCCGCAAACCGGATTCCTTCCATGAGACTGACCGACTACACCGACTACAGTCTGCGGACCCTGATCTATGTCGCGGTCCATCCGGGCGAACTGGTCACCATCCAGCACATCGCGGATGCGTTCGGCATTCCCAAGAACCACTTGATCAAGATCGTGCAGAAGCTCGGCCAGGCCGGCTTCCTGCATACGGTGCGCGGGCGCGCCGGCGGCATCGCGCTGGGCCGGCCGGCGTCGGAGGTCAATCTGGGCGAAGTGATCCGGACCATGGAGTCGGATTTCAACCTGGTGGAGTGCTTCCAGGGCGACGACAACCACTGCATCATTACCCGCGTATGCGGCTTGCGCGGTGTGCTGTCTGCGGCGTTGCGCGCCTATTTCGAGGTGCTCGACGCCTATAGCCTGCAGGATCTGGTGGAGAAGCCTGCGGCGCTCACGCGGGCGTTTGGCGACGGCGGCGCGGCCACCCTGGCCGCCATCCCGGTCAAGAACGTGACGCGCAAGGCCAAGGCCTCCAAGGCGACAGCCGAGGACGCTGGCGAGCAGTAAGCCGGCGTTGCGCCGGTCTCCCGGCTGGCGAGGCCGGCCCGGGTTCAGGCCGGCGTCTTGCGAAACGAGATGGCGAAGCGGTTCCAGCTGTTGATCGTGGCAATCAGCAGCGTCAGGTCGACCAGCTCGGCGTCGCTGAAGTGGGGGCGAACCGCTTCCCATGCAGCGTCGGGCACATGATCCTGGGCGACCAGCGTGAGGGCTTCTGTCCAGGCCAGTGCGGCGCGCTCGCGGTCGGTGAAGAAGGGCGTTTCACGCCAGGCCGACAGGGTGGCCAGGCGGCGGTCATTCTCGCCGCCCTTGCGCGCATCGGTCGTGTGCAGGTCGATGCAATAGGCGCAGCCATTGATTTGCGAGGCGCGCAGGCGCACCAGTTCTACCAGCGGTTTTTCCAGGCCGCTCTTGCCGATGCGTTCTTCCAGGCCGAGCACGGCCTTGATGGCGGCAGGGTTGGCTTTGTAGAAGTCCAGACGTTGTTCCATGGTTTGCTCCTGTCTTGCGTTTTGCGCCATCGGTGTGCAGGCGCGACAGGAACAAGAATAGGACGGCGACTGGCTATGCAAAATAGCCAGTTTTCTCTAATTTGAGGTAACCAGTGGCGGGCCGTCCGCTGCTAGTGTGCCGGCCAGCTTTTCCATGCCGGCGTGGATGTCCGCCGCGCTGATGCCACCGTAGCCAAACAGGATGCCAGGCGCCGGCGCCTGCCCGCCGTACATGCCCGCAATGCCATACAGGCCGACTGATGCGGCGGCGGCGCGCGCGATCAGCGCGGTTTCGTCTTGCGGCATCCTCAGGTGGGCCACCATGTGGATGCCCGCGGCCGGCGCGTGGGGCGTGAACCACGGGCTCAACGGGCCCTGCAGGTGCGCAAGCAACGCGGCGCGGCGTGCGGCGTACTCCTTGCGCATGCGCCGCAGGTGCTTGGCGAAGTGGCCATCGAGCATGAACTTGGCCAGCGCCGTCTGCGTCATGGTGCAACTGTGCCAGTCGCTGACCTGCTTGGCCCTGCGCACGGCTGTGCCCAGCGGCGCCGGGGGGATCACGTAGCCGATGCGCAACTCAGGGAAGATGGTCTTGGAGAAGGTGCCGACGTACGCCACCACCCCTGTCTTGTCCAGGCTCTTGAGCGACTCCATCGGGTGGCCCGTGAAGCGGTACTCGCCGTCGTAGTCGTCCTCCAGCACCAGCGCGCCACGGCGTTGCGCCCACTCGAGCAGCGCCACGCGCCGCTCCAGGCTCATCGCCATGCCCAGTGGAAACTGGTGGGACGGCGTGACGTAGACAATGCGCGCATTGTCCGGCAGGGCGTCCACGACCAACCCCTGCGCATCCACGGGGACATAAGCCACCTGCGCGCCCAGCGCGAGGAACGCGATGCGCGCGGGCGGATAGCCGGGATCCTCCACCGCCACCACGTCGCCGGGGCGGATGACCACCCGCGCCATCAGGTCGATCGCCTGCTGCGCGCCCTGCGTGATGATGACGTCTTGCCAGTTGCTTACCACGGCACGGCTGAACGCCAGGTAGCGCGACACCGCAAGCCGTAGTTCCTGCTCGCCGGCGGGATCCCGGTAGCTGCCACGCTCGCGGGCCTGCACGCGTAGCGCGTGGCTGACGCAGCTACGCCATTTGTCGAAAGGAAACATGCCCTTGTCGGTGACGCCGCCCACGAAGTCAAACGCCGGCGCGGCGCCGGGCGGCGTATGGGCAAGGGTGTCGGGCAGCGCTTCCCAGATCGAGCCGGAGCCGGCGCTGGGGGCGAGCGGTGACGGCGATGGCGCCAGGCCCGTCATCTCGTGCGCGACGAAGGTGCCGTCGCCGGCGCGGGAGCGCAGGTAGCCCTCGGCAATCAGCCGCTCGAACACGTCGAGCGTGGTCTTGCGCGATACCCCGAGCTGCGTGGCAAGGCCGCGGGTCGACGGCAGTCTTTCGCCCGGCGCCAGCCGGCCATCGACGATGGCCGCCCGCAACTGTCGATAGAGTTGGCCGGCAAGGCCCTGCCGGCCGTGAAGGCTCAAATGGACATCCATGCCTTGATCTTTTGTTGGTGGTTACCCGGACCCGGCACGATGCCAAAGGCTGAGGCTGAGGCTGAGGCTGAGGCTGAGGCTGGCAGGTGGGGAGAGCGCAGAGAGCGGGGAGCGTGGTCTCGTTCGGCGGGCATCGCCGGAAGCCTTAACCTTCCCGCCCGTCGGCCCGGCGCCGGGTCAGGTAGGGCGCGTACTTCAGCAGGTACAGCGCGAAGGCCGCCATCCAGAGCGCCGCCGCGCTGGCGATCCAGAAGGCTTTGTATTGCGGCAACAGCAGCGGCCCGATCACGCGCGCGACAGCAGCCAGGCCGATGCATGCGTAGGCGGCGCTCTCCACCGCACCCGCTTCCAGCTTGCGGCCGGTGTGGCCCAGCGCGGTGCGCGTGATCATCCCCAGAATGGCGCAGCCGATCGCGCCCACGGTGAGGGCGTGCAGCGCCGTCGAGCGCTCGCCCCAGCCCAGGGCGGATGCCGCCAGCAGCACCAGGCCCAGCGGCAGGCATGCATACGCCAGGTGAAGGATGGCGATCAAGGGCTTGCGCACCGTGCGCCACGAGCTCCAGCCGCCAAGCCGCAGCGCTTGCGCCAGCGCAGCCAGCAGCGCGATGGCCGCGGTAGCCATGCCGCGCGGCGCCAGCGTGCAGGCGATCATCGCGGCCAGCGTCAGCGCCACCACGCTGCGCTCTACCGGCGTCGAGCGCCGGATGCGTATGCCGGGCACGGTATTGGCGGTAAACATCGGGATCACCCGCCCGCCGATCACGGTGATGAAGATGACGACCAGGCCGATGCCGGCATCGGCACTTTGCAGCGCGATGTGCACGGCGCCTCTGTTCATCGCCAGGTGGAACACCACGTTCAGTGCCCACAGCAGGAACAGGGCGGCGGCAAGGCCGTAGTTGCGCGTGCTGCCGGCGCGCACCAGCACGCGCAGGAAGGCGGCGGCGCACAGCAGCAGGAAGGCGAGGTCCAGCAGGGCTGCGGCAGGGGCGGGCCCGGTCCACATCGCCACGCGCGCCGCGAGCCACACCGCGGCGAGACCACCCAGCAGCCAACCCTGCGGCGTCTGCTGTCCCGTCCAGTTCTTGCCGGCGGTAAACAAGAAACCAGCCACAACCGCGGCGGCAAAGCCAAACACCATTTCGTGCGCATGCCACAGCATGCCGCCGATGGCCGGCTGTGCGCCGGACCAGGGCCACCAGCCCAGGTAGATGGCTGCCCACACGCCGATGGCCACCACGGCGAAGCCCGCCGCCAGCAGATAGAAGGGCCGGAACGCGAGCGCAAGCACGGGGTGGCCGTGGTATCCGGCGCCGGTTGGCGCCCGGGTAGATGGCCGGGTTTGTGGCAGGGGCAGCATGACGCTTCTCGCAAGGGGGTGGATGAAACACGGATTGCCGTTGGCGCTTCTTGGCGTTTGTTGGCGTTTGCCGGTGTTTCCAGGTGTTTGTCTGTGCGCTTGCCAACAGAGCTCGCATATCGTGCGGCGCGGCAACCCGTGAACGATTCTATAAAACAAGCATTTCAAATGCAACATAAAATGCGGATGTGTCAACGGGGCGACGGGCGGCGCGGCGACGTGACAATTTGCCGCTAAGCCGCCCGCGGCCCCGGCTGCGCAAAGGCTGAGCCGCCGCGGTGCGTGCCCGCCCGCTGGTGGTTACTAGAAGAATCTGGAAAATGGCTATGGCGGCTTATCGATTTCCTACCTACTCTGCACGTGACGGGGCCTGTGACGTATCCGGGCAAGGCCATTCTTTGCCCGGGCGACGCCGCCCGCCAAACTGAGCTAAGTTGTGACGAGCATCTTGAAGAAGGCCTCGGGGGGAGGCCTTGGCCGCCGGCCGCCACCGGCACATCCGCAACAAAACCACCCAAAGGGTCGAGCGCTTGGCCAAGCTGGTGGCCTGGCGCGCGGCAATCGTCGCCACGCGCCCGATGCGGCAGCAACCGAAACGTCCCATGAGCACAATCGCCATCCTGCTATCCGCCTTCCTGCTCTCGGTGGTCGCGCTCGCGGCCTTTATCTGGAGCATGCAGAAGGGCTTGTTCGATACTTCGCCAGCCGCGGCCAACGTCATCTTCGAGCGCGGGGAGGCGGGGCAGCCGGAAGACCCTGCCGCGGACAAGCCGCATGGGACCGCTGGCGATGCCGCGTACGACACCTCGCGCGATATCGCTGACGAATCCTCGGCGCCCGTGGTCTTCCTGTTCATCTGCTGCGCCATGGTCTGGCTGGTGGTGGCGTCGCTGGCGGGGCTGACGGCTTCGGTCAAGTTGCACGAGCCCGACTTGCTGGCTTCGGTGCCGTGGCTGTCGTTCGGCCGCATCCGCACCATCCACCTGAACGCCGTGGCCTATGGCTGGGCGCCGATGGCCGGCTTGTCCATCGCGCTGTTCCTGCTGCCGCGCCTGCTCAAGACGCGCCTGGCCGGCGCGAAGTATGCTGTACTCGGCGCGGCCTTGTGGAACGCGGGGCTCATTGCCGGGCTGGGGAGCATCGCGGCCGGGATCTCGGACGGCCTGGAGTGGCTGGAGATCCCGTGGCAGGTCGACATCCTGCTCGTGGCCGGCGGTGCGCTGGTGGGCATGCCGCTGGTGCTCACGCTGGTGAACCGCAAAGTGGATCACCTCTACGTCTCGGTCTGGTACATGGGCTGCGCGCTGTTCTGGTTCCCCGTGCTGTTCCTGGTGGCGAACATCCCCGGGCTGCACTTCGGCGTGGAGCAGGCCACCATGAACTGGTGGTTCGGCCATAACGTGCTCGGCTTGTTCTACACGCCGCTAGCGCTGGCTTCCATCTATTACTTCCTGCCCAAGATCATCGGCCAGCCCGTGCGTTCCTACGGCTTGTCCTTGCTGGGTTTCTGGGCGCTGGCGTTCTTCTATGGACAGGTCGGCGGCCATCACCTGATCGGCGGGCCGGTGCCGGGCTGGCTGATTACCTTGTCCATCGTGCAGAGCATGATGATGCTGGTGCCCGTGATTGCGTTCTCGATCAACCAGCACCAGACCATGCGCGGCCATTTCCACCGGTTGATCGATTCGCCCACGCTGCGCTTCGTCACCTTCGGCGGCATGATGTACACGCTGAGCTCGGCGCAAGGCTCGTTCGAGGCGCTGCGCGCCGTCAACCGCGTGACCCATTTCACGCACTACACGGTGGCGCATGCGCATCTGGGACTGTACGGCTTTGTCAGCTTTGCGTTCTTTGGCGCCATCTACTTCATGGTGCCGCGCGTGACCGGCCGCGAGTGGCCGTACCGCTGGCTGATCTACGCGCACTTCTGGCTCGCGGTGGCCGGCATCGGCGTGTACTTCATCGGGCTGTCCATCGGCGGCACGCTGCAGGGCTATGCCATGCTCGATGCCAGCAAGCCCTTCATGGATTCCGTGGCCGTCACCATCCCTTACCTGAAAGCGCGCTCCGTCGGGGGCGGCATGATGCTGCTCGGCCATCTGTGCTTCGTCGCCAATTTTGTCTGCGCCATCCTTGGCCTGGGACCCAACCGGGACCGGCCTGCCTTGTTCCACCAAGGCCGCAAGCGGGCACTGGGAGCCTGAATCGTGAACAATGAAAAAGCCCTGCTGGCCGGCGGCATGACCATGCTCGCGCTGGCAACGAGCGCGCTGGTCGTGATCCCCTATCTGCAGCTCCGGGACGTCAAGCCCACCGAAGGCGTCAAGCCGTATTCCGCCGCGCAACTGCGCGGGCGCGAGGTCTATATCGCCAACGGCTGCGTCTATTGCCATTCGCAGCAGCCGCGCGATGCCTCGTTCGCGCCGGACGCCAAGCGTGGCTGGGGCCGGGTGTCGGTGGCGGGCGATTACTACTACGATCACCCACACCTGCTCGGCACCATGCGCACCGGGCCGGACCTGATGAACATCGGCGTGCGCCAGCCGAGTGCCGACTGGCACCTCGGCCACCTGTTCCAGCCGCGCGCCTACGTGCCCGGCAGCATCATGCCGAGCTATCCGTTCCTGTTCGACGTGAAGGACAAGGCGGACCCCGGCGACAAGGTGGTCAACCTGCCGGAGGCCTTCAATCCGCCGGGCAAGATCGTGGTGGCATCGGCAACCGCGCTCGACCTGGTTTCGTACCTGCAATCGCTGAATCGCACCGGCGCCGTCCTGCCCGCGCCGCCCGCGGCCAAGGCCGCGCCGTAGCCCCCGGAGACACAGATGGACAGCCCATCGGAAAAGCGCCGGGCCGCAGCGGCCCGATCCCGCGAGAATGCGGACCCGCATGAAAACCGCGCACCCATGCCCAAGGTGGTGCTGGTGCTGGTGGTGGCCCTGGTAGCCTGGGGCTGCTGGTATATCGCCACCGCGCCCATCAACGCGCCGGCGGAACTGGGCGACCGCCGCACCTTGGCCGATCTCCAGGGCAGCGGCAAGGCCGCCGGCGGTGCCGTGGATGGCGCCGCCGTGTTCCAGGCGCGCTGCGTGGCTTGCCACCAGGCCACGGGGCAGGGCTTGCCGGGTGTGTTCCCGCCGCTGGCCGGCTCGGAGTGGGTCAACGGCAAGGACGCCAAGGTTGCCTCCATCGTGCTGCGCGGCATCACCGGCAAGCTGACGGTCAAGGGCGCCACGTACAACGGCGCCATGCCGGCATTCGCGGATCAGCTGAGCGATGCCGAGGTCGCGGCGGTGCTCACGCATGTGCGCAGCCAGTGGGGCAACACCTCGCCCGCGATCACGGAAGATATCGTCAAGGCGGCGCGCGCGCAGACCGCGGCCATGACCGCACCGTTCGACGGCGATGCCGCGCTTGGCGCGCCGGGTGGCTAGCATGCTGTCGCGCACTCGCCCGGCATGGCCGGCATCGGCCTTGTTGCTGGTGCTGGTGCTGGCCGTCGCGGGTTTGCGCTATCTCACCTTTGGCTTTACTGCCTGGACGCTGGACGACCGGCGCGAGACGCGCATCGCGCAAGGCGCGCTGGTGCTGCCGGCCATCGAGACGCGCAATCAAGCGGGCGAGCCCGCGCGGCTGTTCGGCGCGGGGCGGGAGCAGGGCGCGCAGTTCTTCCTGGTGGATTTCATCTACACGCGCTGCCTGAGCGTGTGCCGCGCGCTCGGCTCAGAGTTCGAGCAATTGCAGGGCCGCATCCGTGCCGACGGGCTGGACGGCCGCATTGGCCTGGTATCCCTATCCTTCGACCCCGCCGGCGACGACACCGCCAGCCTTGCCGCATATGCCAGGGCGCATCATGCACAACTGCCCGGCTGGCAGGTGGCCGCGCCCGTCGCCGCGCCCGCCATGCAGGCGCTGCTGCGCGACGCGGATGTCATCGCTATCCCGGATGGGCTCGGCGGCTTCGAGCACAACGGCGGCGTGCACGTGGCCGACGCCCATGGCCGGGTGCTGGCCGTCTACGCGCTGGCCGACTACCAGCAGGCCTACGACTTCGCGCGCAGGCATCTGCCATGAATCCGCAATCCGCCGTGCAGCAACCGTGTCCCCACCATTGGCCGGCGCGCCGGGCCGGTCTTGCCGGCGGGCTGGCGGTGCTAGCCGTGACGCTGTGCGTGCCGCGTGTGCATGCCTTGCTGGAGGGCTCGATGACGCTGCAGATGCTGGTGCTGCTGCCGGGCCTGTTCTGCGCGGGCTGCGCGCTGCCCTGGCTGATCTCGGACGCGCGGCGCGAGCGAATCACGGCGTTGCGGCCCTACGCTCCGAGCCTGCTGGCGTTCGCCTTGCTGGCCTACGGCGCATGGATGCTTCCCGTCGCGCTGGATCTCAGCCGGCTGGAATTTCCGACCCTGGTGGCCAAGTACGCGCTGGTGGTGGCAGCGGGCATCGCCGCGCATTTCGGCTTCAAGGTGAGCGCCTGGCCGCTGGTGTTGTTCTTCGGCGGAAACTACATATGGATGGGCTTGACCTTCGGGATGCTGTTCATCGATAGCGAGACGCGCCTTTGCGCCAGCTACCTGCTGGCCGACCAGCGCATCGCGGGCGTGGGCCTGGTGATCTATTCGGGCCTGCTGGGCATCTGGTTGCTGCTATGGGCCGCCGGGAAGGCAGAGCAGCCGCACGGGACGGCGGGGGCAAGGCGGCAGGAAGGCAAGTAGGCAAGCAGGCAAGTAGGCAAGCAGGCAGGCCGGTTTGCCCCCCATTCATGCAAGCTCCCGCCCGCCTTCAATGCGCGGCCGCACCAGCGGCAGCATTGCCGCCCTTGGCCGGCTTGGTGAACCAGATCAGCGGAATGATCATGATGAAGATCACGCCCGAGATCCAGAAGATATCGTTCAACCCTAGCATGGCGGCTTGCGTGGTGAGGTTGCGTTCGAAAAACGCCATCGCCTGGTCATGGCTGAAGCCGACCGTGGCTTGCAAGGCTTCCAGCGCGTGCACAAAGGCCGGGTTGTGTTGGCTGGCCTGCTCCGCGAGTTGCGAGTGATGCAGGACATTGCGGTCGTTCCAGGCCGTGCTGGCCAGCGACGTCCCTACCGCGCCGGTGAACACGCGCACAAAATTCGACAGGCCCGCGGCGGCCGGGATCTTGTCCGGCGACAGCCCCGACAGGATGATCGCGGTCAGTGGCACGAAGAACAGCGCGGTGGGGATGCCTTGCAACAACGTGGGCAACACCAGCGTCCAGGTGTCCACGGTGGTGGTGTAGCCCGAGCGCATGAAGAACACGGCGGCGAAGCCGGCAAAGGCCATGGTCGCCAGCACCCGCGCATCGGAGCGCGGCATGATCTTGCCCAGCGCCGGCGCCAGTATCACGGCGAAGATGCCCAGCGGAGCGGTCACCAGGCCGGCGTTCACGGCCGGGTAGCCAAGGTACTGCTGCATCCATTGCGGCAGCAGGACCAGATTGGCGAAGAATACGCCGTAGGCTACCGAGATCGCCACGGTGCCGCCCAGGAAGTTGCGCCCGGCGAACAGCCTGAGATCGACAATCGGATGTTCCTCGGTCAGCTCCCAGATCACGAAGAAGATAAAGCTGATCAACGCAACGACACCCAGGCCCACGATCAGCGACGAATGGAACCAGTCGAGATCCTTGCCCTTGTCGAGCATGATCTGCAGCGCTGCCACCCAGGTGATGAGCGAAGCCAGGCCAACCTTGTCGATCGGCAGTGCGCGCTTCGGTGTTTCACGCGAGCGGTAGATGATCCAGGTGACGGCGGCAGCGAACAGGCCTACGGGAATGTTGATGTAGAAGATCCAGGACCAGGAGTAGCGGTCGGTCATCCAGCCGCCCAGCGCCGGGCCGGCAATCGGGCCCACGGTAGCCGTCATGGCCCACAGCGCCAGCGCCGTGGAACTGCGTTGCCTGGGATACGAGCCAAGCAGGATGGCCTGCGAGAGCGGAATCAGCGGGCCGGCCACGGCGCCTTGCAGCACGCGCGCGGCCAGCAGGATCGGCAGGGTGGGCGCAATGCCGCACAGCCAGGATGACAGCACGAACAACAGGATGGCGCCGACGAACAGGCGGATTTGCCCGATGCGCTGGGTCAGCCAGCCTGTGAGCGGGATCGATACCGCGTTGGCGGCGGCGAACAGCGTGATGACCCACGTGCCTTCGTCCACCGACACACCGAGGTTGCCGGAGATGGTGGGAATGGCCACGTTGGCGATCGACGAGTCGAGCACGTTCATGAAGGTGGCGAGCGCTACCGCGAAGGTGGCTAGCACCAGCTTGCCGCCGGCAAGCGGCGGGGGCTGGAGCGGTTCGGCTGTGTTGGCGTTTTCCATGGTGAACTCGACGGGTCTCTGGCTGGTGCCGGCCGGCTTTCGCCGGATTTGATTGCTATTTAAAAATCTGAGTTATCAGATAAATGGCGAAGAAAAATCCTGGCGAGGCATTACAGGGCAGCACCCTTGGCCGGTTTTTCCGCTGTCTTCGCAGCCACCGCGGCAATCGCGGTGGCCTGTGCGCCCTGGCTCGATGCGCCCGAAGTGCTGTTCAGCGCGATGATGCGAGCGATTTCAGCGTCGGCTTGCTCCCCATAGCCACGGTAGACATTGGTGCTGTAGGTGGTTTTCTTGACCGCGCCGAGTTGCGCGCCGCTGCGGTCCCTGGTGTCCACCTCGGCCTGCATCGACAAGCCGATCTGCAGCGGGTGGGCACGCAGCTCCGCGGGGTCAAGTTCGATGCGGGCGGGCAGGCGTTGCACCACCTTGATCCAGTTGCCGGTGGCGTTTTGCGCGGGCAGGGCCGAGAACGCGCTGCCGGTGCCGGCCGAGAAGCCCACCACGCGGCCGTGATAGCGCACGCTGCTGCCGTACACGTCCGCGCGCAGCTCGACTGGCTGGCCGATTCGTATGTGCTGGAGCTGCACTTCCTTGAAGTTGGCATCGACCCACACGCCATCCAGCGGGACGATGGCCATCATCGGCGCGCCCGGGGCTACGCGCTGGCCGACCTGCACCGAGCGGCGCGCCACATAGCCCGTGACCGGCGCCGGCAGCGTGTTGCGCGCCAGGGCGAGGTGCGCGTCGCGCAGCTTGGCGGCGGCGGCCTGCACGGCAGGATGCTCGGCGACCGTGGTGTGGTCGGTCATGGTGCGGTTGGACGCAAGTTGCTGGCGGGCGGCTTCGAGCGCGGCCTCGGCGGTCTTGACCGCGTCGCGGGCGTGGGCCACGTCTTCCGCGGACACGGCCCCGGTTTCCGTCACCTGGCTGCGGCGCTGGAAGTCGTCGCGGGCCTTGGCCAGGTCAGCCTGGCGCTGCAGGATCGCGGCCTGGTAGACGTTGTTGTTGACGTAGAGGGCGCTGACCTGGCGCACCGTTTGCGCGAGTTGTGCCTGGGCGTTGCCCAGCGCGACCTGCGCATCGGCCGGGTCGAGATTGACCACGGCTTCGCCGGCCTGGACGATCTGCGTGTCGTCGGCGTTGACGCTGATCACGGTGCCGCTGACCTGCGGCGTGAGCTGCACGAGGTTGCCGTTGACATAGGCGTCGTCGGTGTTTTCGTGGTGCACGGCGTAGGTGAAATAGTAGCCAGCGTAGCCGCCGGCGGCAATCAGGCCGGCCAGGCCCAGCGTGGCGAGCAGGCGCTTGCGGGTGGCCATCTTGCTGGCGGGGGCGGTGCTGCTGCTGTCGGCAGCGGATTCGGTCTGGGTAGCTTCGGTCATTTTGATCACCTCGGTGACGGTATCGGTGGCGGTATCGGTGGCGTTGGTGGCGTTGAGCGGTTATTGCGGCGATTGCGGCGATTGCGGCTGTTCGGGAGCGCCCGCCACGCCGGACGTATCCGTGTAGCCGCCGCCAAGAGACGCCGCCAGCGCGATCTGGCGGTCGCGGCGCGTCATGCGCAGCTGGGCCACGGCCTGGGTGCGGGCCAGCGCGCTGGTCTCGGCGTTCAGCACGGTGAGCTGGGTCGTCAGGCCCTGGCGATATTGCGCAAGGGCCAGGTCGCGGGCGCGGCGGCTGTTTTGCTCGGCGCGCAGTGCATCGACCAGTTGCGCATCGATCGTGCGGATCTGGGCCAGTTGCGTTGCCACGTCGGTCAGGGCGCCGATCAGCGTCTGGTTGTAGTTCGCCACCGCCATGTCGAATTCCGCGTAGCGGCCCTTTAGCTGCGCGCGCAGCGCGCCGGCATCGAAGATCGGCAGGTGGATGGCCGGGCCGGCGCTGGCGGTGCGGCTGGCGGCGGTGAGAAAGCGGCCAAAGCCGAAGGCATCCAGGCCAATCGTGGCGCTCAGGTTGATGTCGGGGTAGAAGCCGGCCTTGGCCCCCTTGATGTCGTGGGTGCTGGCATCCACGCGCCACCGCGCGGCAACGATGTCGGGGCGGCGCGAGACCAGGTCGGCCGGGAGGTTGTCCGGCAGGCGCACCGTATCGCCGGGGCTGAGCGTGGGCCGCGCGAGGGCCAGAGCGCGGTCCGGGCCGCGGCCGAGCAGGGCGCCCAGCTGGTAGCGGGCATTGAGGATGGCGCCGTTGAGCGCCGTGACTGTGGCGTTGCTGGCGTCGAGGTTGGCGTCGGCGGTGCGCTGTTCCACTTCGGTGTCCAGGCCGGAGGCGGCGCGGGCGTGGGTGATGCGGGCCAGCGCGCCGCGCTGCCTGACTTCGTTCTGGGCGATGTCGAGCAGGGCGTACAGGCGGGCCAGTTCGTTATAGGCGCGGGCCACGGCCGAGCTGACGGACAGGCGCACCTGTTCCGATTCGGCCTCGGCAGCGCGGCGGGCCGAGACCGATGAGGCCAGCGCCTCGCGGTTCTTGCCCCACAGGTCGAGTTCATACGTGGCGCTGATCACGCCACGGTTTTCGGTCTGCCAGGAACCCGCGACGGGCGGAGGCACCATGGCCGTGGCCGAGTACTGCTGGCGGGTCAAGGCGTAACCGGCATCCACACGCGGCAAGGTGTTGGCATTGGCGCCTTCGCTGTAGGCCGCGGCGGCGGCCAGGCGAGCCTTGGCCATGTCGATCGACGGGCTGCCTTCGAGCGCCTCGGCAATCAGCGCGCGCAGCTGCGCGTCGCCGAACTGGGCGGCCCAGTCCGCCGCGGGCCAGCGGCCTTGCTCGGCGGGCAGGCTGGCGGTCGCCTCCAGCGTGGTGGGGTCGGTGATGTGCTTGTCGCTGGAGATGCCCGCGTAGCTGGCGCAGCCGGCCAGCCAGGCGCTGAGCAGCAGGGGCAGGACCTTGGCGGAGCGCAGGGCGCGGCCGGTCGCTCGAGAAATCTGCGTTTTCATTTTCTGATTTGTCAGATAAATGGTTAAAAAATAAGGCGCGCTCAGGCGGCGGAGAATTTGTCGAGCAGGCGCAACAATTCGTTGAACTCGCTCTTGCTGAAATTCTTGAGGCGCGCATTGAGCACCTCGGGGGCGATCTCCGGGATCTGGTCGGCAACGCTGTGGCCCTTGGCGGTGAGTTCCAGGTTCACCACGCGGCGGTCATCCACGCTGCGCGAGCGGGTCAGGAGGCCCTTGTGCTCCAGCTTGTCGAGGATGCGGGTCATCAGGCCGGTGTCGATCACCAGCAGCTTGCTCAGCTCGAACGGGGTCGTGGCCGTGCCGTGCGACAGCGACAGCAGGATGCCCATCTGCTGGGCGGTGATATCCAGGTCCTTCAGGGCCGCGTCCATCTCCATCAGCACGAGATTGCGGGCCTTGTTGAGATAAAAACCGACGCTCTCCGTCAGGTTGAAAGTCCCTTTCGTGTAGTGCTTCATGGCTACCTCCTGTCTTCCGTCTGCTGGCTGGATAGTATTTGATAAGTCAGATAAATTCAAGGTCAGAATCTACATTCTTTAGCGCGTGCGCAAAGGGCGGTCAACAGGTCCCGAATGTGCCGCTTGCCGGCGTGGATGGCTACGCGTTCACCCCGCGGCTGGCGAAATACCGGGCCGGAGAATCGCCAAAGGCACGGCGGAACATGGCGATGAAGTTGCTTGGCGTGGCGTAGCCCAGCGCCGGCGCAACTTCGCCCACGGCCTCGCCGCGAGCTAGCCGCTCCAGCGCCAGCCTGGCGTCGCAGCGCGGGACAGAGGTGTTGCTGGGCGCCAGCGGCCGCAAGCGTAGCGGGTCCTGGCCGGCTAGGCGTGGAGATCGGGGAAGGGGGCGACGTGACCTTGCGCACACAGACATACCCAGCGCGGCCAAGCGAAGGGGCCGCGCGCGGTTGCCGCTGCAAAGATCCGAACCCGGGGCGCTATTGCCCGGGAGTCAGCATGGCCACGCGGCGGCGCGGCACATGGGTGGCCGCGCCTTTTGGCTGCACACTACTTCGATTTCGCGCCGTCCGTGTACGGGTCGGCCTTGCCGGCCTTGGCGCCATCCGTATAAGGATCGGCCTTGCCGGCCTTGGCCCCGTCCGTGTAGGGATCGGGCTTGCCTTGCGCGGCATTCAGGTCCATTTGCGTGGATTGCTTCGCGCCATCCGTGTACGGATCGAACTTGCCGGTTTTCGCCCCATCCGTATAGGGATCGGCCTTGCCGGCCTTGGCCCCGTCGGTGTATGGGTCGAACTTCTTCTGCTGGCCATAGCTCAAGCCTGAAGCCGTTGCGGCGGCGACAAGTAACGTCAACGTGAGTACTCTGCGCATCTCTTGCTCCGGTGGTAAGGAGGTGGTCGCCTGTGGTTCAGCGAGGGTGCGCCCGGTCACAGGCCGGCCGGAATAGCTGGCATCTGCGCCACGCCAGGCAAGCTGGGGCGGCAACCTCGGTGGGCCAGCGGGGCACGCAAGTGAAGGCTGGCCGGGGTGCATGCGTGCTCGCCCCCGTCTGCCTATGCTGCGTCCCGCACAGTTCATCCTAGGAGTGAATCCGGGGAGGCCGTAGTAAAACGTTGTAAATCCTTGTTGCGCTCTTTTCCTTTCGGCCGCGCCCTGTCCCGGAGCGTGAACGGTGTGCAGCGGCCGGTGCATTCCCCCCGATTTTCCTGGTTTTCCCCGGCTTTTCTTCGCGCTTTCTTCGCGCGTCTTGCCACGTCTCATGTGCGCTTCGCGCGGTATCTTGAGCTTCTGGCATCCGATCTGAAAAACCCCTTGACTATCTATCTACCAGTAGATAATATTCAGCACATGGAAGCCGCTGCTCCGCCCCAGCAAGAAAGCTGAAGCAGGAAAGAGGATCCAGCGCAGCACCCGGGGACTCCCCGTTTTTTTTGGCTAGCTTATCTATCTACTGGTAGATAACGACGAGAAAAGCAAAGGGTTCCAAAGCGTACCGATTCGATTCCGCCCAAGCGCGGATCCTCAAATGCAAATGGAGAACATCATGACCTCGAACCTCTTCGCCAAGACCCTGATCACCGCCGCCGCCCTTGCCGCCGCGTTCGTTGCCGGTACCGCCCAGGCTTCGGGCCCGAAGGACAGCACGTTCTCGGGTGACAAGTACGGCTACGTGTTCCGCACCACTACGCCCGACGCCTTTACCGACGGCGCGCGCAGCGGCAAGTTCGACCCGTTCACCGAAGGGGCTCGCGTTGGCAAGGCCGACCCGTACACGGACGGTGCCCGCATCGTAGCCGGCCTGGACCGCACTGGTGTGTCGGCCAGCCCGGCCCGCAGCGTTGACGCTTATACCGACGGCGCCCGCAGCGGCAAGTTCGACCCGTACACCGAAGGCGCACGCGTTGGCAAGGCTGACCCGTACACCGATGGTGCCCGCATCGTAGCCGGCCTGGATCGCAGCGGCGTCTCCGCTAGCCCGGCGCGCAGCGTAGACGCCTACACCGATGGCGCGCGTGGCGGCAAGTTCGACGTGTTCAGCGAAGGCGCCAATGCCTGAGCGCGGCAAAGGCATCCCGGCGATCGCCGCCTGGATGCCCGATAGCGGTTGGGAAACAGAGTGAGCGTGAAATAGAGTGGGGGTGCATCATGAATTTACGGGACAGCTTCCTGATCCTGGCCGGCTGGGTGGTTCTCTGCGTCGCCAGTGGCTCTGCCATCACCGTGGTGGCGCAAGTGCTCCCGGCTTGAGCCGGCATGGGGTGCTGATAAGCGCAATGAAGGCGTAACTTAGGGCCAACTAAGCTGCCTTGTTGCGACCGCACACGAAATTGGCTTGAGGATCTATCGATAGATAGATAAGATCACGCTATGAAAACGCAATCCGTACGCGAACAACTGCTCGAACACACGCTGGTGCTTATCCGCCGGCGCGGTTTCAATGGTTTCAGCTATCGCGACCTGGCCGAGCTGGTCGGCGTGAAGACCTCGAGCATCCATTATTACTTCCCCGCCAAGGACGACCTGGTGCTGGAGGCGGTGAAGGAATACAGCGCCCGCATCGCCGAGCGGCTGCGCAGCGTGGATTCCTCGCTTTCCCCTGCCGCGCAGGCCGAGGGCTACCTCAACTTCCTGCGTACCGCGGCCTGCGGCGACCAGATCTGTCTCGCGGGCATGTTGTCCACCGAGACGCTGTGCCTGCCGGAGTCGGTCCACGCCGAACTCAAGGCGTTCTACCGCATGAACGAGAACTGGCTGATGGGGCTGATCGAGCGCGCGCAGAAGGATTACGGCAAGGTCTACCCGGTGACGGCTCGCGCGCTGGCGCAGGTGATCTACGGCGCGCTGCAGAACGGCTTGATCGTTGCGCGGCTGTTTGGGGCGCCTGAGCGGCTGGAGTCCGCCGCGGACCTGCTGATGGCTTCGGTATCCGAGTAGTACGTATTGCTGACAAGCCTGAAGCAATAGCCGAAGGCGCTGAACAGGCCAAAGCCGCGCGCCATGACGAAGGCTGTCGCTCCCTACTCCCCTCAGGGGGAGAGCGGAGTAGGGCAGCGCCGAGCCGGCTTTGTCAACAAGTTGAGCCGACCTGTCGAGGTCGGCTTTTTGTTTGCCGCCGCGTTTTCAATCCGCTGCGCGCTTCAGCACCTGCCACTTCTCGTCGGACTCCTGCACGCGGCCGTCGTGCGCCAGCTTGAGCAGGTGCGCCAGCAGCGAGCGCTTTGCCACCGGGAGCATGCGCTGGGGCACGTCGTCGTAGACGCGCAGGAGCAGGGCGTCGATGCCGGTTTCGCCAAGCTCTCGCAGCGCGTTGAGCACCTTTGCCTCGCGCTGCATGCGATGGCGGATCAAGGTGCGGATGGCATCCGCGGGCCGGGGCATCAGGAAGCCGTGGCCGGGCGCGAGCCATTCCAGGTCTTCGTCCTGCAGCGCGGCCAGCGAGGCCAGGTACGCGTGCATGTCGCCATCGGGCGGATTGATGACGACGGTGGAGCCCTGCATCACGTGGTCGCCGGTGAACAAGGTCTTTTCTTCCTCGAGCAGGAAGCAAAGATGATTGGATGCATGTCCCGGCGTGTGGACCACGCGCAGCGTGCAGCCTTCGCCAAGCGCCAGGCGCTCGCCGTGCGCCAGGATGCGCTCGGGCTGGAAGGTCTGGTCCTGGCGTGGCGTCTGCGGCGCGGGACGGCCCAGCACCGGAGCGCCGGTGGCGGCTTTGAGGCTGGATGTCGCCGGCGAGTGGTCGATGTGCGTGTGGGTAGCCAGGATCCAGCGGATCGGCCCGGGCGCGGCCGCCAGCACGGCGTCCACATGGGCTTCGTCGTCGGGGCCCGGATCGATCACGGCCCATTCGTTGCGCGCGGGATCGCCCACAAAGTACGTATTGGTGCCGGGCCCGGTCATCACGCTGCCATTGCCGGCCGTGACGCGCCAGATGCGCTCGGACAGGCGCACCGCGGCACCGGTCGCCAGCTCATAGCGCGCATGGCCCTGGCCTAGCGGGTCGATGCGCTCGATCTCGGCATAGGCGGGCTCGCTGGGCAGCACGGGCCGCAGGCCGCCACTGCCCTGGGCCAGGCGCGGCATGATGCGCGCAATGTCGCGCAACTGCGCCGCGTGGTCAAAGCAGGCCTGGGCGGTGTCGAAGCGGGCAATCGATGCCAGCGTGCGCCGCGTGACGGCCACCAGCTTCAGGCCGCGCGCCGGATCGATGGCATCGCCCGGGCGTATCCAGAGATGCTCCACGGCCTCGTCGCCATCGTGCGTGGCGGACTGCCCGGCGGGCGCCATGGCCACGAAAAAGCGCGTGTCGAAGCGCTTGGGCAAGCCGGGTGGCGTCAGCCAGTGGCTGTGATATGCCAGGCGGTCCACCGCCAGGCGCACGCCAAGCCGCTCGCAGAGCTGCGCCATGCCTGGCCCGCCGCGCCGCGCGGACTGCCGCAGCCATGCCTGCTGCGTGGCGTCGAGCGTGTCCAGCGCGATCAACTCGCCGCCGGCATCGCTCGCAAACAGCAGGCCGGCTTCCTCGAAACACTCGCGCACGGCCGCCAGGTAGAAATCCAGGCCGCCGTCAGGCAGCTTGAGACGTGCGCTGGCCGCGGCATCGTCCAGGCCGGCGCAGGCCTCGTGCAGGGTTTTGTCCTGGGGGTCGAGCGTGCCGCCGGGAAAGACGAAGGCGCCGCTGCTGCGGTCGTCGTTGCGCTCGGCGCGGCGCACCAGCAGCACTTCCATGCCGGCCGCGCCATCGCGCACTACCAGGATGCTTGCGGCCTGGCGCAGTGAGGGGGGGCGTGAGGGAGGGGGGCTTCCGCTCTGTTCTTGTTCGCGCATGTGGGGCGGTTCCTGATTGACTGGCTAGGATCAGGCGACAGTGTAGCGGCATCGCACGGTTATGCCACCAAGGGAAAGCGAGACGGTAAGCCGTTGGCGGGGCCGTCCCGCACTTGCGGGCAGGACGGCAGTGGCGGTGATGACTAGTTGGAGGACGTTTTGTTCATCGCTGTGAATTGCTGCGTGAGGTAGGTCTTGGTGGAGTTCATCCGGGTCATCATCAGGTCAAGCTGCTGGAACTGCGCACGATAGCGCGACATCGTGGCGTCGATCCCCGCGGAGGTGCGGGTGTAGGTGCTGTCGAGGTTCTTCAGGTTGGTGTTGAGGCCTTCGGTGGCCGTCGTCAGCGCGCCCTTTGCAGCGCTGAACGATTTCACCATGTCCGCCAGCTGATTGCCATAGCCGGACTTGCCGTCGGCACCGCTGAACAGCTGCGCCACGCCGGTCCGGTTGGAGGTGAGCGCCTTGTTCAGCTTGGCGGTGTCGAGCCCCATGGAGCCGTCGGCCTTGAACGAGATCCCGATCTGGGTCAGGTTGACAAGGCTGGAGTCGCTGGTGCCGGTCTGCGGCGTGTTGAACACGGAACGCAACTGGTTCTGGATCGTGCGCAGCGTAGCGTCGCCCAGCAGCGGCGACTGCGTGCCCTTGTTGCTCTTGTCGAAGGCGGACAGCTTCGCGGCGGTGCTTTGCAGCGTGTTGTAGGCCGTGACAAAGCTCTGTACGGCGGCAGCCATCGTCCCGGTGTCGGTGACGGCGGTCACCGTGCTGTCGCCCTTGCTCAACAGGTTCAGCGTCAGGCCCGGCGCGGCGCCTTGCACCGAGTTGGTCGGGCTGCTCACGTCGATGCCGTTGATGTTCAGCTTGGCATCGAGGGCCTCGATGTTCTGCTTCATCGCCTTGGTGCCGGCCGGGTCATACGCCAGCAAACCGGCAATGGTGCTGGGGTCGCCGGCGCCGTTGCTGTCCACGGAGATGCGCATGCTGGACTTGGCGCCCGTGGTGTTGGACGTCAGCACCATGCGGTACGGTGTGCTGCCGCCATCGTTGACGATGCTGGCGGTCACGCCGGCATTGGACGCATTGATCGCATCGCGGATGCCGGTCAGCGTGTTGTTGGTGCCGTTGATGTTGATCGAGGCGGGCTTGCCGGTGCCGGGCGTGAAAACGGCGCCCTCGGTGGTGCCGAACTCGATCGTGATCTTGGCGCTGCCCAGCAACTGGCCCGTGCTGTCGGAGATGCCGTTGGACACCAGCGTCTGCGACTGCGCCAGCTGCGACACCTTGACCGCATAGGTGCCCGCCAGCGCGGACTTGTCGGCCACGACGCCCAGCACGCCGGTGTTGCTGGAGGTGGTCGTGGTGCTGTTGTACAGGCTCGCCGTGCCAAGCGCGCTGGCGGCATTCTGGAACGAAGCCAGCGCCCCTTGCAGCAGACCATAAGCGGAGAGCTTTGTGGTGTGGACGGTGGCTTTCTTGGTCAGGGCAGTGAGCTTGGTCTCTTCCGCCTTTTGCAGATTGTCCAGCAAGGTGCTCAGGTCCAGCTGCGACCCGACGCCTATCGAGGAAATAGCCATGGTTGCAATCCCTTAATTGCATGTTGGAGGAGGTCGGCCCGCCGAAGCGGCCCGGCTAGTCAGGAGAGCCAGTTGCGTGCGGATGATACGGCCGGCACGCAGGGCTTCCTCGGGCGAGGTACTGATCGATGGCGTCGCCATAGGCGTGCGCTGTATTGCGACAAGCCGCTGGTTCCTGGCAGGAAATCCGGTGCCCGTGGCCTGGCTGTCGCGTCGCCCTTGAGGTTGTCGACACGAGGGTAGATACGGGTACGCCGGGACAGCCGTGGGACGCCACTGGCCATTAAGATGTTGCTGACTGCACCCCGGCTCGCCGATCTGTCGGCTGTGTGCGCCGATCTTGCCCTCGTTTCGCGCTGAAGATGAGCGCATCGACCGAAAACCAGGGGGTAATCCCGATCGTGTGCTTCACTCTTCACGCTCAAGATCGTAGCGGCGCGGGCTTGGGGCCAATTGAGTGAATAAGGGGTGAAAGTCCGCGCATATCGTTTGGGCCGGCGCGGCGCACGGCGTGTGGCCCACCGCAGCGAAATCCAGCGGCGAGCCTGCAAAAAAATGCACTGCGGGAGCGTCCGTTTGCTATTCAGTTTGAGAGGGAGATGCCGATATGGACCGCAAGGGTTTGCTCGATGCAGCGATGGTACTGGAGGACCTGGCCGCCGGCCTGCAGCCTGACCCGGCGCGCCTGGCGGCTGGCGCGCAGGCGCTGGAGGCCATGCACGCCGACCACCCCTCGTGGCGCGACATGACCGACGCCGCGTTCGGCCTGCAGGCGCTGGCCGCGGGTGGCGCGCTTGGCCTGGACGCAAAGGGGCGCGCACGCGCGGCCCGTCTGGCGGAGGTCGTGCGCAGCCTGGTCGATCCGTTGTAGGACCTGCCGAGTATCGCCGCAAGGCGCGCGCGCACCGCCGCGCCGCCGAGCGTGCCGATCGCCGCGCCCGCGGTGCCAAGAATACCCCCTCCCACCAGCATGCCGCCGCCCGCCCCGATCGGGGCCCCGCACAGCGCCCAGCTGACGGCGGCAGGTGCCGTCATGGCGCGCAGGCCAGCCACGATGCCGATAAAAAGCGCGAGCAGGTACAGGGTCATGGCGTCTGTCCTCGATCAAGGCTGGCACGGCTGACGCGCTGAGCTTGAGCCAGTGCCCGGCGCGCGCACGTGCGCTAACCCACATGGCGAGTATGCCTGCGGCGCCTGGCAAAGCGGGCGTTCGAGCAAGAAGACGCGGGTTCGCAGGGGACTTGAGGTGCATCTGGCCCGAGTGAGCGGGTTGCCTGACGCTATCCACCGAGGGGCGCCTGCGCAATGAGGCGCTTCAGGAAACGGAAAATTCAAAGGCAATGGTGAGTCACTGACGTTTACGCCTCGGAGTACGCGTCAGCGAGGTAGGTGTCTTACGGTCCGGGGCAACAGGGGTTAGGGCAGTCGGGCTCGAAAGATATCCCTGCCAAATTGGCACGATCGGAATTCGAATCCTTGGACGTGAACAATCTGACTTCGATCTGCGTTGGATCAGCGCCAAACTGGGACAGGAGGTTCCGCAGGTGGGTCTGGCGTTTCTCGGATAGTGCTCTCGACACGCCGAGGGAAGACCCAGTCTTAATTTCTACGAGGTAGCGTCCCTTGATCTGGAAATTGGCGATGATCTTTGCATTCCAGTGTGCCAGATTCCCAATATTCGTTGCTGAGAGTGTCGAGGCGCCCGTTGCAAACTGAACCTCGGTATCAAGCCCCAGTGGTTTGCAGGCAAGAGCGTCTAGCGCCATGAATAGGCATGCTCCAGCCAAGAGCTTCTTATATTCGATCATCCCAAATCCCGACGGTGTATGCGGCGATATTCTCGGCGTTTTCGATGCAAAAGCGGTTGGCGTCCGCCGCCTTCCAGCGTGAGTTGCGGGTGCTATACCAAACATCTCGCGTTCCCATTGCATCCTGGAAGTGAGAGACCTCGTGAATAAGAGTGAGCAGCTTACTATCCCCATCGACTGGCACTCCCTTTGAGTCTTTAAGTTCATCGGGCAGCCTGCAGAACGCCGGCCAGATAAAAATGCGGTGCAGTCCGTCGGGCCCACAGACGGAGGCCGCCCCAAGATTATCTTTGGCGGCTTTCGGTATGCATCCTGTCCGCGCGAGGCTCTCTTCGGAGTACCGCTCAAAGTTGTTCTCAGATAGCGATACCAGCAACGCACGGATCCTCGCGAGGCCATCCTTCAGCCTCGTTCGTAACTCGTTGCTTGGGGGGCCAAAGTACAGAGCCATCTTCGCCTGGTCTATCTTGCCCCAGGTAGAAATTTCTCCGAGCCGATTGTCTACGTCTTTCACAGCCTTATCGCGCAGACGAAGCATCAATGCGCGGAACTCCGCATTGGACATGTTTGGGCAGATGATCGTCTGATCCTCCGCGTAGGTGTCGTCCTGCATCCGCTCGATGAGCTTATTGGATGCCTCCTGACTTAGAGCGCGATGGGACGGAACAAGTGGTCCTGCCTGCGTCAAATGGGCCTCTGAAAGCGGCCGACGTATCGCGATACGGAAGTCGCTCTGCGAGGCAATGACGCGAGGATGAGTCGCGCACTTGCACTTCAGCCATGCTCCTTCGACGAGAATCTGCCGTCCATCGGTTAGCGTAAATGCTGGGTAAGCATCGTTGAACAACGTGCCGATGGAATTGCACGCCGGACACGTCGCCTGGTCACCCTCGGCAGCAACTTCGACACCATGGTGCGGAATGCCCCCTGTGGCAAATACCTTCCCACCCCGATTTGTTGCGTCGCCGTGCCGAATGGCTGCGCGCATATCACTCAATTTTGTACTCCATTCACGGCGAAGAATCGATAGCCCGGCTCAAGCAGGCCAGGAATCGGCGCGCCCTCTATCTCATTAAAGGTAAACAACGAGGTCGAGCTAGAAACGATGGTGTCGCCGTTGCTTAGTACACTTCCGACGATTGCCATAGGCACGCCATCAAAACAAACAGCGTTGCCGGCACCCGAGATGATTTCGGCAGAACGACCGTCCGGATAGGTCGCGATATCCCCAACGCGCAGCCCGACATGCCCATCGATAGACAGCTCCGAAGTGCCAGTCAGGATCTCACCGCCTTTGGCGGTTCTTGCGCCAGAAAATGCGACAACGTAGGATTGCTTGACATTCGATTTATTAACGTAATTCTCCTTGTTAAACAATAGAGTTTCGCCAACACCCAATACAACAGTAGTTCAGCACAGATGGCAATCGGACGCGTCTGAAAATGGACTGATGAATAGCAAACAATTGCAAGTGGCTTCTTGTCGACCGGCCCATCAAACGTAGAGTAGGAATCCAGCACGTAAGTGGGATCACGTACGCCGACATTGACCAGCTTGGACTGATATGGCGCGTACTGATCCCCGCGAGCGGTGGATAGGACCACCACGAACACGTAACGCGCCCGACGGGCGCCCCTTCGCAGGTGGGCTGTCGGCACGCTCGACGGCGTACGCGTTATTGGGGCCTGGCGCCTTGTTTCGCTGGCTGATTGCCACTGGCAGCACCCGGTCGGCAAGGGAAGCCGGTCGGTAAAATTGGCGTTATCGCCGCTTTTGCGCATGGCGCTCGATCAGCAACTCGCGCAACGCGGCCTGCCCGTGACGCCAGCCCGTTGGGATCCCAAGATGGCCCTGATCGCCAGCCTGGAGTAGGGCAGCGCAACCAGCATCACCGGTACCCGCTTGTGGACGGTGATGCAGCGCTTCTTTGACCAGGCCGCGGACATCATCGCCCTCGATCACCCGACAGTCGCCGAAAAGCTGCGGCGTGCTAGTCCGCACTAGACGCGGCATACCCATGCCGCACGCGCCCTAGCCAGCGGCGCAGAGCTGACCACCGCTCGCGAAAGCTTTCGCCATGCCTCTGTGGCCAACACCTCGATTTACCTGCGAAGCAATGAGCTCAAGCGGGCACGCCAGATGGATCAGGCTGTTGCTGCCCGGTCGCGAGCTTCTGGCGAGGTTCTCGAAGGCTTAGCGTGCAATATTGATCATTCGTTTTCTGACGTGCCGCTACAAGCCCCAGGTGCGCAACGCCCGCAGCCCTACAGCATCACCTCCACCTGCGCCAGCAGCTTGCCCAGCGCGAGCTCCATCACCGTGCGCTCCCGGGGGAAAGCGCGGACATCAGCGTCTCGTGCCGGCAGACCACGATCAGCATGATCTTCTCGAACAGCGGCTTGCCCTCGGCGGACAGCGAAATGAGCACCGCGCGGGGCGTCGATGGCGATGTCCACGATGACGTAGCGGCCCTCGTGCTGCATGCCGCGCAACGACACACCGCCTCGTTGCGGTAGTAGCTGCGGCCGCCCGCCCAGGCGAGGCCTTTGTCCGGGACCGGGGCGGCAACCCCGAGCGCGTCGAGGATTTCCAGCGAGCACCGCGCGCAACCAGATTGACTGGGGCCGATCAGAATTCCACCATCGCAAAGTCTTCCTTGCCCACGTCGCACAGCGGGCAGCGCCAGTCGTCGGGGATATCTTCCCAGCGGGTGCCGGGCGCGATGCCGTCTTCTGGAAGGCCAGCGGCTTCGTCATAGACCCAGCCGCAGATGATGCACACCCATTGCTTGAACGCGTCGTCAGCGGCGGATGCGGTCTTTGCCGCGATGGGGGCTTCTGGCTGCGCGGCGGGCTTCTCTTGTTCCGGCTCGTCCAGGCTGAAGACAAGCGGCGCCGCGGTAGCGTCGCCGGGCGCGAGGCGCGCCTGCAACAGGGCAAGCAGCGCCTGCGCCTCTTCCGTGGTCAGGTCGATCCAGTACGGA
Organism: Cupriavidus basilensis; assembly: GCF_000832305.1. NCBI lineage: Bacteria > Pseudomonadati > Pseudomonadota > Betaproteobacteria > Burkholderiales > Burkholderiaceae > Cupriavidus > Cupriavidus basilensis. The sequence continues at coordinate 1,965,723 of NZ_CP010536.1, forward strand.
TCGCCTGCGCCGTCGTTCAATCGCTTTGGGGAAAACTGGATCTCTACTGCGGTGCCTTTCTTGTACATGCGATCAGGGGGCGGGGTATCGGGTTTTTTGGGTTTTGTGCAGGGTAAGGATTAGACAGGAAAAAGCACGCCGGCGAGCCATTGCTGGAAATCGGCAACCACGTCGGCATCCAGTTCATGGCCGATCGGGTAGCGCTGCGACCGATGCGGCACGCCCAGCGCGTCCAGCCACCGGTCCGCGCGTTCGGCCCACGCGACGGGCAGCTTGTTGTCGAGTTCGCCGTGCGCGATGAAGGCCGATATCCCGGCAAGCGCCTCGCGCGGGGCGAGGTGCGGCTCGATCTCCGGCAGGATGCGCCCGCTCAGCACCGCAAAGCCGGCCACGTCGGCTGGCGCGCTCAGGCCAACGCTGGCGCTGAGGATGCCGCCCTGGCTGAAGCCGGCGATCACCGTGCGCGCGGGCAGGGCGCCATCCTGCGCATGGCGGGCACGGACGAAGGCAATCAGCTGCTGGCGGCTGCGCTCGGCCTGGGCTGCGTTGATGGCGGGCGTGCCACCGGCGAAGCTGACCTCGAAAAAACCATGCTGGCCGGGCCCGAAGGTGAGCGGGCCTTGCACCAGCACCACTTCCACGCGCGGGTCGATACGCGTGGCCACCGGCGCGAGGCTGGTCTCGTTGCTGCCTACGCCGTGCAGCAGCAGGAGCCGCGCGGCAGGCGTTGCGGCCGCAGCCGCTGACGCCTTTCGCAAGCGATAACGCAGGCCGGTCACGGGGTCTTCGGCCAGCGGGCCGATTTCATTGGGGGTGGTGTTCATATCGTCTCGCGTGGCTGTGAGCAAGGGATCAGGCAGGGGATCAGGGGATCAGGGGATCAGGCCGCAACGGGCTGCGCGGCCAGCGGCCGGAATCGGCCAAGCACATAGGATTCCATCGACAAGATCCCGTAGGTGATGCCGCCGTCGATCACCGCCATCGGCTCGCCCGCCGCGGCCGCGCCGATGGCCACCAGCAGCGGCAGGAAGTGCTCGTCGGTCGGGTGCGCGCGCTGCGCGTGCGGGGCCAGCTGGCGGTAATCGATCAGCGGCTGCGGGTCGCCGGTGCGCATGGCGCTGCGCACCGCCTCGCGCACCCACTGCGTGAATGCTGCCACGTACGGGGCATCGCCGCCGCCATGGCCGCGGAATTCATGGAGGTTGTGCGTCATGCTGCCGGAGGCGACGATCAGCACGCCCTGCTCGCGCAGCGGCGCCAGCGCACGGCCCAGCGCCAGCGCGCCGGCCGGGTCCAGCGGCTGCGGCAGCGACACCTGGAACACCGGCACCTGCGCATCGGGATACAGGTGGCGGACCGGCACCCAGGCGCCGTGATCCAGGCCGCGCTGCGGGTCCAGCCCGGCGTCGAACCCGGCCTGCGCCAGCAGCGCCACCGTGCGCTCGGCCAATGCCGGATGCCCGGCCGCCGGGTAGCGGATCTCGTACAGGGCACGCGGGAAGCCGCCGAAATCGTGGATGGTCTCGGGCTGCGTGCTTGCCGTTGCGCGTACGCCGCCGCGCGTTTCCCAGTGGGGCGAGACTACCAGCACCGCCTCGGGCACCGGCAGCGCGCGGCCCAGCGCGGTGAGCTGCGGGCCGGCCAGGCCCGGCTCGATGGCGAAGGTGGGCGCGCCGTGGGAGACAAACAGGACGGGAAGTGCGGTAGACATCTCGGAATCTCCGGAGGCCACGGCAAAACCCGCGGCGTGCAACGACATAGGGAATCTTGCTAGTCTATTGATTCATGTGGCGGCAATAAACTGCCAATCGTGTGATATATAGTCCCGATTATCGAGACAATAAGCCGGAGCCGAGACAACCCCGTGGACCGCGCACTGGAAATGACCGTATTCACCGCCGTGGTCGACGCCGGCAGCTTTGTCGGCGCGGTCGAGGGCCTGCGCATGTCCAAGGCCGCGGTCTCGCGCCATGTGGATGCGCTGGAACAGCGCCTGGGCGTGCGCCTGCTGCAGCGCACCACGCGCCGGCTGTCGCTGACCGAGGAGGGGCGCATTTTCTACCAGCGCGCGCGCGAAGTGCTGGCGGCGCTGGACGACGCCGAGTCCGAGATCACGTCCCGCACGCAGGAGCCTAGCGGGCTGATCCGCATCAACGTGCCGCTCACGTTTGGCATCCTGCACCTCGCGCCGCTCTGGAGCGCTTTCATGGCGGCGTATCCACAGGTTGATCTCGACATCACCCTCAATGACCGCGTGGTGGACCTGGTCGACGAAGGCTACGACCTTGCCGTGCGCATTGGCGACATGCCAAGCTCCGCGCTGATCAGCCGCAAACTGGTCGCAACCCGCATGGTGCTATGCGCGTCGCCTGGCTATCTCGCGCAGCACGGCGCGCCAACCCATCCGCATGAACTGGCCGAGCACCGCGTGCTGGCCTACACCAACTGGTCCGGGCGCGACGAATGGCAGTTCGATGGCCCGCACGGCAAGGTCAGCGTGAGCACCCGCGCCCGGGTGTACTCCAACAATGGCGACACGTGCCGCGCCATTGCGCTGGCGCATGGCGGCATCATGCTGCAGCCGAGCTTCATGCTCCAGGACGACTTGCGGCGCGGGGACCTGGTTGAACTGATGCCCGGGTTCCGCGCGATCGAGATTGGCGTCTACGCTGTGTATCCGACGCGCAAGCAGTTGCCGCTCAAGGTGCGCCGGCTGGTGGATTTCCTGGTGGAGGCGTTTCGGGATGTGTCTTGGGGGTAGGGGGGCTACCCATCGCTTTCACAGTCCCTTGGGCAACAACGCCGCCAGCGATTCCCGCATGGCCCGCGCAATCAGTTGCTGCCGCTCGCGCGGCATGCGGGCCAGCGTGGAGGCCACGCTGATGCCCGCCACCGGTTCGCCGTCCGTGCTGTGCACCGCCATGCCCACGGCCAGCACGCCGCTGGTGGCGTGATTGCCGATCACGGACCAGCCGCGCTCGCGCGTGGCGCGCACCAGGATGTTCATGCGCTCTGGCGTCATGCCGCCATAGTGGCCCAGCGCCGCGGCATTGGCGGTGATGCATTGCGCCACGTCGTCTTGCGGCAGCGCCGCCAGCAGGGCCAGCCCGGCGGCGCCGACGCCGAGCGGCTGGCGAGTACCGACCTGGATCACGAGGATCTGCACCGGATGCGTCCCGACATGGCGCGCGATGCAGTGCGAGATCGCGCCTTCGCGCACGACGGCGAAGGCGGCATCCCCACAGGCGGCACTCACGCGCGCCAGCACTGGCTGTAGCCGCGCCGCCAGGCCATCGGTGGCGTGCGGCTGCGCGAGCACCGCCAGCCGCGGCCCCGCCACGTAGCGAAAGCGCCCGCGCTGCGCCACATAGCCGCTTTCCATCAAAGTGGCCAGCAGCCGGTAGACGGTGGCGCGCTCCAGCGCCGCGATGCGGCACAGGTCGACCACGCGCAGGCCTTCGCGGCCGCTGGCCAGCACCGCATCCAGCAATTGCAGGCCGCGCCGCAGCGTGCGGCTGCCGCCGTCTTCGGCGGCCTCGGTGGTATCGGTGGTATCGGCGGCATCGGCGGCATCGGCGGCATCGGTGGCATCGGTGGCATCGGTGGTATCGGCGGCATCGGTGGCATCGGCGGCATCGGGAAGGGCGCTGAGGGTTGCCTTGCCTTTGGCAGAAACGTCCGGCAGGCGGACGTTTTGATTGGCGGAGCGGGCAGGCATGGGGAAGAATTTCTCGGTCGATGGAAGCCACCCGCAGTATGCCGCAGCGCGGCCAGAAGGGGGCTAGCGACGGCATCGCACTGCCAAAACAGGAGACAAACCATGACCTTCCACAATGCACCGCGCCGGCGCCTGCTGGCGCTCGCGGCGGCCCTTGGCCTGGCGGGCGGCCTCGCGCTGCCGCTTCATGCCCAGCCTGCCGCCTGGCCTACCAAGCCCATCAAGCTCGTGGTCGGCTACGCCGCCGGCGGCGCCACGGACGTGATCGCGCGCATCATCGCGCTCAAGCTGGGCGAGCAGCTGGGCCAGCCGATGGTGGTGGACAACCGGGCGGGCGCCAACAGTAACGTGGGCGCCGAAGTGGTGGCCAAGTCCGCGCCCGATGGCTACACGCTCTACGTCTACACCATCGCCAACACCATCAACGCGTCGCTGTACGACAAGCTTGGCTACGACCCGCAAAAGGACTTCGAGCCCATCGGGCTGATCGCCAGGATTCCCAACATCCTGGTGGTGAACCCCAAGCTGCCGGTGAAGACCCTGGCCGACTACATCCGCTTTGCCAAGGCGTCGCCGGACGGCATCACCTTTGCCTCGTCGGGCAGCGGCTCGTCCATCCACCTGTCGGGCGAGATGTTCAAGATGCAGGCCCGGCTGAACATGCTGCACATCCCGTACCGGGGCAGCGCGCCGGCGGTGACCGACCTGCTGGGCGGGCAGGTCCAATCGATGTTCGACAACACGCCTTCGGCGCTGCCGCACGTGAAGGCGGGGCGGTTGCGCGCCATTGCCATCACCAGCGCCCAGCGCTCGCCGCTGCTGCCCGAGGTGCCGACCGTTGCCGAGTCGGGCTTTCCCGGCTTTGACGTGCAATCGTGGTTCAGCCTGGCCGCGCCCGCCGGCACGCCGCGGCCGGTGATCGAGCGCCTGAACTCGGCCCTCAACAAGGTGCTGGCCGCGCCCGACGTGCGCCAGCGCTTGCAGGATCTGGCGGCCACCCCCGAGCCCGGCTCGCCAGAGCAATTGCGCCGCCTGATCGCGGCGGAAACCAAGCGCTGGCACGACGTGGTGAAACAGTCCGGCGCCAAGGCCGAATAAGAAACAAGGAGCGTTGCCTACCATGTACCCGATCGATTTCTTCTGGCGCGCCGCAGCGCGCTGGCCCGGCAACATTGCGATCGACGCCCCCGAAGGCGCGATCCGCTACGACGCGCTGGCTGCCCAGGTGGCCGCGCTGGCCACGGCGCTCAATGCGCTCGACAACACCCTGCAGAGCCGCGTGGGCATTTGCGCGAAGAACAGCGCCGAGCACATCGTCGCGCTCTTGGCGGTGCTGGCCTGCGGCAAGGTCTGGGTGCCGCTGAACCCCAAGAGCACCCGGCCGGAGATCCGCCGCATCATCGACGCCACCGAGCCCTCCATCCTGGTGCTCGATACGGCCTGCGCCGGCCTGCTGGAGGGCGCGGCCGGCGCGCGCATCCATTGCGGCTCGCCGCCGCCCGGGCAGAGCTCGGTGGCCGCGTTGATCGCGCAGCATGCCGGCGCATCGCGCCCGGCCTTTGCGCTGCCGCAGGATGCCACGCAGGCGATCAAGTTCACCGGCGGCACCACCGGCTTGCCCAAGGGCGTGATGCAGCCGTACCGCGCCTGGATGACCAACGTCTCCAACCAGATCCACGCCTGGGGCTTCGATGAGCACGAGCGCTACATCGTGGCCGCGCCGATCACGCATGGCACGTCGACCTACCTGTTGCCCATCCTGGCGCAGGGCGGCTGCCACGTGGTGCTGGCCGAGGCGGGCGCCGAGGCGGTGCGCACGGCGTTTCGCGAGCGCGGCGGCACCGTGTGCTTCATGCCGCCAACGCTGGTCTACATGCTGATGGCGCTGCCTGGCGCCGCGCGCGCGGACTTCCCCTGCCTGCGCCGCCTGATCTACGGCGGCGCGCCGATGCCGCCGGAGAAGATCCGCGAGGTGCGTGCGTTCTTCGGCCCCGTGCTGGGCACCACCTACGGGCAGACCGAGGCGCCGCAGAGCCTGACCGTGATGCGCCCCGAGGATTTCGAGGACGAGCGCAACTGGGCCGCCGTGGGCCTGCCCACCTGGTTCAGCGACGTGGCCATCATGGCACCGGACGGCCGCCTGCTGCCCCCGGGCGAGGTCGGCGAGGTGGTGGCGCGCGGCGACCTGGTGATGAGCGGCTACTGGCGCCTGCCGGAGAAAACCGCCGAGACGCTGGTGGACGGCTGGCTGCACACGGGCGACCGCGGCCTGATCGATGAGCGCGGCTACCTGTACCTCAAGGACCGGCTCAAGGACATGGTCATCACCGGCGGCTTCAACGTCTATCCGGTGGATGTGGAGAACGCGCTGGGCCAGCACCCGGCGGTGCACGAATGCACGGTGTTCGGCGTGCCCGACGAAAAATGGGGCGAGGCGGTGCAGGCCGCCGTGCAGCTGCGCCCCGGCCAGCATGCCACCGAAGGCGAGCTGATTGCCTTTGTGCGCGAGCGCCTGGGCCCCGTGCAAACGCCCAAGCGAGTCCACTTCCATGCGAGCCTGCCGCGCTCCGCCGTGGGCAAGGTGCTCAAGACCGCCGTGCGCGAACGCGCCATCGCCCCCGATGCCCCTTCGGTCCCATCGGCCCCGCCCCCTGCCAACGAATCCACTGCGAACCCATCATGACTTCCTCAGCGTCCTCCAAGCCCGTCACACGCCTTTGCACCCATACCCTTACCAGCCTGCACTACCGCGACGCGGACCTGGTCGAGGACCTGATGGGCAAAAAGACCTTCACCGAGGTCATGCTCATGCAGATCCTGGGCCGCGCGCCGCGCCCGGTGGACCTGCGCATCACCGACGTGGTGCTGATCGTGCTGATGGAGCACGGCCTCACGCCCAGCGCCATCGCCACGCGGCTGATCTACATGAGCGCGCCCGAAAACCTGCAGGGCGCCGTATCCGCCGGCCTGCTGGCCGTGGGCAGCTCCTTCGTGGGCACCATGGAGAACTGCGCGCAGCTGCTCGATCGCATCGGAGCGGCCGCCGACCCCGATGCCGAGGCCATGGAGATCGCGCGCCACTACAAGTCCATCAAGAGCCATGTGCCCGGCTTTGGCCACCACCTGCACAAGCCGGTGGACCCGCGCGCCTACAAGCTGCTGGACATGGGCCGCGCCGAGCCCGACCTGGCCGGCGACAAGATCCGTGCGCTGGAGCGCCTGTCCAGCGCGGTGGATGCCGTGGCCGGCCGGCCCATTACCATCAACGCCACCGGCGCCGTGGCCGCCTTGCTGGGTGAGCTGGGCGTGCCCACGGCCGTGATGCGCGGCTTTGCCGTGATTTCGCGCGCGGCCGGGCTGGTGGCGCATATCGTGGAGGAGCAGCAAAGCCCCTCGGGCCGCTTTATCTGGGACACCATCGAGCACGCGATTCCTTACGTGGGCGAAGGCGGGCACCAGCCGGGGGAGGGCGCGTGACATGACGAACCGATCGAACCCAGGCGACAGCGCGCCGGCGGCACGCCCGCCGGCGTTGCCGCTCGATCTTCCGGGCCGCACGGTTTTTGTCGCCGGCGCGGGCTCGGCGGGGCCGGGCTGGAGCATCGGCCGCGCGGCCAGCGTGACCTACGCGCGCCTGGGCGCGCAGGTCTGCGTGGTGGACCGTGACGCGGCCTCGGCCGAGGAAACCACGGCGCTGATCCGGGCCGAAGGCGGCATCGCCGAGACCTTCACGGGCGATGTGTCCGTGGAGGCCGAAGTGGTGAGGCTCTTTGCCGCGGCGCGCGAGCGCTTCGGCATGGTGGACGTGCTGCATCACAACGTGGGCATTGGCAAGACCGGTGGCCCGATGGACACCACCGCGGACGACCTGGACCGCATCCATGCCGTCAACGTGCGCAGCCTGCTGCTGGCCAGCCAGCAGGTGCTGCCCGACATGGTGGCGCGCGGGCGCGGCGCCATCATCGCCATCTCGTCGGTGGCCGGCATGCGCTACGTGGGCTACCCGCACCTGGCCTACAGCGTGACCAAGGCCGCCGTGACGCAGTTCACGCGCATGCTGGCGCAACAATATGCGCCACATGGCGTGCGCGCCAACACCGTGGTGCCGGGGCTGATCGACACGCCGCGCATCGCCACCACGGTGGCGAAGATGTTCTCCGGCACCAGCCTGGACGAGGCGCGGCGTGCGCGCGCCGCGCAAGTGCCGATGGGCCGCATGGGCAGCGCATGGGACGTGGCCCACGCCTGCGCCTTCCTCGCCTCCGATGCGGCGGCCTATGTCACCGGCACGGAGCTCGTGGTGGATGGCGGCATCACCGGGAAATTCGTGTGACACGCAATCCGTCGTCGCGTGTGCAGTAGTTGCTTAAAAAAAGGATGGCCGGCTAATCATTACTCGCGCAACGCCATTGCGCGAGGGACAAAAGAGCCACTCAGTCTTGCCGATGTCTTCCTCCCGAAGCCGACGCTCGATCGGTTGCCACGACAAGCGAAGATCAGGCATCCGTGCAGGCGGTGGCCGTGTTCAAGCTCCATCAGGAGCGCGCAGGGCATGGCGCGCCATCCGGCCTGACCGGCGCCTGACCTGCGCCTGACCTGCGCCTGAAGGGGGCCGGCCGGCCAAGGACCAGTAAAATGGCCGGTCAGGGTTGGTTTTCAAAGGCGGCAGGTGGCACAACGACAACAGGGTTTTCTTCTGACTCGGCACTGGCGGGATACGGCCGCCGGGACGGAAGTCGAGTTCTGGCTGGCGACCGACAGCGGCCCCCGGCATATCCGCCTGGCGCATCAGCCCTCAGTGGCATTTATCCCGGCGGAGCAGCGCGAGACCGCCGAGGCGATCTTGTGCGGTGAGCGCAATGTGGCGTTGCGCGAACTCCCGCTCGCAGATTTCCATCGCCGCCCGGTGCTGGGCCTGTACTGCCAGCACTACCGCCAGCTCATCAAGCTGGAAAAGCTGCTGAAGGAAGCCGGCGTCAGCGTCTACGAGGCCGACATCCGCCCCCCGGAGCGCTACCTGATGGAGCGCTTTATCACCGCGCCCGTCTGGTTTGCCGGCGAGGCCAACGCGGCCCACGGCGGGGGCACCCTGCTCAACAGCCAGATGAAGCCGGGGCCAGCTTATCGGCCAACGCTGAAGCTGGTGTCGCTGGACATCGAGACCACCGCCCACGGCGACCTGTACTCGATCGCGCTGGAAGGCTGCGGCCAGCGCCAGGTGTATATGCTCGGCCCGCCCAACGGCGACGACAGCGCGCTCGATTTTGACCTGGAGTACTGCGCCAGCCACCCGCTGATGCTGCAAAAGCTGAACCAATGGCTAGCCCAGCATGATCCCGATGCCATCATCGGCTGGAACGTGGTGCAGTTCGACCTGCGCGTGCTGCAAAAGCATGCGGATCGCTATCAGGTCCCGCTGCTGTTTGGCCGGGCAGGCAATGTGCTGGAGTGGCGCGAGCACGGCTTCAAGGAGAACCATTTCTTTGCCTGCGCCGCCGGCCGCCTGATCATCGATGGTATCGAAGCGCTGCGCTCCGCCACCTGGAACTTCCCATCCTTCAGCCTGGAGAACGTGGCGCAGACGCTGCTAGGCGAGGGCAAGTCCATCGACGACCCGTATCAGCGCATGGCGGAGATCGACCGCCGCTTTGCCGAAGACAAGCCCGCGCTGGCTCGATACAACCTCAAGGACTGCGAGCTGGTGACCCGGATCTTTGCCAAGACCGAGTTGCTGACCTTCTTGCTGGAACGTGCCGCCGTCACCGGCTTGCCCGCGGACCGCAGCGGCGGCAGCGTGGCGGCCTTCACGCACCTGTACATGCCGCTGATGCATCGCCAGGGCTATGTCGCCCCGAACCTGGGCGAGGTGCCGGAGGGTGCCAGCCCCGGCGGCTTTGTCATGGATTCGCAGCCCGGGCTGTACGATTCGGTGCTGGTGCTGGACTACAAGAGCCTGTACCCGTCCATCATCCGCACCTTCCTGATCGATCCACTCGGGCTGGTGGAAGGGCTGCAGGATCCGTCCGACGAAAGCTCGGTGCCCGGATTTCGCGGCGCGCGCTTCTCGCGCACCCGGCATTGCCTGCCAGCCATCGTCAAGCAGATCTGGCAAGGCCGGGAAGCGGCCAAGCGCGAAGGCAACAAGCCCTTGTCGCAAGCGCTGAAGATCATCATGAATGCGTTCTACGGGGTGCTGGGGTCCAGCGTCTGCCGCTTTTTCGACCCGCGCCTGGCGTCGTCGATCACCATGCGCGGCCACGAGATCATGCACCGCACGCGCGAGCTGATCGAGGCGCAGGGCTACCAGGTGATCTATGGCGATACCGATTCGACCTTTGTCTGGCTGATGCAGCCGCATGCCGAGGAAGACGCCGACAGGATTGGCCGCATGCTTGTCCAGCAAGTGAACCAGTGGTGGCAGCAGCATCTGCAACAACAGTACGGCCTGGAGAGTGCGCTGGAGCTGCAGTACGAGACCCACTACCGCCGCTTCCTGATGCCCACCGTGCGCGGCGCCGAGCAGGGCAGCAAGAAGCGGTACGCGGGGCTGGTCGCCAAGGCGGACGGCAGCGAGGAGATGGTCTACAAGGGGCTGGAAACGGTACGCACGGACTGGACGCCGCTAGCCCAGCAGTTCCAGCAAGCGCTCTATCAGCGCGTGTTCAAGAAGCAACCGTACCGGGAATACGTGCGGGACTATGTCCGCCGCACCATGAGCGGCGAGTTCGACGCGCAACTGGTCTACCGCAAGCGCTTGCGCCGCACGCTCGAAGACTATCAGCGCAACGTGCCGCCGCATGTGCGCGCAGCACGCATCGCGGACGAGTTCAACCGCAAGGAAGGCCGTCCGCTGCAATACCAGAACGGCGGCTGGATCAGCTATGTGATGACGGTGGCCGGCCCCGAGCCGCTGGAAACCCGGCGCTCGCCCATCGACTACGACCACTATCTCACGCGCCAGCTGCAACCGGTGGCCGACGCCATCCTGCCCTTCCTGGGCGATGCGTTCGAGACGCTGGTGACGGGGCAGAAGGCGTTGTTTTGACGGGGGGGGCCGGGCGTCGGGGTTGCGCAGCCCGGCAGTGTCGTCGCCAAGCCCTGGGTGCCAGCGCTTTCACCTTCGCCGGCGTATTGGCAAGGTGCCGCTATTTCTTGGATTCGTATGCCATCCGCACCGCCAGACCTGTCAGAACGCTTCCCATCAGCCAGCGCTGCACCGATAGCCACTGCGGGCGTCCCGACAGGAAGGTGGATATCGATCCGGCCGTCACGATGATCAGTGCATTCACAGCCAGGCTGATCGAAATCTGAACGCTGCCGAGCGCCAGCGACTGGGTAAGAATACTGCCATGTCCTTCCGTAATAAATTGGGGAAGCAGAGACAGATACATGACGGCGATTTTTGGATTCGCCAGGTTAGTGATAAACCCCATGCCAAAGAGCTTTCCTGGGGTATCGATTGGCAGGTCGCGCACCGCAAACGCGGACCGTCCGCCCGGTTTGACCGCTTGCCAGGCAAGATACAGAAGGTACAAAGCGCCGCCGATGCGAAGCGTGTCGTATGCGTAAGGTACCGCAAATACGAAAGCCGTAATTCCGAATGCCGCACAGAGCATGTAGAACACAAAGCCCAGCGCAACGCCGCCCAATGAAATGAGGCCTGCGCGTCTACCTTGGCAAATTGAGCGGGAAATCAGATAAATCATGTTCGGCCCCGGCGTTAGAACCATTCCCAACGCCACAAGAGCGAACATGAGCAACTGTGCAAAATCAGGCATAACCCATCTCCAAGGATAGTAGGTAATGCCCAGGCGCGCGGCGGCCAGCAACCTCATGCTCCCCGATAGTGGCCTATCTGTATGCGCCAGTCACATGAGTGCAGAAATCATAGCACAGGAGAAAATACGCTAGAGGCTGTTTCAAAATGAAGCGAAGCGGTTCTGGCTAAGCGCGTTCCAGGCGGCAAGTGAGTCCATGTAGTCTCGCCAGTGAACAATGCGCCGAGCGGCGACACTGACGATCGAGCAGAACCGGTTGTCGTAGCGCACGCCCGTCGACACGATCGTTCCATGCACCTCGTACTCGATGACGATGACATGACCATCCGCGGCCAGGCGCCTGATCAGGTGGTCTGCTGCATGGACGACGATGTGCTTGCCGTAGCCGTGGAAACGCTCCATCAGGTCGGCCTTGCCCTCGATGATTCTCGGCCAGCCCGGAAAATCGTAGAGGACTTCGTAGACTATGTCGTCGGCGGCGCAATCGAAGAAAGGTTCGCCGTCGACGAGATCCCTCATGGCAGTTCGCACCAGGTCGAAACAGGGCTTGACCGGCATGAAGGCCGAATACGCCGAGATACTCATTTCTGTTCTCCTTGCCTCAGTTCAGTCCGGTCGTGTGGGCATCCGGGAACCAGTCATGGATCGGGAAGAGCCGTCCGCCGCCGTGCCGGCCTACGACGGCTCACCGGCCGATCCAGCCCTTCGATACAGCGCAGCCGGTGTCGCGCAAGCATCGCGCCCGGTCGCGCTGCCATAGCCGTACAGGGCTTTAGCTTCGATCCATTGATCTAGGTCATGGCAATCTCTGGATGGAGGAATACTGTACTAGGCAAGGCTCTTCGATTCGATATGGTGTCGAAGGCGATGTGAGCATAACCCGTTTCCATGGAGCGCGCCGTGACCACCCCACTTGCGCTATGGCACGAAGATCATATTCATTTCGCTCGACTGCTGGACATTTTGGAAGAGCAGGTAATTCTCTTCGGTCGGGGAGAGCGGCCAAATTACAATTTGATGAGCATCATCATCTATTACATGCGAAGTTTCGGCGATCGCGTTCACCATCCCCGTGAGGATGTTGCATACGCACGGCTCATTGAGCGAGATCCCGGCATGCAGATCGTGATTAGTCGGATCCAGCAGGAACATCGTGTGATTGCCATGGTGGGCGAAACGCTATCGGACCGCCTCAATGAGGCTGAAGGAGATCTGATCAGTTCGCGCACGGCTCTGGAGGCCGCCGGAGCGATGTACCTTGTGTACTATCGAAATCATCTTTCGACAGAGGAGCAACGCGTCATGCCGCGCGCGGCTCAGCTACTAACGCGCGAGGATTGGGCAGCCGTTGACGCTGCCGTTCCGGCGAGCGACGATCCGCTCTTCGGGGAAAACGTCCAAGAGCGTTTCGCGATGCTACGCAAGCAAATCGAAAGCGAGTTGAGCGTGTCCGGCCAGGGCTAGTTTCGGCATCTCCCCACCGACCAGATCCATTGCCAGCCTGGCGCAGCGGAACACGTCAGCGCTCCGCTCGGCTGCCGGCCCCATTTCCTGCATTGGTGGTTGTCCGTACAGGCCGATGAACCGCCGTCGGCCGACGGCTCTTCCCGGCCCATTGCGAAGGGTCGCCCTGTGCGACGCGTGTCTCCATGGCGGTTTGATAGAAGGACCTTCCGTCGGGCAAGCCTGGGATGCGCACCCGGCCAGGCGCGCGCCGCAGACAGTACAAGTGGATCGGCCAAGGCCGCGCAACGACGCCAGGAACTTTTTGAAATGGCCGCTCAGGCTCGGAGGTGCTGTGGTTGTGCGCTCGCTGTTGAACCCGGTGCCGCGGCACCAGCACTGGGCCAAAAAAAGTGCCACCGAGGTGGCACAAAGAGCATGAGAGAGGCGGGATGCTCGCGGGCGCATCTGCAGGACTGCCCGCACTGCCATGCAAGCATGACCTTGTTACATACCAGCGGACTTTCCTTAGAACTTGTGGCGAATACCTACGGCGACGCCGAGCATGTTGCTTTGGCCGCTGGCAAGCGTGTAGCTATTGCCAAGGGAGAGGCTGTTGGCGTAGCCGATCATCGCGGAATCCAGTCCCAGGCCCGCGTTCTTTGCATACGCCGTGGTCAGGTAGACATCAGTTCGCTTGGAGAGCGTGTAGTCGGCGATGAACGCAACTTGCCACGGGTTCGGGGTTGACGTGCTGGCGAAGAAGCGCTTGACGTGGTCGTAGTCGTATTCGAGCGTCAGGCCAAGCGCCGGCGTCACCTGGTAGTTGGCGCCGATCCAGTAGAAGTCGTCGCGCTCGATCAGGCCGCCATTCTGGTCCTTGTTCTGACCCCAGCGGTAGCCGCCCATGATCTTTGCCGGGCCGAACGCATAGCTTCCTGCGATGGTTGCCTTCTTGAAGCTGCCACTGCCGAGGGCAGCAGCGGTCAAGGGGTTGGAAATGGTCGGGTTGAACTGGTCGTAAGCAACCGCCACGCCGACAGGGCCGGCAATATAGGTCAGCGCCGCGCCATAAGCGGTGTCGCGGCGGAACTGGCCCGGCACTTCGCCATTGCCACCGAGGAGCGGGCCGTTGGCCACCGTCGTCGGCAACGCCAGGCCGGTACCGAAGGACCAGTGCGCCAGTGCGGACACCGGACCGAACTGGCCGGAGTACTTGATGGTGTTGTCCTCGCGGAAGTTGGCGCCGGTCAGCATCACGATCGGTTCATATTGTGTGGCAAAGGATGCCGGCACGAAGTTCGCAAGGCCTTCGAATATCGACGTGTACTGACGGCCGAAAGTCACCTGGCCAAACCGCGTACTCTGCACGCCTACGTATGCCTGGCGACCGAACAGGCGACTGCTTTGCTGCGACGTGCCGGTATCCAGGTTGAAGCCGCTTTCCAGAACGAAAACGGATTTCATGCCATTGCCGAGATCCTCGGTACCGCGCAAGCCCCAACGCGAACCGGACAGGCCGCCGGAGTCCATGCGGTAGACGCTGTTGGACGGGCCCGCATTGAACTTGTTGGCTGCGCTGGGAACGGTGCCGACATGATTAGCGAACTCTACGTTCATATCCGCCACGCCATACAGCGTCACGCCGCTTTGCGCATGTGCGCTGCCGGCGCAGATCGCGCCCACAGCGATGAGTGCAAGATTCAGCTTGCTCAGATTGCCAGATAACTTCACTATCTTTTCTCCTCTTGTCTATTTTTACGTCTGTGGCAGACGCCGTCATCATGCAAAGAATCGGGCACTGCGCACCCCCCAATGGCAGGGGGGCGGGATACTCCGGATAGCACGAGATTTTCGGTACATGGCGGGAAGTGGACGCCGCGGATTCAGTTGCAGGTCAGGGCCTGTCGACGGGCGAGAAATGAAAGCCGGAGGTGACGGGCAAGCTGGCCTGTGTAAGGCGCAAGAACCGCGCGGCAATGCGCGGCGTTTTGGTAACGCAGGGTAGGCGCTGTCGGAGAAACGCCACCGGAGCGCTGTTGTCCAAACCGGGTCGTATAGCGAGGCAGAGCAGGCCGCCAAAAGACGACAGCCCAAGCTTGAGAAACACGAAGAAGACTTCGAGCCAGCCGTCAGTCGATTCGGCCGTTCGGTTTGAAGCTGGGGTTTTTTTTCTGGTTTTACAGCTGCCAGGGTTGGGGGGGAGCACCGGCAGATGCGCTACCCCGCGGAATATCGCGGGGGCATCCGGAGTTATCGCACCGGGAGGCCGTCGCCTTTGTGAGAAGGCCGTCCACATGAACGCGCTGCTGGCCGAGGGCGAGGTGGCTTTGGGGGAGGTCTTCGGGATGGAAGACACTTGCAGCGAGTTCAGCCAGACGTCGCGGTGTTTCCTGCCGTGACCCGTGGGGCGTCGGACGCTTAAGCCGTCCGCTCTGCGCCCTGGCCAATCAGTTCGGCTATTTCCGAAAGCTCCTGAATGAGCGGCTCCGCGCGGGACCATTCGCCATAGCCTGCGGCGGGGTTGAGGTGGCCCACGTTGCCGAGGTCAACCAGGCGGCTGCCCCAGGCGCTGGCCAGTGCGGCGACTTCCTCGAAGCGGGCAAGCGGATCGTTGCGGCTGGCCGCAACGATGCTTGGGAAGCGCAAGGCTGCGCGCGGTGCGGGTGTCCAACCGTTCAGGCGCAGCGTATCTTCGTCCGGATAGCCCGCAGGCAACGGATGATCGAAATCGGGCGGTGCGGCCAGCAGCGCGCCATGCACGGCGCGCGCGCATCGGCGCGCCCAGTGCACCGTCGTCAAGACGCCGGCGCTGTGGGCCACCAGCAAGGCGGGCTCACGCAGGCTCGCCAGCGTGCGTTCCAGCGCAGCCACCTGCACGGCACAGTCAAGCCTGTCGTGTTCCAGCGGGGGTACGACGCTGACCTGGCGCCCGTGCGCGCGCAACTTGTCGGCCAGCAAGGTTTGCCAATGATCCGCGACATGGTCGCGCAGGCCGGGGACGATGACGATCGGGGGTAATTCAGTGCGTTGCATCTGCTTGTCTACTCAGTGGGTGAAAGAAGCGTCAGGCGAGGGTGCGCTCCGTCTCATTGCGCGCCTCGGCAAGCCGCAGGTCGCGCAGGTAGCGCGGCTTGGCGATGAGGAATACGACTGCTGCGCCCAGGGAGATCAGTGGCACCATCTGCAGGGCCCCCAGCAAACCGATCCTGTCGGCCAGCAGGCCTGTCAGGTAAGGCGCCGGCGCCGCGCCAAGGATGTTGTTGGCCAGGGTCAGCATCGCCAGTGCGGTGGCATGGGTCGAGGGACGGGAGAGGCCGACCACCATGGCACCGGCGGGACCCCAGGTACCCATTGCCAGCAGCATGCCCAAGCCGATCAGCAGCAACTGCGCGGTACCCGGCGGCAGCCGGAAGCCCGCCAGCAGTAGCGCGCACGACACGAGACAGAAGAGGATCGCAAGTGTCAGCTGGCGGGCCGGCGCGTTGCGGCTTGCCCGGTCCGTCAGCATGCCGCACAAGGTCATGCCGATGCCGCTGACGATCAGCAGCGCCGCGGCAAGCAGTGTCGCCTTGTCGGACGGCATGTCGTAGTACCGGTTCAGGTAGCTCGGCATCCAGGCCATGATCGCATAGGCGATGAACAACTGCAGGCCGCTGCCAACATAGGCGCAGACCAGGGACGGTGCCCAGAAGAGCCCGCCCAGCAGCGCCGGCAGGGGGGGGCGGACACGGCCTGGCACCGCTTGGCCGCGGGTGGCCGGTGACCCGGCGGCGTGCCGCGCCAGCCTGGCTTCGGTAACGGCCACGCAGTAGATCAGCACCACGATCAGGCCGAATACCGCCATGGCCATGAAAGCCGCGCGCCAGCCAAAGCGGGCCGCCACGACACCGCCCAGCCCCATGCCCAGCACGGCGCCGAACATGCCGCCTGATGTGAAGGCGCCGGTCAGGGTGGCACGCATGGAGGGCGGGAAGATGCTCAGGATCACGGCCAGCCCGACGCTGCCATAGGCGGCCTCGCCAATGCCGACGAAGAAGCGCGCCGCAAGCATATGCCCGTAGCTGGCGGACAGCGCGCATGCCAGTGTGCCGCAGCTCCAGAGCAGCGCCATCACGGCCAGGCTCCTGACGCGGCCCCAACGATCGGCCATCAGCGAGAACGGGACAGTGAACAGCCCGACCATCAGCGCGACGATGCCGCTGAGCGAGCCGAGCTTGGCGTCAGACAGGCTCCATTCAAGCCGCAGGTGGGGAAAGACGGCGTTCAGCACCTGCCGCGACATATAGTCGGAAAGCAGGAGCGCAAAAATGAGGGCGAATACCAGCCACGCGTAGGCATGCGAGCGTGCCGGCTTGGCGGTGAGAGCCGTGTCCGCGCGAGCGGCCCCGGAGAGGTACTGTCCCATGAAGGTCTCCTGCGGTCTGGTGCCGCTGCTGCGCCGCGAATTCGGCGCGGATTGTGCGTGCCGGGGCAAGCGGATGGGCGTTGCCGTCTCTCTGCTTGCCCGGGTTGCCGTCAAGCTGCGCGCAAGGGCAGGTTTACCTGGCGCGGCTTGCGGTTGGGCGCCATGCCATGCATTGCCAGGGTTTCGTCGGCATCCTTGTACTGCACGCCGATCTTGTAGATCTTGCGCGCTTCCTTGCCGCTGGCCACTTCACGGCCGAGCTCGCGGGCGACGCGCACGCACTGCTCGATCTGCTGCACCGAGCTCATGCGGTTGCCGTGCTGGTCGATGATGGTGTCCTCGATGCCGCAGCGGGGATGCAGGCCCATCGCCATGGCCATCATGTTGAACGGCAGGACGTTCTTCAACAACGATTCGGCGGTCAGCGTGCAACCATCCGGCGCGCGATGGATGAAGTTGACGAAATTGAACGGATTCGGGCCATCGAAGCCGCCGCCAATGCCGATCCAGGTCAGGTTCAGCGGTCCCGTGTACACGCCCTTGCGCACCAGGCGCTCGAGCGTTTCCAGCGCATGCATGCCGGTGAGCTGGAAGTGCGGCTGGATGCCGGACGCTTGCAGGCGCCTCAGGTGCTCCTCGACCCAGGCGGGGCCGGCAGGCACGGTCATTTCGCTGTAGGCGGCCTGGAACGCCGGGTTGGCCAGCGAGGTGCCCTCCAGGTACTCTGGATAGAGCAACTCCATGATGTTCATCTGCGTTGTATTGATAGCTACCGTCACCTGATCCGGCTTGGGGTCCAGGTCGGCCAGCATGTGGCGGGTATCGTCCGAGAGCCACTTGGCGGCCTGACCGTCGTCTTCCGGCGCAAACGAGATCGAGCCGCCCACCTGGATGATCATGTCCGGCACCGCGGCGCGCACGCCGGCGATCAGCTCGTTGAACTTGGACAGGCGCTTGGAGCCCTTGCCATCGAGTTCGCGCACGTGCAGGTGCAGCACCGTGGCCCCGGCGTTGTAGCAGTCAACGGCCTTTTGCACCTGTTCTTCCATCGTCACCGGAATGTCCTCGGGGAAATCCGCCGGCATCCACTCGGGGCCATAAGGCGCCACGGTGATGACCACTTTGTCCTGGTTTTCGGGATGCAGGGAATCGTCGAGAAATTGCATTTGTTACTCCTTGTCGGATTGGGGTGGGTTCAACTGCGCTAAGGCAGCTGAACGCCTAAAACGTGGTGTCGCCAATAATGCCGGCGCGCTCCATCTTGCGATGGCAGGGCGGGTAATCCATGACGGCGTAGTGCTGGGTCGAGCGGTTGTCCCAGATCGCCACGCTATCGGGCTGCCAGCGCCAGCGCACCTGGTACTCGGGAATGCTGGCCTGGCTGATCAGGTAGCTGAGCAGCAGGCCGGCGCCCGGATTGGCGTCCTGGCCGAAGCGAACACGCTGCGGCGTGTGGAAGTTGGTGAAGTGCGTGGTGAAGGCATTCACGAACAGCACCTTCTCGCCGGTCTCCGGGTGGGTGCGTACGACTGGATGCTCGGCGTCCGGGAACTGGGCCTTCAGCGCGAGACGCTTGTCGATCGGCATGGCGGCGCCGAAGCTGGCTTCGATGCTGTGACGCGCACGCAGCCCGGCGATCTGGCTCTTGATGTGGTCCGGCAGGTTCTCATAGGCCAGGACCATGTTGGCCCACATGGTGTCGCCGCCGACGGGCGGACATTCCACGCAGCGCAGGACGCAGCCGAAGGGCGGGGCTACGCGCCAGGTGGCATCGGCGTGCCAGGCGTTCTCGTAGCGGTCGTTCGGCTGTTCCGGATTCTTGTAGATCCGCACCAGGCCAGGGTGGTCGGGGTCGCTGCCGGCTACCGGATGATCTTCGAGTTCGCCAAACAGGCGGGCAAAGGCCACGTGTTCGGCGCGCGTGATGTCCTGGCCGCGCAGGAACAGCACGCGATGCTTGAGCAGCGCGGCGCGGATTTCCGCAAACAGGCCGGCATCGTGAATGGCGTCCGCCAGTTTTACGCCAACCAGTTCGGCGCCGATGGCACAGGTAAGTTGTTCGACACGCATGCTGCCCTCCTAGACCGTGAAGACCGAGGAACCGGTGGTTTTGCGCGACTCCAGGTCCCGATGGGCTTGTGCCGCGTCCTGCAGAGCGTAGCGCTGGTTGATCTCGATCCGGATGCGGCCGGCCGCGACATGGGCGAACAGCTCGTCCGCCAGTTCCTTCTTTTCGGCGGGATCAGCGATGTAGTCGGCCAGGGCCGGGCGGGTCAGGTAGAGCGACCCCTTCATTGCCAGCAATTGCGGGTTGAACGGCGGGATTGGGCCCGAGGCGGTGCCCACGCAGACCATCAGGCCGCGGCGCTTGAGTGAGTCCAGCGAAGCCTCGAAGGTGTCCTTGCCGACGCTGTCGAACACCACGTTGACGCCGACTCCGCCGGTCAGTTCGCGCACGCGCCTGGCCACATCCTCACGGCTGTAGTCGATGATGTGGTCACAGCCGTGGGCGCGGGCGACTGCCGCCTTGGCCTCGCTCGAAACGGTGCCGATCACGGTGAGGCCGAGCAGCTTCGCCCATTGCGAGACGATCAGGCCGACCCCGCCGGCGGCGGCGTGCAGCAGGATGGTGTCGTTGGGCTTGAACGCGTAGATGCGGCGCATCAGGTAGGCAGAAGTCAGGCCACGCATGGTCATGGCGGCAGCTGTCTCGCAGGCGATTCCGGCGGGCAGCTTGATCAGCGCCGCGGCCGGGATCAGGCGTGCGGTGCTGTACGCGCCGAGCGTGTTCAGAAAGCCCGTATAGGTGACGCGATCGCCAACCGCGACCTGGCTGACGCCGGCCCCGACAGCCTCGACGACGCCGGCGGCTTCAACGCCCATGCCGGCCGGCAGAGGCATCGGGTACAGGCCCGAGCGGAAGTAAGTGTCCGCAAAATTCAGGCCGACGGCCTCATGGCGCAAGCGTGCCTGCCCAGGAGCCGGATCGCCTACCGCGACCTCTTCCCATTGCAAGACTTCCGGGCCACCGGTTTCATGGATTCGAATGGCGTGTGGCAAGTTGACTCCTGGTTATATTCAGTATGTGGTTGATTCGGTTTGGCGGTGATCCGCCGGCTTGCGTTCAGGCACCCTGCGGTGCGCCAGGGGCAAGCCCGGCCAGTCGCTGCGCAAAGGCAGCATCGGGGGACGTCCCGGCGTGATGACCGAAGCTCTGGGTCAGTGCGACATGCAGCGCATCCCAATCGGCCTGAGTGAGGTAGTGGCGCGCCGCCGGCAATATCACGCCTTCTTCGCGGCCCTGGTACTCCCATGCCAGGTGGGCATACAGTTCGACCACCTGGGCCAGTGCCGTAAGCGCGCACGCGCTGGCGGCAGCTTGCTCCACCTGCACGGCAAGGTCTTCGAGCAGGTTCTCCTGGCGCAAATGCTGGCGGGACAGCTCGTCCAGTTCCGCGCGCAATGCCTCGCTGCGCTGGCTCAGGCGGCGAAACAACGTGGCCTCCTTGCGCCGCTGCAGGGGATGAAGCGTTTGGCGCACATAATCGATGGCCGCGAGCATGGGAGCCGCGACAATCGGCGCGCCCGCCGCCTGCGTCGTTTCGACGAGGTGCAGCCAGGCATGCAGCAATGTGGCCAGGCGGCTGTATGCGTTGTGCAGCAAAGCGATCGCCGCAATCGGCGCGGGTGCGCAAGCAGCCCCGATCGACAGCACCGGCATGCGGGCATGCATCAGTATGTCCTTGGCAGGTGACGCTGGCCCGGCGAGATCCCCCGCGCCGTGGGCGAGGACAATCGCATCGCAACCGGCCTGGTCCGCCGCGGCCAGCAAGGCCCGCGCCGGATGTTCTGCAATCAGACTGGCGAACGTGCTCGCTACCCCCTGTGCACGTGCCGCCGCATCTGCCCGGATCAGCGCCTCGCGGGCCTGCGACTGCCCGCGCGTGCCGTTGTCCTGCGCATGCCGGAAACTGATGCGTGCTCCGTGGCTGCGGGCCAGCGCGATCGCTTGCAGCGCTGCCTTGGCGTCATGGTCGCGAGGGTCGACAGGGACGAACAGATGGCGGAGCATGGTTTGGGGCCGGTTCGGGTTAGGTCGGGTTAGGTCGGGTTAGGACGACGTCGCCGGCCGGTGTAGCGATTGGGTCGTCGGTGAGAGGCATTGCGTCCCTTGCTTGATCGTCCTGATGTGGATTGAATGGTAGAAGCGCTCTGGTTGGGGGCGCCCCCCAGCAGCGGGGGGGATTGGGCACAGGGATATCCCTGAGTGCGGCCAGAAACGCACCTGGCATGGCTATAATCCGCGGCATTTGCCGTGCGCGTCGGTTGACCAGCCGGATACGCTCAACCCTCTTGATCGGCATCGCCTGCCGGGATTCCTTGATGACAAATCCCTACAGTGGCACTGGCATCACAGCATCGGAACTGCTCCTCAAGACCAGTCCGCCCCGTGCGCCGCGCCACTTGCTGGCGCGCTCGCGCCTGCGCTCGGATAGCGAGCGGTTTCGTGACCGGCCCGTAACGATCGTGCAAGCGCCTGCCGGCTTCGGCAAGACATCGCTGCTGATCCAGTGGCACCGCGAATACATCATGCGCGGCAGCGCCGTTGCCTGGGTGTCGCTGGATGAGAGCAACGATCCCCCCCGGTTGCTGATGAGCCTGACGAGCGCGATTCGCTCCGGCTGCGGGCGCGCTGCGTTCGGCGCACGGCTGCTGGCAGGAGGAAGGGTGACCGACGCGCCGCTGGAGGGCTTCACGGCATGGCTGGCCGAGGTTGCCCACCTTGCACTGGATGTCGTGCTCATCCTGGATGAGGCCGAGCGGCTGCCGGACGGCAGCCGCGATGCGCTGATCTACCTGCTTAACAATTTGCCATCCAACCTGCGCATCGTGGTGGCGGCCCGTGACGGGTTCGACACGGTGGTTGAGCGGCTGGGACCGTATGGCCAGTGCGTGAAGGTTGATACCGCTTTGCTGCGTTTCCGCTTGGACGAGACGATCACGCTGATCGGCATGCACTTTGAGGCCAGCGTGGAGGCCGACGCCTGCGCCAGGCTGCACGACGTGACCGAGGGTTGGCCGCTTGGCTTGCAACTTGCGCTGGCGGCAGCCACCCATGCCCCGGATCCCGTTGCCGCCATCGATGCCTTCGCCAGCAGTACCGCAGGCATGCGAGAACACTTCGTTACAGCGCTGCTCGCCCGGCTCTCCGATGCGGATGCTGGATTCCTGACGCGCATCTCGATCGTGGAGTTGCTGCATGCGGATCTTTGCCGCGCCATGACGGGGTTGCCGGATGCGCAGGAACGATTGCAGCGTCTGATGCGTGACACGCCGCTGTTCGTCGTCTCGGACCAGCATGGCGAGTGGTTCCGCCTGCATGCGATGGCACGTGATGCGCTGCGCGCCCGGCTGGCGGACCTTCCGGCACAGGAACTCGCCGGGATGCACGATCGCGCGATGCACTGGCTTGCCGATCACGGCATGACCGAGGCTGCCGCGCGCCACGCGCTCGCCAGCGGCCAGCGCGAGACTGCCTACAACCTGGCGCAGCGCTGCCTGTATGAAGCCGCCACGCGCGGCCAGTTGCCCGCCGTGCTCGAATGGCTCGAATGGCTGCCCGAGTCCGAGCTCGACCGGCATCCACGCCTGCGCCTGGCCGCGGCATGGGCGCTGGCGCTGAGCGAGCGCCACCAGCAGGCCGAGGTGCAAGTGCGGAAAATCCTGCACCATGCGACGCCGGACGATGCCATGCGCTACGAGATCGACCTGATCCTGAGCGCCGCGGCCTACTACGCGGACGAGCCGGACCGCATTGCGGCGTTCTTCGATCGCTGGGGGGAGGCACCGCCCGTCAACGATGCATGGCTGCGGCAGGCGCACGCCAACCGCCTGGCCGTGCGTGCGCTGATGGCGGGGGAGTATGCCAAGGCGCGGCGTTACGAACAGAACGCACCGCGCGGCGACGCCAGTCTTGCCTACCGCTACGTGATCCGCTGGCGCGATTACATCATCGGGCTTGGGTACCTGTTCGAGGGACAGGTGTTATTGGCGGAGCGCACGCTGCGCCCGGCGCTGGCACGCGCCGACGAAGAGTTGGGCCGGCGCCACCCGTTTTCCTGCATGATCGCCGGCTTGCTGGCCGCCGCCACTTATGCGCGGGACCAGATAGACGAAGCGGCAGCGCTCCTGGCCAATCGCCTGGATGTCCTGGAGCGTGGCGGCACGCCAGACACGGTGCTGCTCGCTTACCGCACGGCGGCCCGCATCGCTGCCGCCAGGGGCGTTGAGCATCGCGCTCTCGACCTGCTCGAGACCCTGTATGCGGTGGGCATTGCCCGCAACCTGCCCAGGCTGTGCGTGGCCAGCCTGACAGAGCAGTTGCGGCTGCATAGCGGGCGTTTTCGCTCCGAGACGTGCCGGGCCCTGCTGCGGCGCGTTGATGAGATCGTCGCGGACAATGCCGCGCCCGAGTCTGCGATCCAGCGGCGCAACCTGGTCCTGCTCCAGGATCTGGCGCACGCCTACACGTGCATTGCCGAGCAAGACTGGCGCGCGGCGCAGCAGCAACTGATGCGAGCGGAGGCTGGGGCCGAGGCGATGAAGCGCGAGGTCGTGCGCATCGAAATCATGGCGCTGCGGGCGCTGGCCATTGACCGCTGCGGGGAGAAGAGCCTTACCTTGCTGCGTGAAGCCATGAACCTGCTGGAGGCGTACGGGGTGACGCGAGGCGTGCGCGACATCCATCCCGCGCTGGCGGACTGGGCTCGCAATATCGAGACGGAATCGATCGGTACGCAGCGTCCTGATCCTGCCAGGCCGGCACGTGCGGCGGTACACCTTGCTGCCGAGGCCGGCGCAGACGGGCCGCGCGCGGCGCCCAGCATGGTGCTGACGCCGAAAGAGCGCAATGTCCTGGAGTTGCTGGCCCGGCATCTTGCCAACAAGGAAATCGCGCTTGCCATGGGCATCGGTCAGGAGACGGTCAAGTGGCACCTGAAGAACCTGTCCGCCAAGCTGGATGCCGGCACCCGCAAGCAGATCGTGCGCCGGGCGCAGTTGCTGGGCTTGTTGCGCGACGCATAGCGGGAGTGCCGGCAGTCCCGGCGGGCGTGGCCGGTAGCGTGACGCCATTCCTCTCGTCCCGGCCCCAGCCCGACCAGGATGCCAGGCACCGAAGTCCGGCGATGTCCGACATCACGCCAGGCGGCTGGCCTCGATGCGCGGGAACACCCGCGCCAGCGTGACGCCGCGCGCGGCCATGAACAGCAGCAGCGCCGCCCATAAGCCATCGTTGCCGAACGGGCCGGCCAGCGCAAGCGCCGCCACCATGAACGCCGCGAACGACAAGGCCATCGAGTGCATCAGGTCGCGCGTGCTGGTGGCGCCGATGAACACGCCATCGAGCAGGAAGCCCCACACGGAAACCAGCGGCAGGGCAACCGCCCACGGCAGGTAGCGCACCGCCGCGTCGTGGACCGTGCGCTGGTCGGTCAGGCAGGCGATGATCCATGCTCCGGCGCTGGCATACACCAGGGAGAAGCACAGCGCGCCCACTGCCCCCCAGATCATCGTGACGCGGACCGCGCGGCGGAAGGCGTGCCGGTCCCGGGTGCCGATGGCGGCGCCCACCAGCGCCTCGGCCGCATGCGCGAAGCCATCGAGCGCGTACGCCATGAAGGTCTGGAAGTTGAGCAGCAGCGCGTTGGCCGCCAGGATCACGTCGCCTTGCCGGGCGCCCGCATGGGCGAACCAGCCGAAGCTGGCCACCAGGCACAGCGTGCGGATGAAGATGTCGCGGTTGAGGGCGACCAGCCGCTTCAGTTCGTGCGCATCGGCGACCACCGCCCAGCGCAGGGGCGCCAGGCCGTGCGGGCGCAGCCGCCAGAGCAGGGCGGCGCCCAGCATGAAGCCGCACGCATCGGCGGTGGCGGTGGCAGCGCCGATCCCCGCGATGCTCCAGTCGAATACATAAACGTAGAGCAGTACCGCGGCAATGTTCACCGCGTTGATGAAGAGCTGGATGAGCAGGCCCAGCCGCACGCGCTGGCAGCCCAGCAGGTAGCCGAGCACCACGTAATTGCACAAGGCAAAAGGCGCCGCCCAGATCCGCGCATGGCTGTAGGCCCGCGCGTGGTGCTGGAGTGTGTCGCTGCCGCCGATCAGGCCCAGCGCGCCGTGGATCAAGGGCATCTGTACGGCCAGCACGCCGAGCCCGATGACGGTGGCCAGCATCAGGGCGCGTGCCAGCGTGGCGCGCAATGCCGCGCCGTCCCGGGCGCCATACGCTTGCGCGACGAGGCCGGTGGTACCCATGCGCAGGAACCCGAAGCCCCAGAACACGAAGCTGAAGAACAGGCCGCCGGCGGCCACGCCGCCCAGGTAGGCCGGGTCCGGCAGGTGGCCGGCAACGGCGGTATCGACCGCACCCAGGATCGGCTGGGTCAGGTTGGCCAGGATGATCGGGCACGCCAGCGCCAGCACGCGGCGGTGCCAGTGCGAAGCGGGCAGGGCCGGCGGTGCGCTGCAAGCGCTGCCGTTGGCGGGTGAAGCGGATGAGAGGGGACTGTCGGCGTCTGGCACGTTGCGCAGCAAGGGCTGGGTGTTTTGGGGGCGACCGACATTATGGTCGATCCACCGCCTTGCTGCCGCGCGGGTGAACAGGAACGATGCCGCTCACCCGCGCCGTACGTGCCGGGACTCAGGTGTTTACGGTTCTTCCACGGCCGAAGCCTTAGTGCTGGTTGGGTGCGACAATGCCGTAGCGCTCCATTTCGATCCATCCGTTGTCGCTCATGGCCAGCGCAAAGCGCGCGAGGGGGCGGAGTGCCGGCCAAGCCTTGCGGCAGGTAGATCAGCCGTTCCTCTTCGAAAGACCGTAGAACTCGAAATAGACGGCGTAGATCAGCATGACGTAGTTGAGCAGGTCGACCCAGGTGAGCGGATCGCCGCCAAAGCCGGGGATGATCTGCGCTTCATGCAGCACGGTGCCGGCAAACCATCGCGTATAGGCAAAAAAGGAGATCACTCCAAGGCCCCAGCACGATGCCGCGCGTATGGCCCGGTTCGTGCCGGCACCGAACCGTGTCGGCCAGTTGCCGGCAACGTTGGCCCAGAAGATCAGCCAGAAGGCAATGCATACGCCTAGCTGCGCGGGCCAGCTTGGAAGCATCGCGCCGATTTTTTCAACGGCGCCGGGAGGGATGAGGACCCATCTGAGCAACGCCAGATGCACGGCATAGAGCGCAGTGCCCAGCAAGAAGTTGCCGGCCAGCGCGGCGAGCGCCATATGGCTTTTCCGGGCCAGCCTGTTCCACGGCCAGTTGTCGAAGATCAGGAATGTCGTCAGCCACGCTACGATGACGGAATAGAACCAGCCGATCGCCACCGGCAACGGCAGCAGGATCGCATGCGGCGCGGTGGTGGCCGACACGCTGGGATAGATCAGCAGGAAGTATCCCAGGCCCGTGAGGCAACAGCCGGCGGCGATTTGAGCAAGGCCGCTAGCCGCGGGGCGCAGGCCGCTGTCGGACCACGGCCATCCGGCCATGCCTGTTGCCAGTATGCCGAAGCCGTAGAAGCCGATCAGCACGATCAGGCCGGCCGCGCCGTAGCCGGCGCCGTTGATGGCGCTGAATGCCGGATCCAGTGCGCCGTAGCCATGGACCAGTGCGGCGGGCACGGCGAAGGAGAGCGCCAGCGTCACGACCGTGGCGGCGCAGCCGCGCACGGGCTGCTTCAGCGCTGAGAATCCCGCCATGCCGAAGTTGAAGCCGACGAAGACCAGCACCAGGATGCCCCAGAAGAGGTACATGCCAAATGGCTGGGGGGCGTATTTCCAGACGGCCTGGGCGGGGTCGGCGAACAGGCGCCATACGCCAAGGCTGATGCCGTGCACGATCAGGAAGACGGCCACGGAGAATGCCAATGGCCGCAGCGCTAGTCCGGCAGGCGCGAGCGCTGGTGTGTCTTGAGCTTCGATATTGGGGCTGAGGGGTTCCATGACCGGCATGTCCAGTACGATGAAGGCCCGGCACGCGAGGCGCGCGCTGGCCGCTGCGCGACGCTGCATCGCGCGAGGCCCGCATGCCGGTGGGATGGGAGGGTGGCCGCGTTGGTCAACGCGGCGCGTTGGAATGAGCGGCCGTCAAGCCGTCAAGCCGTCAAGTTGTCCAGCGGTCAGGCTGCCAGGCTGGCAACCGGCTGGACGATGATCTTGACGTTGCCATCCTTGTTGTTGACGAGTTCTTCGAAGCCTTGCGACACAATGTCGGCGAGGGAGATCCGTCCGGTGATGAGCGGCTGCACGTCGATGCGGCCATCGGCGATAAAGCGGATCACGTCGGCGAATTCGCCGTTATAGGCGAGCGATCCGATGATTTCCTTCTCCGTCGATACGATCTCGAAGAAATTGAATGCGCTGGGCTCTTCGAAGATGCCCACCATCACGCATTTCCCGGCCTTGCGGATCACGTCGATGGCAAGCTTCGCCGTGGCCTTGTTGCCGATGCACTCGAAGGACACATCCGCGCCATAGCCGCCGGTCAGTGCCTTGACCTGCGCGATCGCGTCGCATTCCTTGGGATCGATGACGACGTTGGCGCCAACCTCCAGCGCCTTCTTCTTGCGCGCCGACGACATTTCGAGCGCGATGATGCGGCCTGCGCCGGCCGCCTTCGCGCACATGATCGTGCACAGGCCGATGGTGCCGGCGCCAACCACCACAACCGTCTGGCCGACGATGTTGCCGGCTTTCTTCACGGCATGAAGCCCTACCGCCAGCGGTTCGATCAGTGCCCCCGCCTCGGTGGGGAAGTTCTCCGGCAGCTTGTAGAGCAGCTCCGCCGGTACGTTGACGTATTCCGCGAATGCGCCGTTGTTCATCAGGCCGGTGAACGCGAGACTCTCGCAGATGTTGTACAGGCCATGGGTGCAGTAATAGCATTTTCCGCAATGCTGGCAGGCATCCGCGGTGACGCGTTCGCCGACCTTGAAACCGGTCACGCCCGCGCCCAGTTCCGCGATCTCGCCACTGAACTCGTGGCCCAAGATGCATTGCCCCTTCAGACCGGTGAGCGGGTGGGGGTGGTCGACCGGGATAAAGACCGGGCCCGCGACATATTCATGCAGGTCCGACCCGCAGATGCCGCACCAATGCACGCGGATCTTTACCCATCCTTCGGCGGGCTTGTCCGGGACGCGTACCTCCTCGACGCGGACATCGTGGCGACCCCGCCATACGGCGGCCTTCATGCTGGACTGATGTACCGAACCTTCGTTGCTCACGGTTGTGTCTCCATCGTAGTTGTGGGGAATCGACGAAGGGCCATGCGGGTGGCGCGGGTCAACGTGTGGCGTGGCCTTCGTGCAGGAAGGAAACCGCATGATCCATGCCAGAGAGGACAGCAGACGAAGGTGGATGACGAAGGCGCAGCGTGCGCTGCGGCGCAGCGCGGGGAGGGCTCAGGCGCAGGCAGGGTAAAGCGTGGGCAGCGCGGGATTAGTGCTGCGATACAGCATGACGCCGGCGATGGACTGGCAAGCTACGGCGCGGCAAGCGTGAGACGGCCCGGCTCGATCCGGTGAGACACCGTGCCTCAGTCCGCCTCGTCCGCCTGAGCGTCTGTCTGAGCGTCTGTTTGAGACAAGGGCGGCGCTCCAGGCAAGGATGCCGAACCCGGGTAGACGATGCCGTATCTGGCCATCTTGCGGTAGATGGTTGCGCGGCTCATGCCCAGTGCCTTGGCGGTTTCCTTGACGCGCCAGTGGTGGCAGGCGAGCATCTGCGCGATGTGCTCTCGTTCGAGAAGCTCGCCGGGGCGCAGGCCGGCACTGTCGAATGCCTGCGCGGTGACTGGCGGGTTCGCGGGCTGCGGCGCCGCTGGCGCGGCATCGGCCGGGCAGCGCAGGTAGTCGGGAAGATCTTCGGCGACAATGACGCCTTGGGCTGCGGCCAGCGCGCATGCGTAGCGTAATGCCATGCGCAGTTGCCGTACGTTGCCGGGCCAGCGATAGCGGCGGATGCATGCCATTGCCTCCTCGGACAGCGCGGACCGGGTGCCGTGCGCCTGGGCTTCATCCGCCAGGAAGAAGTCGACGAGCTCGCCCAGGTCAGTGCGATCGCGCAGGGGAGGCAGCCGGAACACGGCGCCAGTCAGGCGATAGTAGAGGTCTTCCCGGAAAGTGCCTTCGGAGACCATGCGCGCAAGGTCCCTGTGGGTGGCGCAGATCAGGTTGATATCGACCCGCACCGATTGCTCGGAGCCCAGCGGCACCAGCTCGTTCTCAGCCAGCACGCGCAGCAGCCTCGTCTGCAGCGGCAAAGCCATGTCGCCGATCTCGTCCAGGAACAAAGTGCCGCCGTGCGCCTGGAGTATCTTTCCCTTGAGACCCTTGCGCTTTGCGCCGGTGAATGCGCCTTCCGCGTAGCCGAACAGCTCGCTTTCGATCAGCGTATCCGGGATGGCCGCACAGTTTACGGCGACAAACGGCTGCGGCGCGCGCAGCGAACCGCGATGCACGGCGAGTGCGAATGCCTCCTTGCCTGTTCCCGTCTCGCCCTGCAGCAGCACGGGAATGCGCCGGTCGATGATCTGGAGCGCGCGGGCGAGATGCGACGAGACCTGTGGGTCGCCGGTGACCAGGCGATCGCTGGCGATGGCACGGGCCGCCGGCTCGGCGTGGCCGGCGGCCGGGTGTCCCGGCGGCAGCGATATCGTGCGCAAGGCCTGGCGCGGCGGGCGAAGTCTCGCGAAAAAGCGGTCCCCGCCACGGGTCAGGCGCAACGGGAACATCTCCAGGCCGCTGTTCAGGTCGATGACCTGTCCGGCATTGAGATCGAACAGATGCTGGACGTTCGACGGAATCGCGGTGTATAGCCTGCTCAGCATGCTTCTCGTCTGCCGGTTCAT
The DNA here is from genome assembly GCF_000832305.1 of Cupriavidus basilensis. NCBI lineage: Bacteria > Pseudomonadati > Pseudomonadota > Betaproteobacteria > Burkholderiales > Burkholderiaceae > Cupriavidus > Cupriavidus basilensis. The sequence goes on from NZ_CP010536.1 coordinate 1,995,981, forward strand.
CGATGCGATGTTTCCGGCATCGTCGAATGCAATCAGCAGTTCGGGGTGCAGGCTCAGGTAGTCCTGGCTGCGGTGCAGGTACAGGGTCCACAAGTGGCCGGTATCGTGGAGCAGGTAGGCGTTCTCGATCATCTCCGCCGCCTGGCACACCCAGGCGTAGATCAGTTCCTGCGAGTCCCGGTTTTCACTGTTTCGCACGGCCGATACGTCCAGCACGCCGGTGAGTTCGCCGGCTGGCGAGATGATGGGCGCGGCGGTACAGGTCAGGCAGGTGAACGCTGCCCTGAAGTGATCCTCGGTGTGGACGGTGATGGGTTCCTTGTCTGCCAGCACGCAGGCCACGCCGCTGGTCCCCTCGGCGTCCTCCGTGAAATAGCGGCCGTGATACAGGCCGTGCTGCCGATATTCCTTGCGCCGGTCTTCCTGCCCACGAAAATCGATCAGGGCGCCATCGGCGTCGGCCACCAGCACGCAATAGCCCGCCTTGCCAACGATGCCGTGCAAGCGCTCCACCACCGGGCTCGAGAAGCGCAGCAGGGCCTCGGCGCGATTGCGTCGGTCTTTCAGCTCCGCCGCACTGATGACGCGCGGGCCTGACGTATTGCCCGGATCCAGCTGAAAGGTATTGAGCGAGCGGGTCCAGGAGCGAAACAGGCGCGCCTGCGCCGCCGCTTCATGGAATGATGCATTGTCGACCACGGATGAAACGCGTCGTGCGTGTTGCAGTGCATATGATTGCGTCATGCCAGCTTCCTCAACATGCGTCACGCCAATTGCAAGGTGCGTCGGCGTTCGATAGGTCGACACGGCTGCGTTGTGTGCCACGATCACGCGGCACCGGTCTGCGTGCCGCGTCTTTTTAGCACATCCCGAACCGGCGCTCACATTGCAGCGCAGCACGGGAACCGCGTCAGACGCGATTCGTGCCTCGCGCAGCGCCGGAAACGAGATCAGCCGGCGGCAGTCGATATAGACCGGGCTGGCCCGGCCGGAACGGCTCGGCCGTGGCTCAGAGGCTCGCGATGGTGTCGTCCAGCACCTGCACGCCGAGCAGGAAATCATCGATGTCCATGGCCTCGTGCGGGTTGTGCGAGCCGTTTTCGTTGCGCACGAAGAGCATGCCGGTGGGGATGCCGGCGTTGGCGAACAGCGAGGCATCGTGCCCCGCGCCGCTTGGCACCGGCTCAACCGGGAGGTCACGTTGCCGGCATGCCTGCGTGAGCAGCGCACAGAGCCTGCCGTCCATGGTGGCCGGGGCCGATTCGATGCGGCGGTCGAACGCGAACCGCACGCCGCGATCGCGCGAGATCGCCTTGCATTCCGTGCGCAGCAGTTGATGGAAGCCTTCCAGCGTTTCCTCGCTCTTGCTGCGCGCTTCGAAGCTGAAGCTCACCATGCCGGGGATGCGGGAGATCGAATGCTCCGCCGGGCTGGTGCTGACCACGCCAGTGGTGACGACCAGGTCGATACCGCGCTCCAGCAGCACGCGCCAGTGCTCGTCCAGCCGCGTGATCAGGTCGGCCACGGCAAACATGGCGTCCTTGCGCAGCCATCGTGGCACCGCGCCGGAGTGCCCGGCCTCGCCGATGCACTGGATCCGGTTGTGCCGCACATTGCCGCGGATGCCGGGCACCACCGCCACCGGCAAGCCGCGCGCGACCATCACCGGGCCTTGCTCGATATGCAGTTCCAGGTAGGCATGGACTTTGGCTTTGTCGAGCAGCGGCGCCTGCGCGCGGATCGCCTCGACATCGGCGCCGGCGGCGGTCATGCAGGCCGCCAGCGACGCGCCGGAATGCCGGTGCGCCAGCGCCAGGTCGTCGGCGCTGAGCTTGCCCAGCAGCGCGCCCGAACCCATGTACGCCTTGCCGAACCAGGCACTTTCCTCGCCCCGGAAGCCCACCACCTGCAGCGGCACGCGCGAGTGCCGGCCGGACCGCTTTTGCCGGAACTGGCAGAGCAGGCCAGCGACGATCCCCGCCAGCCCGTCGAAGTTGCCGCCTTGCGGGACGGAGTCCAGGTGGGAGCCGACCCACGTCGCTGGCGCGCCCGTGTCGGCTTGCGGCAGGCGCAAGACGAGATTGGCGGCGCGGTCGGCCTGCGCTTGCAGGCCGTGGCGCAGCGCGAAGTCCCGCAGGTAGCTGGCCGCCGCGGTTTCGCCCGCGCCGTAGCTGTCGCGGGTCACGCCAACGCCATCGAACGACAGCTCGCGCATGTCCTTGAAGAGCTGTTCGGCGACCGGCTTGAGTTCCAGAATTTCCATGACACGTTTGTTGATCGTTGCAGTGACGCGCCAGCGGCATGCGCCGGCGCGAGCGGTCTTTTGCGCATGGCGCTCAGCCGGATTGCTGCGCGAAGCGCAGCCAGCGGTCGCTCAAGTGCGGGTCGATCCGGACCTGGCCCACCAGGTCGAGCAGCGCCTCGGTGCCGGTTTCCTGGCAATAGTCCTGCAGCCCATCGATGATCTTTTGCATGACGCCGGGTTGCGGGCCACTGCAGGTAAGCCGAAATACGTCTCAATTTGTAGACTGTATAGGGAAAAAAATACCCGGATGGATCTGGCTGCAGGCACTACTCTGCAAATACTCTTTGATCCGTTGCCATTCGGTATCTGTCTTTTTTTTTAGATTACGCGTGGAAAATCGCGTTTGCAAGGGTTTTTTTAGAGGCCGATGGCATGCTGGAGCGGTGGCTCGCATACGCTTCTCGCTAGTCTGCAGTAGCCATGGCAGCACAATCGTCTAATTATTGAGAATGCCGAGGGCATTCATGCCGCGGCCCGGGCATTTGGTAAACTCCGCTCCCATGAAAAAACCAGCAACAGCACGCGGTGACGCCCCGGTAAAGCAGGGCCAGTCCCAAGGTGGAACCACCAAGCCGGAAGGGCAGTGGCACCATGGCGACCTGCGCGCTTCGCTGATTGCGTGGGGCACCCATCTGCTCGATACCGAGGGGATCGCGGGCATGAGCATGCGCACGGCAGCCAAGCTCGCTGGCGTCTCGCCGGGCGCGCCGGCCTATCATTTCAAGGACCGGAACGGGCTGCTGGCCGCCATTGCGGCCCAGGCGTTTCGCGACCTGGTGGCGTATCGCCGCCAGAGCGTCGAGAACATCGACCCTGCCGATGCGCAAGGGCGGCTGCGGGCGATCATGCTCGCCTACGTGGCGTTCGCCCAGGCGCATCCCGCGCGGTTTCACCTGATGTTCGGGCCGGAGATTGCGGACCGGGAGCAGTATCCGGAGCTGGCGGAGGCGGGTGCTGCCTCGTTCCAGGTGCTGCGCAGCGCCATCGGGCCCGTACTGCAGGCGCCAGGCGTCGGCGGGCTCAGCGAGGAGCAACTGGCGTTCTCCGTGTGGGCCGCCACGCACGGCCTGGCCACGCTGACCATCGACCGCCGCCGCCTGCCTGTGGCCTCCACGCACAAGCCCACGGCCGAGCAGATGGCCGATGTTGTCGTGCAGTTCTGCCTGGCGGCGTTGCGGGGATCGGCAACGCCGCGCTAGTTTGATCAGTGGGCCAGTCAATGCGCCGGCATGCATCCGCCTCAGTCGGCGGGACGCCAGTTGCCGTGGAAGCCGGCGGGCACGCGATGCGACAGGTGTACCAGCGCCACCGGCCCTGCCGCCAGCGCCTGCGCGTTGAAGATAGCCATATCGCTGCGGTTCTCCGCGGCGCGCCAGATCACGGACAGCAGCCAGCCGTCGCCCTCATCGGCATCCGCATGGCGCGGGACAAACACGGGTTCGCCGCATTTGTCGCCGGCCGGCGGCTGGTACTGCGCGACCTGCCCGGTGGCCAGGTCGATATGCGCCAGGCCGCTGCGCAGGCTGTCGCCCTGGGTGGAGGCGGAGATATCCCCACTGCAGTAGTAGCCGTGCCGGTAGGGCAGCATGGCAAAGCGCTCGTCCAGGCGCGGAAACTCGCCCGGCGTATCGCATAGCGGCTGCTCGCGATACGTGCCGGATTTCCCCGCCAGGTCGAAGGTCCAGCGCACCAGGCTGGCCACGGGCGCGCCGTTGGAGAGCGGGCGCCCGTCCGGGCCGGGGAACAGCGGCGGCACGTCGTACTTCATCATGTCGCAGACGATGCCGCCGTGCGGCGTGTCGAAGGCGTTCATCGGATGGAAGACGTAGCACGGATCGCCGGTGAACCAGCGCACATCCGCCGCGGTGCCGTCGCGCGGCAGGATGCCGATGTGCGTGCCTTTGTCCGGTTCCCACGCATAGGCCGGCTGGCCGTTGGTGGCGCGCGCCATCGATCCCGTCAGCGGGAAGATGGGAAACAGGATGTGGGTGCGCGTCACCACGAAGTCATGGACCATGCTCGGGAACGGCGCGACGATATGCACGGAGCGCAGCAGCTTGCCCTGGCTGTCTGCCACATGCAGCATCAGGTCCGGCGTGAACGGGCCGCGGGCGCCGTAGCCGAAGAAGACCATTTCGCCGTTGACCGGGTCGATCTTGGGGTGCGCGGTCATGGGCCCGGAGAATTTCTCATCGAAGGTCTGGTAGCCGCGCGGCGCCAGCGATACCGGGTCCACTTCGAACGGCATATGCGCTTCTTCCAGCGCCAGCAGGCGCCCGCCATGCCAGACCACGTTGGTATTGGCCACGGTGGAGTTCAGCTCAAGCAGCCTGGGGTCCGTCAGGTGCCGGCTTGCCAGCGAGCCTGACAAGCCTTCGCCGTTCTTGTTTTCCATGACCCATTTCGGCGTGCGGATCCAGCGGTTGCGGTAGGACACGCGGCCCTTCTCGAAATGAAACGCGTGCAGCATGCCATCGCCCGAGAACCAATGGTATTTGCCGCGCGGCGCGAACTGCGGATTCGGCCCGTTGCGGTAAAAGGTGCCGCGCAGCCCGGCCGGCACCTCGCCCGTGACCGGCAGGTTAGGCGCGTCGCACTCGGCGTGCAGCGGCGCGAAGTAGCCGGACAAATAGGGCTCGTTGGTGGGGAAGGCGATGGCCATGGGTGCTGTCTCCGATCTGTTTTATCCACCTGCTTTTGATGGGTTTGATGCGCTTGGGCACCGCTGGATTCAGATGGCGCGCGCCTGGCCCTGCCAGTGCGGCTCGCGCAGCCGGCGCTTGAAGATCTTGCCGGTGTCTTCCCGTGGCAGCGTCGCGTGGATCTCGACGATGCGCGGCACCTTGTAGTTGGCAATGCGCTCGCGCAGGAAGGCTTGCACCTGCGCGCCATCGAGGCCGTGCCCGGGGCTTGGCTGGACCGCGGCGGCCAGGCCTTCGCCGAACTCCGCATCGGGAATGCCGAAGACCGCGCAGTCCGCCACGCCCGGCATGGTCTGCAGCACCGACTCGATCTCCGCCGGATAGATATTCACACCGCCCGAGATGACCATATCGGCCTTGCGGTCGCAGATGTGCAGGAACCCGTCTTCATCCAGGTAGCCCATGTCGCCCAGCGTGATCAGCCCGTCGCGCTCCATGGCCGCACGGGCTTCGGGCCGGTTGATGTAGGTGAAGTCGGGCAGCGCGCGCTGGCGCACATAAATCAGGCCGATTTCCCGCGCCGGCAACGCGTTGCCGTCCTCGTCCAGGATGCGGATTTCGGCATCGGGAAGCGCGCTGCCTGCCGAGCCCGGATGGCGCAGCCAGTTCGCCGAGTCGGCGAACGTGGTGTAGCCTGCCTCGCTCGATCCGTAGGCCTCGGTGATGATGGGCCCGAACCACGCGATCATGGCCTGCTTGAGGGGAACGGGGCAGGGCGAGCCGGTCGAGGCCACCTGGCGCAGCGCGGACAGATCATGCCCCGTGCGCGCTTCAGGCGGCAAGGCCAGCAGGCGCTGGTACATGGTCGGCACCAGGTAGGCATGCGTGACCTTGTGGCGCGCCAGCAGCGCAAGCGCGCGCTGCGCATCGAAGCGCGGCTCCAGCACCAGCGTGGCGCCCAGGTTGCAGAAGTGCGAGAGATAGGCCATGGCCGCGCTGTGGTAGATCGGCGCGCTTAGATAGGCCGTCACGTCCGCCCCTGTGCCGTAGACGATGTCGGTGACCCGCTGCAGCCGCTGTTCCATGGCGGCGCGCTCTTCGGGCGCGCCGGGAATGCGGCGCACGCCTTTGGGCTTGCCGGTGGTGCCGGAGGTATAGGCGATGGCCCCGTGCGAGGTGCCGGTGCGCGCGGGCATGGCTGGCAGGCCCGCCCCGAAATCCGCCCAGTGATGCGCCTGCGGGCTGGATGGCGGCGCCGCGCCGCGCGAGACCAGGATGACACCGACGCCCGTGGGGATGCCTTCACGCACCTGGTCGAGCAGGTCCGCATCGACAACCAACGCGCGGGCGCCGCTGTCGGTCAGGATATGGTTGGCTTCCAGCGCCTTGAAGTGCCAGTTGATCGATGCCAGGTACAGCCCCGCCTGGCGGCAGGCCAGCACAAGCGCCACGTACTCCGGGCTGTTGCGCAGCATGGCGGCGATGGTGTCGCCCTCCTTGCATTGCAGATCGTGCAGGCCAGCGAGAATGCGCTGGATCTCCCCTTTCATCCAGTCGGCCGAATATGCTCGCCCGTCAAACCATAGTGCCGGAACCATCGTGTCTCCTGTCGTTGGTCGTCTCGCCTGCCAGGCGGCTCGATCGATTCTTCTTTAACTATGCACTGATCAGTTGTGGACTCTAGCAGGCGGATCATGACGTTGCAAGGAGGTTTTACGCGCGTGGAGGGGGGCGGCAGATAGCGGCACGCGGAGGGCCGCGTGGTGGGGAGCAAGGGGGTAAGGGGGCAAGGGGGCAAGGGGGCAAGGGGGCAAGGGGGCAAGGGGGCCACCGCGGCCCCGAGGCTTTCCGATGTCCTGTGTTTTGCGGTCTATTGCGCAAACCAGGCTTTCGGCGAGGCATACGCAAGGTACAACGTTCTATAAGCCACAACGAGTTCATCGAGGCTGAACGAGCGGTTCAACCCGCTCGGATTTGGAAGGATCCACACTGTCGACCCGCCCAACATCGCGTTCTGGCGTCCCCATGACACGTGCCGCTGACCTGATATCGCTGCGTATGCGGCCTTGCCCAGGAAGGCGATACAGGCGGGGCGATGAAGTTCGATTTTCTTCAGTAGCGCCGATGTCGATGCATGGAATTCATGCGGTGAAAGCTGATCGGCCCGCGCGGTAGGCCGGGCAACGGCCGTTGTCAATCCGCACCGGTGGGCGAGCAGGTCCCGGTCGTTTTCCGGGCGCATCAGCACTGGCGTGAAACCGGCCAGATGCAAGACTCGCCAGAAGCGGTTGCCATTGCCTTCAAAGTGGTGGCCGCCTGCCGCCGCTTTCATGCCGGGATTGATTCCACAAAAGACGACTGCCAAGCCTTCCGATATCACGTCCGGTAGCGATGGTGATGGCGATGGCGCACCGCCTGTCGGGTCGGAGACGATGCGCAGGTCCTGGACTTCGGTCATGTCGTTCGCCGTTTCAACCGCCGAGCAGCTTACCGTTAAGGAGAATGTGCAGCGTTTTGACAAAGAGAACCCCAATCGCGAGGGTCAGCATGGCGAGCAGGATGATGGCAATCGCCTTCACGGGCCAGGCCTGGACGAACATCGCGTATTTCAGCGACGCAATCGCCAGCGCTGCCATTGGAAAGCTGATTGCCCACCAACCCGAAGCGAACGGCATTCCCCTGCGAAACACCTTGGGCGCCAGTGTGAGGAATACAAAGAGACCGAAGTAGAACAGCAACCCGGAGAACGTGTCGACGTGCTGCGTAAAGTTGGTGTAGGCAAGAAAGCCCACTTCAAACGGTGCCATCAGGATCAGCAGCGAAGGGACCATGCCGGCGGGCAGCGGTTCGTGGTGAATCATTCGCGACATGATCATCGTAAAGAACAAGAGGGCAATCATTGTGCCAACGGCCAGCGCGAAGAGGTTGACTTCATGCGCCCACGGCATTGGCATGGTCCCGCCGGCAACGGCGATGTCCAACGTGGCCACACCCGGGATGAACCAGGCGGGAACGGCGTGCGCCGCGTCAATCTTTCCCCGCAGCAGCCGGCCCGCAATCGCAAAGCAGAGCGCAAGCGTGAAAATGGTACCCACCGTCCACATGATTTCGGAGAGCGTCGGGCTCAATGGCGCAACGACCGATGAAAGCAGCAGGATAGCGATCGTGATCGTGCCAAAGAAATTGCCGGCGACGGGATGCCGGTACTCGGCGACAACCGCCTCAGGATGTTTGACTGCCTTGACGAGATAGCCCGCGCCCAGCACGACGAACACCACCAAGGCGAGGATGCCGGCTGCATCGGAGATCAGCGGACTTACCCCGAACTCGTGGCTGGCCTGGCGCCACGCAATGGACAGTCCGGCAATGCCCATGACCGACGCAAACAGGTTGACGGGCAGATTTTTGATGGAAGCGGTTGCGCGCAAGGACTGCGGGTGGGGACTCGAAAGCGTTGACACAGCACATTCTCCAGATTTTTGCGGACCTGAGACGTGGCAGCCCAGAGCAGCCAATCGACAAGCCTCAAATCGTTCGCCGCCTCGTTTGCCGGGGCAGTGCGGCCGATAATATGCTCTTCCACCTAAGAAGATAATCTGCCATTATTGGAAATCATCCTCCCAAAAATTGAGAACGTGGCCGATCGCTTCGAATCCATGTCGATCCTGGTGGCTGTCGTCGAGGCAGGCAGTTTTTCTGCTGCGGCGCGCCAGCTCAAGATGCCGCTCGCAACGGTGAGCCGCAAGGTCGCAGACCTGGAGTCGCACCTGAAAACCCGGCTACTGCACCGCTCCACCCGACAGCTTTCCCTCACCGAAGCCGGGCAAGCGTATGTCGCCGCATGCCGGCGCATTCTCGAGGAAGTGGGGGAGGCGGAGCGTGCGGCGTCGGGGGAGTACGCGGCGCCCAAAGGCGAGATCGTCATCACCGCGCCCCTCGTCTTCGGACGCCTGCACGTCTTGCCGGTGGTCGCGGATTTCCTCAAGATCTATCCGGACATCGATGTGCGGATGGTGCTGACCGACCGCGTGGTGCCGCTGCTTGAAGAGCACGTCGATGTCGCATTGCGGGTTGCCGACCTGCCCGACAGCAGTTTCGTCGCGGCACGGATTGGCACCGTGCGCCGGGTGGTGTGCGCAAGCCCGGCCTACTTCGCCGAACACGGCATGCCGACGAGCCCCCTTGAGCTCACCGCGCATGCATGCATCACGTTTGAACGGATGACATCCAGGCAGGTTTGGACCTTCATGTCGGGCAAGTCGGAGATCGCGGTGCCCGTGCGTTCGCGGCTTGCCGTCAGCACCGCCGAAGCCGCGGTCGATGCGGCGGTGGCCGGCGTCGGGATCACGCGCGTGGCGTCTTATCAGATGGCGAGCGCGTTGCGCGCCGGTGCGCTCAAGATCGTGCTCGCACCGTTCGAGCCGGCGCCGTGGCCCGTCAGCCTTGTTCACACCGGACAGGGCATCCTGCCGCTGAAGCTGCGCGCTTTCCTTGATTTCGCCGCGCCGCGCTTGAAGGCTCGGGTGGTGGAGGTGGAAGTCTGACGTTTGCGGGTCGAGGGTGCGTGCGCCGCCGCTGAGTTGCGGATTCAACCGGTCGATGCAACACAGGCCGATCCGAGAGGTTGGCAACCGGCAGGCCCAGTCTGCTCAGTGGGTACTCAGTGGGTAGATTGCGTATTTCAATAAGCTCGGCCAGGAGCGGCCCTTGACCTTGATATTGACAATCCGCAAAGCGTCCACCACTATCCGGGTATGCCCCACATACGCCAGATGAACATGATGTGCTTCTCCATGACCGCCTTCGGCGGGCCATGACGTCGTACGCATCCAGGATTCAGCGTATTACTCGAAGCCCCGCCAACAATGACGGGGCTTTTTGCTTCTCCGTCACTGATGGCCATGAACGGAGAATGGAAATGCCGGAAATTCGACGAGCCAGGCGAAGCGATGCCCAGGCGGCATTCGATATTCGCCGTCTGGCGATTCATGATCAATGCGGCACCGCCTATACCCCGGAGCAGGTCCAGGCTTGGACGACCGTGCCGCTCACGGAGTGGTATAGAGACCTGGTGGAAAATCACTTTCACCTGGTCTGCATCCAGGGGGATCCCGTCGCCACCGGCATGATCGATTTCGAAAAGAGAGAATTGGGGGCAATCTTTGTCCACCCCGACTTCATGCAGCGCGGCCTGGGCATGAAAATGATGACCCACCTCGAATGCCTGGCACGCCAGGCCGAGTTGACTGAAATCAATCTCGAGGCCACGTTGAACGCCGCCGCCTTTTACCGGCGATGTGGTTTCATCGGCGATAAGCCGTCTGTCTACCAATCCCCCTCGGGGCTTCGGCTGGCCTGCATGCCCATGGTGAAGAAGCTTGCGTTGGCGCCTGCCGGATGACTTTTTCGGCTTGGGGATTCAGCGAGGAGCCATGCGAACCGGCTATGCTTGCTGCCTTCGTCGCACTCCGGTAGTCTCCCTGTCTGGCAAAAGACCAAGGTGCATATGGCCGTCTCGAATGGCCGCTTCGTGGAGCGGACCGCGGACCATAGGATGCAAATTTCGCATGCGGTGGGGAAAATGTAGATGACTCTGATTGACGATTTTCTGCCTCGTTATGATTTCCGCGAGCGGCACGCTGCGCGCGTACACGCGCCGGCGAACATGATTCTGGATTGCGTTACTCGCCAACGTGTGCAAGATGATCCGCTGGTACGACTGGCCATTGGCCTGCGCGAACTGCCGTCGCGCTTGATGAGCCGGTCGAGCAGACCCCCGCTTGATCTCGACGATTTCACATTTCTTGGCCGCGAGGGGGATGCCGGGCTAGCGTTCGGACTGACAGGCGCGTTCTGGCGGGCAGATTACGGTTTGCTGGACATTGCGTCCCCCGAAGCCTTCAAGGCGACTGTCAGACTGGACGTCTGCCAGCTCGTCATGAGCTTCAACGTAGATGCCGATGCGTCAGGCGCGTCCGTGCTGAGCACGGAGACCCGGGTGTTTTGTCCAACCGCGGCAGTTCGTCGCCGCTTTGCGCCCTACTGGTACGTCATCCGTCCTGTCAGTGGGTTACTCCGGCGGCGTATGCTTGCCAGGGTTCGGCGACAGGCCGAACGTCTCGCCACGGAACGATGAGAGCCATCCGGCCTTCATCGCGATGAGGGAATAGGCAAGGCTTGCGCTACCAGCGAACTCACCGCGAAGCCCGCATGGTTCGCAGCGAGTGGCTAGCCGCTAACGGCGAGGGTCGGAGGCTTGCGGTGGGAGGCGGGCGATGGGCCGTCAGGACTGGCGTGCGATCTCCTCCAGCAGCGCCGCCTCCATCGCTTCGATCGGCGCGCGTGCGCAGCCGGTGTAGAACTCGACCTGGGCGCAAGCCTGGTGCAGCATCATGCGCGTGCCGTCGATGGTGCGGCAGCCAAGCTCGGCGGCGTCCCGGATCAGCTTGCTCCTGACCGGGATAAAGGCAGCGTCCATGACGATCAGGTGGGCGGCAAGCTGCCCGGCCACGGGGTTGACATCGGGGGCGCGAAAGCCGGCGGCCGTTGCGTTGGCGAGCAGGTCGAAGTCTGCCGCCCGGAAGTCGGACAACGCGCCGCCAAAGCGCAGGCCAAGCGAGGCGGCCAGTTCCTCGCCGCGCGCCGCGGTGCGGTTGAATAGGGTCACGGCGGCGCCGGCCTCGCGCAATCCATAGGCCATGGCACGCGCCGCGCCGCCCGCGCCCAGCAGCGCGATGCGCTTGCCCTGCAGCTCGGTCACCTCCTGGAAGGCACGTACGGCGCCGATGCAATCGGTGTTGTAGCCGGTCAGCACGCCATCGACATTGTTGATGGTGTTGACCGCGCCAATGGCGCGCGCGGTCTCGTCGAGGTGGTCGAGGTGAGGGATCACGGCCTGCTTGTGCGGCATTGATACGTTCATGCCGCGCACGCCCAGCGCGCGGATCGATTGCACGGCGCCGGGCACGTCCTGCACGCCGAAGCAGACGAAGGTGTAGTCGATCTCCAGCGCCCGGTAGGCCGCGTTGTGGATGCGTACATTGAAGGTGAAAGGCTCGCCCATGATCGAGCCGCACAGCGTGGGAATGGAACGGGGCATTGCGGATGGTCCTTGCGGGAAGGTTCGGGCAGCGGCTTAAGCGATTAAAGCGGCTTAGGCGATTAAAGCGATTGCAGCGATGAGCGATTCAAGAGGCCATGGCCGTCAGGTCGAAGCGCGTGGCGGGTGGCCGGCCGGCCAGCGCGTCCAGCAGATTGCGCGTGGCCAGTTCCGCCATGGCGCGGCGGGTTTCATGCGTGGCTGAGCCGATGTGGGGCAGGGCCGTCACCCGCGCATGGCAGCGCAGCGGCGAATCCTGCGGCAGCGGTTCGGTGGCAAAGACGTCGAGCCCGGCCGCGCGCAGGTGGCCGCTGTCGAGCGCCGCGAGCAGCGCGTCTTCCTGCACGATCTGGCCGCGGGCGCCGTTGACAAAGATGGCCCCCGGTTTCATCAGCGCGAACTCGCGCTGCCCCATCAAGCCGCGCGTGCTCTTGGTTAGCGGCAGCGTGACGGCGACGATGTCGGCGCGGCGCAAGGCGTCGTCGAGTTCCGTGCGGGTGGCGCGCCCCACGAGATCGGGCGGTTCGGCGGCAGTCTCGTTGACGTACAGCACCTCCATGCCGAAGCCGAGCGCCGCGCGGCGCGCCACCGCCTGGCCGATACGCCCGAAACCGAGGATCGCCAGCGTCTTGCCGTGCACGTCCCAGCCGAACAGGCTTTCACCGATATTGGCGGCCCAGCGGCCTTCGCGCACATGGGCGGCGAGTTCGACCAGGCGGCGGCTGGCCGCCATGATGAGCGCGAAGACCGTGTCGGCGGTGGTCTCGGTGAGTACGCCGGGCGTATGGCAGAGCGTAATGCCACGCCGGCGCAGGCAGGCGAGATCATAGTTGTCGACCCCCACCGAAATGCTCGAGATCACTTCCAGCCGGCCGGCTTCTGCCAGTTCGGCCGCGCCTAGCTTGACGCTGGAGCCGATCAGGCCGTGCGCATTCGCCAGCGCGGCGCGAAAGGCCGGCCGTTGCGGCGGCTGGCGCGGGTCGGCGACGATCACGTCATGCTCCGCTTCGATCCGGGCGAGCAGGTCGGGCGGAATGGGACGGAACACCAATACATTCTTGCGCATCGCAAATCCTTGCTGTGACTTCACAGGTTGCTGGCCGCCAGCAGGGCATGGGTCGGCAGGCCTTCGGTATCGCCGCGCACCTGCACCGCCCGCGCGCCGATCCATGCGCCGCGCCGGACGGCGTCGGCCACCGTCCGGCCTTGCAGCAGCGCGCTGATGACGCCCACGGCAAAGCCGTCTCCCGCGCCGACGGTGTCGACGACACGCTCGACGCTGAACGCGGGGACATGGCCGGTGCCGGCTTCGCCATCGAAGTAGGCGCCTTCAGCGCCCAGCTTCACCACGACCAGCCTGGCGCCGCGCCCACGGTAAAAGGCGGCGATGCGTTCGGGCTCGGCATGGCCGGTCAGGAAGCGGCCTTCCTCGATGCCGGGCAGCACCCAGTCGCACTGTTGGGCCAGGTTGTTCAACGTCTCGCGCATCAACTCGGGCGTGGCCCACAACGCGGGGCGCAGATTGGGATCGAACGAGACCGTGCGGCCGGCAGCCCGCATGGTGGCGATGGCCTGGCGCGTGGCGGCCTGCGTGCCTTCGGCCAGCGCGGGGAACACGCCGGTGACGTGCAGGTGCCGTGCGCGCCGTAGCCACCGGTCGTCCAGATGCTCCGGGTTCATGCGGCTTGCGGCCGAGCCGCGGCGGTGATATTCCACGGGCGGATCGCTGCCGTCGTCGACCCGTCCCTTGAACTGGAAGCCGGTGCGCTCGCCGGGCTCGCACACCACCTGGCTGCAATCCACGCCTTCGCGCCGCATTTCACCGAGCAGGTAGCGCGCCATCGAATCATCGCCGAGGCGGCTGGCCCATCCGACCTTCAGGCCCAGGCGCGACAGGCCGATGGCCACATTGGTCTCGGCGCCGGCGGTGCGCTTGTGGAAGGTCTGCACGCCTTCGAGCGGCCCGGCTTCACCGGCCACCAGCATCAGCATGGCCTCGCCCAGCGTCACCACATCCAGATCCGGGCTCATGCGGGAATCTCCACCGAACGCAGCAGTTCGACATGCTTGCGCGTGACCTGTACCAGGTCTTCGCCTTGCAGCGGAAACTCGATGGCGCGCGCAACGCCGGCGGGCAGGCGGCGCAATACGCTGCGCCATGGCGCGGCAGATTGGTCCAGCGGCACGGCAACCCACCTGGCGGGCGTGCGCAGCACGCCTTTGCAGTGCACATAGCCCACCTGCGCGGCGAAGGCCTGCGCGGCGTCGAGGGGATCTTCGCCCGTCCAGTGCCAGTTGCCCATGTCGAAGGTCATCGGCACCGTCTTGCCGAGCGCCGTGGCACGCGCGAAGAAGTCGCGCAGCGGCGGTACGGTGCCGGCGCTGGCGGTCTGGTCGTTTTCCACGACGAGCTCGATGCCGCCGTGCCGCAGCCACGGGAGCAATCCTTCAAGCGCGGCGCCTTCCCGGTAGCCGCCCAGCGACATCTTGACGCTGCCGGCACCGAGCGCCAGCGCGGTTGTGAAGGCGCGGTCGAGCGCGGCGAGGTCGAGGCTACCGGTTTCGCTCCAGAGGCCTTCGGGGCTAGACCAGACCACGCTTAGCCCATGGTGTTCGGCGACCGCGCGCTGTTCCCTGACTTCATCCTTGTGTCCGCGCTGGAGTTCGCCGCGGTATTCCACGCCGTCCGCGCCGGCCGCCGCGGCAATCCGCCCCAGGGCCGCCTGCCCGTCGCGCCGGGCGAGGTCCGCGCCATAGGCCGTGAGCGAGATCAGCACCGGCGGCTGCAAAGAACCATCTTGTTGCCGCCGGGTCATTTCAGGGCTCCCGCGCTGAGGAATTGCTGCAGTTCCGGTGTCCGTGGCTGCGCGAACAGTGCCTTTGACGGGCCGGCCTCGTGCACCTTGCCCTGGTGCATGAAGATGGTGGTATGCGCCATGCGGCGCGCGAACTCCATCTCATGCGTCACCAGCACCATGGTCATGCCGGAAGCGGCCAGGTTTTCCATGACGCGCAGCACTTCCGCGGTCAGCTCCGGATCGAGCGCGGAGGTCACCTCGTCGAACAGCATCACCTTGGGTTCCATTGCCAGCGAACGGGCGATGGCCACGCGCTGCTGCTGGCCGCCGGAGAGCTGCTCGGGGTAGCAGTCCTTCTTGTCCTGCAGGCCGACCTGGGCCAGCACCTGGTCGACGATGCCGTCGATCTTGTCGGTGGCCATCTTCTTGACGATGGCAGGCGCCAGCGCAATGTTCTCGCCCACCGTCAGGTGCGGGAAGAGGTTGTAGCTCTGGAACACCATGCCTACGTCGCGGCGCAGGTCGAGCAGCCGCTTCCTGTCGTGGTCCAGCTTGTGCCCGGCGACCGTGATATTGCCGGCGTTGATGGTTTCCAGGCCGTTCAGGCAGCGCAGCATGGTGCTCTTGCCGGAGCCGCTGCGGCCGATGATGGCGACCACCTGGCCCGGCTCGATGGCAAACGACACGCCCTTCAGGACTTCGACGGGGCCATAGGATTTGTGCACGCCTTGTGCTTCAACGATGGGCATGGAGCCTCCTTTCCATGCGCCTGGCTGCCGAAGAAAGCGGGAAGCAAAGCGCGAAGTAGATAAGTGCGACGACGACGAAGACCGCGAAGGGCTGGAAGGTCGCGTTGTTGATCAGCTGGCCGGCGCGGGTGAGTTCGATGACGCCGATGATGGAGGTGATCGAGGTGTTCTTGACCAGCTGGACCGAGAAGCCCACCGTGGGCGGCAGGGCCAGCCGCACGGCTTGCGGCAGCACCACATGGCGCAGCTGCTGCCAGCGGGTGAGGGCGAGCGCCTCGCTGGCCTCCCACTGCCCTTGCGGCACGGCCTCGATGCAGCCCCGCCAGATCTCGCCAAGATAAGCGCTGGCGTAGATCGACATCGCCAGCATGGCCGCCGTCATCGGCGACAGCTTGAGCCCGAGCACGGAGAGGCCGTAGTAGCTCAGGAACAGCACGATCAGCACCGGCGTGCCTTGCACGATCTGGATATAGACCGTGCTGGCGAGGCGCAGCAGGGCGCTTCTGGAGGTCCGCGCCAGCGCCACCAGGAAGCCGGCCAGCGTGCCGCCGACGAAGGCCAGCAAGGTCACCCACAGCGTCCAGCGTGCTGCCAGGAGCAGGATTTCAAGATGATTCCAGGAGAACTCGGTGATCATTTCGCGCTCCCTGCCACCGCCGGCGTCAGCGCCGCATGCGCCAGCGGTGCAACGCGGGCAGTGCGCGCGGCCTTCCTGGCGCGCGCCACCACGCGGCGCCGCCGGAACACCAGGTTGCCGATCAGGGCAAACATGGCGCGCAGGAGCAGTGCTAGCCCGATGTAGATGAACATGACAAGGATGTAGCTCTCGAAGGTGCGGAAGGTCTGCGAATCGATCTGGCTGGCGACCGCCGTGAGCTCTTCCACCGAGATCGCCGACACCACGCTCGAAGTCAGCATCATCAGCGTGAACTGGCTGGTCAGCGCCGGATAGACCTTCTCGAAGGCCGGCACCAGGGCGACGTGGCGGATCAACTGCCAGCGCGTCATGCCCAGCGCGGCGGCGGCTTCGAGCTGCGAACGGTGGACGGCCTGCAGGCCGGCCCGGATGATCTCGGTCGAGTAGGCCCCGAGATTGACCGTCATGGCAATCACCGCGGCGGTGATGGCATCGATCTGCAGGCCGATGGTAGGCAAGCCGAAGAAGATGATGAAGAGCTGGATCAGGAAGGGCGTGTTGCGGATCGCCTCGACGTATACCCTGGCGGCGCGCTGGAGCCAGGGGCCGCCAAACGCTGCCGCGATGGCGCCGGCGGTGCCGACCAGCGTGCCGAGCAGGATCGAGCCAAAGCTGAGCGCCAGCGTCATGGCCGCGCCGCGCGCAAAGCTATCCAGCTGCGACAGCACCGGGCTCCATTCAAATTGATAGTTCATGCGGGTCTCCTGGCGCGCAGGCTGACGCCCGCGCGCAACGTCGGGCTTGCCGGGGTCAGAACGTTTGCAGCGCGGGCA
Source organism: Cupriavidus basilensis (assembly GCF_000832305.1). Taxonomy (NCBI): domain Bacteria; kingdom Pseudomonadati; phylum Pseudomonadota; class Betaproteobacteria; order Burkholderiales; family Burkholderiaceae; genus Cupriavidus; species Cupriavidus basilensis. The sequence goes on from NZ_CP010536.1 coordinate 2,013,044, forward strand.
GCGCCTTGCCGGTCCACTTCTGCGCAATGGCGTCGAGCTCGCCATTGAGCTTGACGTAGGAGATGGTGGTGTTGAGCCACTGGCGCAGCTCGAAGGCGTCCTTGCGCACGGCCATCGAGTTCGGTTGCACCGAGAACGCGAACTTGGCATCGAACTTGCCGGCGCCGCGTGCCTTCATGATCTCGTTGCCGGTGGTGCTGGGCAGGGCAATGGCTTCGACCTGGTTGCTGATCAGCGCCTGCGCGCAGGTCGCGTCGTCCTCGAAGCGGACGATGCTCATGCCGGGCACAGCCAGGCGGGTCAGTGCCGTGTCCTGCGTGGTGCCGCGCGTCACGCCAACCTTCTTCTTCCCAAGCTCAGCCAGCTTGGCGTACCTGGCCGCGACCGGCGCGAAGATGGTCAGCTCGAACGCGCTGTAGGGCGAGCTGAACATGATGGCCCGCGCCCGCTCGGGCGTCGGCGCCAGGGTGGCGACCAGGAAATCGACCTTGCCGGCTTCCAGCGCCGGAATGCGGCTGGGAGAGGTGAGCGGCACGATATCGACCGGCACGCCGAGGTACTTGCCCAACAGGTTGGCCACGTCGACATCGTAGCCGGCGGGCTTGCCGGTGGCGTCGGTGGTGCCGAAGGGCGGCGCGCCCGTCACCACGCCGATGGTGACCTTGCCCCTCTTGACGATCTCGGCGACGGTCTGCGCCTGGACTCCGGCCGAGGTGCTGGCCAGGACCAGCAGCGTGAGCACGGGCGCGGCAATCTGGCGCAACAAGCGTTGGATGTTCATCAATGTCTCCTGCACGTTCTGTGGAATGTGTCGCTGGCGTCGCAGCGATCGGCAAGTACGGTTCTGAAACCGGTTTCAGAATTATAGGAAACCGGTTTCAGAACTCCAGCAGTGGAAACCCTTACGGGTGGAACGGGGGGATGGAGCGAGGGAGAGGGTGGCGCTCGTTACGCCGTCGCGTCGCCAAGAACGACTTTCGGCTTCCTGTCAGCCGCGGCGCGTCGACCCGCGCTTGACCAGGGTGCCAGGCAACAGGACCTGGCGCGGCGCAAGCTGCGCGCCTTGCAGCCGCTCGATCAGGCAGTTGGTGGCGGCGCGTCCGATGTCGTCGGTGGGCTGGGAAATGGTGCTCAGGCCAGGGCCGACCAGGGCAGCCCATTCCGGATCATCGAACCCGACCAGGCCGAGGTCGGTACCGAGCTGCCACCCCAGCCTGGCGGCGGCGGCGGCCACGCGCAGCGAGATCACCGCATTGGCCGCCAGCACGGCTACCGGCGCCTCGCCGGCGTCGCGGCGCAGGGCGCGCAGCGCTTCGTCGAGAGCGGCGTCGTCACCGGTACGGGCTTCGAACACGCTTCCGCCCAGCGAGTCCTCATGCTCCGCGATGAAGTTCTGGAAGGCCCGGGCCCGCTCGTTGCGCGAGCTGATGGCCTTGATCGGCTCGCTGATGAAGAGCAGGCGCCGGTAGCCGGCTTCGAGCAGGTGGGCGGCAGCCTCGTGAACCGCGGAGAGGTTATCCAGGGCCACCAGGTCGACCTGGGCGTCGCCGACCTTGCGGTCGACCAGCACGACCGGCTTGCCCAGTTGAGCGGCATCGGCAAGGGCGCCGGCGTCGTGGCCCAGTGTGTGCAGGATGAAGCCCTCGACCCGGTAGGCTGACAGCGAGCGAATGGCTTCGCGCTCCAGCTGCTCGTCATTGCCCAGGTTGAACAGCATCACCATATAGCCAGCGTCGCGGCAGGCCTTCTCCACACCACGCAGTACGGCCACCGAGAACGAATTGGAAACGTCCGCCACCACCAGCCCGATCAGGCGCGACTTGCCACGCTTGAGCGCCTGCGCCATGGGACTCGGGCTATAGCCCAGCGCGCGCACGGCCGCGGCCACGCGTGCCTCCACGTCGGCGGACAACTGCTCGCCGCCCCGGTTCAGGAAGCGCGACACCGTCGCTTTGGAGACGCCCGCATAGTTGGCAACGTCCTGGATGGTGAGTGTCTCTGCGGGCTTCAGGTCGGACTTGGGTTGTGTCACAGCGTGTGGCATGGGAAGTCGGTCTCGGTGAAACCAGTTTCAGGATTATGCATCGTGCGTACCTGTCTTGCCAGCACCCCGGGTCGAGCGCGAATGCCGCCACATCGCGCAGATCCGCCGGGTCGCGACAGGCACGCCGATCGTGTTTGCGTCGCGTTCCAGTTTGGCTGGCTTGCGCACGGGGTCAGCGAGTAGAGGCAGGCGGTGGCGAGCCGCAGTGGCGCCGGCGCAGGTTCTCCGTGGTCTGGCCAGTGCCGTCCGCGCGCCAGCCGGGCGGCAGCATCACGTAACGGATGGCGGTCCATGCATTGCCCGCCGACGCGATATCCCGCGCAAGGCTGACCCAGTGCTCGAACTGGTTGACGAGCGGGTTGCGCGTATGCGTCGGCGTGACCAGGCCGTAACGGCACGGTTCGTCGGCGCGTTCCTCGACGTAGGTGCCGAACAGGCGATCGAACACGATCAGCACGCCGCCGTAGTTGGCATCCAGGTAAGCGGCATTCGACGCGTGGTGCACGCGGTGGGCCGACGGCGTGTTGAGCACGTATTCGAGCCAGCCGAGCTTGGGCATCCACGTGTTGTGCAGCCAGAACTGATACAGCAGGTTGAACATCAGCGTGGCGAGCACGACCTCAGGGCGCACGCCAAGCCAGACGAGCGGCGCGAAGAACATCGCCGAGCCGCTCAGCTTGCTGGTCCAGCCAAGGCGATAGGCGGACGACAGCGTCAACTGGTTCGGCGAGTGATGAACCGCATGCGTGGCCCAGAAGAAACGGATGCGGTGCGACGCGCGGTGATACCAGTAGTAGCAGAACTCCTGGCCGACAAACAGCAGCAGCGCCATCAGCGCGCTGTTGATCGTGACGGTAAAGAGGCGATGATCCCAGGCGAAGGCGAAGATCGGCGTTGCCAGCGAGAGCGGCAGCAGCGCGAACAGCTTGCCGCCGGCCAGGTCGGCCAGCGACAGCCACGTTTCATTCCAGTCGAACGGCGCGGCGCTGTCGCGCAGCTTTCGGGTCAGCACGAAAGCCTCGATCAGCGAGACGGCGACGATGAACGACGTGGCTAACGCGACATAGAGTGCGATGTTTCCAGTGGTGTGCATGATGGGCGCGGAACAGGTTGGGGTGGGACGCGTCGTGCGCGGCAGTGACCGCCGTCGCGTCGGGTGAGGCCACTGTAGTGGGCGGCCGCGGGCAGAGCCAGGCGGGAAATATGTCGCCCGATGTCAGCCAATCCGTCAGCCAATCCGTCAGCCCGGCCGGTGTAACACCGCGACATGTTTTCCATGGCGAATGTTTCGCACCCTCGTCCTATAGTTCGTCCCGTTGCCAGGCCGCAGTGCGTGACCTGACCCGAACCCGAACCCGAACCCGAAGGACATCCCATGAAACGCCATCACGTTGTCACAGCGGCCGCGTCGCTGATCCTCCTCGCCAGCACCCCGGCCTTCGCTGGCTGGTCGGGCCACGGCACGGCCTACACGCCGCACGGCGTCTACAACGGCGCGCATGCCGGTTCTTGCTCGGGCGCAAGCTGTTCGCACGCCGGTGGCGTCGCCGGCCCCTACGGCGGGATCGCGACGAATACCGGCACGGTGACCCGCACCGCGCCCGGGCAGTTCTCCAACTCGGGCACGGCGATCGGGCCCAACGGCCGCTCGGTACAGCACGCTGGCGACACCAGTTGCGCCGGCGGCACCTGTTCGCACACGGGCAACCTCACCGGACCAAACGGCCAGACTGCTTCCACGGCGGGCAGCGTGACGCGTGACGCGCCGGGCCAGTATGCATCGTCGGGCACGATCACCGGCTCGAACGGCAACACGGTCAGCCACGCGGCATCGACCACTTGCGCCGGCGCGACGTGCGCCCGTTCGGGGACGGTGACCGGCGCGGACGGCGGCACCGTCACCCACTCTGGCACCGCGACGCGCGTGGCGCCGGGTGTCGTGACGACGGGCGCCGCGACGGTGGTGCATGGCGGCACGGTGACGACCGCAGGCACAGTCACTACCGGCGGCACGGTGACCACGGTGGGCGCCACCGTGGCGGTTGGCGCCGCACCGGTGGTCGTCACGCCTGCGCCAGTGGCCTATGTGCCTCCGCCTCCGGTTGCCTATGTGCAGCCCACGCCTGTCTACCTGCCGCCCGCGCTGCCCCCGAAGGCGGTCTACGTCGCCCCGCCGGCGCCCAAGGTGGTGGTGGTTGCGCCGCCGCCCCCGCCTCGGGTTGTGTATGTCGCGCCGCGTGCCGTCTACGTGGCACGGGCGCCGCGTGCGGCGGTCATGGTGCCCGGACACTGGGTCGGCCGCGTCTGGGTGCCCGCGCACTGGGCCTGACGGCCATCAGCCCAATCTGATTGTTCCGGATCGATGCGGATTGATGCGGATTGATGCGGATCGACTACCCCCGCCGGCATCGAATGTCGGCTACACCACGGAGAACACCATGAAGCAGATGATCGCGGTTTTGATTTTGTGTATTGTTTCTGCAGGCGCATCCGCGCAGAGCGTCGCGCCACCAGCGGGCGCCAGCGCGCGGGTGGAACGTGCGATGCAGCAATTGCAGATGCGCTTCGCCAATGCCAACACGACGCGCGACGGCAAGCTGACCCGGGAACAAGCGGCGGCGGGCATGCCGATGGTCGCCAGCCATTTCGATGAGATCGACACGCAGCAGGCCGGATACGTCACGTTGGCGCAGATCGAGGGGTTCATGAGACAGAAGGCAATGGCTCGCTGATCACCACTGATCGCCGGTGATTTCGGGCGATTCGCGATCCTTGCCGGAGACGCGCCATGGAGCAGGTGAACAGGATTATCGTGCTCGATGATGAGGCCGAGCTGCGCAACATGCTGCAACGGTTCCTGACCGGGCACGGCTTCCTGGTACGCGCGGTCGCCGATGGCAAGCGGCTTGACCGCTACCTGCAGCGCGAGCCGTACGACCTGCTCGTGCTGGACCTGATGATGGAACCGGAAGATGGCCTGGCCATTTGCCGCCGGCTGCGCGCCGAAGGGCAGACGCTGCCCATCCTGATGCTGACCGCCAAGGGCGATCCGCTCGACAGGGTGGCCGGGCTTGAGACCGGCGCCGACGACTATCTCGCCAAGCCATTCCTTCCGGACGAACTGGTGGCACGGATTCGCGCGCTGCTGCGCCGGCAGAAGATGGCGGCTGGAGATCCGACCGTGACCTCGCAGACCTTGCACTTCGGCGATTTCGCATTCGACGTCGGCAAGCAGACGCTGGAGCGCGGCGGTGAGCCGGTCGAAGTGCACTCCGCGCAGATGCTGCTGCTGCACGCGCTAGGGTCGTCGCCAAACCGCCCGGTGAGCCGCGAGAACCTGCTGGCGCGAGCCCGCGGCCGCGACCATGACGCCCTTGACCGCAGCATCGACGTACAGATCCTGCGGCTGCGCCAGATCGTCGAAGACGATCCATCAAAGCCGCGCTTCATCAAGACCGTGTGGGGCGTCGGCTACATGCTGGTCGCCGGCGTCGGGCCGTGATGCGGCTCGCGTTGCCCCGCTCGCTGCTCGCGCGCAACATCGCCCTGCTGGTGGCGCTCGTGGCGCTGACCCAGGTCAGCGCGCTCACCGTGTTGCTGCATTTCGTGCAGCGCCCGCACATCGAGCGTGCGGCGATCATATTTTCCGACTACGTGAAGACGCTCGACCGCGTCTTTGCCGCCATGCCGCCCGAGCAGGGCCGCGCGGCGGCGGCACGGCTCGGGGCGCGGGCGCAGCCGCCGGAGCAAGGCGTAGAGGCGCCGCATGCCAGCGCGCTCCACTTCTTTCGCACCTACCAGCGCGATGTCTTCATGGAGGCATTGCAGCGCTATCTGCCGCCGGACATGGCGGTGCGATGGCAGACGGGGCAAGGCGGGAGGGAGTGGGAAGGGGAACAGCTCTGGATTCGCGTGCATGTGGATGGCGCACCCCAATGGATCGCCTTGCCGATGACCGAAGACGCGCAGGCGAGCGGCGTCACCACCGCGCTGGCGCTGTCGGCGGCCTTCGCGTTGCTCGCGGCGCTCACCGGTTACCTGATCCAGCTGCACATCAATCGTCCGTTGCAGGATCTGGCGCGCGCGGCACGCCATGTCAGCGCCGGCGAAGCCCCCGTGCCTCTGCCCACCAGCGGGCCGACGGAAATCGCCCAGGTGAGCAGCGCGTTCAACCAGATGACGCAGGCATTGCAGCAGGCGGAGGCGACGCGCGCGCTGATGCTGGCCGGCGTGTCGCATGATATCCGCACGCCGCTCACCAAGCTGCGTCTGGCGATGGCCATGGCGATGCCGCGCGGCGCCGCCGATCACTTCGTGGCATCGGCGGAGGGCTATCTCGATCAGATCGACACGATCCTCCAGCAGTTCATGGACTACGCGGGCAGTGGCGAACGCGAGGTGCCACAGCCTGGCGACCTCAATGCGCTCGTGAGCCAGCTCGCCGCGGATTATGCCGGGCTTGGGCACGAGTTCGCGCTTTCGCTCGGCAGCGTGCCGGCGCTTTCGTTCCGGCCGGTGGCCCTGATGCGGCTGCTGATGAACCTGATGCACAACGCGGTCGTCTACGGACGAACCGGCTTGTGCGTGCGCACCTGGGCCGAGGGCGATACGGCCTATGCCGCCGTGTGCGACCGGGGCAGTGGCATCAGCGCGCAGGAGCTGGAGCAGCTCAAGGCGCCCTTTAGCCGCGGCAGCAACGCACGCGGCCATTCGGGCGGCACCGGCCTGGGCCTGGCGATCGTGGAGCGCATTGCGCGCCTGCACGGCGGTTCCTTGCAGTTCCGCGCTCGCGAGGGGGGCGGTCTCGAAGCCGTTGTGGCGTTGCCGCTGCACCAGCCATCGGCGTGAGGCGAGACCGCCCATTCCCCGCGCCCGGGCTCGACGCAAGGGTGACATCGCGCGACATATTTCCCGCATGGCGCGCGCAGCCGGTGCCTCCCATACTTGCGTCTGCGGGTCGCGGCTCACACCGATAGCAGATGAGCCGCACGCAAGCAGGCATGATCTCCGATGGTTTCTGATCCTGTGGATCGAATGATTGTCGGCGACGTCTTCTCGGCAATTCTTCGGCAATCGGCGGCACGATGGTGCCGATGACAGGAACAACATGCGGACTTCATACTCACTCATCAAGCACAACGCCACGCGTCTGGCAATGACAGCATTGGCGGCAGGATCGCTCCTGATGGCGGGCTGCGCCTGGGGCGTCACCGGCGTGACGCATCAGGCCAGCGTCATGCCTCAGGCACAGGTGCGGGCGGACATCATCTATGTGCAAGCCTTCGATGCCAGCCCGGATCAGGTGAAACTCGACAGCGGCATGGCTCAGAAGCTCAAGACGATGGTCGCTGGCGGGACCGCTGCCAGCGAGCAGGTGTCCGATGAAATCGTGCGCCAGCTGCAGTCCCAGGGACTGCGCGCGGTACGCGCGGACGGCGCCGCGCCCGCGCCCGGCAATGCGCTGATCGTTGAGGCAAGCATCCAGAAGATCGACGAGGGCAAGCGTCGGCGCCGCTTGCTGATCGGCCTTGGCGCAGGCAAGAGCGAGGTCGGCGCGTCGGTCCAGATCCTGTACCAGCCGGCGCACGGTGCGCCCATGCCGCTGCAGCGCTTCGCGGCCGAGGCCAACAGCGGCCACATGCCGGGCGTGGCGGAAACCGCCGGCGTGGGTGCCGCCGCCGGCCATCTCGCGATGTCAGCCGCGGCCGGCGCGGGCTTGCATGGCGTGTCCGAGGTCAAGGGCGACAGTATCTCGGCGGATGCCAGGCGCCTGGGCGATTCGATCGCGAAACAGGTCGTGGCGGCGAATGCCGCAAACGGGTGGATGGCGGCGCCAGTGGAGTGACGGGGCGAGAGGTGGCCAGCGGTGCAGTGCCCTGAACGGATTCCTACCCGAATCCCGCCGCGCGCCAGGGTGCATGGCGCTGCAGCCTTGCCTGTTCGCGCTGTAGCAGCGAGGCATAGCTGTGCAATTCCTGCGGCGCGATGTCGTAGGCGCGGCGGAAGGCGCGGGTAAAGCTCGATGCATTGTTGAAACCGAGCCCCGAGGCAATGTCCTGCACCGCCATGTCGGGAAAGCGCACCAGCTCATCGGCCGCCGCCCGCAGCCTGCGGCTGCGGATATAAGCGGCCAGGCCGCCTTCATGCAGGAACAGGCGGTACACGCTGGCGCGCGACAGCTGCAGCGATTGCAGCACGCTGTCAGGGGTCAGGTCGGGGTCATGCAGATTGGCCTCGACATAACGCCGCACCTGGCCGTACACCGCGGCCCGCACCGCCGCGCGGGCGCTGCCGGAAAGCCCTGCGTGCCGGCTGAACGCGGCTGCCAGCAGTTCGATTGCGGTGCGAAATGACCGGTCGGCTTCCGCTTTGCTCAGGCCCACGATTTGTCGGTTCAGTGCCACCAGATGCGAGATCAGCACCCGCATCAGTGGTGTGGTGGCCTCAACCAGGCGGCCATGCAGCGAGGCGGCATCGGGGAAGGCCATTTCCACCAGGGCGCGCGGCACGAAAAACAGCAGCATGCGGCCATGAAAACTCCGGATGGTGCACGGCTGGTCCATGTCCAGCGCGAGGATGCTTGGCACGCCGTGCCGCTGCGGCGCGTCCGGCCCGGGCTTGCCGCCCATGAATTGGGCGGGCGCGCCTTCCAGGAACACGCTGAAGGTAATGTCGCGAATGTTCTCTGTCGACACGCGCCCCAACGAGCGCTCGGCCAGATTGGGGCTGGTGCGGATGTCAAAGAAGCTCAGATCGTCGATGGAGTAGCGCGACAGCGAGGCTTCGAACGTCTGGTCGCCTTGCGTCGTGGCAGGCCGGATATCGTAGACCGGGCTCATCCGCTCCTGCCAGGCCAGCAAGCTCTGGCGGGCGTCGCCTTGCACGCTGAAACTGCTGTGCGCGATGCCGGGCGCGAGCGTTGGCGGCTCTGGAGGCAACAACAAGCGGCTTAGCGGCATGCGCGCGGGCAAGAGGTTGTTCGTGCAGGGGTGCGCATGGCTGATTTCCGTCCAGTTGTGCCTGTGCCCGCCCGGTGCCGGGGGATTGTCGATTGAGCGCTAGCCCATCCTGTGCGGGCTAATATGCGGCAAAAAGCATAACTTGTCCGGGCAGCGCAGGCTAGGGGGGCCACCGCTGGGGAAAACCCGGATGCGAGGGCTTGGCCGGAACCTGCCGATGGCCTTCCACGGTGCCTTGCCTACCAATCCCGCACCCGGCCCGTATCCACATGCACGAACTGCTCCTGCGCATAGAAGCCCACCCCGCCGGCGCGCAGCGAGAGCGCGGCGTCGCGCAGGTCGGACAGCGCAACGCCGGGCAGGCGGATATCGATGGCTTTGCCGTCCATATGCAGGCTATGGCTGGCCACGCCGCCACCGCGCGTCTGGCGCAGCCGCGCATTGGTGGCGGGGCTGCGATAGCCGGAGATGACCTGGAAGGGGGCCGCGCAGCACAGCGTTTGTCTCAGGCGGTAAAGCAGCGCGAATAGTTGCGGATCGATCACGCCGACCTGGCCCGAGTAGTGATCGCGCAGGAAGTGATTGAGCGAGGCCAGCGACTCGGGCACGAACTGATCGCCGACGGCGTAGACCAAGGCGATGCGCTCACCGGTGTGGGTGTGCTCGAAAGACAGGCTGCGGGCATCCGGCAAGCTCACCAGGGCCGCCCGGGCCGGCAACGGCAACAGCGCGCCAGCCAGCACAAGCCCGCCGGTGTGCCGCAGAAACAGGCGGCGAGGATCGCTGGGCGGTTTGGTCATCGAAAGCACTCCCCTTTGGCGCAATGCAATGGCTCTATCTTGCCTGCGTGCTGGCCAAGGCGGAAGCCCGCAGGCGGGCGGACCGTTGCCGTAGCGCCTCGTCAAGCACGCTGTCCAGTCCATAGATATCCGGGAAGAAGTAGACGCGAGCGTCGGCCTTGACGATGGCCGTGCCGTACGCAAGCACCACTGGCAGGGGCTGGCGCAGCCGCAGCGTGCTGGATTCTCCCTTCTCCATGGCCTCGCGGATGCGCGCCTCGGTCCAGCCGGGCGTGTCCTGCAGCACGAAGCCAGCCAGCGCCACCGGTGCCTCGACACGGATGCAGCCATGGCTCAGGTCGCGCCGGTCCCGCGCGAACAGTTGCGGGGTGGGTGTGTGATGCAGGTAGATGTTCTCGTTGTTGGGGAAGACGAACTTGATGTCGCCAAGCGCATTCATCGGCCCTGGGCGTTGCCGTATGCGCAGCTGGCCGCGCTGGACGGCATCCAGGCTGGCGGCCGACAAGGTGGTGATCACCTTGGCGTCGCCACTGACGAACTCGAAGCCTTGCCGCTCGAAATAGCCGGGATCGCGGCGCAGCCGGGGCACGGTTTCCGCGCGCGCGATGGACGGCGGCACGTTCCAGTAAGGACTGAATTCGATGAAGCGCATGTCCTCCTTGAACAGCGGCGTGCGCGTATCGAGCGCCTTGCCCACGATCACCTTCATTTCCACCTTGACCTGGATGGCCCCGTCGTGGATTTCGTAGGCGCGCAACACGAACTCCGGCACGTTGACCACGATCATGCGCGGGCCCTCCAGCAGGGGCGTCCAGCGCAGGCGCTCCAGCGTCAGTTCGATCTGCCGTACGCGGCCGGCGAGCGGCGCATTCAGTTGCGCGAACGTGCCCGCGCCGATGGCGCCATCCGGTGCCAGCCCGTGGCGGACCTGGAACGCCTTGATGCCCTCCACCAGTTCGCCCTGATAGTGTTGCGGGACGGGCGTGGCGGCGGGCAAGTCGCCGAGCGCGATCAGGCGCTGTGCCAGCACCGGCAGCCCGGCGTAGGCCTGCCCGGGCACCAGCTTCCTGCCGGGCAGCGGCGGCAGCGGTGCCTGCCAGGCCGGGTGGCCGGCCAGCGCGCGGTAACGTGAAAGCGCCGCGCGCAGGCTTGCGTAGAGCGGGAACGACGGCGCCGCCTGCCGGACCGCCTCGGGCAGGTCCTGTCCGGCGATGGCTGCGCGCAGCAGGCGCGACGAATCGAACTGCCGGTCCGGCGCCGGGGCAAATTTCTCGTGGATCGTGCCGGGATCGACCCGGCCGCCGTGCAGGTCGGCGAGATAGCGCTGCATCGCCGCTGTCAGCCTCTCGTCAAGCGAGGCGGCGGCTTCGGGCGCCAGCGGCAGCCCATCCGCGGCCTGGCCCAGCGCGCGGCGCAGGCCGTCGGCATCATAGTCGCGGGGTTCCAGCCCGTCGGCCGTGGCGCCGTCCAGGATGCCGGCGGCCTGCCAGGCCAGGGCATTGGGATGACCCTGCGAAAACCAGAGCGCAGAGGGCGCGGAGGGCGCGGCCAGCGCAATGCCATGGCAACTCAAGGCCCACGCAGCCACCAGGCCGGCGAGGACCCGGGGCGCGGCCACGCCGTTGCGTCGGATCCGGCAAGCGCCTCGCATCAGCCCGCCCGCCGCCGGCATGAAGCCCGTCGATCAACCTGTCGCACCTGTTGCACCTGTTGCTCGCGGGGCGCCCTCATTCCTCGATCTCGCTGCGCACCATCAGCACCGGCTTGTTGCTCTTGTGCACCACGCCTTCGGACACACTGCCCATGACCAGGCGCCGGAAGCCGCGGCGGCCGTGCGTGCCGATCACGATCAGGTCCGCATTCCAGCGGTCGGCTTGCTCCACGATCGTGGTGGAGATCTGCCCGGGGGAAACGGGCTTCTCGAGGATCAGCGTCGAATGCGGGATGCCGGCATCCGCCAGGCGCGTGGCGGCCGCTGCCAGCGCATCGCGTCCCGCGGCCAGGATGCCTTCCATCAGCTTGTGGGGGTCGTAGCTGCCCGCCGTGAAGAAGATATCGTTGTCGTCCGCCACGTAGAGCACCTTTACCTCGCTGCCGGTCGCCTTGGCCACCGTGATGGCCTGGCTCAGGGCTAGGTCCGAAGAGCGGCTGCCGTCCACCGCGAGCAATATTCTCTGGTACATGGTCCGTGCCTCCTGGCTGGATGTCGCCATGTTGCAATGTCGATAGGAAAGCGCGCATGGCAGCGGCTTCCATCAGCAGCTTAGAGCGCTGGGCACGGGACGTATTGATGCACGTCAAGCCACCTGGGCGATGCGCGCAAAGCGCGCAAACGGCGCGGTACCCGGGAAAGCAGCGAATGCCATGATCTACATCAACACCACGCTTGCCCGGGCGTACAAACTGGAAGCGTCGGCTGCAAGCTGCGGCGCCTGTCTTTTTTTAGCGGGAGGTACAAGATGTACAGCAAGATCCTGGTTGCCGTGGATGGCAGCGAGTCCGCCGATCGAGCGCTGGAGGAGGCGCTGCGCCTGGCCGCCGCGATGCGCTCGGAACTCACCGTGGTGCATGTGATCGATAACAGCTACCTCAGGTACGAGGTCGGCTACGTCGACCTGACAGACCTGCGTGCCGGCCTGCTCGAAGGCGGGCAGATCTTGCTGGACGAAGCCAAGGCCAAGGCGGCGGCTGCGCAGGTGACATGCAAGACGCTGATGGTGGATGAAGCCCTGGCGCTGGGCGACGTGGCCAACGCCATCGAGCAGGTGGCGCAGCAGACCGGGGCGGAGCTGCTGGTGCTGGGCACGCACGGCCGGCGTGGCGTGCGGCGCCTGCTGATGGGCAGCGTAGCCGAAGCGCTGGTCCGGCAATGCCGCCAGCCGGTACTGCTGGTGCACGCACCACAGACTGAGGCGAGGGCCGGCGCAAAGCCGGCATCAGGCGCGCCGGTAGCGCCATGACCTCCACGTTGCCGGCTGCCGCCAGGCGGCGGCGCCTGGCATGCCGGGCGCTCGCCGGGGCTGCCGTGCTGTGTTGCGCCGCAGGCCTGCCGGCGGCCGCTTGGGCGGGTTCAGCCGCCGACAAGCGCGTGCTGGATGCCGAGGAGCTCGATGCACGCTGCGAAGCCGTGCTGGCGCGCCTGACTGCGCGTAACCCCGGCGCGCGGGCCTTGGTGGACAAGGCCAGCGGTGTACTGGTCTTTCCCGACGTGCTCGCCGGCGGCGCGGTGGCGGGCGTGCAGCAGGGCGACGGCATGCTGCGTGGCGCAGGCGGGGACAAGGCCTACTACCGGCTGGTTGGCGCCTCGCTCGGGGCGCAGGCGGGCATGGCATCCAAGGCCGTGGTGCTGGTGTTCCTGACCGGGCAGGCGCTGGAACGCTTCCGTGCCAGCCAGGGCTGGACCGTGGGCGTGGACGGGTCGGTGTCCGTCCTGAGCCTGGGCATCGGTGCCAGCGTGGATAGCAACACCGTGCGGGGCGATATCGCGGGCTTCGTGCTGACCAACGGCGGCATCATGATCAGCCTGTCGCTGGTCGGCACGCGCATAACCCGGATCGAGAGCTGAGGAGCCATTGATGGAAAAGATCCTGATCGTTTATTACTCGCGCACCGGCACGGCGCGCCAGGCCGCGGAAGAACTGGCGGCGCAATCCGGCTGGCCGCTGGCGGAAGTCGGCGACCAGGCCAGCCGCTCCGGCTTGCTGGGCGATGCGCGCTGCGTGCTGGATATCTTGTTGCAGCGGCATGTAGGCTACCGCTACGCCGGCCCGGCGCTGGACGATTGCCAGCGGCTTGTCATCGTCGCGCCCATCTGGGTCGGCCACCTGGCCGCGCCCATGCGCAGCTTCCTGCGCGACCACATGCCGCTGGCCTGCAAGACGTCGGTGATCTGCGTGATGGCCCGGCAAGGCGCTTTCAGGGCGGCAGAGGAGATCGCCCGCCTGGCCACGCAGCCACCGTCGCCGGTACTGGCGCTGCGCCAGGCCGACGTGGCCAGCGGGGCGGCCACGCAGGCCCTGCGCGCTTTTGCCGAGCAGGTGGAAGCCGCGAACGGGCGCAGCGGCGCCGCGCAGCGCCCGGCATGGCTATCGCCCAAGGAAGCCTGAGCGGGCAAATTTCCACGAAATTTCCACGAAGCGCCATCAGCCGGACAGAACGGTCTCGCCGATGCGCACCACATGGCGCCATTCATCGCTGCCCAATGGCTCCTGCGCGCGCCGCTGCCACTCCAGCACCTGGAGATCCGCCTCGGAAGGATCGCCGCCCCGGCGCGCGCGCGTGACGATCCGTTCGCGCAGGGTGGCCAGGCTCGCATGGCAGTCGACGATGGAAAAGTCCGCTCCCCGGCGCGCGGCCAGCGACGCGAAGCGCAGCCGCTCGGCCCGCGCGAGGAAGGTCGCATCGGCAATCATGGGGAATCCGGCGCCGCTGCCCAGCCGGCAGATTGCCAGCAGCCTGCGGTAGACGCGGGCGGTGCGTTGCGCCGTGTACCGGTCGCCGTGCGCAGCCGGCTTGCCAGGTGCATCGGCAAGTTGATCGCCCGGTTGATCGCCCGGTTGATTGCCCTGTTGATCGCCATGTGCAGGCGCAAGGCGTTTGCGCTCCACGTCGGCGCGCACGCGCACCATGGCCGCGGCCAGCGCCAGGTGGTGGGCAACGGTGCTTTTGCCGCTGCCCGAGAGGCCATGCATGATGGTGATCGCGCCCGGATTGCGCGTCAGCGCGGCGCTGGCCAGCGCAAGCAGATCGTTGCAGCGCATCTGAGCCGCCGCCATTTCCGCGGCGGTACCGGTTCCCGCCGCGCTGCGCTGGTGCGCACGTTCGAGCAGCACGCGGGCGCGCACCACGGCGCGCAGCGCCGTGTAGAACGGCAATATCGCCAGGCCGGCATAGTCGCCGCTGCACTCCAGATAGGTATTGATCAGCCGGTAGGCGAGGTCTTGCCGGCTGGCATGGAGCAGGTCCATGAAGACAAAGGCGGTATCGCTGATGGTGTCGATCCAGCGTAGCCCGGCATCAAACTCCAGGCAATCGAATGGCGTGGGCTCGCCGTCGATCAAGGCGATGTTGCCAAGGTGCAGGTCGCCGTGGCACTCCCTGACATGGCCGCTTGCCAGCCGTTTGGCAAATGCCGGTTGCAGCGCTACGGCCCGCTCGCGCAACAGCGCCGCCATGCGTGCCGCCGCGCCGGTGTCCGAGGCGAGGGCGGCAACGCCCGCCATGGCTTGTTGCGCCACCGCCGCGATCCGTGCCGGCGTGCCGTGCCCCGTGCCGCCGCCGGCGACCGGCGCAGCCAGGTGGATCGCGGCAAGCCGGCGGGCCAGCGTCTCGACATGGGTGCCGGTTAGCCGGTTTGTCTGCGCCATCGCGCAGAAGAGGTCTTGCTGGCGGAAGCGGCGCATCTTTACCGCGTACTCCAGCGCTTGGCCAGTACCGCCTATCCGGACCTCCCCGGGGCCGGCGCCCGCCACGATCGGCACCACGCCGAGGTAGAGCGCCGCCGCCATCCTGCGATTCAGTTCGAGTTCGGCCTGGCAATCCGCCTTGCGGGCGGCCAGCGTGGCGAAGTCGACGAAGTCCAGGCGCACGGGCTTGCGCACCTTGTAGGCAAAGGGCCCGGCAAGGAAGACTTGCGAGATGTGCGTCTCGATGAGGCTGACCTTGCCCACCGGATGCGGGTACGCCGCGGGTCGCATCAACGCTTGCGTGAGTGCCGCCGGTTCCATGCCGCGCTCTCCCAGGTGCCTGCCGCCCCGATCGGGCAGGTCATGCACTCATGCTATGCGCGTGCCTGGAAGTTAGCTTGATGCGGATCAAGCCGAGCGGCAACCACGCGCCTATATTGAAGCGGAACGAGGGTTCGACGCGGCAGGCCACGGGCGTGACAAGCCGGTGCCCGCAAGCGCCGGCAACTGGAGGCGGCGATGAAGATGAGAGTTCCCCACCAAGGTGCCGCGGGCGGCTGCATACTGTGGCGCGGCCTTGCGGCTTGCCTGGCCGCCATGCTTTGCGCCGGCTGCGCGCCGGGACCGGGGTGGTGGCGGCCGCCCAGGCCCAAGGCCGACACGGTCGCACCCGCCGCCGCGATGCATGCCCGGAATGCCATGTGCCTGTCCGATCAGTCCGATTCGTTCGATTCGTTCGATCCGTTGCTGGCAATCGGTGCCGTTGCCATCGAGGGGCCGCGCCGGCCGGCGCACAGGCAGGCCTAGAGCGCGAATCGGAAATGACCGCTGTGCAGCACAATGTGGTGAGCCGCGGTGATTTCAAACAACTGCCGTGCCACGCATTCGATATCCTCGCGGTGCCCTTCGAAGGCTTGGATGAGGTCGTCCGGCTGGTGCGAACGCGCACCGAAGTGGTCTTCCAGTGCCTCCGCCGTGATCGCGTAGCTGGCCGGGACGCCATCGACGCTGGCAGCGCATTCGAGGCACAGGTCAGCCGGGCAATACGAGGGGATGGCTTTTGCAAAGACGATCTCGATGGTCATGGCATCTGCCTCCCCCGGGAAGGGAAACGAGGAAGGCGCAAAAAGGAAGGCGCAATGCAGTGCAAGGCGGAGCACGGGAGGGCGAGCGCCGCGGGCACGCAGCAGCGTGCTTTCTGCCAGTCTAGGCACTACGGTTGCAGCCGCAAGCCGAACCGTGCGCGTTTGCTGATCAACGTCAAGCCAACGTCAACCAGGCGCGCAAGATGGTGGGCCGCGCTCTCACGGCTTGCACAAGGCTGGCAGGAGCGGCTTGCGCGACGGCGCGCGGCTAGATGCGGTCCAGCGCCTCAAGATCCAGCAGGGTCACGCGTTTGCCCTTGACCTCGATGAGGCCGTCGCGCTGGAAGCGCGACAGGGTGCGGCTGACGGTCTCGAGCTTCATGCCCAGGTAGCTGCCGATTTCCTCGCGTGTCATGCGCAGCGCGAGGTCGCGCCGGGAGTAGCCGCGCGCATGCTGGCGCGCCGAGATATTGAGCAGGAATGCCGCCACGCGCTGCTCCGCGCACAAGCTGGCGAGCAGCAGCATCACGCCCGATTCGCGCACGATCTCGCTGCTCAGCATGCGATGCACGTGCTGCTGCAGCGAGCGCATTTCGCGGCAGAGCGCTTCGAGCAGATGGAAGGGAATGACGCACACCGCGCTGTCTTCCAGGGCGATGGCGTCGCAGGCGTGGTGCTCCGTGCAGATGCCATCGAGCCCGAGCGTCTCGCCGGTGAGGAAGAAGCCGCTGACCTGCTCGCAGCCGTTCTGGTGCGCCAACACCGTCTTGAACGAACCGGAACGCAGCGCGTAGATGCTCTGAAAGGCGTCGCCGGCCCGGTAGAGCGCTTCGCCGCGCCGGACCATGCGCCAGTTGTGGATCACGGTATCGAGCCTGGAGCGATCCGCGTCGTTCAGGTTGCCACCCATGCAGATGGCGCGCATGGCGCAGCTCGAGCAATTTGTCTTGTGGGACACCGTGGCCGGCGGGGTGGGTTCCAGGGGCAGGAAATCCAGCAATTGAGGGCCGTGGTAGGCCTGGGGCATCGCCGCAGGCGCTTTCGCTTGCTGTTGCAGGTACGCTGACATGGCTGATTCCTTTGTCTCTGGTTTTTGGTTTTTGGTTTCTGGTCTCTTATCTCTTGCCCCTGGCCGCTCGGACCGGCCACCGCTGCCGGGCGTGCTTGCCGCCGGTGCCGGGCAAAGGGCCGGGGCTGCGCGCACTACGCCGCGGTGTGTTCCGGCGCCGCCGCCCGGGCGGTTATCTTTTCCGCCGCAAGGCGCAGCATGGTGCTGCGCAAGGCGTCGAATTCCATGGTCTTGTCGAAGAAATACGACGCCCCGGCCCGCAGGCAAGCACTGCGCATTGGCGGCGCAGGGCAGTTGCTCAGGACGACCACGGTCGCCTGGCGGCGCATTCTTCGCAGGCCCCGCAGTGCGCACAGTCCCGAGCCGCCATACCGGCTCAGGCTGAGGATGACAATGTCGGGCAGCAGGATCTGCGCGGCCAGCAGCGCGGCACGTGGCTCGCGGGCCAGGGCGAGCAGTTCCACGTCCTTGATCGATCTCAGCATCATGGCCTGCCGCGCGCCGATCAGGGCGGAGTCCTCGAGCAGCAGGACGGTCAGACGTTCAGGAAGAGTCATGGGAGCCATGCAATCGAGTATGGCTTGCGCCGCGGCAGGCGGAAAGAAGCGCAGGCTGATAGTGATGTCGGAAAAAAGCAGGTCCTTGTCAGGCAACCCTGACAAGGACCATCGTTGACTCGGCCGACAGCACGAACCGTGCCCACTGCGCTCACCTCGCCATATTGCGCGTGCATCACAGAGGGCGTGTGCATTTCGCTCAAATCGCCTACCTTTACAGGAGAGCCTCCGGCGATCCTCGCGGGATCCACGTAGGACTTGCCGACCCTCCGGGAGCACTTCGCGACCAGCCATGGCGACCAACGAGCCTACTTCACCAAATTTGCCTCGCGCGCCGAGGCTCGGCGCCTGGGGCCTGGCGGTGGCCGTGATGCTCTGCCTGCTGCTGGTGCGCCTGCGGCGGCCGCGGCGCGCCGGGGAAGGCAACCTGCCGCATACCCAGGACAGCGAGGCCCGCCTGGCAGCGATCATCCGCTCGTCGATGGAGGCGATCATCACGGTGGACGAAACGCAGCGCATCGTGTTGTTCAACCCCACGGCGGAGCGTCTTTTTGGGTACACCGCCGCGCAGGTGGCCGGGCGCCCCCTGGCTGACCTGATTCCGGCGCGCTTTCGCGTGGCGCATGAGGCGCATGTGCGCCGATTCGGCGTCACCGGGGTCACGGACCGGCAGATGGGCCAGCAGCGGGTACTGCACGCGCTGCGCCAGGATGGCACGGAGTTCCCCATCGAGGCCTCGATCTCCCAGACGCAGGACGGCGCCGGAAGACTGTTTACCGTCATCCTGCGGGACACCACGGAGCGGGTGAGGGCGGAGACGGCCTTGCGTCAGTCGCGCGAGGAGCTCCAGCAACTCTCCGACCGGGTCCAGGCGTCGCGGGAAGAGGAGCGCCGCCGCATCGCCCGCGAGTTGCACGACGACCTGGGCCAGCGCCTGAGCGCGCTGAAAATGGACCTGGCTATCCTCGCCAGCGACCTCAAGGACGCCGGCACGGCGCCTGCCTTGCTGGACCAAGCCGCCGCCATGCATCTGGTCATCGACGAAACCGTGGCTTCGGTGCGGCGCATCGCCGCCGACCTGCGCCCGGCATTGCTGGACGAGCTTGGCCTGATCCCGGCGATCGAATGGCTGGCAAAGGAGTTCTCCGCCCGCTACGGCGTCAATGTCATCATCCATGCCGCCGAGGAGGAAGACGTCGGCGAGCATGCGGCCACCGCGGTATTCCGTATCGTGCAGGAGGCGCTCAGCAATGTCGTGCAGCATGCGCAGGCCGACCGGGTCGATATCGAGCTGGTTCGCCAGGACGACCATTTTGAGCTGACCGTACGGGACAATGGCCGCGGCGACGCCGCCACGCAGCCTGCCGGTGGCGAGCGGGTATCGCTGGGGCTGGTGGGGATCCGGGAGCGCGCACGGCTGCTTGGCGGCACGGTCGCGACAAGGCAAGCGCCTGGCGAGGGCTTCTGCCTGACCGTGCGCTTTCCGTTGGCCACGGCCACAGCCACAGCCGCGAGCGAGGAGGCAAGCCCATGATCCCCGTGATGATTGCCGACGACCACGCCGTGATGCGCGACGGGCTGCGCCACATCCTGAGCCGCGCGGGCGGCTTCGAGGTGGTGGGTGAGGCGGTGGATGGTGCCGCCGTGCTGCAGCTGGCGCGCGACTGCAAGGCCCGGGTCGTCCTGCTGGATCTGTCCATGCCAGGGCGCAGCGGGCTGGAGCTGATCAGGCAATTGCGCGTGGAGCAGCCCGAGTTGCGTATTCTGGTGCTGACCATGCACGCCGAGGAGCAGTACGTGGTGCGCGCTTTCCGGGCCGGGGCGGCGGGCTACCTGACCAAGGAAAGCGCGGCCACGGAGCTGGTCAGCGCCATCGGCAAGGTCGCCGCGGGCGGCACCTACGTGAGCGCCGCGATGGGCGAGAAGCTGGCCAACAGCCTGCAGGACGAGTACCGCGAGGATCCCCACCTGCGCCTGTCGGACCGCGAGATGGAGGTCTACCGCCGCTTGGTGCTGGGCGAGCCGCTGACCGAGATCGCCGCTGGCTTGTGCGTCAGCGCCAAGACCGTGAGCACCTACAAGATGCGGCTGATGGAAAAGCTGCGGTTGCCCAGCGAGGCGGCGCTGGTGCGTTACGCGATCCGGCATCGCCTGTTCGGCGAAGGCGAGATCTAGTCCCTGCGCTTGCTGCGCTTGATCTGGGACAAAGTGCGGCCGGCGTGCTGTGCCACCATGAATTGGACTGGGCCTGCCCGCGGGCAGGCTCGCCAATACACGGAGCACATCATGGACTACCGGACCGTGCTGGTCGCGCTCGGAGCGGATCCCGACTGCGCATCTCGCGTCAGGATGGCTGCCGACCTGGCAGCCTCCTTTGGCGCGCATGTCACCGGCGTCAGCGCCACCGGCCTGCGCCTGGACCCGGTCCGGGGCGTGGGCGATGACGTTGCGCGGCATATGGCGGCGTCGCGCGGCAGGCTGCTATCGCAGGCCACGCTGCAGGGCGAGATACTGCACAGCACCATGGCAGCGCATGCGCCGGGCGTGCCGTTCTCGCACCGCGTGGTCGAGGAGGAGACCGGCTGGGTCCTGGCGCAGGAGGCCCGCGTAGCCGACCTGGCCGTGATGGCTCGGCCGGTGGCAACGCAGGAAGTGCCATCCCTGGGCGCCGGGGCGGCCGAGTATGTGCTGCTCAACGCCGGGCGCCCGGTATTGCTGGTGCCGCAGGCGTTTCGCCGGCTGCATGGCGGGCACATGGCGATCGCGTGGGATGGGCAGCGCGAAGCGGCCCGGGCCGTGGCCGACGCCATGCCTTTGCTGTTGCGCGCCAGCCACGTCACCATCATCGGCGTCTGGGACGATCGCGGCGAACCGCGGGCAGACTCGGAGCCGGTGGCCGGCTTGCGGCATTACCTGCAGCGCCACGGCATCGTGGCCGGCGTGCGCAACGTGCAGCAGGCGGGGCCCGTCGCCGCCAGGCTGCTCGACGCGGTTGGCGCGCTGGGGGCCGACATGTTGGTGGCCGGGGGCTACGGACACTCGCGCATGCGCGAACTGATCATGGGCGGCACCACGCGCACGTTGATGCATCACGCGCCGGTGCCTCTGCTGTTGTCGCATTGACGGAGCGCGCCATGCAGCTGCAATTTCTCGGCGCGACCGACACGGTCACGGGATCCAAGTATGTGCTGGACACCGGCCGCAGCCGCGTGATGGTCGACTGCGGGCTGTTCCAGGGCTACAAGGCGCTGCGCCTGCGCAACTGGGACCGCTTGCCGGTCGATCCGTCCACGCTGGACGCGGTGGTGCTCACGCACGCGCATATCGACCATAGCGGATACCTGCCGCTGCTGGTGCGCAACGGCTTTCGGGGGCGGGTGTTCTGCACCATGGGCACCGCGCAGTTGTGCCAGATCCTGCTGCCCGACAGCGCACACCTGGCGCAGGAGGACGCGCACTACGCCAACCGCAAGGGCTACTCGCGGCACCAGCCGGCGTTGCCGCTCTACGACGGCGCGGACGCCGTGCGCGCCCTGCGCCGGCTCGACCCGTTTCACTACGACACGCGGGTGAGGGTGACGCCCGACGTGGAGGCGGAGTTTCATCGCGCCGGGCATATCATCGGCTCGGCCATCGTGACGCTGCATGTGGATGGCAAGCGGATCGTGTTTTCGGGCGACCTGGGGCGCCAGCAGGACATCGTGATGCGCCCCCCGGAGATCCTTCGCGAAGCGGATCACTTGCTGGTCGAGTCCACCTACGGCGACCGCGCCCATCCCGCGGATGATCCGCTCGACACGCTGGGCGAGGTCGTCAGCCGCACCATCGGCCGCGGCGGCAGCGTGGTGATTCCCGCGTTTGCCGTCGGGCGCACCCAGGCGCTGCTGTACTGCCTCTACAAGCTGCGCGAGCAAAACCGCATTCCCCAGGTGCCGATCTACCTCAACAGCCCGATGGCGATCGACGCCACCACGATCTTCGCCTTGCACCCGGACGAACTGCGGATCGACCGCACCGCCTGCGCGGCGGCCTGCCATATCGCCGTCCTGGTCCAGAGCATGCAGCAGTCCATGTGGCTGAACCGCGACCGCGCGCCCAAGATCATCCTGGCCGGCAGCGGCATGGCAACCGGCGGGCGGGTGGTGCATCACCTGGAGACCTATGGCCAGGATGCGCGCAATACGATATTGCTATCCGGCTTCCAGGCCGCCGGTACGCGGGGCGCGGCGCTGGCCTCGGGCATGCGTGAACTGCGCATCCATGGCAAGCAGGTTGCCATCCAGGCCTCGGTGGAGCAGATTACTTCGCTCTCGGCCCATGCCGACGCCGGTGAGCTGATGACATGGCTCGGCGGCTTCGGCAGCGCGCCCCGGCAGACCTTCGTGGTGCACGGCGAGCCCGCCGCGAGCGACGCCCTGCGCCAGCGCATCGAGCGGGAACTGCGCTGGGCTGTCACGATGCCGGAGTATCTTCGTTCGTATGCGCTGGATTAGGCAGGCATGGGCCGCTTCCGGGTAGCGGCGCCGGTGCCGCCGGCGGTCCCGTTCAGCATGGCCGCCGCCTGGCTGAATTTTTCGAACATCTCCTGCACTGGCGTGGGCAGCGAAGCGGTGCTCCCGGCCTGCTGCAGCGTCGCTGCCTGGCAGCGCTGCCAGGTCTCTGCGGCTTCCCGCATTTGTTCCACCATGGCGGTCTGATTGTGAATGGCGAGATTCATCCAGGCTTGCATCCGCTGCGCGTAGTGCTCGGCCTGGTTTTGCGCGAAGGTGGCCGGCAGGGTGGCAAGCGTGGCGAAGTCACCGGCATTCGCCAGCTGCGCGCCTGCATCGTGCAAGGTCTTGATGTCCTTGCGTACCGCATCGAGCTGGAGTTCGAGAAAGCGCTGCCGGCTCTCCTGCATCAAGGTCAGCGCGCGCAGGCCCGCCTCGCAATTGGCGGTGAAAAATGCGAGGGGGATGTCGGTCTGGTCTGTCATGGTGAATCTCCTGGATGCGCGCGGTAACACGAGATAGTGCGGTAATGCGCGTGGATTGTTGCTGTGCCGCCAACTATTGTCAGCGGTCAGGGCGGGCCTGTCTCACCGGGCCTGTCTCACCGGATATGTCTCACGCAAGTCGCGCGACGACGGAAGATCCCGGTTTCGCCCATCCGATGATTCTAGAAGCGTGCCGCCGGCGCTGGTTGATCCGCATCAAGCTTGCGGCACATCAAGCTGCTTGCGCAGGCATGGTCCAGACTGGATGCAATGGTGCCGGTAAGCTTGACCGTTTCCGGGGGGATAGCATGGATCACACGGTCGTGGCATTTAGCGTCGCGCTCGGCATCGGCCTTGCGATCGGGCTGGAGCGGGAGCGCAGCCAGGCGGCCGACGGTGGCGAGGCGCCGGCCGGCTTGCGCACGTTTGCCATTGCCAGCGTCAGCGGCGCGCTGGGCGCGTTCCTGCCCAACGCGGGATTATTGCCGGCGGTCCTCCTGGCGATTGCCGGCCTGGCAGCCCTGGGCTACCGCCACACAGCGGCCGGGGATCCCGGCATGACCACGGAGATTGCGTTGCTGTGCACGGTCTTGCTCGGCGCGCTGGCCGTGACGCATCCGGCGCTTGCCGCCGGCATTGCCACCGTCCTTGCGATCCTGCTGCACGGCAAGGCAACCCTGCACGGCCTGGTGCGCAACGCGCTGAGCCGGCAGGAGCTGAGCGATGCCTTGATGCTGGCGGTAGCGGCGCTGGTGATCTGGCCTTTGTTGCCCGACCGCTACATGGGCCCGTTCGACGCCTGGAACCCGCGCACACTCTGGCTGGTGGCGATGCTGGTGATGCTGATGGGCGCTGCCGGGCATATTGCCACGCGGCTGTTCGGCGAGCGGGTAGGCCTGCCGGTGACCGGCCTTTTCGGTGGCTTCGTCTCCAGCGCGGCGACCATCGGCTCGATGGCGGTGATGGTGCGCAGGACGCCGGGCCTGCGCGATGCGGCCGTGGCGGCCGCGCTGCTTTCCAGCGTGGCCACGTTCGTGCAGATGCTGCTGTTGCTGGCGGCGACCAGCGCGGCAGCGCTGCGGCCATTGGCATTGCCCCTCGCGGCCGGACTCACGGCAATGGGCCTCTATGCCGGCGTCTGGCTCTGGCTGGCAGCGCGCAGGCCAGCCGTGCGGGACGGTGCACAGGATGGCGCACAACTGGCGGGCCGCTCGCTGGACTGGCGCGTAGCGGCAGGGTTCGTGCTGCTCATGGCCTTGCTCTTGCTGGTCAATGGCGCCACGCGGGCCTCGTCCGGGGCCGGGATGCTGATGGTGGTTGCCGTGGCCGGCGGGTTTGCCGATGCGCATGCCGCAACCGTGTCGGTTGCCGCGCAGGTAGCGGCGGGACGCATGCCGGCAGAGGCGGCGGTGTGGCCGGTGCTGGCGGCTTTTTCCGCCAACACCGCGACCAAGATCGTGCTGGCTGCCGCGGGCGGGCGTGCCTTTGCCTTGCGTGTCGGTGCGGGGCTTGTGCTGGCTGGCGCAGTGACCTGGGCCGCGGCGCTCGCGCTGGCGTGGTTGCGCTGACGCCGGCCCGGGCACGCCGTGCCGCGGGCAGATCGTCAGACGTCCCCCAGCGCGTGATACAGCTCGTCTTCCTGCGCGAAATGCAGGCGCAGGATCGCATTGAGCTCATAGAGCAGACGCCGGATTTCCTGCGCGCTTTGCAGCTCGATGCCGTCCGCGGGCTGGTCCGCGGCGATGCGCTCCAGCATGCCGACCAGGTGGAATATCTCGCGATGCCCGCCGCTGAGCGCCGCCAGCGGGTCCTGGCCGCCGAGGCGCCGCGCGAGTTCCGGATAGAGGTCGGCGTCGTCGTGGATCTCATGCGCGAGCAATTGCTCGCGCAGTGCCTGGTTGAGCGCCGCCAGTTCGGTCGCGGCAGCATGACCTGGGAGGCTGGCTACGCGATCCGCCATCGATCTCACCTGGTCGAGCACCTGCCCCAGCTCGCCATGCTCTGTCTTCAGCCTGGCGGCCTCGGCCGCGGTGATTTGCGCGGGCTTCCATTCAGGCCCAGGCTTGCGTGCCCGCAGCGCGTTGAGAATCACAACGACATCGATCACTTCTTGCAGCAGCGCGCCCGCCAGTGGCGGCAGGTAGCCGAATGCGGCCGCGATCATGGCCACCAGCGACAGCGCCATGCCCGCCACGACGCTTTGCACGGCAATGTGGCGCGTGCGCCGGGCGATCTGCATCGCCTCGGCCAGGCGGTCCAGGCGGTCGACCAGCAGTACCACGTCCGCAGCCTGCGCCGACGCGGCCGCGCCTGCCGCGCCCATGGCCACGCCGACATCGGCGGCGGCCAGCGCGGGCGCGTCGTTGACGCCGTCGCCAACCATGATGACCGTGCCGTCGCGTTGTGCCTCGCGGATTGCCGCTAGCTTTTGCGCGGGCGTTTGCTGGGCGCGCACTTGCGTCACGCCCAGCATCGCGCCTGTCATCCGCGCCACGTCTTCGCGGTCGCCGGTCAGCATCACCATGCGCTGGATGCCGGCCTGCCTGAGCAGCCTGAGCGCGCGCGGCGTATCAAGCCGGATCTGGTCCGCAAGCTGCAGCGCGCCGCACATGGCGCCATCGACGCCAAGAAAGACGGCCGACGCGCCCTCATGGCCCATGCGCCGCACCCATGCCGTGCTCCACGGCGTGGGCGCGGTTTCGCTGGCCACGTGCGCCAGGGAGCCGATGGTGACCACATGCCCGTCGATCGTGCCGCGCAGGCCGGCGCCGGGATCCTCCGCGACCTTGCCCGGCAACGCCAGCGCCAGGCCGCGCTCGCGCGCCGTGGCGACCAGCGCGCGGGAGCTGGCATGGACCGAGGCTTGCGCCAGCGAAGCTGCCAGGCGCAGCACTTCGTCCTGCGCGTGTCCCGGCGCCGCCTCGATGGCCGAGATGCGGGCCTGGCCCGTGGTCAGCGTTCCGGTCTTGTCGAAAAACAGCACGCGGCATTGCGCCAGCCGCTCCAGCGCACCGCCGCTTTTGACCAGGATGCCCCGGCTGGCAGCGCGCGACATGCCGCAGACGATGGCCACCGGCACCGCCAGGATCAGCGGGCAGGGGGTGGCGACCACCAGCACCGCGAGTGCCCGGCGCGCATCGCCGGTGATGATCCAGGCCGCACCGGCGACGGCCAGCGCCAGCGGTACCAGCAGCAGGGCGTAGCGGTCAGCCAGGCGTATGGACGGGCTGCGGCTTTGTTGCGCCGCCATCACAAGGCGGACAATGCCCGAATAGGTACTTTGTGCCGCCGTGGCGCCGGCGAGCATCTCGAACGGCGCGCCGGCGTTGACCACGCCGCTGCGCAGTGGCTCGCCCGGTGCGCGGCGCAGCGGCATGGCCTCGCCGGTCAGGGTGGATTCATCCAGCTCGGCAGCCTGGAGCAGCGTCCCATCGGCGGGCACCACCTCGCCCGCGCGTACCAGCAGCCGGTCACCGGGGCGCACAAGCTCCAGCGGTACCGGGCGCCATTCGCCGTCTTCGAACCGGCTGGCTTCGCGCGGCGCGTGGCGCAGCAGCGCGCTCATCTCACTGGCGGCGCGCGCTTGCGCATAGCTTTCCAGTGCGCGTCCGCTGGCCAGCATCAGGGCAATCACGGCGGCGGCAAAGTGCTCGCCCAGCCACCATGCGAAGCCGATGGCCAGCAGAGCCAGGACATCCACGCCGGCTTTGCGGCGCCACGCCGCGAGCACGGTGCTGGCGGCCAGGGCGATCAGTACCGGCAGGACGCCGATCAGCCACGCGGTGCGGGCAAGCGCCGCCGATTCGAACCAGTACAGCAGCGATCCCGCGCTCAGCGTGAGCGCGCAGGTCGCCAGAAGCCCGAGGTCGAGCCAGCGATGGTAGCGAGGCTGCGCAGGCGCCATATTGCCTTCGATCCGCTATCAATCGGCCATCATTCCGCCTTCAATCGCGGCGCGAGACCGACATCGCGACAAGCACCCCGCATACGGCGGCAACGGCCGCGGCCGCGCCAAGCGCGCGCCATGGGTGCGACTGCACGTACGCTTCTCCCGCATCGGCCAGATCGCGCACTTGGTCGCGGCCTTGCGCCTGCAGTTCACGCAGGCGCAGCTGCAGCGCCTCCAGCCGCGCCTTGAACTGTTCACGGGCCTGGCCGGCTTGCTCGCCGGTCAAGGCGGCGGCGTCGCGCAGCAATGCCTGCACATCGGCCAGCAGGACGTTGACATCGCGCTGTAGCACGACGCGGTGGACGGAAAATGCGGATCTGACGTCGTTCATGGCGCACTCCTGGCGGATGGAAACGATGAAGGTTCGGCGGGATGAAGCCAAGCCACATAACACTATAGGTACGGCGCCGGCCCGGTGCTTGATCGGTATCAAGCCGCCCATCAAACCCGGGTCGGACGAAGGGTGCCGCCGCTGGTTTCCTGGCACTGCTCGCATCCTCGCCGCAGGCGAATGCATCGGGCTCCGGCCGCTAGTGCCGGGCCCGGGCCGCGGCCCGCTGCGGCATCAGCAGCAGGCAAAGCGCCATGAAGCCCAGCAGCGCTGCCGAAGCACTGAAGCGACCCAGCGCCAGCCCGCCGGATTGCAGGGGCTTGTCGAGGAAGTCCCCCACCACCGCCCCAAGCGGGCGCGTCAGGATGAAAGCCGCCCAGAACAGCAGCGTGCGTGAGATCCGCGTGCGGTAGTAGGCCAGGGCTAACAATGCCAGCAACGAGCCGAAGATCGCCATGCCGCCGACGTAGCCCATCCCGGCCGTGTCGGCAGTCCAGTCTCCCAGCGCTGTGCCAAGCGTCTGCGAGAACATGATGGTGACCCAGTAGCACAGCTCGGCGCGCGGCGAATGCACGCTGTCGACCGAGACCGTGCCAAGCCAGCGATACCACAACGCCAGCGACAGCAGCAACAGCAGTGCCAGCAACGCGGATCCCCCGGCGTAGCCAATGCCGAGCGAGCGGTCGGCGAAGTCCGCCAGGGTTGTGCCGACCGTGGTGGTGGCCACGATGGTGGCCCAGTACAGCAGCGGCCGGAAGTGCCTGGCGCGAACCTGGGCACAGACCACCACCAGGAACACCGCCGCAAAGATCGCTGTGCTGACCAGGTAGCCCAGTCCCATCGTCATGGACAGCGCATCGCCGCCGGTCTCCCCGAGCGTGGTCGCAGCGATCTTGATCAGCCAGAATGCCAGTGTGACTTCCGGCACTTTGCTGGCCGCTGCGGCGCTGGCCTCGCAAGTGGGGCGTGCTGTCATGTTGAACTCCTTCGTGCTGCGTTGGGCGTGGCGCGGCAGTCGCCTGCCCGCCAGGATTGGCAGATGCTAGTCCGCGCTGGCTTAAGGCAACATTAAGTACAGCGTCAAGGTCAGCAATGAGGTCAGCAATGAGGTCAGCAATGAGGGCAAGACCAAGGCCGGCCCGGGCTCAGGCGGGAGCGATGCCGTAGCGGCTGCCAATGCGCAGCAACAGCGCGTTCAGTTCCTGAATGATCGGTCTCCTGTCGTCGGCCCGCCACACCAGTGCCGACGGCATGGCCGGCAGATCGATTTCGACGAACGCGATCTGCGGCGTCGCGTAGTAGCTGGCGGCGCGCTTGGTCAGCATGAGCAAGGCCTGTTTGGTGCCGACGGCAGCAATGGCTTCACGGATGGTGCGTATCACTGGCCCTTCGCCGATCGGCTTGCCCTGCGGGGTGTGGTGCGGGAAGTGATAGTCCTGCCATTCCTGGTTGACCGAGCCCGGCACCATGCGCACCAGCCGCTCCTGCGCCAGCAACTCAGGGTCCACCAATCCGGTGGCGGCCAGAGCGTGGTCCTGCGGCACGCACAGCATGCGCTGGTCTCGCATGATCACGGGCCCATGGCGCAGGCCGTCGGCCCCCAGCGGCAGCCGGCAGAAAGCCGCATCCACCGTGCCGTCGCTGACAGCGGCGTAGTGCGTCACATAGGTCAGTTCCACGAATTCCAGCTCGATTTCGGGGTGCGCGGCCTTGGCTTCGGTCACGAACGGCTGGTGCAGTTCATAAAGGCCACCGCCGAGAAAACCGATCTTCAGCAAACGTGGCTTGCCCGCCGCCTGCTGCTTGCAGTCCTCGATGGATGCCTTGAGCTGAATGATCGCTGGCGCAGCGCCGTTGCGCAGTGTCTCGCCCAGCGGCGTCAGCGCGACACGCCGGCTGGTGCGATCGAACAGCAGCCCGCCCAGCGCGTGCTCCAGCGCCTTGACCGCCTCGGATACCGACGATTGGCTCACGTAGAGCTTCGCGGCGGCCCGGCCGAAGTGCAACTCGCGCGCGACTGCCAGAAAGCACTCCAGTTGCTTCAGGTCCATCCATGCCTCCTGACACGCATTGTTTAATCAATCGGAAAGTGCGATTAATCGGCAGGATATTAGCACTTGTTCCCAAAACTGCACATCGGCAGAATGGCGCGGTTACTACTTGAATTATCTGGCGATATGGGCAAAGCAGAAGGGGCGTTGAGCAAGACTGCGCAAAACAAGGTGCGCGTGAATGGATCGGCAGAACCGATCGAATTCACACTGGATGGCGACGTGATCCGCGGTACGTTCTACTTGCCTGCGGGCACCACGGGCCAGGTGCCGGCCGTGGTGCTTGCGCACGGGTGGTCGATGGTGGCGGGCGGTGACCTGGAGGACTACGCCGCGGCAGTTGTCAATGAGGGCATCGCGGCCCTGACGTTCGATTTCCGGCGGCTGGGCCGCAGCGGCGGGCAGCCCCGCCAGGAGATCGATCCCGCCTGGCAGATCGAGGATTTCCGCGCGGCGATCTCCTACGTGCGCAGCCGGCCCGAGGTCGACCGGGAGCGCATCGGCATCTGGGGATCGAGCTACAGCGGCGGGCATGCCCTGGTCGTGGCCGCCATCGACAAACGGGTCAGGTGCGTGGTCAGCCAGGTCCCGACCATCAGCGGCTTTGCCGCCGCGCAGCGGCGCGTGCGCTACGACAAGGCGCGCACACTGCAGGCCGCGTTCGAGGCGGACCGCGAGGCCCGCTTTGCCGGAGCAGCGCCGGCGACATTACGCATGATTGATGCCGAGCCCGATGCGCCGGTCGCCTATCCCGGCCGCGATTCGTACGACTACATGCATGGCGAAGCGCAGCGCTGCCCGTCGTGGGCCAACGCGGTCACGCTGCGCTCGCTGGAACTGGCGCGCGCCTATGAGCCGGGTGCCTACATCCGGCGTATCGCGCCAACGCCGCTGCTGATGATCGTTGCGACCGAAGATGGCCTGACACCAGCCGACCTGCAGCAAGAGGCCTTTAACCAGGCGCACCAGCCCAAGCAACTGCTGCTGCTTGGCGGCGGGCACTACTCGGTTTACACGGAGCATTTCGACCAGACCAGCCGCGCGGCTGCAAGCTGGTTCGCCGAGCACCTGGGCAAGCCGGCGCACGGGCGATGATCCTTGGGCGGATAGGGGCAAATAGGGCGCAGATTGGGTTTGGGTTTGGGTTCGGGCTTGGGTTTTTTGCCCGAAATCACCAGCTGTACCTGTAGCCCATGCTGAGCGTCCACGGTTTGTCGAGCCTGGCGCCGCTTGCGTACCCGTAGTCGGCGTACAGGCGGTGGTTCGTGCCCAGTGACGCAGCAACGCCCACGCCCAGCTCGGCAAGGCCGCCGGACAGATCGGTCCGGGTAGCCACGCCGTTGGTGCGTACCGTGCTCCTGCCGTCAAGCTCCTGCGACAGGCTCAGCTTGAGGTAGGGCTGCACGGCGTTGCCATTGGCAAATGCAATGTGGCGGCCGAGCAGGGAACCAACGCGCAGGCGCATCGAATTGCCGCTGCCGGCATCGACCTGCAGACCGTTGCTGGCGCGGTAGCTGGCGCCGCTGGCGCGGAGCATCGACAACGCCACCTGAGGCTCGACGAACCAGCCGAAACCGAACGGCATCTGGCGGCCGGCTTCCACCGACACGCCGATGGCGTTCTGGTGGGAGGCGGCCTTCACCGACTGGCCGTCGGTCGCCACCACCGCGAAGTTCTGCTGGATTTTGTTGGCCTTGAACATGCCGTCGACGTACCAGCCGGCGTCAGCCAGCCAGGTGGCATAGCCACCGAAGTGGTAGCTATCGGCGCCGCCCGTGCCTTCGTCACGAAAACGGCGGTCGGTCGAACTGTATCCGGTCATGGCGCCGACGTACCAACGCCCGCCTTCGACCGGCAGGGACTTGTCGACGCCGACCGCCAGGCCGCCCACGGTCTGCTCGAACGAGCGAGCGCCGCGATTGTCGAGCTTCTGGCGCTCGCCGAAACCCCGCACCCAGACGCCACCTTCGTTCTTGCCCTGGCGCAACTCACCCATCCGCTTGGCCAGCGTGCCTGTTTCGGCATGCCAGATCGCGTGCGCGGTACCTGCGCTGGACGTATTGACCGCGGCGTTGGCGGCCGTGGACAGGTTGTCAGGCGGCCCGATCCGGGACTGGTCTGGCGCCGGCACCGCTTCCGGCGACAGCTCGATGGCGTTGACGAGGCTCCAGTCGGTGGCGCGGCCGTTAACCGTGTCGCTGCTTTTCAGCGCATAGCGATAGGTGCCGGCGTCTACCAATTGATCGCGGTTTGCGAGCGCGAACGACCCCGGGCCGCCCTCGCTCTGAATGATCCTCAGGGACCCGTGGCCGGCCAGTGGCTCGGCGCCGCTGTTGGCGACCAGCACGCGGTGATTGCCCGTGACGGTGCCGGCGACACGCAGCAGGTCCCCCTGGCCGGCGCCCAGGTCGGTGCGCATCTCGAACAGGCCGCCGCCGCCGAGGTTGCCGGTCACGTCCAGCACCTTGAAGCCGCTGCCCGGGGTGGCAAACGACACCGTGCCCGCATTGTCCAGGCGCGCCACCGCCGAGTTCCCGCGCACGCGCCAGGTGCTGCTGCCGTCAATGCTCAGCGTATCCAGCGTCCGCCCGGCGTTGTTGCGCAAGGTGCCGGTCAACACGGAGTGGTCGCGCAGGGTTACGCTGGCCGACCCGCTGTCGAGCAGCACGTCACCCACCAGGTGGCTGCGCTGCGCGTTGAGTTGCACATTGCGTGCGGCGATCGTAGTGCTGCCGCTTGGTGTGGAGAGGCGCCGTTCGTCCACGTACAGCAATGTGCCTTCGCCGCTGCGGGATCCACCGATGATCGTGGTGTCGACCAGGTTGGCGATGAGGCCGCCGCCTTCGACCGAGATGCCATTGCCGCGCGCGGCCTCGATATGGCTGTTGCGGATCCCTATCGCGTTGTCGACGCCGGGCGTGTTCGAGTAGGCCTGCATGCCATTGGCGCCTGTGCCGCCGGTGCGTATGTCGACGCCGTCCAGGCTGGCCTGCGCGCCCTGGTTGCCCATCATCAGTCCATGGGCGTTGTCGCCAGCGGTGCGCACGATGGTACCGGTTGCTTCCAGGCGCGCGCCGTTGGCGAGCAGGCCGTAGGCCGTGTCGCCGTGCGTGGTGACCGAGCCACCTTCCAGCACGACACGGGACCCGGACAGGCGCGAGACCACACCGATGGCAGCGTTGCCGAAGGTCTCGACGGCGACGCCGTGCGCGGTGGTCGTCGCGCTGGTGCCGCTGCCGCCATAGAGTTCGGACACGTAGATGCCGTGCCCGCTGGCGCCAAGCGTCGTGATCGAGCCGCCGTCCATGGTGACTGCGCCCGCCCGGTTGTCCACGCCCAAGGCGTTTTCCCCGGTCATCCTGATGGAGACGTCCTTGGCCAGCACGACGCTCTCGCTCGGAACCCGGATGCCAGCCACGAACGAACCATTGCTGCTGATCTGCACGCGTTCCAGCCTGGCATGGACACCATCGGCGTTTGCGTCGATGCCGGAACCCGTCTCGGCATGCACCACCACATCGCGCAACTCGGCTTTGGACGGGGTGAATACCGCGCCACCGGCCCTGGTGAGATACACGCCGTCGCGATACGCATCGATGGTGCCGTTGAAGTACGAGATGCTGCCGCCGGCCGCGTGGATGCCGGTGCCGCGGACCGAGACGATCTCGGCGTTGGTTGCGGTCACCGCGCCGCGCTCGACGCTGATGCCTTTGCCGCCCCAATTCGTGGCGGCGGTGGCATGGAGCCTCGCCTGATCCAGGACGACGCTGGCGCCATCCGCTGCGTGGACTGCCGAGGCGCCGTCGCCAAGGACGGTGATCTGCGTTTCGCGGGCGGTAATCACGGCATCCGTCCCCGCTGCGTGCAGGCCATGGGCTTCGTCTCCCTGGGTGGAAACCGAGCCGCCGGTCACCTCGGCGCGCCCGCCGTCGATGGCGTGCACGCCGTAGGAATATCGACCCTCGGTCGTTGTCCGCGTGCCGTTCAGGGTCGCTAGGCTGCCCGCATCGCGCACGACCAAGGCATCGGCGTTGAACTCGCCCAGCGCGGTAAGGTTGCTGTCGGACAGTCCCAGCGTGCCGCCGGCGCTGACGGTGACGCCCTGCGCGCCGACGCTTGTGCCTGCGATGCCGGCCCGGATGCTGACGCTGTTACCCGAAAGAGAGTTGTTGGTTCCCCTGATATTGACCGCTGCGCCGGCATCCGCACGCGTGACCGTGTCACCGGGGAAGAGCACCCGGTTCTCCCCATCGGGTGGGGAGAGATCGATGCTGGGGTAGGCCGTCGCTGCCGTGGCCAGCGGAATGGCCGGGAACAGCATGGTGAGGATGGCGACGGAAATTCCGGTCGGTTGCAGTTTCATGGAGGCGTGCCCGGCTTGCTCCGCCCAATACCAAATACACCAAACCTGAATCCGTTATTGAAAATAATGAAGTGAGTATGGAGGCGTTGACGGGGAGCGTTGAGAGAATGGGATCAGCCGGGGCATTCTAGATACGCATTCGCCAGATTTGAATCGGACAAGTACGAAAAGCGTGGCGCTCGACGACAAAGCGCGGTCTCCGGGCATGGCGCATTGCTCAACCGAAAACGAAAACGAAAGCGCGAGCGAAAGCGAAGCGGGCGCCTGGAAAAGTCGATGTCAGGATGCTGGCCGGGAGCGACGCGCGTTGCGCTTGGCTCGCGGCCAGTTTGACTTCCACGGCGCCCGGGATCGAGTCGATGAAACCGGCGCACGTGGAAGGCAGCAGCCTTACTCGTCGATCAGCCGGGAGTGCCCATGCAACGTGAAGTGCGAGTCGGGCGGCAGATAGGCCACGGCGCTCGGGCGCGAGCCGGCATCGTACGCGGGCGCAGCCAACATATAGCCAGCGCTATGGCCGACGCTATCGCTAGTGCTATGGCCGGCGTTATCTCCAGCATCATCGGCTACCGGCGTCCCGGCACTGCGCCCGGCCACCTGCCTGGGAGGAACCGGGTCGGCATGCGAATGCCTGCGGGCCATGGCGCGCTCGACCGGTGCGGCGACAGGACTGGTGGCTGTGCTGGCGGTTGCGCTATCAGCCCGCAAAGGGGCGGGCAGAGGCGCCGCAGGCGTGGGCGAGTCAACCGCGGCCGCCACGGCTTCCGGCCGGTCGGCCACAGCGGCTTGCAGCCCGGCATCCGGTGCGGGCAATCGCGCAGGCGAGGTCACTGGCATGGACCCGGGCATGGACACAGGCTGGAACGAAGGCAAGGGCTCGGGCGCGGGGCCCGTCAACCAAGCCGCCAACAGCCACGCCGCCGCCGCCATGCCACAGCCTACCGTGCCGGCAGCCAGCCCGCGCAGCCGCGCGCGGCGCAACGCCCGCGCCAGGGTGGGGGCCGTGCTGGCAAGATGGACTTTGACGGCCTCCGCACGGTACGCGGCAAGCGTATCGCGCACATCGAAGCGTGTGCCCCATGGTGGTGGCACATCGAGTTGGGAAGGAATAACGGAACTAGACAAGGCTTATCTCCGAAGCGCAAAAACGACGCAACGCGGCCGGCCTATCCGGGCGAAGCTGGTCAGTGGAGTGATATTAGCATCGCTAAAATCAGATGAAAATCGGACAAGTACGAATCTGCATCACCGCAGAACCGGCTTTCGAAGTCCGCATTTTCGGCCTCGATGCGCGCCTGGACTGAGGTGCAGGGCAATTGCGCCGGTTTTTAAATTCGGACTTATCCGATTGCAAGCGCCATAAAAAATCAGACTTATCCGATTTCCGGCGCGATGCAATCTCGTTAGACTTTCGTTTGTCGGCATACCCCTATGTGCCGACGGTCTACATTTGCTGAGTGGGCGACCCCCTCCGACCCCGCAATCGCGCCCCAGGCTGTTATCCCCGTGACAGCCTGGGTTTTTTTTTGCCGGCGCCACGAAAGCCAGCCACGCCGGCGAAGTCCGCAAAGTCGGCAAAGTTGGCTTTGGCAGCGTGCCGGTGCGTTGCGGCAGCGATCAAAAGAACAGACACCAAGGTTGGCATACGAAACGCCCGCGAAAGGCGGGCGCCGGGAAGGCGCCCGCTTCGCCTTTCGTCATCCGCGTCGCGCTATGCCGCGGATGCCTTCAGCGCGTCAGTTCCAGCGCGTATTCCAGCTGACGGGCGTCGCTTGCCCCCAAGCGCCGACGACGGGTGCGGACCATTGTTGTGCCCACCAGTTCTTGGCGGGCTTGGCTGGCTTCACGGGTTTGGGTGGCTTCACCGGCTTCACGGGCTTGACTGGCTCCTCAGGCTCCACAGGCTTGACCGGCACCAAGGGCAGCTCCACAAGCTGGGCCTGCTCGATGGTCCCGGAGTTGACGAAGATCGGCGAGCGCACCGTCACCTCGCCCTCTTTGGCGGACAGGCGGTCGAGGTTGGTGAAGGTGGTGCTGGAGACGTCGAGGTTGCCGTGCTCGCTGGACAGCGTGCCTTCGTTCCTGCCGGACGTTATCTTGACCGACAGGTCCCGGCTCGCGGTGATCTTGCCGGAGTTCGAAAATTCCGCCGCCTTCACCGTGGTGATGCCAGTCGCGCTGCTGACCGTGCCTGTGTTGGTGATGGTTGCGGCATCGAGCTTGAGCTCACCCGCGTTGGAACGGACAACGCCATCGTTAATCAGGGTTGCGGCGAATACGGAAAGGTCCTGCTGCGCTTCCATGGTGCCTTGCGCGCCATTGGAGAAGTCCGCCGTCTTGGCCGAAAGCGTGCCGCCGGCCTTGATCGTCTTCGTGTTCTGCAGCGTGGCCGTGTTCAGCGTGATGTCGCCGTCCGACGCGATGGTGCCGTCATTGATCAGCGATGCCACCTTGATCGTGGCGCCGGATGCGCCGCGGATCGCGCCGGCATTGTCCAGGCTGTTCGAATTGATATCGGTGGTGCCTGCCGCGAGCAGCTGCGCGCCCGACCGTACGCGGATCTTGTCCTCGGTGGCTTTCCCGGCGACGACGAAACCGGGCTCGATGTCGGCGTTGGCCTGCTCGCCGCCCTGGCCTGCCGATGTGACGACCATGCCGGTCTTCTTGATCGTCAGGTCACCCGTGAGCGCCTGCACCTTGCCTGCGATGTTCACGCCGGCGCCACCTTCGGTGCTTCGCAGCGAAATGGCGTTGGCGTACATGCCGCCCAGCGCGGCCACATCGATCGCGTGCACGGGAACGATATCTTTCCCGTTGGTCGTCTGCGCGGCGTCGACGCGTTCGCCGTCATAGGCGATATCGTTGCGCCCCGCCACGGCGCGGATCAGGTCCTTGGCACGGACTGCCGCGTCGATCTTCATGGAGCGCGACAGCAGGTCGACCTTGTCCACCGTGCCGGCATCGAACCCCCGGCCGCTGATGGCGATGTCGCCGCCGGCCACCGCGAAGCCGGATACGGCGCCGCCGCTGGTGAGGTTAGGGGTGCCCGTGGTCAGTGTGACGCGGGAGGCGTTCAGCACGCTGCCGCCATCGACGGAGATGCCGTTCGGGTTGGCCACGATCAGCGCGGCGCGCTGCCCGGCGATTTCCGTGGCGCCATTCAACATGGTGCGGGAGCTGCCGACCACCTCGTTCAGGATGACGCTGGCGGCGCCATTGGCGAGCGCGGCATTGCCCGCGACGTTGCCGCCGATCTGCGTGGCGGCGCCGTTGGCGCTGTTGTTGAGCACCACGCCATTGGCGCCCACGTTGTAGTTCTGGAACTGGTTGTGCGATACGCCGGCGGCGTTCGGCGCGTTGATCTGCACGAGCGGCACGCCATTGGCGGTCGCGCCGATAGCCGGGCCGCCAGGCGCCGCGCTGATCTGTGCGGACGCGATGGAGGCGTGAAGCGCCGGGACGGCCAGCAACAGTGCGCGCAGCAGGCTGCTGCAGCTGGGCGGGCGGGCAATCATGGATGTCGTTTTCATCATTTGGGCCATGGAAAGTAAAGTGAGAGACGGCAGGCCGCCGGCATACGGAGATCCGTGCCGATTGGGGGCGGGCATGCCGGGTCAGGGGGGGCGATTCAGTGATGGCTGTGGTTGGCTTCCTCCGTCAGGTTGTGGATCCATTCAATGTCAGTGCATCCGGTGTCATAGCCTCATGGATAGCTGCACGGCCACCGCCACGCGGGCCGCCTCGAACCCGGCCGGCTTGGCCACCGGCATGCCAACCGACACGTCGTAGCCAACCCTGCCATACGCGCCCCGGACCCCGATCGCCGCGCCCACGAGGGTCCGCCCCGCGAGTTCGCGCGTCACGCTGCCACCCACGGCGCCCGCGTCAGCCGCGGCATAGGCTTCCTGCCCGGTGTTCCCGATCGCCAGCGCCACTTCATTGCGCAGCACCCACCCGCTTTGCCCCATCAGCGTGCGCGAGCCATCGAAGCCACGCACGGTGTAGCGGCTGCCGATCGAGAGCATTTCCGTCGCCGGGATCGCATTCGGCGCGGCCTGGGCATTGGCGCTGGCGCGATAGCCCAGGCGTTGCCCGGCGAGAGAGAAGGGGGCATCGACGCTCGCATTGGCGCTGAGGATGCTGTAGCGGCCGTTCCATTGCGTTTTTCCGCTCACATAGCCGCTGTTGGCCGACCACGCGGGAATGCTCCCGCGCAGGCCGAGGCCCGCGGTGACCGTCATGCGGCTCGTGCGTTGATAGTGGGAATAGCTGAGTGTGTAGCTGGTGATGTCGCGCGTCTGCACGCCGATCGGCCATTGGCCAAGCCGGACGTCGTCCGATCGCCGCGACAGCCTGGCGCGCACCGTGCCCTTCATCGTGCCGGTACGGTAGGCCACGCTGCTGGCGCCCACCTCGAACGTACGCGTGCGGCCCGTGTAGGGCAGGTTGCCGGCAGTCGTTGAGATCGTCTGCAGGAAATCATACTGGTTCGCGCCCAGCCAGAAGGCGCCATAGCCAAGCGGCACGGTCCATTGCAGGCCCATCGCGCGCGAGCCGACGGCTCGGTTGCGCAGGTGCGCGTCGTTGTTGTAGGTGGCGACGAGCTGGTCGTAAAGTCCCAGGGGCGAGTCAAGCACCAGTACGCCGCCGAGCTGATTCTTGCCGGTCGCGTCGATGCCGGAGTTGTCGGCGGTGACGATGGCGCGCCAACGCCGCACCTCGGGCGCATGGTGAATGGCGAGATCGGTCTGGCCAAACGCCTTGCCTGGCTCCAGCACCATCCGTACCGATGCATCGCCGGCCACGGTGCGAATGTTCTCCAGCGTCTGGTCGAGATCCCGCAGGTTGAGCACGTCGCCTTCGCGCATCGGCATTGCCATCTGGCGGCGGCCCGGGGCATCGCCGGTCTCGGCGATGCTGCCGATGCGCCCTGGCACGAGTTCGATTTCCAGCGTGCCGGCGCGCAAGTCCTGCTCGCCGATGAGCACTTGCGTGGTGAGGTAGCCGCGCTCGATGAGCTGGTAGCGCAGATGGTCGCGCAGGCGGGTGATGCCCTCGGACCCGACGCACACGTCCTGCACCTGGACAGCGCGCACGAGCCATGCGAACGCCTCGGCGTTCTTCCATGCAAGGCGCGAGATGTTGAAGCAAGGCGACTCCACGGGAAAGACCAGTGTCGCGTGTGGAGATGCCTCGCCGCCCGACAGCACAGGCGCTGCGGACGAGGCGCGTGAGAACGCCTCGTCGACCTGCTGCGCCTGGCGGCGTGTCGTTTCTGTGGTCTCGGCGGCCGCATGCGGTGTCAGTGACTGTGCGGTGGCCGCGGGGGCCCGAAGCAGGAGCAGCGCAACTGCGCCGCCGATAATGCGGATGGATTTCATGCTGCCCATGCTGCGCGCGTTGCCTGGAACGCAGGCGCAGGTTTGTTGCGGAAACGCCAGCCCGCCAATGCCTGCGCCGCTTGATGGGCCGGGGTGGCAGTCGCTGTGTGTTGCGTTTGGTGTCTTGTGTTTGGTGTCTTGCACGCGCGTGCGCGTCGTGCATCGTGCGTCGCTGCTGTCGTTAGCGAAGTAACAAGATTCTGAGTGTCTTGGGCAGGGAAGACAATCGGACAAGTTTGAAAATGCGGCGGAATTTGCAAGAAAACCCGGCGCGGCGGCCGATGCGTGCTGCCGCATCGCCAGATGAGGACGGCGGCGGCGGGGGCGGCAAGGCAGACCGAACCGAAAACCGGTTGAAGCGGGTTGATGCTACTGATACGAGAACGTGACCGTACTCCGCGCGCTAACCGAGCCCGGCTTGATGGTCGGCTCGGTCTTCACATATTTTGCGGCCAGGGGAATGTTGACGTTGCCACCCGACGCCCGCGAGCGGCAGACATACCTTTGGTTGGTGTTTCCCTTCGCCGACGAATCCGGACCGAGCCCCGGCGGCGTTGTTTCGCCCGAGCGGAACATTTGAATTCCCACGCCGGTGGCGGTGGAATTGCCGCCAACGGGCCTGTCAGTGCATTGCCGGCATTTCCATCTCCCGAAAATTTACAGCATCAGCCGGAAAGCCTGTGTCTCTCCGTCCGGATTCGGTGGCTACTACTGATACGAAAAAGTGATGGTGCTGAGCGCGCTCATGGCACCCGGCTTGATCGTTTCCGCCGTCTTGATATAGCGCGCTTCGAGGGGCACCGAGATCACACCACCAGATGCCGATCTACCGGCCAGCCACTGATTCTTATTGCCCTTGACCGATGAATCCGGCCCAAAATTCAACGGACTGGTCGTACCTTGCTTCATTATCTGAATACCCAAGCCAGTTGCCGTCGAATTCTTCGCCAGGCTAAGGATATTGCCGGTATTCGCGGGATTGGTCGCATCCGTCAAGGTTGCATAGACACTGACGTTCGCATCGCATTTGAGTCCCAACGAAAACGGCGCCGACTTGGCGGCAGAGACATCTCCTACCGCTTTCAGGCTATACGTCACCAACTGCGGCATGACCACCGCGTTGGTCGCGCCGGACGTGATCGTGCATGCTCTTGCCGTAACGGTGATGCTCAATGCACCTATACCTAACGACAGTCGATTCGACACGACAGTTCCATCCAGCATGGCGCCTAGGGTCGAGGTGGTTTGAGCCGGGACACGATAGGTTCCCGTTGGGACAGCCCCCGTTGCGACGAGCGTCACCCGCTGGTTGTAACCCCAACCGCCAGAGCCGGATGGCCCGCCCGGAAACACAGTTGGCCCAGCCCCAATAGACACCCATGACGTGTTGATATTTTTTGTTTCCAGTGCGTAACCGATGCCGGGAATTCCGGTTTCAAATACAGCCGCGGGGCCGGTGTAGCCCTGATACGTCACACCCGGAACCACTCTCCCGAGCGGCGTTACGACGACTGCATCGAGCCGGCAGCCGGCGCCGGAGATTCCTGCAACATATTCGCTTCCGGCAGTCGATGACGGAAACTGAATCCCTGGGGTTAACGAATCTCGAACCTGGCTGAGAGTGGTCGGAAGTGTCGGCGATAACGAAGTACCAGGCCAAATTACCGTACAACCAGCAAACGCTGATTCAGACAGAAACATGACACCCAGGATTAGAGCGCTCGAAGTAATTTTAAATAGCATAAGAAGTCCACTTGCCATACACGTGTCGGATCCATCAAAGTTCCCGATGCCATCCGAACACCGCAATGCATCATCGGGTGCATGCTCCCATCTCTGCCTGGGCTAGATGCCCGCGTTGGCGTCACATCCCGTGCGGCGCAGCCGCACGACTCGACATAAATTTTTCGTTGCTCAAGCGCTGCGCGGCGTCCTGCGCGTCCGAGCTTCCCGATAAGTATTGATGACGCGGATTTCGAGGCCCCCGATGCCGACGAGCGGCCGACACGCATCCACGCGTCGTCACCTTGATCGTCCCTGGAGCTGAAAGACGGATGGGTTCTTCACCGCGCTGTTGACCGTCCGCATCCCGCGGTCTCACGACAGCCATAGCCTGAAGCAAAATGGCGAAAATGCCGGCGACAAGGCGTCCTGAAGCAACAAGGATATCGAGATTGCAGACCGTTTGGAATAGGACGAGTACTAAACTGCGCGCCGTCGACGAGAAGGCGTTTCGTCGTTGGCGCAAAGGGCAGTGCCACGGGATTTCAGCGAGGAACAGGGCCGGTGTGATTGAATTGCCGATAGGCAAATTGCAAACTCCAGGGCGCGTAGACATAGTGCAGTGCTCGCCCCACGGCGGTGCCGCCGGCATGCGGGCGGGCTTCATTGCGCAGATCCAGCGTGACAAGGACCAAAAGCGCCACCTTGACGTCGGAGTAGCGGTCGCGTGGCAAGAGCCTGGCCGCGATGCCTTGCGCCATGTCCTGCTGTTGTGGCGGCAGGCTTGCCAGGGAGGCGGTAGCAAGCGCGCAGTATCCGTTGCCCTGCGAGGCAAGCCGCCATAACTGCCATTTTTTCGGGGAATTCATCTTTGATTGTTCAAGAGGGAGAGCACCGGTCGTAGGTGTAATCGCCACGCTTTGCTGTAACGGGCGGGAAGATGGTGGAACGGTGCAGGTTGGCAAGCGTCCGCCGCACTGGCGAGACTGCGCGGTATAGCTGGCGAAGGCACCGTAGGCGCCCCCTGAGCCGCTTCATCCTGACCGCGCGTGGGCTGCAGCCGGGAATGTAAGCACCAGCGGCAGAAGCCATTTCGACAGTATCTTCGCGTATGCGTAC
The DNA here is from genome assembly GCF_000832305.1 of Cupriavidus basilensis. Taxonomy (NCBI): domain Bacteria; kingdom Pseudomonadati; phylum Pseudomonadota; class Betaproteobacteria; order Burkholderiales; family Burkholderiaceae; genus Cupriavidus; species Cupriavidus basilensis. Next base: position 2,054,854 of record NZ_CP010536.1, read on the forward strand.
GATCCAGCGGCACTTCTTGTGGATTCCAGAATATTCATCCCATTTCCCTTATGTTTTTCTAATTTATTATGATTTTGCGTTGCGCAATCGTTGCGCGGCGTTCCACGCATCCGATCTGATTCTCTAACGGCGCACCTGATTCGATGCCTAGTTCGGGCGAGGCGCACCATCCGCGCATGCCGCATCGATCCGCTGCAGCGGCTGCATCGCCGAAGGAGGCCGGCGGCCGCGCGGGCGGACTCAATCGCGCGTTCAACTGACGGTATGCCCTTCGCCGCGACGGCATGCGGCAGACGGCGCGGACAGTCCGCGCTACTGGTAATCCACCAGCACGGCCATCATGCCGGAAATCGTGCCGGGAGTGACCGTCGCTTCGGTTTGAATGTAGCGTGCGTTCATCGGGACCGAGTACGAGCCGCCGGTCGAGGCGCTATATGCGGCGAGCGGCAGCCGTTGATTGAACGTCGCGGGGGCGCCGTCCTTGCCGGTGATCTGGATCGCCACGCCCTTTGCCGTCGTGCCGCCGGCGACCGGCAGCGCGCCGGCGAAGGCGGGCGCCGCGCCTCCGGTCGGGCTGAGTGTATAACCGATGCGCGCGAAGCCGGGTGGGCAGTTGTTGAAGCGAAGCTCGAACCCCTTGGTGCCCGACATGTCGCCGGTCGATCCCACGCCCTTGAGCTTGTGCACGACCATGGCGGGCAGCGCGACGCTTTGATCCGGTGTCGAACAGGTGCCGTTGATCAGCCTGACGGTGGCCTTCAGAACAATGCTGAGACCGGGGTGGCTCGCATAGCATGCGCTACCAGATATTGGCACATCGTAGGGCACGCACAAACTGAAATAGCCCGGGCGGCCGTTTTGCTGGCCCGCGAGGCTGCCGGCCGACAGTGGGCGAGCGTCGCGCACCAGTTGCACTTCCAGCGGCGATCTGAGGATTAAGGTGTTGCCAGTTTTGTGGCCGAACGAGGAGACGGGCTGGCCGTTGATCAGCAGGCGAGTCGAGATGCCCGATACGTTGGTCACGATCAACGGTCCGGGATTGAGTGTACTCGCGCCGTTCGGCCAGAGCGATACCGCAGCAACCGCGCACGACGGCGATGCGCCGCAGAATTGACTCACCGGAATCGTGTAGCGGCTGATCACGGTGCCTGCCGGCAAGGTGCTCGGCAGGTTAAGCGTCGCTCCAAACGCCGTCATGTCGGTCGTCGCAAGTGCTTTCGGCGAAATCGACGCGACAACGACAAGAACGAATGCCGGGATCAGGCGCGCGGTAAGACCCCGGGGGATTTGATGAAACTGTTGCATGGCAGGAATTTTTACCTCCGGTAAGCGAGGGAACATCTCTCGCTCCCATGCCGCGCCTCGATTCGGGTCACGCTTTGTACTATCGGGACTCGCGAGCTTGATCCGGGACGCCTGCGCATGGGCTGCCGCCTGGAATACAAGCGCCAGCCGCAGGAGCCATTTCGACAGCCTGTTCGCGTATGCATATGATCCGGCGGCACTTCCTGGCGCTTCCAGAATATTCATCCCGATTTCTCTCAATTCCTGCGATTTTGCGTTGCTCAAGCGTTGCGCGGCATCCCGCGTATCCGATCCGATTTTTAGCGGCGCACCTGATTCGATGCATAGTTCGGGCGAGGCGCACGATCCGCGCTACTGGTAGTCCACCAGCACGGACATCATGCCGGAAATCGTGCCGGGAGTGACCGTCGCTTCGGTTTGAATGTAGCGTGCGTTCATCGGGACCGAGTACGAGCCGCCGGTCGAGGAGCTATACGCGGCGAGCGGCAGCCGTTGGTTGAACGTCGCGGGCGCGCCGTCCTTGCCGGTGATCTGGATCGCCACGCCCTTTGCCGTCGTGCCGCCGTCGACCGGCAGCGCGCCGGCGAAGGCGGGCGCCGTGCCTGCGGTCGGGCTGAGTACATAGCCGATGCGAGCGAAGCCGGGTGGGCAGTTGTTGAAGCGAAGCTCGAACCCCTTCGTGCCCGACATGTCGCCGGTCGATCCCACGCCCTTGAGCTTGTGCACGACCATGGGAGGCAGCGTAACGCTTTGATCCGGTGTCGAACAGGTGCCGTTGATCAGCCTGATGGTGGCCTTCAGAACAATGGCGAAACCGGGGTGGCCAAACAGGCATGCCTGGCCAGGGTTTGCCCAAACGTAGGGCAAGCACAGACCGAAATAGCCCGGGTTGCCGTTTTGCTGGCCCGCGAGGCTGCCGGGCGACAGTGGGCGGCCGTCGCGCACGAGTTGCACTTCAAGCGGCGAATTGGCGATGACTGTGGCGCCGGTTTTGTAGTCGAACCTGGAGACGGGCCGGCCGTTCATCAGCAGGCGACTCGAGATGCCCGATACGTTGGTCTCGATTAACGGTCCGGAATGGATTGTACTTCCACCGTTCGGCCAGAGCGATATCGCAGCAATCTCGCACGACGGCAATGCGCCGCAGAGTTGACTCAACGCAATCGTGTAGCGGCTGATCACGGTGCCTTCCGGCAAAGTGCTTGGCAGGTTCAGCGTCGTTCCAAACGCCGTCAGGTCGGTCATCGCAAGTGCTTTCGGCGAAATCGACGCGACAACGACAAGAACGCATGCCGGGATCAGATGCGCGGTAAGACCTTGGGGGATTTGAGGGAACCGTTGCATGGCCGGAATTTTTACCTTCGGCAGGCGAGGGAACATCTCTCCCTCCCATACCGCGCCTCGATTCGGGTCACGCTTTGTACTATCGGGACTCGCGGGCTTGATCCGGGACGCCGGCGCATGGGCCGCCGCCTGGAATGCACGCGCCCGCCACAGGAACCATGTCGACAGTCTCTTCGCGTATGGGTGCGAGCCACCGGCACTTCCTGGAGCTTCCAGAATATTCATCCCGATTTCTCTCAATTCCTGTGATCTTGCGTTGCTCAAGCGTGGCGCGGCATCCCGCGCACCCGATCCGATGTTTAGCGGCGCACCTGATTCGAGGCATAGTTCGGGCGAGTCGCACCATCCGCGCAGGCCGCATCGATCCGCTGCAGCGGCTGCAGCCCCTTTTGCTTCTTTCGCTCCGGCAGGTTGTAGGGGACATGGCATACCGACGATTCGTCCTTGCCCCACCTGACGGTCAGTTCGCCTTGCGATTCCAGGCCGCGCGCGAAGATCTTGCCCATCTGGCCGACCGAGCCGACTTCCTTGCCGCGCTCGTTGAGCACCGTGGCGCCAAACGGGAGCGGCTGGCCATTCGGCCGCCGAGGCTGGATCAGCGCGGAGCGCCCGGATTCCGTGGCGAACTTCAGCATCGGGACCGAGCCCGCCAGCGGCGCCACGCGCTGGCTCGTTTCCTTGAGTTCCACATCGGTCGACAACCCCTTCGGGTCCAGCTCGACCGTGTTCATGTTGAACGGCGTGAGGTACGGCACGATCGCGTAGCCCCGGCTATCGATCCGCACGCCCGACGCATTCGTCACGCGCGCGCCTTCCGCTCCCGGTGCTTCGACAATCGCGAAGGTTTCCGAAAGCGGCTGCGACAGCGTGATCCCGCCGGGATGCCCGACCATGGCGCCGCGTGCCGAGACGGAGGCCTGCTGGTAATCCGCACCTCCGCTCACGCTCGCGCCGAGTTCGACGTTCGGGGCCCGGTACATCACGTTGGCGCCACCAGTGGTCGTCGAGCCGCCTCTGCCGTTCGCGTGATTGGCGTTCAGGCCGTAGGAGAGATTGTTGTCCACGCCGGACGACCCGGAGACCGACGATTGCAGCTGGGTGCGTCCGGCGGTATCGCGCAGCAAGCTTCCGGTGACCGTGCCCGGCGTCTTCCCGCCCAGCGGAATCGTCAGGCCGACGTAGTACAGCGTGCTCATCTGCCCGCCGGAGTTGCGCTGGCGCGTGGCGGAAACACTGTAGGAGAGATTCTTGTAGGCATTGCTGTAGCCCACCGAATAGCTCACATCCGAGCCGCTGCGGTTCCAGTATGTCGCCGTGGACGCGGTGGCATTGAGGTTGCCGCCGCGCTCGCCGAGCCGCTGGTTGAGTGTCAGCGACGCGCGATTGCGTTGCCGGTAGACCGTGTCGATCGACAGGCCGCGCTCGGCCTGCTCGCGGGCGAGCATGGCGTCGTTGAGCCCGAAGAAGCCGGCCGTGGAATAACGGTAGGCTGCGATCGAGATGTTGGTGCCGGTCGCCACCACGTTTTTCGCATAGCTCACCCGCACACTGGAGCCGTCGAAGCGCTTCACGCCCGGGATCGAGGTGCGGGCCTGCGTGACGTCCGCCCCGAGCGCGCCGTATGAGGTGTTCAACACGCCGCCGGCCATCACCGACACGTAGCCTTCGGCCACGGTGATGCCGCCGTAGCCGGTCAGCAGGTTGGTGAAGCCGTGCTGCCAGGTGCCCTGGGTGAAGAGCGGGTTCTTCGAGCTCTGCTGATTGCGCACCGCACCCGCCACCACGCTGTAGCGGCTGGTGCCAGGACGCAGCGACAGCGGCACGGCCGCATACGGCACGGAGAACGAATGCACGGAACCGTCCGCTTCCGTGACGGTAACGCGCAGGTCGCCGCCGTACCCGGTCGGGTAGAGATCGTCGATCTCGAACGCACCGGGTGCGACCGTGGTCTCGTAGAGCTTGACGCCGTTCTGCGAAATCGAGACTCTCGCATTGCTGTTGGCCACGCCGCGCACGACCGGCGCGTAACCGCGCAACGAATCCGGCAGCATCCGGTCGTCCGAGGCAATGCGCACCCCGCGGAACTGGGTGGAGTCGAACAGGTCCCCCGAGGTATAGGACTCGCCGATGATGAGTTGCGACGACAACGATGGCAGGTTGCGTTGCAGATAGGTGGCGACGTTCTGGTACTTCTGGCGTCCTTTATCGTCCAGGTTATACGACCCGTCGTGACGGAAATGCCAGCTCCCCAGGTTGGCGCCGATATTCAGGCCCAGGTATCCCTGGGTCTGCGCATTGCCGCCCTGGCTCTTGGTGCTGTAGACGTTGGCGTTGTAGCCGACCATGCCGACGGGGACGCCGGCATCCCACTGGTCGGGGCTCACGTATCCGCGCGCGTTGCGAACGAGCGAAATCTGCGGAATGCTGAGATTGAGCCGCTGCTCGCCGAAATCGAAACTGGTGCTCGCGTCCGGAATGGCCTGCCCGAGGCGAACGCAGGCATCCGGATCGGCGAAGGTGGCCTTCACATGGTGAGGCAACTTGCCAAGATTGACGCCCGCCTGCTTCAGCAGCGCTTCATTGAAGCAAGGCTGGGCATCCGCGGAACCGGTTACGGCCTTGAACGGCACACTGGCGCGGCCCACCCAGTTTTGCTCGACATAGATATCGACGCTGTATGTTCCAGGCGGGACGATATTGCTGCGCTGGAACTTCGACAGATCCACGGTGCCGCCGCTGTTGTTGAGAAAACCGCTCTCGAACTCAAGGGGCGTGGACTGGGCTTGTGCGATTTGAAACGGCTCGGGCGTGCCACCATCAGCGTTCGCATTGCTCTGCCAGCCGGCCAGGCCGGTCAGGAGCAAAGCGCATATTGGCCGCAACTGCGGCATGTGGCCAATATCGGAATTCGGACGCTGAATCGGCGGCATACAAAACACTCCTGGAGCAATTCATCAGGCGATCATGGATCGGACCACGCCATCGGATCTACGGTCCGAACTTGCCGCCCGACTTCGGTACGTGGCGCATGGATGCGCAACGCTTGCTTGTGTGGGATTTCTGATTGGCCAGCAGTGCGGCTGGCCCGGATGCGCTGGCCGCGCTAACCGGCCAGGCTAGTGCCGCGGGTCGATGGCGACGGGCACTTGCGCATTCTTGTTGCCGCCCCAGTCGTCGATGCTGCTGAACTCGACCGTCGCATCCGCGGCGGGCGCCGATTCCAGCCCCGTGATCGGGAATTTCTGCGACGCGCCGGGGAGTACATAGCCCATGCCTGCGTCGAACGTTTTCCCGCCCATCTTCAACTGGACACTGCCGAGGCTGACGACATAAGGACTGGGGTTGACGGTCTTCAGGACATACTGGTTGGCTTCGGGGTCCCTGGCGATGTGCCACTTGAGCAGTGCCGGGGCTTCCTCGGCTTTACCCGGCAGTCCCTGCGGCCGGTACATCATTTTGATCCGCGTGCGAAAGGCAACCTGAAGGCGGTTGCGTTCGTCTTCGGCGGCCGGCTTCGGGGGGACGTCCAGGACGTTGATCCAGAACAGCGATTCCTTGTCGGTCGGCAACGGCTCGTTCGTATAGATGATGCGCAGGGTCTGGCCCTTGCCGGGCTCAACGCGGAACATGGTCGGCGTGAGCGTGAACGGCACGTCGATCTTGTCAGGTGAATCATTCTCGGTCCCGGTATCGATCCACGTCTGCACCAGGGAGGGGAGGCGGCCGTCATTCGTGACCTTGAGGGTCATTTCGCGCTCTTGCGAGGGAAAGACGAGGCGCGTGCCCGAGACGACGACGGCTGCGGCGGCCGTTGTCGCGATCGATGCGCAGGCAATCGATGCGGAAACCAGCGCCATCATCCTCGATAACTTCGACTTCGGAATGCTGAGTGTCATATGCGTGTCCTTTGCGTTGATACCTCCTGTCGCAAGCCGCCGGCCGGAGCCGGCCGGGCGGCTTGCAAGCTGGTACGTCAATCCCTGTAGATCAGAGATTCGTCCTTGCGCTTAGGGGTACATCAGGGTGTATTGCACGAACGAGTTCGCGCTACCCGCCGTTGCCACGCCAGTCGCCGTGTACTCGGCGGCGTAGCTCAGCTTCGCGATGCCGGTCGTGCCATCGATGTCCACGATCTGCGAGTTCTGGTCGGTGCTGGCCGCGCCCACCTTGATCGGCAGGGACTGATCGTTCAGGATGCCGATTTCCACGTTGGCAGCGGCGTCGGCGCCCTGCAGCTTCAGACGGCCGGTGTCGGCGTTGACGGTCGTGCCGGGTTCGAAGGAAACAGCGACCTTGGTGGGCGCATCCTTGGAGACGGTGCAGCCCGTCAGCGAGAGGACGAACGGCGTACGGCCGGCAGTGGCGCCCGCCTTGGCCAGCGTGCTGGTGCTCACCTTGGGCAGCGCTACGGCCAGATCGTTGGTGCCGCCGTTGATCTTGCAGGTGGAGGCGATCACGCTGCCGGTGAAGTTGATCATGCCGTCAGCAGCTTGTGCCGAGCCAGCCGCGGTCATCAGGCCAGCCGTTGCCAGGGTGATTGCCAGAATTTTCGTTTTCATTTTCAAGTTTCCTCTCGGAGGTTAGTAAAAGCAAGTTTCAAAGGCTGCTTGATACGCATGGCCACTCAGCAATATCGCGAGTGAATGGCATTGCATTCATGCAAGGTTAGAGGCTGCACACTCATTAATGAGTGATTGCCTCGGTACAGGGCGGCTTACAGCCGGTACTGCGGGCGACCCGGTATCAGGGAAGCCAGCCGGAAGATGCGCGATCGCTGCTGCGACTGCGATCAATCAATGCTGGCTATGATTAATGTCATGGCCATACTTGATGAGATCGACATTGCTCTTTATTCCGAGCTTTCGCATGGCACTCATCTTCTGGCAGCTGATTGTCTGTTTGCCCTTCTTGAGAAGGACTGCAATTTCACCGACGGTCATGCCCGATATATAGAGGCGCATCACCTCGGTTTCACGGGCCGAAAGCGGCTGTGACCGATCTATGTTGGACTGCAGGCAAGCCAGCGCCAGGCGGACCCGTGGAGAAATATACTGCCCGCCGGAAGCGCTGACATGAATGGCAGTGATTACCTCTGTTGCATCGTCATGCCGACCCACGATGGCGGAGACGCCAAGGGCCAGGACAGACTTGATGATGGCGGGCTGCTTGTGCCTCGTCAGGATAACAATCTTTGCATTTGGGTGAAGGCGGCGAAGGCGGGATACATAAGACAGCCCATCAGCACCATCACCATATTCATCTCCACGAATGGAGTAGTTCGTTACAACAACATCACAATCGGTATCAGACAAAGCACCGAATAGTTCGGATGACGATTCACACGACGCCAGGACGTTTATCGTCGAAATAGAATTGAGTGCGCATTTCAATCCATCCAGTATCAATGGGGTGTCGTCGGCGATCACCACGTTTATGTTTAACTTACGCATTCTAACCATGGACCCTTTGTTTGCTGATTGTCTGGTTATCCCCTATTTCGATGGCGGCGTGTGGCGTTGCAATATGTGTATCTTGTACGATTCTTGGGCCAAGATACATAGGACATGTACGAAATTTTCAGAAATTAATAGGACAAGTCCTAATCTTTGCAGTTGTTGACATTCAGGCGGCAGCGCCAGGGGAGGCGGTCGCGCCACGGATTGTCACAGTCTTTACGGCTCAAGGGGCGGTGGCGGCGGCAGGCTGCGGCGCCATGCGCCGCATCAGCTTGCGCGGAAGAAGCGCGCGATGGCGTCTCGCTGGATGGCGGGCGATATCAGAAAGCCTTGCGCCCGGTGGCAGCCAAATTCCTGGAGAAGCCGTAGTTGGGCTTCGGTCTCCACGCCTTCCGCCACAACGGTCAGGCCCATCTTGCGCCCGAGCTGCACCACGCTCGAAAGGGCGGCACGGAAGGCATCGATCATGATGGCGTCCTTGATCATGGACCCGTCCAGCTTCAGCTCCGTGAAAGGTGTCGCCACCAGTCTGTAGAACGAGCTGAAACCACTGCTGAAATCATCCTGGGCCAGGCCAAAGCCGTGCATGCGCAGCCGGCATGCGCCCGCGTAGTAGTTGCTTTCCTGCGCCTCCATGGAGTCTTCGGTCAACTCGAAGCAGATGCGCCGCGGATCGCCATTGGCCGCTTTTACCTGCGCATGCAAGCGATCGGGAAGTTCCGGGTCATCCAGCAGCCTGGTCGTCAGGTTCACGGAGACGGCGATATCCAGGCCGGCGGCCATCCAATCTTGTTGTGCGGCGAGTGTCTGTGCCAGCATGGTCTGCAGCAAGCGGTCCTCAAGCCCTTCGCGCTCAATGGCGGACAGGAAGGCGCCAGGCAGCAGCAAGCCGAATTTCGGATGTTCCCAACGTGCCAGCGCCTCCGCGGCATGGCCCAGGTCATCGACCAGTGCGTACTTTGGCTGGAACCACGCTTGCATTTCGCCGTTTTCCATCGCGGCGATCAGGGCATTGCGGTGAAATTCCAGGGTGTTGCCGGGCAGGGCGGGACGTACACGCTTCACGCTCTCGCTGTACGCGCCAAGCGCTGCATTCACGCCTTGCTGGGTGAGCGGCTTCGGCAACGTTGCCATCACCGGGATGCCCCGCGACTCGGCGACCTTGCGGGCGCCGACCAGTATCGGCCGCGGCGCGGTGCTTGTGATGACCAGCGCCGGCGCGAGCGCGGACACAGGCAGGCTCTGGATGATCTGGATGCCGTCGACGCCGGCGACATTGAGGCCGGTGACAACCAGGTCAAAAGGGCATTCGCCCAGGCGCTGCAAGGCTTTGGCTCCGTCGGTGCAGCCTTCCACATGATGTTCGCCCTGGCCGGCGAACATTTGCATTGTGGTGAAGAGGTGCCGCGGATTCTCTTCCACGACCAGGATGCGATGACGGCGCGCGCTGTCCGGGCCTATTGGCTTATCGCGGGAACGCGCGCCTGGGGAGCCATGGAGCAGGGCTTGATGCGGAGCGAGGGTGCTGAGAAATCCTTTCATGCCCACAGGATAAAAGGATGGTTGGCATTACTGAATAGGACGAGTATGAAAGTAGCGCCTCGGGTGAAAGAAATCGACGCGCCAGTCGTGCTCGGCCGCCAATTGGGAGGGCGTCGGCGCGGATGGTATACCATCTGCAAAGTCTACTTCGCACTTGCAGGCGGGAAAGTGATCGAAGGGTATCATTGCGACCGGGGTCGAAACCCTGGCGCCGTGTGGACCAGGAACTGTCCGTGGTGACGTTGCACTCTTTGCCATTGGCATCTTGGGGTCTTGTGCAACTTTCTACAAGCGTGGGCTTGATGGATGACTTTCATTTGCGTGTCATGGTGGCGGACGATCACCCAGTCACGTTGTTCGGCATTGCCCACTCGCTGCAGGGGGCCAGCGGCATCCAGGTAACCGGGACAGCCTCGAATTCCACGGAACTGGTCGATGCGCTCGGCAAGCAGCCTTGCGATGTGCTGGTGCTCGACTATGTCATGCCGGATGGCAAGTACGGCGACGGACAGGCACTCATCTCGATGATCTTGCGGCGGTTTCCCGAGGTGCGCATCGTGACCATCACCATGGTGGACGATCCAGCGGTGCTGCGCGCCATCCAGACGCTTGGCGTGACCTGCATACTGAGCAAGTCCGATGCCATGGCGCATATCGTCACCGCTGTGCATGCCGCCTATACCGGCGGGCAATACGTGTCGCCCAGCGTTGTTGCCTTGTTCGAAGATCAGGAGGACCCCGGTGCCACGCGCAAGCTGAGTGTCCGGGAGGCGGAAATCGTGAGATTGTTCCGGGCAGGCTACAAGGTGGGCGAGATTGCTGCCCAGCTGCATCGTAGCAAGCAGACCATCAGCTCGCAAAAGGTGGCGGCAATGAAAAAGCTCGGGGTCACGCGCGATGCGGATCTGATCCGCTACAGCGGCGACGAGATGCAGCCTGAGCCGGAAGGTGGGCAAGAGCAAGCGTGACGCCGGCGCGCCTGAGCGCCTGATGGATACAACAGAAGCGCAATGATATCAACTTCACCGTGAAACTGAAGCCCTTTGTCAGGCGCCGCATTTCCCGTGGCCGCCGCGACTTCAATCCTGAGTGGATGAAGCGGTATCAGCTTACCCTGCTGTACGTCGGTGGTGCCGCACTCTCGGCTTTCATCCTGCTGTGCTCGTTGTTGGCCTTGCGCATGGCGGTCAGTGACTACAATGCGGCGGCGCGCGCTGGCTTTCGGATACAGGAAACCAGGCTCCTGGTCAGCATGACCAGGGCCAGCGCGGTTCTGATGCGAGGCACGGCCAATGTGGAAAGCATGTGGGACCGCCAGGCGCTACCGTCGGCAGCCCTGCGTGAACAGTATCTCGCCAACAACGGTCAACTGCGGGTCATCAAGGATTCGGGCCGCCGGGTCTATGCCGTGGCAACCGAGGTCAGCGACGCCCGGCCCGCATCGAGCTTCTTGCCGCTTCTGGCATTGATGGAGAAACAACTCAAGCCCAGAATCGTGCGCAAGCGCACTCCCGGGCTTTCCGCGAACACCTATTTCCTTTCCGTGCAAGGGGATTTCCTGGCCATGCTGCTCCGGTCGGAAAGCGGCGACGCTGCACCACTGTCCCGCCTGCCCGATGCGCTCGCATTGTTCAGGCAGGCCTGGCCGGACGTCGTCAGCCTCACGCAGGCCGCGGTAGCCCATCCCCAAGCCGCGCCGGCGGACGTGATCTGGCTGGCGCCGCAACTTGATCCGCTCTCGGGCGAACTGGTGGTCCGCCTCGCGCAGTTCCTGTTCGACAGCGACAACAGGCCGCTGGCCATCGTGGTCGCCACCAGGCATCCGGGCCAACTCCTGAATGGCCTGCAGAATCCGGACGACGGGGGCGAGTTCGCCATTCTCGACGGGCAGGGCAAGTTGCTGTTGACGCCTGGCGCGGAGCGCAGCGCCTTCATCAGCCGTGTGGCTGCCACGCATACCGTTGGGCCGCCGCCGGGCGTGCAACAGACCTTCAAGGATGGCATCTTCCAGATCAGCAAGCGCCTTGCGGAGACGGACTGGACGCTCGTTTATGCTTATACGCCGTACACGATCCTGGCTGGCCTGAAGTATCGCCTGCTGACGATCAGCGCCCTTGCCCTGGTGGGATGGTTGTTGCTGTGGGTCCGCATTGTCATCTTTCGCCGCGATATCCTCCTGCCGTCGTATGAGCGCGCGGTGCGCCTGAAGGAGAGCCAGAAGCTCAACCGTGTGCTGATCCATACCGCGCCGGTGGGCCTTAGCCTGCTTGCGCTGGCGGATGGCAGTGTGATCGTGGACAACAACGTGATGGCCCGGTATGCCGAGCAGGCTGGTGCGCCGCCGCTGCACCAGCGCATGTGGGAACTCTATTGCCGCGCGTCGCAAGCGCGTGCGGACCGCCCGAGCAGGAACCGGCCGTTGGTCGGACAGGAGCTGACCATCGGGGCGGGCACGCATGCCTTGACGCATCTGCTGGTGAACTTCACCCATGTCAGGTATCGAGGGGAGGCGGCTCTGCTTTGCGCGTTGCTGGACATCAGCGCGCAGAAGAAGAAGGAGCAGAAGCTCAGGGAGGCGCGCCAGGCGGCGGACCAGGACAACAAGGCCAAATCCACGTTCCTTGCCATCATGAGCCACGAGATCCGTACGCCGCTGAATGCCATCATCGGCTGCCTGGAGCTGATGGGGCGCTCCCCATTGTCTGCCGGCCAGCGGCGAAGGCTGGAGATCGTCGAGTCGTCGTCCGCGTCGCTGCTTCGCATCATCAATGACGTGCTGGACGTGTCCAAGGTGGAAGCGGGACAATTGACGTTCGAATCCATTCCTTTCCGTTGCGACCAGCTGCTGCAGAACGTGCGCGACACGTTCGCGCCGCTTGCGGAGGCCAAAGGCCTGGCGCTGACTTGTGAAATCTCGCCCGGTGTTGCCGGTTACTTTCTTGGCGATCCGACCCGGATCCGGCAGGTGATCGCCAACCTGGTCAGCAACGCGATCAAGTTCACGGAATCCGGCCATGTGATCGTTCGCGCCGCCTTTGTGCAAGACAACGAACGATCTGTCGTGCAGTTCGAGATTGCGGATACCGGCATCGGGATGGATCCGGCCGCCGTGCCAACCCTGTTCGCGCTCTACACGCAGGCTGACAGTTCCATCCATCGGCGTTACGGTGGCACTGGCCTGGGGCTGCCGTTGTGCCAGCGCATTGTGGAAGCCGCGCAAGGCCATATCTCGGTCAACTCCACGCCGGGGCAGGGCAGCACCTTCACGGTCAGGTGGCCATTGCAACGCGCGGAGGCGCCTCCCCAGGTAGCACAGGCCGGCGGCGCAGCGGCAGCCGAGACATCGGACGCCGCAAGCGCGCTGGAGTCCAGTGACGGTGAGCCACCCATCCAGGTGCTTGTCGCGGAAGACCATCCCGCAACCCGTGCCATGCTGGCCGACCAGCTCGAGCAGCTCGGCTTTGACGCGACCATTGTCGAGGATGGCGCGAAGGCACTGGCGGCGCTTGCGCAAAGGCAGTACGACGTCGTGCTCACGGACATCGGCATGCCGGTGATGGATGGCTATGCCCTGGCATCGGCCATCCGGCGGCAATATCCCGGTTTGCCGGTCGTCGCAATGAGCGCGCACAGCACGCCCGAGCAGGAGCATCGCAGCCTGCAATCGTCCATTTCCACGCTGCTGGTCAAGCCCGTGCCGCTCGCGGTGCTGGGGCGCGTCCTGCGGTCGCATGGCGGTCGAAGCGCGCCAAAGGAATCCGATAGTGACAAGACACTGGCGGAGTTGCCGATCACCCCACAGGTGTGCGAGGCGATGCACGCCGCCACGCGGGAGACAACGGCGGCCATGACGGATGCCTTGCGGGCGGGCAACGCCGACGCCGTCCTCAATGCATTGCACTCGCTGAGCGGAGGCTTCGCACTGGTAGGAAACGCGACCCTGGCGGAACTATGCATCGGCCTGCAGCAGTTGGTGAGAAGCGAGGGGCTCGATAGCTTCCAGGGATTATGGCCGGCGTTCCAGCAGGAAATTGAGGATGCGCTGGGGGCGTTGAAGGCCTGAAGGCGGCCGTCGCGGCTGCGTGCGAATGCAGCCGCGGGAAATCGGCTCGCCAGGCGCCGCTGCAGAATCCCTCCTCGCGGGGATGCAGGTCAGCGCTCGGGATACGCACTCGATCCTGGGTTGCCATTGCGCTACCATAGGCAGCTTTTTCATGTTCTGCAAATAGCCGACGGTTCGCGTCGTCGGCCCACATCTGGTGCTGACATATGCCCGCTGCGCGGGCACTCCAGCGTCCAGGGAAACCGCGTGGTCGGCATCACGGAGAAGCCGTCGGAGGATTTCCTCAAACGGCTCGAAGGCGTCTTCGGTTTCCAGCTTCCCCGCGAACACGGCCACGACGTCGTCAATGCCGGGCTGACTCCGGATCGCCCGGCCATGCTCCGCCGAGTGCCCGATACAGCTGCACGGCTGCCAGCGCCTGCGCCGTCTGCGTCTGGATCAGTTCGTCGGCCCGCTGCAGCGCGCCGATGCGTGCGTCCAGCACATCCTGCAGCGTGCGGCGGCCGCCTTCGTAGAGGCGCGTGGCGTTCTGGCTGTTGCGCTGCGCAGTGGCGGCCACATCGGCCAGCCGGGCGCCGCGCTGGTCCAGGCTGCTGCGCTGGCTGTAAGCGTTATCCACTTCCTCCAGCGTGCGCAGCACCGTCTGGTTGTATTCCGCTTGCGCGGCCTGCAGGCGGGCGTCGCCGGCATCGATGCCGGCCTGGACGCGGCCCGCGGTGAAGATCGGCAACTGCACGCCGACGCCCACCAGCCCGCCGGTGCCGCTCAGCGCCGGCAGCCCGTCCACGTGCAGGCGCCCGTCCTGGCCGAGGAACGTCAGGTAAAACCGGGGAAACCGTTCCGCCTTGGCGCTGCCGAGCCTGGCAGCCTGCGCGCTTACCAGCGCGGCCATGGCGCGCACGTCCGGGCGCCGCTCGATCACGTCCGACGGCACCTGCCCGGCGGGTGACGCCGGCACGAAGAACGCGGGCGGCGGCGAAAGCGCCGCCGCGGCCTGCGGCACCTGGCCGGCGAGCAACGCAAGGCGGCGTTCCCGGATCGAGATCTGGCTCGTCAGCACCGGGCGCTGCGCCTGCAATGCGCCAAGCTGTTCGCTCACGCGGTCGACATCGTAGGACAGCGCCTGTCCGGCCGCATAGCGCGCGCGGGTATAGCTCAGCAACTGAGCGACGATTTCCGTGCTCCGGTCCAGTTGCTGCAGGCGGCGCTGCAAGCCGCGCGCCGCCAGGTAGTTCTCGGCCACGTCGGCGGCGATCAGCAGGCGTGTGCCGCGCAGGCGCTCTTGCGCGCTGAGGGCAACGGCCGCCGCGGCTAGCGCGTCGCTGCGGCGGGCGCCGAAGACGTCGACCTCCCAGGCCACGGTCAGTCCGGCAAGATGGCCCTCCAGGCCGGGCGAGGTATCCGGCAGGCCAGGGGGGCTGCGCAAGTCGGCCACGCCGCGCGCCGCGCGTGCCTGCGCCGACAGCGTCGGGTAGAGCGCCGATTCCGCAACCTGCCCGATCGCGCGTGCCTCCGCCACGCGCGCCTGGGCCACGCGCAGATCGAGATTGGCCGCCAGCGTCTCGGTCACGCGCCGCGTCAGTTCCGGGTCGTTCCAGTTCTGCCACCACTGCGCCAGGTCCTGCGCCGCCGGCGCGCCCTCGGCGGGGGCCTCGCTGAACGCGGCCGGCGCCGCGATACTGCCGGGCACGGTGACGTCGACCGTGGCGCAGCCGGCCAGGCCGGCTGCGGCGATGCTTGCGATGCCTGTAATGAGAGCGGCGAGGATGCCGCGTCGTGGATGGGTACTCAAGGCGGAAATCCGTTGGGTGAGCGGGCTGGAGAAAAGGCGGGTGTGGTAAGTGTGGTCAGGCATGGCTGTCTATCCTTGCTGTGCCAGCATGGAGCGGAACCGTGTCAGCGCCAGGGCCAGGAAGATCCCGCCCGCGGCTGTGACGCCGAGCAACTGCGGCCACACCACATCCACGCCCGCGCCGCGGAACAGGATGGCCTGCGTGAGCGTGACGAACTGGGTGGTCGGCAGGAACTGCACCGCGTGCTGCATGGCCTGCGGCATGCTCTGCACCGGCGTGGCGGCGCCAGACAGCAGGTAGGCAACGGCATAGGTCGGCACCGCCAGCAAGCCAAACTGCGGCATCGCCGGCGCGATGGTCGCCAGCCACATGCCGAGCGCCGTCACCGAGAACAGATAGAGCGCGGTGCTCAGCGCGAAGAGCCCCATCGAACCGGTCAGTGGCACATCCAGCCACAGATGCACCACCAGCCACAACGACAGCAGGGACGCCAGGAAGATCACCGCGCCATTGGCCAGGATCTTCGCCACCGCAATCTCGCTGGCGCGCACCGGCATCACCAGCAAGTGCTCGATGGTGCCGTGCTCGCGCTCGCGGATCACCGCCGCGCCTACCAGGATGATGGCCAGCACCGTGATATTCACCAGGATCTGCATGGTCGACGTGAACCAGTGCGACTCCGTATTGGGATTGAACAGCACCGTGCTCTGCGCGCGCACGGGCAACTGCGCCTCGATGCCTCGCGCGTGCAGGAATTCAAGCGCCTCACGCGTGAAGATCTGCTGCAGGTAGCTGGCTCCTAGGCCCGCCTGGGTCATCGCGGTGGCATCGACCAGCACCTGCACCGCCGGCGTTCTTCCCGCCAGCACGTCGGCTTCGAAGCGCGGCGGGATCTCGATGGCGAAGATATAGCGTCCCCGGTCCAGCTCCGCATCGACGGCGTGCCGGTCCACATCCACCGGCGTCTTGAAATACGGCGGCCGGATCGCATCGCGCAGGCGGCGCGAGAGCTCGGAGTGGTCGGCATCGACGATGGCCACCGATGCGTTCGATACCTCGGCCTTGATGCCCTTGGCGACCGAATGCACGGCCAGCGTGAAAGCAAAGACGATCAGCGCCATCAGCGTCACATCGCTGAACAGGCTGCGCAGCTCCTTGCCGCACAGCCTGGCCACGTTCTTGCACCATTGATTCATCGCGGTATCTCCCGGCTAGGCTTCCTGCTTGCGCAGGAGCACACGCGCGCCCGCCAGGTACAGCAGCGCGAAACCCAGCAAGGCCAGGTACATGGTGCCGAAGCTGCCCACGCCGAGCCCCTTGGTAAAACTGCCAAGGCTGACCAGCTGGAACCACGACGACGGAAAGCCCAGGCCGATCCAGTAGCTGCTGCCCGTCAGCGTTGACACCGGATACAGCAGGCCGGAGAAGTTGACCGACGGAATCAGGCACAGGATCGCGGTGCCGAAGATGGCCGCCACCTGCGAGCGCACGAAGGTCGACATCAGCAGCCCGAGCGCCGTGGCCGCCAGCACGAACAGCGCGGCGCCGATCGATAAGGCGAGGAAGGATCCTTTGAGCGGCACCTGCAGCAGCACGATGGCCAGCGCCACCAGGGTCAGGTAGCTGATCATCGCCAGCCCCACGTAGGGCAGTTGCTTGCCGATCAGGTACTCGCCCACGCTGGCCGGGGAGGCATAGAGGTTGGTAATCGACCCCATCTCCTTTTCCCGCACCACGCCGAGCGCGGTCAGCATGGTCGGGATCAGGATCAGCGCCAGCATGATGATGCCCGGCGTGATCGCGTAGATGCTGCGGAACTCCTGGTTGTAGATAAAGCGCGTCTCGATCGACACCGGCAGCGCCGCTGGGCGCTCCGGCTGCGCGCGCATCTGCGCATTGGCGTAGGCCAGCAGCACGCCGGTCACATAGGCGCGCGTGGTGGCGCCCGGGAACGGGCTGGACCCGTCGACGCGGAATGCGAGCTGCGGCTGGCGCCCGGCCAGCAGGTCGCGCTCGAAGCCAGGCGGCAGCTCGACGATCAGCATATCGGCCGCGACGCGCAGGCGCCGGTCCGCGTCTGCCTCGCTGTGCACGCCATCGGTCTGCAC
This sequence comes from Cupriavidus basilensis, assembly GCF_000832305.1. Taxonomy (NCBI): domain Bacteria; kingdom Pseudomonadati; phylum Pseudomonadota; class Betaproteobacteria; order Burkholderiales; family Burkholderiaceae; genus Cupriavidus; species Cupriavidus basilensis. The sequence continues at coordinate 2,072,465 of NZ_CP010536.1, forward strand.
GAAATAGCGCGATCCGGAGAACTGCTCCACCAGCTCGCGGCTGGCGCGGCTCTGGTCGCGGTCCAGCACGGCGAAGCGCACGTTCTCCACATCGAAGGACACGCTCCACGCCGCGGCGCACAGCAGCACGATCGGGCCGAGGATGGCGAATGCCAGCCGGAGCCGGTCGCGCGCCAGCTCCATGGCCTCGCGCCTGGCGAACGCCCAGGTCCGCGCCAGCCGCGAGCCGCCGGCATGCGCGGCCGGCCTGCCGACCGGCGCGGAGGACGGGGAGGAGGACGGGGCGGGTTGCGCCGGCGCTGCCTTCGCCGCAGCCGAGGCAGCGGCTGCGCCGTTCTCCGGGGTCTGCGCCTGCTCCAGGTAGCTGACGAACGCATCCTCCAGCGTCCGCGCGCCGCAGCTCTCCCGCAGCGCGTCCGGGCTGCCCACCGCCAGCACGCGGCCGCGGTGCATGAAGGAGATGCGGTCGCAGCGCGCCGCCTCGTTCATGAAGTGCGTGGAAACGAAGATTGTCACGCGCTGCTGGCGCGATAGCTGGACCAGATGGCGCCAGAACATGTCGCGCGCGCCGGGGTCCACGCCGGAGGTGGGTTCGTCGAGGATCAGCACTTCCGGATGGTGCAGGCAAGCCGCGGCCAGTTGCAGGCGCTGGCGGATGCCGAGCGACAGGGCAGCGGGCCGCGCACCGGCATGCTGGTCCAGCTCGAAATCGAGCAGGGCCTGCCCGACCGCCTTTTGCGCGTTCTCGCCCTCCATCTGGTAGAGCCTGGCATGCAGGTCCAGGTTCTGCCGTACCGTCAATTCCTCGTACAGCGAGAACGCCTGCGACATATAGCCCACCCGCATGCGCGTACGCATATCGCCGGCGTCGATGGTCTGGCCGAGCAGGCGCGCGGTGCCGCTGGTGGCATCCAGCAGCCCGGTCAGCATCTTCATGGTGGTGGTCTTGCCGCAGCCATTGGAGCCGAGAAAGCCGAAGATCTCGCTGCGCTCGATACGAAAGCTCACATTGTCCACGGCGGTAAAGGCACCGAAGCGCCGCGTGAGTCCCTCGGCCTCGATGGCGGGTTCGTCGCCATCCGGCGGGCGGGGCGGGATCACCAGTCCCGTGGCATCGCCGCGCCGGGCCGCCGGCAGCAGCGAGATATAGGCCTGCTCCAGGTCGCCGGTGCCCGCGCGCGCCAGCACTTCGGCGGTACGGTCGCACACCAGCACCTTGCCCGCATCCATGGCCACCAGATGCTCGAAGCGCTGCGCCTCCTCGATATACGCGGTGGCGACGATCACCGTCATATTGCTGTGCTCGGCGCGCAGGTCCTCCACCAGGGTCCAGAACTGGCGCCGCGAGAGCGGGTCCACCCCGGTGGTGGGCTCGTCGAGAATCAGCAGGTCCGGGTTGTGGACCAGCGCGCAGCACAGGCCGAGCTTCTGCTTCATGCCGCCCGAGAGCTTGCCCGCCGGACGGTCCGGGAAAGGCGCCAGGCCGGTGGCCGCGAGCAGGCGCTCGATGCGCTGGCGCCGCTCCTCGCCGCCCAGGCCGAACAGCCGGGCAAAGAAGTCCACGTTCTCGTAGACCGACAGCGTCGGGTACAGGTTGCGTCCCAGCCCCTGCGGCATGAACGCCACGCGCGGCAACAGCGCCTCGCGCGCTTGCCGGTCACGCAAGTCCGCGCCCAGCACGGCGGCATGGCCCTGCTGGATACGCTTGACGCCGGCAATCACGCCGAGCAGCGTCGATTTACCAACGCCATCGGGGCCGATCAGGCCGATGGTGGCATTGCCGGGCAGCGTGAGCGACACATTGTCCAGCGCCACGCTGGCGCCGTAGCGGTGCGACAAGCCATCGATCCGGATGGCCGCGGCACCGTCGGGGTACGGACTCGGCATGGCGTCAGGCCGGCTGCCGGGGCAGCGTCAGCGCGGCGGGCCAGGGCTGCCTGGCATCCAGGCGCACAAAGCCATCGCCCGTCATGCCGGCCTTCAGTTTGGCCGCGTAGCGCTGGGCAACCTCGGGCGCCAGCTGCAGCTTGACGCGATACATCAGCTTGGCCCGCTCGGCATCGGTCTCGACATACTTGGGGGTGAACTGCGCCTCGCTGGCGACAAAGCTGACGCGGGCCGGGATCGGTTCGTCCTTCATGGCGTCCAGCACAATGCGCGCCTCATCGCCGATCGCCAGCTTGCCGGCGGCACCCGCGGGCAGGAACACCGTGAAATACATATCGGCCAGGTTCAGCAGCGACACCACGCGCCCGCCCGCCGGCAGCACCGTGCCGACCTCGATCACGCGATACTCCACACGGCCGGCCACCGGGGTACGGATGGTTGCCTCATCCAGCTGGATCTTCAGGCGGGCAATCTGTGCGTTGGCCTCCGCGATCGCCGCGTTAGCCTCGCCAAGCCCGGCGCGCGCACCGGTCACGCCCGCGCTCTCGCCATCCAGGCCAAGCTGGCGGCGATCACGCTCCACGGAAGAAATCTGACGGTCCTGGTAGAGCTTGACCGCCTCGGTCAACTCCAGCCGCGCCAGCCGCTGGCGGCTCGCGCGCCCCTCGATCTCCGCCTGCGCGCGCGACGCTGCCTGCACGGCACGTTCGCGGGCCGCAGTGGCAAGGCTGAGTTGAGTCAATAGCTCGGCGTCATCCTGCCGGGCCACCACGGCGCCCGCAGCCAGGGCATCGCCCTCGCGAACCGGCAGATCGATGACGCGGCCCGGATACTTCACCGCCACGTCGAGGCGGCCGATCTCCATGCGCCCGTTGCTGTGGACCACATAAGCCGGCCACGGGTCGCGCTGGCTGCCAAGCCACCACACGGCGGCTCCAATGGCGCCAGCAACCAACAATACCGCTATACCCCAGCCTGGTTTGAGTTTCATCGGCTACCTGTGCACCTGTGCGCTGAATGATGGATGCCGCCGGGCGCTCCAGGGGTTTCAGGGTGTCGGGCAAAGGGGAGGGGAGACGACAAAGACAGACCTTGATCCGCGGGGCGACGGCGTAGGAACCCATGCTATCCGGCGGGGTGGGGCGTGGACTTGATCTAGCGCAAGTCGGTGCCGAAGGGGGCACTTTTTGGAGGGGGAGTTCTAATAGGTGCCGTGTTTAGCGCCGCGGTCGATGTATCGGTTGCCCGAGCGATGTCACGCTAGGCGATGCGCAGTACCGCCGCGCCGGCCAGGCGCCCCGCGCGCAGGTCGGCCAGCGCGGCATTGGCCTGCTCCAGCGGATAGACCGTCGTGGTGGTGCGCAACGGCGTGGCCCGGGCGATTCGCATCAGTTCCAGCCCGTCGTCGCGCGTGAGGTTGGCCACCGACACGATCGATCGCTCCTCCCATAGCAGGCGATAGGGGAAGGCCGGAATATCGCTCATGTGGATGCCGCCGCAAACCACGGTGCCGCCCTTGGCCACGGCTTGCAGCGCCATCGGCACCAGCGCACCCACCGGCGCGAAGATCAGCGCGGCATCGAGCGGCCGCGGCGCGGGCTGGTCGCTCGGACCGGTCCAGCACGCCCCGGTGTCACGGGCGAGTTGGCAGGCGGCGGTGTCGCCGGGACGCGTGAAGGCAAAGATCTCGCGCTGCTGGGCGACGGCGATCTGCGTCACCAAGTGGGCCGCGGCGCCAAATCCGTAGATGCCGACAGACCGGACCTTGCGGGCGTCACCGGCCATGCACAGCGTGCGGTAGCCAATCAGGCCCGCGCACAGCAAGGGCGCCGCATGCTCGTCGTCGTAGTGCTCCGGGATAGGGAAGCAATAGCGGCTGTCGGCTACCGCGTACTCGGCGTAGCCGCCGTCGCGCGTATAGCCGGTGAACTGCGGCGTATCGCACAGGTTTTCGCGATGCGCGGCGCAATAGCCGCAGTGCCCGCAGGTCTGCCCGAGCCACGGCACGCCGACCCGATCGCCCGGGGCAAGGCCCGTTACGCCAGTGCCACAGGACTCGACCCTGCCGACGACTTCGTGTCCGGGAATGAGCGCGGCTTTCGGGTGCGCGAGTTCGCCGTCGACAATGTGCAGGTCGGTGCGGCAGACGCCACAGGTGCTCACCGCGATACGCACTTCGCCTGGGCCGGGGTTTGGCACGGGGACGTGCGCCAGGCGCAGGACCGGCCCGGTGCCGTCGAAAATCATGGCGCGCATCGTCTCGTGCATGGTGACATCCTCGCCGGTGCCCAGCATTTATCCTAGGCCACGCCGACTGTCGGCGCTTGATCCGTATCAATGGCGTACGCGAGGCGCCAGCCCCTGTGCAGAAGATATCGGCTTGACCTGAGTCAATAGCCAAGTCCAAACGCTTCCTAGACTGGATTCAAGCTCCCAAACCCAAACCGCACAGGAATGTCATGGAATACGCCAGCATCATGGTCCACCTGGACACCAGCCCACGCGCGATGGACCGGCTTGAAATCGCTGCCCGGCTCGCCGTGGCCCGCCATGCCCGGCTGATCGGGCTGTTTGCCGGCTTTATGCCGGACGTCGCCTGGTTTTACCTGATGGAGGGCGCCGCGACCTACATCAACGAGGACCGCCAGCGGCGCAGCGAGGCGCGCGAGGCGGTGCACCGGCGCTTCCGGGCGGCAACGCAGGACCTGGGGATCGAAACCGAGTGGCGGGCAGTGGAGGGCGATCCGTTGACGATGGCACTGCGCGAAGCGCGCGAGGCCGACCTTGTCGTTGCCGGGCAATATGATCCGGACGACCCAGACAGCTTTGTCGCGACCCAGTTCCTGGAAACCCTCATCCTCGACGTTGGCAGGCCGGTCCTTATCATTCCCTTCGCCGGCCAGTTCGCCGTCCCTGGCGCCCGTGTCATGGTGGCTTGGAACGGCGGACGCGAGGCCACGCGCGCCTTGCACGACGCCATGCCCTTGATCTGCGGCGGGCAGGCCAAGGTGCTTTGCGCGCAAGGTACCGGCGCGCGGCCCGATGCGAGCCTGCCGGGCCATGCCATGGCTGCTCTGGCAAGCCATGGCGTCCACGCAGAGCTTGAACACTGCCAGGAAGGATCGGACATCGCCATCGGCGAAACCTTGCTCTCGCGCGCGGCGGATTTTGGCGCCGATCTGGTGGTGATGGGTGCCTACGGGCGCGGCCGCCTGCGCGAGTTGGTACTGGGTGGCGTCACCAGGGCTTTGCTGGACACCATGACGGTGCCCGTCCTGATGTCGCATTAGTCACATTGGCCACATTGGCCACAATTACGGCCGGCATGGCGCCGGCGCGATATCCGCGCCCACGCGCACCATGGCTGAGGCTGGCTTTGCGCAGGGCCGGAAGTGAGATTGACGCGGATCAAGCTTACCGGCAGCCCCCCAAACTATATTGAAGCTTGAAGCGGAACGAGGGTTCAGCGCGCCGCGCCGCAGGCACTCCGTACCGGCGGCCCATTACTTGATCTGGCGCGGGCGGCCTGCCCGATGTCATCGCCTCATGCATGAGGATCCGCTTTGCCGCGCCCGGGAGTCAACGATGTCCGATCTAACGAAAGAGCAGCTCTCCAGCCTCGTCACCTTGCTGGATGGCAGAGAGCAGAGAATCCGTGGCCAGATGGACGCCGCTGCCGTTTCCCGTACTGTGTCCGCCGAGCGCGAAGCGAGCGACGACGCGGAGCTCGCCGAGCACGGCACCGAGGAGCGCATGGACGATGCCGTGGCGGAACATTACCGCATGGAACTGGCCGACATAGCGGTGGCGCGTAAGCGGATCGCCAGGCTCAGCTACGGCGTGTGCCTGGACTGCGGCGAGCCTATTCCTTATCCGCGGCTGCAAGCGTATCCCACGGCCAAACGCTGCACCCCTTGCCAGCGCAAGCACGAGCACATGTTCGGGGCGCCGAGCGGTATGCGATGAACATGGGGCGGACTCGCCAGGTGAGTCCGCAATACAGCAGGCAGGCCGCGTGGGCGCTGCCCGATTCGATTTCAGGAAGGAGCCAGACATGAAAGTCCGTGAGCGTGCGAGTCAGGTCAGGCCGGCCCGTTGGGACCGGCTTCCCCAGGATCCCATCCACGATGCCTACAAGCAGCCGGAGCAAGCGCCTGCCATCGCTTCCTGTCCGGCTTGCCACGCGGTCCTCCTGAAAGGACGTTGGCAATGGCGGGCCGTGCCGCCTGGCGCCAAGGCACTGATGTGCCCGGCCTGCCACCGCACCGCCGACCTTGTGCCCGCGGCGCGGTTGACACTGGATGGGGCGTTTCAGCGGGAGCACCGGGAAGAGATTCTCGGGCTGGTGCGGCACCGGGAAGCCCTGATGAGGGAGAGTCATCCGATGGAGCGCATCATGGCGACGCAGACGCAGGAGGATCGCATCACCATCACGACCACGGGCTTTCACCTGGCACGCGATATTGGCTCTGCCGTGCATCATGCGTATCGTGGCAAGCTGGAAATCGACTATCCCGACGCCGACGAGACCCTGTATGTCCATTGGCACCGCGCTTGAGGGCCGTCCAGTCTGGCAAACCAGCTAGCTAGTCCCTCACAGGCAAGAGGTGATGTCATGACTTTCCAGGACAGGAACGAGGCCGCCGAGCGGCTGGCCGAAGCGCTCTCCGGGTATGGCGACGCCCATCCCCTTGTGCTGGCCATTCCAAGGGGCGGCGTGCCGATGGGCAAGATACTCGCCGACCGTCTCGGCGGCGAACTGGACGTGGTCCTGGTCAGGAAGCTAGGGGCGCCATTCGACCGCGAGATGGCGGTCGGCGCGGTCGATGAAAGCGGCTGGGTCTACGTGACGCCCTACGCGGCACGAGTTGGCGCCGACGCCAGCTATCTCAACCAGGAGCGCAACGAACAGCTTGCATTGCTGCGCCGCCGCCGGGAGCAATACACGCCGGGGCGCCGCGCGCGTGCTCTGGACGGGCGCACTGTGATCGTGGTGGACGATGGGCTTGCCACGGGCGCCACCATGATTGCTGCACTGCATGCCGTGCGCCAGCAGCATCCTGCCCGGCTGGTATGTGCTGTTCCCGTGGCCGCGCCGGCTTCGCTCGCCGAGGTGCGGCGCTACGCGGATGAGGTGGTCTGCCTGCGCTCGCCGGCCAATTTTTCCGCTGTCGGTGAGCATTACCGGGAGTTTCCGCAGGTTGAGGATGCGGAAGTGGTGGCTTGCCTGGAAGGGGATTCGGGGCAGCGCGGGGAGGGGCGTTTGGCGGGACGGGAGTAGGGGTGGGCGTTCTGGGAGGTAGTGTTTTAGGCAAAGGCGGGCGGCCAGTGCAATGTCATGGCCCATTGCCTGAGTTCGACCCCGTCAGCAAGAGACGGAGTTCCACGCCGTCGCTGGCAGGCTGGCCAGTGCGCAGCACGTGGATACCGCAGCTTTCGGCGAGCCTGAGCATCGCCCTGTTGGTTGCCAGCGTGGTCCCGACCAGCTCCCGCGTGCCGCGTGTGCGGCAGTAGGCCACCATCTTGCCCAGCAGCAGGCTGCCGATGCCCTGGCGCTTGCAATCGGAGCGCACCGCCACGGCGAACTCAGCGCGCTGGTTGTCGGGGTCGGCCACGGCCCGCACTTCGCCCAGGATGGCCGGCTGCCCGCCGGTTGCCGCTCCGACGGCGACGAATGCCATCTCGCGGGCGTAGTCGATCTGGGTCATTCGTGCGAGCTGGCTGTGCGGCGGTTGGCGGATCATGCAGAAGAAACGCATGCGGATGTCCTCCGGCGCCATGGCGGCAAAGAAGGCCTGGTAGGCGGGCTCGTCTTCGGGATGCACGGGGCGCAATTGCAACGGTGCGCCGTGCCACGTCACAGTCTTCTCCAGTTCCTTGGGATAAGGCCGGATGGCAAGGCGGGCGGCGCCAGGCTGCGTGGCTGTGGCCACGCCGATACGCGTATCCAGGGCCAGTACGCCAGCGCCGTCGGCCAGCAGCGGATTGATATCGAGTTCGGTGATTTCCGGCAGGTCGCATAGCAGTTGTGACAGCTGGATCAGGACCTGGTACAGGGCGTCATGGCGGATCGGCGGCTGGTCCCGATAGCCCGCAAGCAGCTTCGCAACGCGCGTGCGGCCGACAAGATCCCTTGCCAGGTTGACATTCAGCGGCGGCAGGGCAATGGCACGGTCGGCGATGCGCTCGGCGGCGGTGCCGCCGTGTCCAAACAGCACCACAGGGCCGAACACCGGATCGGTGGTGGCGCCCAGGATCAATTCGAAAGCACCCTGCCGGCGGATCATGCGCTGTACCGTGAAGCCATCCAGGCGCGCCCCGGGCCGTTCGCTGCGAATGCGGGCTTCCATGCGCTCCAGGGCCTGCCGTACCTGGCCGGCAGACTGCAGGTCCAGCGCCACGCCACCGACATCGGACTTGTGCGTGATGTCTCGCGACAGGATCTTGGCGACAACCGGAAAGCCGATGCCTTCGGCGGCGGCGACGGCGGCATCGATATCGGCAGCGGTCCGGGTTTCCACCACAGGGATGCCGTAGGCGGTCAGGACCGTGCGGGCTTCGGGTTCGGTCAGCATCGACCGGCCAGTGGCGAGCGCGTCGCGGATGCACTGTCGCGCCCGTTCGCTGTCGGGATCGGGGCCGGGCGGAACCGATGCCGGCGTTTCCATCAGCAGTTCCTGGTTGCGGCGGTAGGCCACGGCCTGCAAGAAGCCGCGCACGGCCTGCTCCGGTGTGTCGTAGGTGGGAAGGCCGGCGTGCCGGCAGATCTGGCGGGCGCGGGTCACCGAGTCGCCGCCGAGCCAGCTTGTGAAGACGGGGTGCGATACCGTCGACGGTGTGGCCGGCGCAGTTGGCGTGCTGGCGCTGGTGAGGGCGCAGGTGAGGGCAATGGCGATGTCGCTGCTTGGCACGATCGCCGTGGGAGCGTGGATCATCAGGATTGCATCGCTGCCGGGGTCCGCCGCAAGTCGCTTCAAGGTGTCGACGTAACGTTCGACGGGAGCGTCCCCAACGATGTCGACGGGGTTCCCGTGCGACCAGGTTGGTGGCAAGGCCGCGTCCAGCAACTTCAGCGTGTCGTCTCCCAGGGTGGCCATCCGGCCACCGCCAAGCATCAAGGCATCGGTGGCCATCACGCCAGCGCCGCCACCGTTGGTCATGATCGCCAGGCGATCGCCGGCGAGCGGGCGCGCGCGAGCGAGCGTTTCCACTGCGTCGAACATGTCCTCGGTGCTGTCCACACGCAACATGCCGGCCCGGCGGATCGCCGCGTCGTAGATATCGTCGGCGCCAGCCAGGGCTCCGGTATGCGAGGTTGCTGCTTTCGCGCCTTCTGGCACCCGGCCGGCCTTGATGATCAGCACTGGCTTGTTGCGGGCAGCCGCGCGCGCTGCGGACATGAACTTGCGCCCGGACCTGAGCGCTTCCACATACAGCAGAATCGCCTGGGTGCCCGGGTCGCTGCCGAGATAGTCGAGCACGTCCGCCACGTCGACGTCGGCGCTGTCCCCGAGCGAGACAAAGTGAGAAAAGCCGATCTGGCGCGATCTTGCCCAGTCCAGCACCGCCGTGGTCAGCGCGCCGGACTGCGAGACGAAGGCCAGCTTGCCGGGCAGGGGCGGCGCGTGCGCAAAGCTGGCGTTCAACCCCAGGCCCGGCACGAGCAGCCCCACGCAGTTGGGGCCAAGGATGCGCAGCAGATGCGGCCTGGCGGCGCCGAGCATTGCATCCTGCTGGGTTTGTCCGCCCGCGCCGTCCGCTCGCGCCATGCCCGCGGTAAGAACCACGGCGGCCAGGGTGCCGCGTTCGCCCAGTTCGGCGATCAGGCCCGGCACCGTGTGGGGCGGCGTGCAGATCACTGCTAGTTCGGGCGTATCGGGCAGCGCGGCGACGCAGCGATAGCAAGGCCGGCCTTCCAGCGCGCGGTACTTTGGGTTCACCGCATACACCGGGCCGGCGAAGCCGCTGGCACAGAGGTTGGCAAGCACGGTGGCCCCTACGCTGTGCGGTCGTGTGGACGCCCCGATCACCGCGACCGAGCGCGGATGAAACAGATGTTCCAGGTTACGAATGCTCATTGTGGTTGGGGTTGCCGGGGTGGAAGGTGGCGCCAGATCCGTATCCGGCTGCGGGACGGGCTGTGCGTCAGGCCATATGCCAGCATTGTTCAGCTTGGGTGCATCGGTCTTGATGCAGGACAAGGATGTTGCCGATCGGGCAGCAGCGGTATCAATGGACCGGGATTTCCAAAGCCTCCACTACCTGGCGCTGCAGGCCAGCCCTGGCCCCCCAGGTTCTCTCATTGCCGGGCAACGCCGCGCTTGATCTGGGACAAGATACGGCAGGCGCGCTGTGCCACCATGAAGTGGAGGTCCGCTCGCCATGCGGGCCCTTCACTGCAAGGAGGCGACAATGAGCAATCTCAGGATTCACGATCCGCTGTCGATCGAACCGGTTGGGGACATGCTGCAGGGCATGTTGCGCGCGTTTCGCGGCAACTATGAAGGAGGATTCGCGTTCAAGGTCGATGTGACCGAGTCTGACAAGGCCTACAACGTCGTCGCCGAGATTCCCGGCGCCAGGAAGGAAGATATCGAAGTATCCGTCGATCGCGGCACGGTGATGATCTCGGCCAAGGTGGAAAAGTCTTCCGAGCAGAAGGAAGGCGAACGGGTGATCCGGCGTGAGCGCTACAGTGGCTCGATGCAACGCGCCTTTACCCTGGACAGTTCCGTGGACGAAAGCAAGGTGGATGCCAGCTACGAGAACGGTGTCCTGCGGGTGGTACTGCCCAAGAAGGAAGCCTCGCCGCAGCAGCGTGTGACGATCCGCTGAGATGGTGTCTTCCGGGGCCGCCCTCGGACATGCCCGCCAATACCGCCAACACAGCCAAACCACGGCACTGCGTGGCGCACGATGAGCCGGAACAGGGCGACGGGGCGGCCATCCACGCAATAGGGTCCTTGCGCAAGGTCGTTGTTGAGGAACAGCTTGTGCAGCCACTCTGATTGCATGCGCAAGGGCAGGCGAGTGGCAACCCGGGTCCATGACACCAGGTCGTTCGGGCGCAGCCGCTCGCCGAGCAGGCGCTCGCTCATGATGGGGGACCAGACCAGGTCGCGCGCATCGGCACCCGGGTTCTTCCACGAGATCATGAAGACCGCGTGGCCTTGCTCGACCAGCAAGCGCACCATCGAGTCACGCGGACTGCAAGTCCAATCAGCGCTGCGACCTCTTCCGGCCGCGCACGCCTGCCGCCAGGGGCCGCGGGCGGCAGGCCGGCCGGATCAGTCGGGGTTTCCGCCCGAGGCCGGGCAGGCTGTAGAGGGGGCAGTTGCGGATGAGCCCAGTCAGGACCGGGATCACGCCGATCCATCCCCAGCCGCCGATCGTGCCGGTGACGGCAAGGCCGATCAGGGCCAGGCCGACAACGATTGTGCTGGATTGCACGCAGCTCCGGTGTCACCAGCCGCGCCGCAGGCGAGATTGATCTGCATCAAAGGCCACCAAGCGCCCGACACTAGACTGAGTACACGGCACCAGCGTGCCTTGATGCCCCCTGCGCAGCACACGGTCAAGCAAGCAAGAACATGGTGCCCGGTATCCTCAAACTCGCCTACAAGCTGCTCGTCAACGACCGGGCCAAGTTCACTGGCTTGCTGGTCGGGATCACATTCGCGGTGTTTCTGATGATCGAGATGACCTCGCTGTTTGCCGGCGTGCTCAATCGCTCGTCATCGACCGTGTACAACATCGGGGCGAGCATCTGGGTCATGGACCCGGCGGTCAATACCGTGGCCAACACCATCGGCATGCCGGACTACATGCTCGATGCCGTGCGCAGTATCGAGGGCGTCAAGTTTGCAGTCCCGCTCTACTCGGGCGGTGCGCTGGTGCGTCTCAGGAGCGGCACCTACCAGCCAGTGACCGTGGTTGGCATTGATGACGCCAGCCTGTTCGGGCGGCCCGACGTGCTCAATGGCAGGATCGAGGATATCTACGCCGAGAACGCCTTCCTGGTCGTCAAGGATGCCGAATTCAACAAGCTGGAGAACCCGGCGGTCGGCACCGAGTTCGAGATCAACGATAACCGCGGCGTCATTGTCGGGATTGCACAGGTCTCCACCACGGGCCTGTTTGGTGTGCCCACGCTCTACACGACCTACCAGCGCGCCATCCAGTACCTGCCGACCACGCGCTATACGATCTCCTACATTCTCGTGGAGCCCAAGTCCGTGGCGGACGTCACGCGTATCCAGCGGGAAGTGCAACGGCTAGGCTACCGCGCGCTCACCAAGGCGCAGTTCATCCAGCGCATCTCGGATTTCTACAAATACCAGACCGGGCTCGGCACCAATATCCTGCTGATGACCGTGATCAGCTTTATCGTCGGGCTGTCGATCTCCGGGCAGACGTTCTACACCTTTATCCTCGAGAACCTGGAGAAATTCGGCGCACTCAAGGCCATCGGCGCCAAGGGGCACGAACTGGTGGCGATGATCGTGTTCCAGGCGGCTTTCACCGCGCTGACCGGCTACGGCCTGGGCATTGGGCTGTGCGCCATCCTGATCCGCCTGGCGCGGCTGCGTATCCCCGACTACGCCGCCATGATCACGTTCTATAACCTGGGCCTCGCACTGGTGATGGTGATCGTGATCGCGGCCGTGTCCGGTTATATCGGCGTGCGCAAGGTGCTGCGCATCGAACCCTTCGACATCTTCCGGGGGTAAGCATGCCGCGCGTTGCCATTGCCGCAAAGGCGCTAGACAAATGGTTTGGCGAAGGGGAGGCCCGGACCAACGCGCTCAGGCAGGTCACCTTCGAGGCGTACTTCGGCGAGATCCTGTTTATCGTAGGCCCATCCGGCAGCGGCAAGACCACGCTGCTGAGCGTGATCTCCGGCATCCTGCGCCCGGACGGTGGCGAGGTGGTGATCGACGGCAACAGTATCTGGCAGATGGACAACGATGCGCTGGCGGCTTTCCGTCTCGCCAGGATCGGCTTCGTGTTCCAGGACTTCCACCTGTTCGGGCGCCTGACCACGCTGGAAAACGTGGCTATCCCGCTGATTCTCAAGGGCCGCGACTGGAACGATGCGCTGAACGAAGCCAAGCGCTACCTGGAAATCGTCGGGCTGGCCAACCGCGCCCAGTTGCCGCCGATCAAGCTCAGCGGCGGCGAGCAACAGCGCGTGGCCATCGCACGTGCCATTGTTAGCCAGCCCGACATCCTGATTCTCGACGAGCCCACGGCCTCGCTGGATGGCGACACCGGCCACGCCATCATGGAGTTCGTCAAGGTGCATATCCTTAATGACAAGCGCTGCATCGTGATCGTCACCCACGATGGCCGTATTTTCGACATGGCCACCCGCATCCTGGATATGGAAGATGGCAAGCTCAAGGGTATCGAGCGGGGGGAGGCGCGATGAAGAACAAGCTCTTGTTCATCCTTTCAGCGCTGGGCGCCCTGATCGGCGTGGTGGCGGCCATTTTCTATGCTCAGCAGCGGCCGCCGCTGCCGCCGGTGTTCCAGCCAGCGGCCAATCCGTACAAGAACGGTATCTACGCCAATGGCATCATCGAGAGCTACCAGGACAACGGCGCCAACATCAACCTGTATCCCGAAGTCGCGGGAACGGTGATCCGTATTCCGGTGCGCGAGGGGCAAGAGGTGGGGCGGGGCGCGGACTTGCTGGTGATCGAGGACTCCGTGCAGCGCGCGCTGGCCGCGCAGCAACAGGCGCAGGTGCAGGCTGCCGAGGCCCAGCTCGCGCAGCTCAAGGCGCAGCCGCGCAAGGAAACGCTGGAGGTGGCACGCGCGCAGGCCGAGGCGAGTTCCGCCAGCCTGAAGACGGTGCAAGACCAGCTTGACAAGCTGCAGCGGTCCTATGCGCTCAACGCCCGCTCGGTCAGCCAGGACGCCATGGACAACGCCGCCAATGCGGTGCGCGTGGCGCGCGGCAACCTCGACGTGGCGCGCCGCCAGCTGGAGCTGACGCGCGCAGGCGCCTGGGTCTACGACATCCGCAATCAGGAAAGGCAGGTCGATGCGTTGCGCAAGGCCGCTGCCGCCTCCACGGCATTGCTCGGCAAGTATGTGGTCCACGCGCCGGTGGACGGCGTGGTCATGTCGGTCAATACGGCAGTGGGCGCCTATGTGTCCTCGCAAGGCACCTACGGCACCTATACGCAGGCCAACACCCCTGTGATCGTGATGGGCAGCGCGCCAGGCACATTGGCGGTGCGCGTGTATGTCGACGAGATCCTGCTGCAGCGCCTGCCGAGCGCGAAATCCGGACAGGCGATGCAGGGGAGGATGTTTGTGCGCGGCACGAACACCAGCATCCCGCTGGAGTTCGTGCGCACGCAGCCTTACGTCACGCCAAAGATCCAGCTGTCCGACCAGCGTACCGAGCGCGTGGACGTGCGCGTGCTGCCCCTGCTATTCAGGTTCAGCCCGCCGCAGAACGTCACTGTCTATCCGGGCCAACTGGTCGATGTCTACCTGGGTGGCACGTCGTGAAGCGCCATGCGCTGCCCGGGTTCGCGCTGATCCTCACCTTGCTGGCTGGCTGCGCCGTGGGCCCGGACTTCGTCCGCCCCGAGCCGGCGGTGCCGGCTAGCTTTACGCGCGATGCAGACGCGGCGCGCACGGTGCCTGGTGACGGGATCTCGCAAAATTTCATGGAGGGGGCCACGTTGCCGGCGCACTGGTGGCGCATGTTCGGCAGCGCCGCGCTGGACGGCGCCATGACCCGGGCTCTGGCGGGCAACCCCACACTGCAGGCGGCGCAGGCCAACCTGCGGCAGAGCGAGGCCGCCATGCGCGCTGGCGCCGGCGTGTTCTACCCGCAGCTGGACGCCGCGGCAGGGGCCACGCGGCAGGCAGCATCGCCGGTCCGCTTCGGCCAAGCCGTCCCGGGCACCGTCTTCAACTTGTTCTCGCTGAGCGCTACGGTCAGCTATACGCTCGACCTGTTCGGCCTGAACCGGCGCACGGTCGAGGCGCTGTCCGCACAAGTTGACCTGCAGCGGCAGACGCTCGGCGCCGCCTACCTGGCGCTGACGGGCAATCTGGTCAACGCCGTGGTCGCCCAGGCTGGCTACGCGGCACAGATCCAGTCCACCACCGAGCTGGCGGCCCTGGTGCGCGAGCAGGTGGAGATCACGCACGCGCAGGTGCAGGCCGGCACGGCAGCACACGCCAGCGAACTGAGCCTGGCGGTGCAGCTTGCCGCGCTGGAGGCGACGCTGCCGCCGCTGCGGCAAAAGCTGGAGCAGGCCGATCATCTGGAGGCGACCCTGTCTGGCCATTACCCTGCCGAGGGCGAGCCGGTTGCCGTGACGCTTGAGAACCTGCGCTTGCCGGCGGACATTCCCCGGCTGCTGCCGGCGGTACTGGTCCGGCGCCGTCCCGATGTGCTGCTGGCCGAAGCGCAGCTCCACGTCGCCAGCGCCGAGGTGGGCGTGGCCACCGCCGCCATGTTTCCCGCCATTACCCTGAGTGCTGGCTATGGCCGCCAGAGCTTGCAGATCGGGACGCTGTTTGGCGGCGGCAGCGCAGTCTGGAGCCTGGGGGCGGGCCTCACAGCGCCGCTGTTCCATGGCGGCGAACTGTACTACCGGCGGCAAGCCGCCCTGGCGCAGATGGACGCGGCGCAGGCCGGCTACCGTCAGGTGGTGCTGGCTGCATTTGGACAGGTGGCAGACGCGTTGCGCGCCCTGGAGCACGATGCTGAACTGGTCGAGGCCACGCGCCATGCGCGGGCTCTCGCCCATGAGGCCTTGCAGGAGGTCCAGGCCAACTTCCAGGCCGGCACCGCCGGCTACTTGCAGGTGCTGGTGGCGGATGCGCAGTTTCACCAGGCCGATATCGGCTACCTGCAAGCCAGGACCCAGCGGCTGCAGGACACCGTGACCTTGTTCCTGGCGCTGGGCGGGGGCTGGGACGCCAGCGCCGAATGTGCCAACAGGCGCTCAGGCCTACCGCTTCGTGATGGCGCCATTGGGCCAATGTCATCCTCCGACAGCGCCTCGTCGATCGCGCTTTGCCGCTCGCTGTGAAACGGGCGCGAAAAAGGTGCTCGCAAGCGTGGCACCCAGAAGCCGGCGTCAATCATGATCCGGCGCACGGTCTCCTTGGCCAGGTCGATGCCATGGCGCTCGCGCAGCTTCTCGGCGGCCAGGGTCGGGCCGAAATCGGCATAGGTATCGCGGATCAGGCCGCGCACGCGGGATTCCAGACCTGGCGGCAGCTGCCGATTGCTATCACGGCCGCGCTTACGCGAACCTAGACCGCTTGGACCGTCTTCGCGATACCGGATCACCAGGCGTTTCACCTGGCGCCGGGGCAGTCCCAGCTTCTCGGTCGCACCCCCAACAACGCCGCGGAGCAAAATCGGACACAGATTGGTACACCGCAGTGGCTGGAGGCCGAGATACGGCGGTACCTTTGCTGCGGCAGCTACGACAGTAGCAGCGCGCCGCAGGTAGCCGAATCCGTTCGGTGCACCTAAGCATGGTCCTCCGTGTGCCAGCTTTTCATGGGCGGAAACGCTGGGCAAGCGTACCAATCCGCAAGGAAAGGTCGGCGCAGCGCGAAACAGAGGATCACTAAGTCATTGTTCCAGAAGGTCTTTTCAACCCTGACCGTATCAATCTGCACGAAAAGGACGATTGCCCCCGATTGGACACGGGAATCTTTGCTGGACAAGTTGGCATGCAAGATGGATATATCTCCACCGGTGTCGACGGGTTCGCAACCATGACTAGCGTGCCTGGAGTTTTCGCTGCCGGCGATGTGCAAGACCAAATTTATCGGCAGGCAATTACAAGCGTCGGCCCTGGATGCATGGCGGCGTTGGATGCGCTGCGATACCTGGAGCAATAGGGGCCTCCCGGCTATTTCCCGATGCTCGGCTGTTCCGCAAAGGCAATACAGCCAGTGCACTGCGCTACATGGGACACGCCCTGAGCGATAACCGTCATGGCCTGGTGGCCAGCGCCATGGTGACAGTCGCGGACGGTTGCGCAGAACGCGAGGCCGCCAAGGTCATGATCAACGAGGCTCGGCAGGCCGTTGAGGATCCAGGCACGGTGCTCACGCTCGGTGCAGACAAGGGCTATGACGCAGCGGAGTTCGTCGAAGCGTGCCTGAGGATGAGGGTCATGCCGCACGTGGCGCAAAACACCAATGGGCGACGCTCTGCAGTGCCCGATCCGATTGATAAAGGGACAAAAGCGCGCGGGAAACAGGCGTCAGGCAGTCGAAAAGCCGACGAAGCTACGCCTACGTTTCAGGATGTGGAAAAAACAGAGTCGTCGCCGCGCGAGCGGGAAAAGCCGCAGTTGCGCGGGACGAATTTCAGCAGCCTGTTAAGTCAAGGCGCTCACGAAGGCCTCGAACGCGCTGGCTTCCACCGGCGGACAGAAGAAGTGGCCTTGCCCGTAGTCGCAGCCGGCAGCCAGCAGGATGTCGCGCTGCGACTCGGTCTCGATGCCCTCGGCAATCACGCGGATGCGCAGAGCATGCGCCATGCTGATGATGGCGCGGCACAAGGCCACGTCGTCCGGGCCCCGCGTCAGCGAGCGGATGAAGGACTGGTCGATCTTGATGTAGTCAATGTCCAGGCGCCGCAGGTACGACAAGGACGAGTAGCCGGTGCCGAAGTCGTCGAGCGCGATCTCGATGCCCGCCGCCTGGAAGCGGGAGAGTTGATCCATGACGTCGGCGTTCTGCTCCATCAGCGAGCCTTCCGTGATCTCGATGACGAGGCTGCCCACCGGCACGTTCCTGCGCTCGATCATGCTGGACCAGGACTCGGGCCCGCTCGCAGGCGCGCAAAACTCCATGGGTGATTTGTTGACCGAGATCTGGAGGCCCTTGCCCAGCAGCACCTGCCAGCGCACAAGCTGGTCCAGGGCTTCCGTCAGCACCCAGCGGCCGATGTCGATGATGAGGCCGGATTCCTCTGCAACGGCAATGAAATCGGCCGGGTGGATCGGCCCGCGTACCGGATGGTTCCAGCGAATCAGGGCTTCGGCCTTGCAGACCTTGCCCGTGCGCAGATTGACAATGGGCTGGTAGTGCAGCGCGAACTGCCCGGACGCCAGCGCCGTGCGCAGATCCTGCGTGATGCGCAGGCGCTCCTTTTCCGCCTGCAGCAGCGCCTGGGTGAAGACCTTCCAGCGATTGCGGCCCTCCTGCTTGGCGGCAAACATCGCCTGGTCGGCGCACACCAGCAGGGCCTCGGCGTTGTTGGCGTCCTTGGGGTAGGTGGCCACGCCGATGCTGGCCGATACCACCACCAGCTCGCCGGCCAGGCGGTAAGGCGCGGAAATCCGCTGCAGGATCGCCTGGGCAATGCCCTCGGCAACGCCGGCATCGCCCACCGCGGGCAGGATCACGGTGAACTCGTCGCCCGCCAGCCGCGACACGGTATCCGACGCGCGCACCGATGCCGCAATGCGCCGCGCCGCCTCCAGCAGCAACAGGTCGCCCTGGTCGTGGCCGAGGGTATCGTTCACCTCCTTGAAGCGATCCAGGTCGATGAACAGCAGCGCCAGCACATCCTGTGTGCCGCGCGAACGCTCGATCTCCCGCTCCAGCCGGTCGAAAAACAGGCGGCGGTTGGGCAGATCCGTGAGCGCGTCGAAATTCGCCTGGTGCCGGATGACTTCCTCCGCCTGGCGCTTCTCGGTCATGTCATGGATCAGCGCGACGCGGCGGCGCTCGCCATACGCGTGGGCCAGGTAGGTATCCACCGTCAGGTAGGCGGGAAACTCGCTGCCGTCCTTGCGGCGGATCGAGAATTCGCCGCTCCATCTGCCCTTGGCTCCCACGGTAGCCCGCAGGCGTTCGACCAGCCCTGCCGCATTGCCTGCCCCGCTGATGCTATAGCCCGAGCGGCCCTTGATCTCCTCAGCTGTATAGCCGGTGGCGGCGGCAAAGGCCGGATTCACGTCGATGATGGTGCCATCGAGCGACGTCACCACCATGGCCTCGCTGCTGGACGAATAGACCAGCGAAGCCAGCCGCATCTCCTCCATATGGCGCCGTCGCTCCGCCATGGTGCGGCGCAAGCTGTAGTACAACAGGCCAAGCAGCAGCGTGGAAGCCATGGCACCGGCCAAGGCAACGCGGCGATAGACCTCGTAGGGCGCCAGCACCAGCCCGACCGACTCGCCCACCACGAAATTGAGCCCGAACTCCGGCATACGGTGATAGCCGAAGACCCGCTCCACGCCTTCGGAGCCCGACACCGCCCGATAACTACCAGACTGGGGCGACTCGCTGGCGAGGTACGGCCTGTTGCTGACCGCCCTTGCCAGCGTGCCCTCCAGGGCCGGCACGCGCGCAATGACCTGGCCTGAAGTCTTGATGACCGACGCCACTTCGCCATCACGGTTAGTGAACGTCTGCGCAAAGCTGGCGAACTGCTCCGGACTGACCGAGACCACGATGACCCCGTCGAAGCTGCCCGCGCGCAGGATGGGGCGCGTGAACTGGATCGACCATTTGTGCGAGACCTTGCCCTTCACCGGGTCGCTGATGAACAGCATGTCGCGCCCGCCCGCGTTCCGATGGATCCGGAAATGCTCGCGCCCGCTCAGGTCGACCTTCTCGCCGGGCGCGGGCGGGGCGATGGACGAGTAGACGAGCAGGCCATGCTTGTCGATCACTGCCACCTGGAACGACAGGTCTACCACCAGGTTCTCCCGCTCACGCACCATGTCGATGAACCCCGTCTGGCCAACCAGCCAACTGGCCCGCAGGTCGAGGAGGAACTCGGACAGCCGCAGGATGCTGGATTGCGAGTACGCGCCGAACGCCTGAGCTTCCGCCTGGGTACGCTCCGCGGCGTCGTGCAGCAAGCGGTCCCGTTCGCTCACGAGCTGAAACACCGCGAACACCCATGTTGCAATCAGCCACGCTGCCGCCCCCAGGTTCAACGGGGAAAAGACTTGGCGCAGGCGCTGCAGCGCCTTGCCATATTGGGTGGTCGAACGTTTTGGCATGAAACTGGTATCGCGGCGCAGCGAAGAATGGACATCGATAGCAGGCTAATCGAGGTCAGCGAACCCGACAAGCAGCATGTACGCTAGTCCCGTGCTCACGGCGTGGAGCCGGGCTGGCATGCGCCGAAAACGTCACGTTACGCTCGCGCTCTGCTCGACTCGTGGGCAGGGCCTCGATACCGGACATGGCCCGCCTGATGCGAAGTACGCCTTCGTATAGGCGTGCACGCCCGCATCCGCCAGCACCGCCTCCGACGCCAACCATCGATAAGCCCCATGCTGGGGCAAGGGCAACTGCGCCCCGTCCACCGGCCCAGATAGACAGCGGGGCAGCGCGGCGCTACAGGGGGAGCTGGACGCAGAGCGCCAGGCGCACGCGGCCGCGCAGGCCTCCGACCTCGCTGCACGCGGCGGGCAGGCTGTGCGGCGCGTGGTAGATACGATGGGTGACATCCGGCTCGCCTCCAGCCAGATTGGCGAGATCACCGGCGTGATCGAAGGCATTGCCTTCCAGACCAACATCCTTGCGCTAAATGCCGCCGTGGAAGCAGCGCGCGCGGGCGAGCAGCCCTGCGGTGGGCCGAGGTTGCTCTTGTCGGATTCTCATACATATTGGTTCGCCACGCCGCCTCGATCCGCGGATCTACATTCCCCCATGAAGGGCTATTGCAGACACTGCCAGCACATCGGAGACTGGGCGTCACTTCACCATCATGCAGCTGACATGGACGCCACAAAAGAGCAGGGCGACGCCGCCAGGAAAAATGCCATGCGCGCCGAGATGCTTCGCGCGCAGGCGAGGCGGTTCATGAGGTTCGTGGGCGAATGTCTCGCCCAAGAGGGATTCTTGGCCCGCTCCGCGGTGGAAGGCCCAGCGTTACCGGGAGATGAGAGAGAGAGTTTCGAACTCAATACTAGCTTCGGTCGCGTTTATGCTCAGTTCGGCTTTGCGAAGTGGGATGGACACCTCGTGGGGCGGTACCAATTCTCGCGCTTCGTTCTAGGCACAGATGAGATGATGCGGCTGATTCCGTTCCATGTGATCCTGATCGAGGATCAGGGGAACGCAACCTTTTCCGAGGATGGTTTCTTCGAATGGAAGATCCCAGATAGTCCGGATAGCAATTACGGTCCGGCGCTCGTTGGCTGTTTGCTCCACGGATTCCAAGAGTCGCTTCCACAGATAAAGCGACCGCAGTAGAACCGATTCGCCAGAAAACGGCCACCTTCGGGTGGCTCTATTGATCTAGGGTGCCAGCGTGCGCACCAGTCTCGATTTTAGTGGCCAAGGCCTGAATGCGAGAATCCAGACGCAGGCCAGCGGCCCAAAAATAGGTATCAGGGCTAGATACTCGAAGCCCGACTCGAAGCGAGCCGTGCGGAAAACCTTCCGGAACGGGAAGAACCAGAGCGCCTCGAAGACGAGGAAGCCCAGCAGGGAGATGCTCATAGCGGCCTCATGGTGCAGTGCACACGTTAGAAGCAGTGTACGGCCGGTCTGCGTTCTTTGATCCCCCAATAATGGGGGAGCGTTTGAATCCCTCGAATTGCTCCCTGCCACTTGGCATTTCCTTGACCCAACGCCAGTTTCCGCGCTGCCCGGATAGAGAGATGGTCGGCATTCTCGAATATGTAAAGCTACTTATATATGACTAATCCCGGCCATCCCTCGACTTGGCGCGCGCCGCAGTAGCCGAGGCCGATCCACCGCACGCAGGGACACGCCGGTGGACAAGCCGCGCAGGGGCAGGTGGCCGGCAGCCTCTGCGGATTTGATTAAAATTCAAGCGAAAGGGCGGGCCGCGAGTTCCCGCCGGCGCGAATTCCCACAACGGCCACCTCCAGACAACCTTGAAGTCCCATGCTCCCAGACGACGGCACAACGCCGGATCCGGCGCGGCCCCCAAATCTGTTCACCTACACCACGTCGATCGAAATCGAGCGCGCACAAGCGATTACCTGGATCCGCATCCAGATGGCCCAGTACGGCCTGACCCTGGTCGACCTGCAGGCCACCGGCTGCTTTACTGAGACCCCGCCGACCCGGTCGCCTGGGGCGGTGCGCTACTGCAACGCGCACGGGCAGGTCTGGGACGGGCGTGGTGCCATGCCGGCCCTGGCCGCGGCGACTTCCTGCGTTTGATGTTTGCGCTTGCTCATATACAGCCGGACCTGCTGGTCCGTAATTGGCGATTGACTGTGGTATGCCGCCCCCTCGCTGACGGCAGGGGTAATCGAATGGAAGGGACGTCCCCGTCCCGAGGCTGTGGCGGAAGCCGCGAGTCGGCATCGAGGTGCCATGATGGCATGTCGAAATGCCATCACGACCACAGGAGGGGAAGCCCCATGTCCATTGTTATCGTGGGTATCGGGCTGACCAAAGACGTGCTTGCCGTCCATGGGGGCGATGCGGCAGGCAAAGTACTTCCAGTCAAGCCGAGAGTTACCCGTGATCAGCTGGCCATGCCCCAACGCACGCGTCGTGATGAGGCATCTGGCACGGGATCGGTGCGTGGGTCGGCCCCGCCGTGCCACTTTCCTGCGCCCGCAGCCTGATGCAACCCCCGTAGGCTATGGCATAGATATTGCGTAGGCGACACACAGGCCAACGGCGGCCTTGAAACAATCTGGCAAGTCGCGATGACACGCTCCGAAAAGGAGCATCCCGGGCAACGGCGCCCCGGAGCGAAATGATCACGAACCGGACAACCGGTTTGCAGGCATCTCGCTTCGGGGCGCTTTTTCTTTGCCGGTCAGCGCGGTGCGCGTCTGCGTCGACACTACCTGCAAGGCATGGCATGAACGCTTTCTCTACTCAGTCACCCGAGGCCGAAGTGTCCGCCGAAACCATCGGCGGATTGATCAACCTTTCCGGAAGGCAGCGCATGCTGTCGCAACGGATCGTCCTCCAGATATTGCTCGCTTCGCGGGGGGACACTGCCGCGCTCGATATCGCGCGCAAGTGCCTGTCAATGTTCGAGTCGGCGCATTCGGATCTCGTAACGGGCAATGCGCGTTTGCCCGGCGCATTCTCCGGCGCTTTGCAGCAGTTGTATTTTGGCAGTCCGCGCGCTGACGCGCGTATCCGTGAATTTATCGGCCAGGTCAGAACAGCGATAGACGCACCACTGGCCGACACCGGCCGGCGAGCGCCATCCCTCGACGTACTGGTGGCGCAGGCCACGCCGGTGCTTGAACTGCTGCAGACCGTCACGCAGGCCTACCAGGAGGAGATGCACCGTTGCGAGGCCGCAGTGCGCAAACGCCACACCGACCTCGTCGAGCGCCTCAGCGGCATTTCAATGCAGGCGAACATCGTCGCAATGAATGCGCGCATCTCGGCGGCACGGGCGGGAGAGTATGGCAGGGAGTTCGCGGTGATCACGCTGGTGCTTGCGGACATCATCAAGGAGATGGATCAGTTGATCCGACACGTCGTCGGCTCGATCGATGCGTCCAAAGATCCAATCAAAGTTTAATGCGGAGACACCCTTGAAACGTTACGTCTGTTCCTTCTGCTTGATTGCCTGCGGCGTCATGGCGCTGGCCTTGGCCGGGATTGCTTCGGCCGAAACGCTAACAATCAACGCGGCGATCAACAAGGCGGGCCGCCAGCGCATGCTGTCTCAGCGCATGGCCAAGGCATACTGCCAGGCTGGCCTTGGTGTTGAAGTCGAACGTTCGAAGAAGATCCTCGAACAATCCGTGGCGCTCTTTGACAAGCAGCTCATGGAGCTGAAGGCGTCAGCGCCCACGCCGGAGATCAAGGACACCTACGCCAGGCTCGAGCAGTCATGGATTCCCTACAAGCAGTTGCTGTCCGCTGGCGATCCGAATCTCGATAGCGCGAAAGCAATCGCAAGAATGAGCGAGGACGTGCTGAAGCTTGCGCAACAGGGAACCCTCCTGCTCGAGAAACATTCCGGCACCATGACGGGTAAGCTGATCAACGTTGCCGGTCGCCAGCGGATGCTCTCGCAGAGAATCGCCAAGATCAGCATGTTCCGCGCCTGGGGCATTACTTCCCCCCAGATGGCACAGGATCTGGACACGGCCACCAGGGAATTCGCAGCCGCGCAGGAACTCCTCACCGCAGCACCGCAAAACACAGAGGCCATCCGTCGCGAACTGCAGCTTGCCGGCTCTCAGTGGCTGTTCTTTGAAGAGGCGCTCAATCAGACCGGGGTCAGTCGTGCGGAACAGTTGAGAAACATCGCCACGACCAGCGAGCGTATTCTTCAGCTGATGGATGACGTCACCAGCATGTATGAAGGGATACCCAAGTAACGTGGGAGCGTGAACGAGCTATGCCAGACGCGGCTTTACAGGCAGCCACGCTTGCAATGCCTGCCAGGCGCACAGCTTTTTCCGCAGCGACGGCAGGTCCACGCGGATCATATTGCCCACCAGGTGCCAGAACTGAAAGAACGACGCGCACTTCGGGAGATCTACGGGCGCTGTCGTTCCCGCGCCCTTCGCGGAGCGTTATTGGTTTCCCGCAGCGAATTGAGAAAATCCCGCGCCAGCGCAACGCACTCATCAAAGCTTCGGTCAAAGCCGATCCGCTGGATTCTGGCGAACTGCTCGCGCATGATCGGCGGGCCCGCCTCGATCAGGACCGTCCTGCCCCCGAAGGTCCAGAACGGCTCGATACCCCCGTGCGTCCTGACCTCGTCCATCAGCGTGAAGGCGTGAGGGAACAGGCGTTCCCAGATGTCACCCCGGAGTTCAATCTTCATGCCCACAGCCCTCCGCGTGTCGCAGTCAATGACTGCGCGAGCCGTCTGAGGTTCTTCCAGATGTCGGCCGGTTTCCGGTGCTGCTTCGCCGCCACGTCGGCCACTACCTTGGTGACGAGCTGCAGTGGCGCCTCATCCAAGACCTGGGCTAGCTGCGGCCGAAACTCCGCCGGCACCTCGCCAGTGGCCAGCGCCCATTCAAGCTGATCAGGCGTGAGCTCGCCGGTGTAACTGACGTTCGCGCCCTTCACGGCCATCCATAGCGCGCGGGTCGGCGTGCCCCCGGCTCGGCGGTCGGCTTCGGGATCGTACACATCAAGCGCCAGGCCGAGGACGTCCATCAGCCGGCCCAGCGTTTCGAGCGTGGCGTTCACGGTTCCATGCTCGATGCCGTTTAGGGACTGGCGCGACAGTTTGGCCATATCCGCCAGTTGCTGCTGGGTCAGCCAGCCGCAGGTCATTGCTACCAGCGCATGCCTGTCCCCAAGGATCCTGTTTCGAAGATCACGTATTGCGTTCGTTGCTTGTACGTGGCCTCCACCCGATAGTCGGCGGGGGGCACCTTGAACAGGCAGCGCGGGCCGGTGGCCTGGAACGCCACCAGCACCCTGCCATGCCGCCGCAGCTGGACATTGACTCCCGCCAGTAAGTCGCCGCGTGGACCCTCCGTGAATATGATGCCGAGGTTGTATTGTTGTTCGAGATCGGTCAGCTGGTCCTGCTCCGCGACGCCCGTGCCACCGCAAATATAGGTGACATTGCCCACAGTCCGCGGCACCATCAGTTGCGGTCCGGAGGCCTGCGGGCGCATGACTGGCGGTTGCGCCTGTGAGGCTGCGGCATCCGGCTGCGCGATGAAATGCGGCGGTTGCGCGCTTGCCGTCTGTACCTGTGTAATTGAGGCCTGCGGGTCTGCGGCTCGTGGTATTGCCATCGCCGGGGCGGCTATCTCCAGCGGTGTGGTCACGGGTTGCGGTTGCTGGGCCGGCGCCTCCGCCGGTGCCAGCTCCGCCGGCTTTGCCGCAGCCTCTGGCAACGAGGAGGCCGCCTGCGGCAACGTAGGCGATGTCTCTGGCGACGATTGGGCGTGCGTGCCAAGCGCGAGCGCCGCCGACAGAACCGTAAATACAAAGCGCGCAACAGCCGCCGGGCGGGCAGTATGTGAGATTGGCACTGCGTTCCCCTCTCTGGTTTGGTGCGAGAAGCCTAGACAATTGCAGCATCCACAGCTATCCGCCAGAAGTCCCACCCATTTGTGGCCTGGCGCACATTGCCGCCTCCATCATGCGTGCCGCACTCAGTCTGGATCTGGTGGGGTAGCGGCAAGGGTCCTCGACCTAGTTCTCCTGCGCCGTGGGCGAACCCGAGCGAGGGGAGGGCGCCCAGCCATTGCGCGTCAAGCGCGGCAGTCGGCACGCCGCACTGCCACGACCGCGTGCAGGTCGGACTGTGCACCGGCGACTTGACCTTCGGGCCGGACTACAGCGTGAAGCTCGGCATGGGCCGGGCCTGCGGCCGGCGTTCGCAGCGCCGTTCCAGGATGACACTGCCTTGCCGCCCGACCAACAAGGGGACGGGCGGCAGGTGACGTGCTTCAGTCTCAGTCAGGCGTGGTTTCATCCTTCAGCTCCCTGGCGTCGAAGACGATGGTCCTCACGAACGTCGCGGGATGTCCCCGTCGCATCTGCCCGCACTTGCCTTGCTCGGCGGGCTACGAAAAATTGATCCCTGATCGTACCAGGTAAGCGGAACGATTCTCCGTGGGCAAGGAGGCTGCGAGATCGCGGAATTGCCGCTGGAGCGATGCGGATGCCTCGCCTCCAACTGCGCGCACGGCACGGGCTAACCCAGCGCAGCCAAACCTGAAGGCCCCGTTCGACGCCCCGCTTCCACTTGAAGCAGTACCCACTGCAGGAACGCGAATTTTTTCACAGCGCGTTCGTAAGCACGCCTACGTGTCATGCCAATGACAGCACGGCTGGCTTCCCGGTTTAGATCGACTCCATCTTTCGGCTGGGCGCTCTAGTGCTTCTGGTCACTGTCGCAATAGCGCTCGACTGCCAAATAATAGGCGCACCTGCACGAAGCAAGTGCATGAATG
Source organism: Cupriavidus basilensis (assembly GCF_000832305.1). NCBI lineage: Bacteria > Pseudomonadati > Pseudomonadota > Betaproteobacteria > Burkholderiales > Burkholderiaceae > Cupriavidus > Cupriavidus basilensis. Next base: position 2,099,212 of record NZ_CP010536.1, read on the forward strand.
CAGGCGCAAAGAGAAAGTCTGGAGGGCGAGGTTAGCAGGGAGCAGCCGCCTTCATGGCAGACGTGAACAGAACGAAAAGAATCGGGGAAATCGGCCGCATCGCCGCAGCACAAATCGCTGCCGAGGGCGAGGGGCATTGGATGGAGGCAACAGGGTGCAACCGGCGAAGATCCGGAGCCGCTTTGATTTCTAGCGAATTCAGCAAGATCAGGTTTCGGTGAACCAGATTGGCGCGTTGTGTTGCAACGGGGCCATCGGGTTGGCCGCGTGGTGTCCGTCTCTCTGGTTCCAGCGCATTGGTGCCGGCAAGGATATGCCGCACGCCAGGAGACGTCTTGTTTGCAGTAGCGCGATCCGGGGGGACAAAAACGTGAACGCATCCCAGCAAAGCCGCAAGCGATTGCGGACCACGCTCAAAACCACAGCCGTGCTATTGGCGCTTCTCGCTCGCGAGCATTGCGCAGCAGAGACAGCGAAGCCGGCAACACCACGCGTGCAACCACCGGCAAGATTGGAGCAACCCGCGTTGGCCGGCGAGCAGGACCGGCTCAGGGAGCGCATCTTTGCCCTGGCCGAAGCAGGTTCTCCAAAACTGGCGCTGGAACAGGCCACCGCGCGCCCGGATGTCTTCGCGCGCCGGGATCTGCTGCTGCTGGAGCATCTTGTCGTTGCCCAGCAAATCCGTTGGGCACGGCAGCAAGCCAGCGCTTCCAATGACCAGGATCGCCTGGTTCCCGCCGACAGCGCGCTTGCAGCCGCCGAGGCACTGCAAGGCAGGATTCCCGCCGACGACGAATACAACGGGGTGCGGCGCGCGGTCCAGGCGGATCGCCTCACGGCGTTGTCCGTGCGCGGACGCATGAAGGAAGCCACAGCGCTATACGAGCAGCTCTCGCTGGCCAACGAGCCGCTACCGGGCTCGGCTTATGCCGCTGCGGGCGATGCCTACGCCTATCTCGACAAGCCCGACCTTGCCTCGCGCGCCTACGAACTGGCCTTGCAGGCAGTCATCGAGCCGATCAAGGAGACTACCGAACCCTATGCGCTATCGCGTCCTAACGTGCAGGAAAGCCTGTTCTTTGCGTACCTGGACCAGGGACACTACGAGGCGGCGCGCGAACTGGTCTCGATGATGGCCCGTACCACGCCAGCGCAAACCGAGTTGTCCGAAGACCTGGACAAAACCAATCCCGAGTACGGCCGAGTCAAGAAGCTGCAGGCGCAGTACCTCCTCTATACCAATCACGTCAATGAGGGTGTCCAGGCACTGGATGCCTTGCGCAAGGATGCCCCCTTCGATCCCTCCCTGCTGACCGCCCGCGCGGACGGTTCGCTGGTGCTGGAGCGCCCGTACGCCTCGCAAAGCCTCTACCGGCAGGCGCAGGTCGACCACCCCGGCGATATTGAAAGCCTGGTGGGGCTCGGCAAGACCGCCCTCCAACTTCATCAGTACGATCAGGCGAAGGCGGTCGCCGCGGCTTTCGACGGCAAATTCCCCGACAACAACAGCGTCAAGAACTTCCAGCGCGAGTACCGCGTCTACGAGCGACCGCAACTGATCATCGACGCCATTGGCGAGCGCGGCAACGCAGTGCTGGCGGATCATGCCTGGGGTGTTGACACCCGTCTCTACTCGTCACCGATGGCGGACTACTGGCGTGTCTTCGCGCACCAATACACGGCGCGTGGCGACACCGGCGATGGCCAGAGCGTCAGCCGCATACGCAACGGCCTCGGCGGCGACTTCCGGCGCGACGGCTGGGAAGCCGCCGCCGAGCTGCATCAGTCCACCGGCGGTCAGGGCAAGACCGGCGGCACCGGCACGGTCGCCTTCCAGCCCAATGATTACTGGCGCTTCGGCGCGGGCGTTGACTCCGACGACAACGCGTTGCCGCTGAAGGCCTACCGGGCCGGCGTGACAGGCCGCGCTGCCATGGCATCGGCACGCTACTCGCAGGACGATGCGCGCTACTTCAATGTGATGTACGGCGCCTCGCGCTACAGCGACACCAACTTTCACCAGATGTGGCAGGGCACCGCTTACCAGCGGTTGCTGAACCAGCCGCGCCACCAGGTGGCAATCTGGCTTGATGTGGGCACCACCAGCAATACGCTGGACAGCACCGCCTACTTCAATCCTCGACGCGACTACACCGCGCAACTGCGCACCATGTACCAATGGACGCCGTGGCGCTATGCGGAGAAGTCCTTCAGCCAGCGCGTCTATGTCACCGCAGGCGGCTACCGGCAGGACGGCTTCGGCGACAGCATGTTGTGGGAGGCGCGCCTCGAACAGTTCTGGCAGCTTGGCCGCAAGGCTTCGCTCACCTACGGCATCGGCATCGGTAGCAGGCGCTTCGACGCCAGCCGGGAGACGACCAAGCTGATCTACGTCAACCTCAACGTCCCTCTATAGGTCATCATGCAAAAGCTCAATCGCCGAACATTCATCGGGCTCGCCGGCGCGCTGTCTGTGACCAATAGCGTCCACGCCGGCTATGCGCTGTCCTTGCTGCCGCCGCAGGATCGCGACGACGGACTGACCTTCCGCGTACTCGCGTTTCACGACATCCGGGACGACCTGCGTGCGGATGTGGGAACGGTGGCAGATACCTGCGCGATCAGCACCGCCACGCTCAACAATATCTTCGCCTGGCTCAAGGGCAACGACTTCCACCCGGTCAGCGTCGACCAGATCATCGCTTCGCGCAACGGCGGCCCACGCCTGCCGCAGCGCGCCGTGCTGCTGACCTTCGACGATGCCTACAAGAGCCAGTACACCAAGGCCTTTCCGCTCTTGCAACAGTACAACTACCCCGGCCTGGTCGCCGTGGTGTCGCGCTGGACCAGTACGCCCCAGGACGAACCGGTGCGCATCAGCCATAAGTCGGTGATGGCGCCAGGCTATTTCATGAGCTGGGACAACCTGCGCGAGATGGCTGAGTCTGGTCTGGTGGAGATCGCCTCGCACACGCACGACATGCACCACGGTGCCGTGGCCAACCCTCAGGGCAACGAACTACCGGCGGCCAGCGCGCACCTCTACCATGCCGACCTGAAACGCTACGAAACCGACCAGGAATACGAAAGCCGGGTCGGTGGCGACCTGAAGACGTGCTCGGACATGATCCAGGCCAAGACCGGGGTTCGGGTGCGCTCGATGGTCTGGCCCTACGGCATGTACAACGCGGCGCTGATCGGTGCCTCGCACAAACTGGGCATGAATGTCCACTTCACCCTCGACGACGGGCCCAATACGCCCGAGGTGCCGTTGACCAAGGTCAGGCGCCTGCTGGTCTCCTACGACTGGGATGCGGGTGTCATGATGGGCCAGTTCCGGCAGCAGTCGGCCTATCGCGGCGACAACCAGCCGGTCGAACGGGTTGTCAACGTCTCTCTCGACGACGTGTACGATCCGAACCCCGATCGCCAGGAAGCCAGGCTGTCGCGGCTGATAGATCGGATCAAGGATCTTGAGCCCAAATCGGTCTACCTGCAGGCGTTTCACGATCCCGACGGCAGCGGCACCGCCCAGGCGCTCTACTTTCCCAACCGCCACATGCCGGTGCGCGGCGACCTGTTCTCGCGCGCGGCCTGGCAGCTGATCACCCGAGCTGGCGTACAAGTCTATGCGGCATTGCCGGTGCTTGCCTACAAGCTGCCCGCGGGCCATCCGGCCTCATCGCGGCTGGTAGCGGTGATGCCGGGCGCGCCGGCCACGCCCTTCGACCCGCGCCAGCGGCAACGGCTCAGCCCCTTCGACCCGCTCGCCCGCAGCGTGATCCGCGATATCTACTACGACCTGGGCAGGTACACCAGTCTGAATGGCATCGTGTTTGGCGATGACGCGAGCCTGAGCGATATCGAAGACGCGGGCGACGCAGCGCTTGCCGCCTACGCAGACTGGGGGTTGCCGCGCGGACTGGCTGCGATCCGTGCCAACCCCGATCTGCTGCAACGATGGTCGGACGCCAAGCTCCGGTACCTGATCGACTTTACGCGGCAACTGGGCGACCTGGTCAAGGACTATCAGGGCGGCGGCAATGTGCTGACCGTGCGCAGCCTGCCTGCCAATGCGGTGCTGCGCCCCGATGCGAGCATGCGCCTGGCCCAGGACATCGATGCGTTCGCCGCGCAATACGACTTCGTCAACCTGATGGCCTACGCGGACGCCAGAGGCGGCCCGCCTTCGACGCCCTGGCTGGAGGGCCTGGCCCGCGCCGTAGCGGCGCATCCGGGCGCGCTGCCGAAAACCATCTTCGCGTTGCAGACACTCGACGGCCGTACCCAGGCGCCGGTCGCCACCACCGCGCTACGCGATCAGATGCAGCGCCTGCGCATGGCTGGCGTGAAGCACCTCGGCTACTGCCCCGACCAGTTCATGGTGAACCAGCCAGACCTGGCGGTGCTGCGGGATGTCATGTCGATGCAGAACCTGGTGCGACCGCGCAATGGCATGAAGGTTTAGACCAAGAGCCAGATCCAGTCCAAGATTCAGACCAAGATCCAGACCAAGAGCCGATAGCAACAAGGTAGGGGGAAGATTATGAAGAATACGGCAAGCCTGCTTTCGAACTTTGTCTTCTACTACCCACTGTTCATGTCCTACTTATGGATGACCGGCGGGCTGCTTCACTACTTCCTGATCGAGAGAAAAGAGCGCAAGGAAACGCGGGCGGACGTGTTGCTCGATTGCCCGAAGGTGTCGGTGATCGTGCCCTGCTTCAACGAGGAAGCCAATGTGCGCGAGGTCATCGCGAACCTGGCGGAGTTGCGTTATCCGAACTACAACATCATCGCTGTCAATGACGGCAGCAGCGACGCCACCGGCGACATCCTGAATGCGCTGATCGATCAGTATCCGCAATTGCTGGTGATCCACCAGAACAGTAACGAGGGCAAGGCCATTGGCCTGACCACTGCGGCGATGCTGACCGATGCCGAGTATCTGCTGTGCATCGACGGCGACTCGTTGCTTGACCGCGAGGCGATCGGCTGGATGCTGCGGCACTTCCTGCGGGATGCGGGGGTTGGTGCGGTCACCGGCAATCCGCGCATCCGCACCCGGACCTCGCTGTTGGGGCGCATGCAGGTCGGCGAGTTCTCGTCGATCGTGGGCCTGATCAAAAGGACCCAGGAAATGTATGGCCGCCTGCTGACCGTGTCTGGCGTGATCTGCATGTTCCGCAAGAGCGCGCTGCGCGGCGTGGGTTACTGGAGCCCCGACATGCTGACCGAAGACATCGATATCAGCTGGAAGCTGCAGGTCAATGGCTGGCGGCTGCATTTCGAGCCGCGCGCGCTCAGCTGGATCCTGATGCCGGAGACGCTCAAGGGCCTGTTCAAGCAACGCCTGCGCTGGGCGCGGGGCGGCATCCAGGTGCTGCAGAAGTATGCGGCGCCCATCGTCACCAAGAACAAGCCGATGATGTGGCCGATCTTCCTCGAATACTCGATCAGCGTGATCTGGGCCTATTGCATGCTGTTCACGCTGGTGATGACGGCCGCAACCGCGCTGTTCGTGCTGCCCGAAGCCTGGCGCTTCGCCGGCATGCCGCGCGGGGCCGGCGTCTTTCTCTTTCTGACCTGCTGCGTGCAGATCCTGGTCGGCTGCGTCATCGATCGCCGCTACGACACCAAGCTGCTGCGCTACTTCCTTGACACGATCTGGTACCCGATCGCGTTCTGGACCATCAGCATGGTCGCATCGGTGATCGCCCTGCCCAGCGTGCTGTTGCACCAGCGCCGCACCCGGGCAAGGTGGGTCAGCCCCGACCGCGGCATCCGCGAGGACGCCCCCGCGTCCACGCCGCCAAGGTCACCTGCGCCCGCATCTCCGGTTGTCGGGCAGCTTGAAGAGCATTCTTGAGGAGGAGTGAGACATGAAAGAGCCCATCATTGACGCGTCCGGCACGACCTTGCAGCAGTATCTGCAGCACCATGCGCGGGGAAAGGCAGTCCGACGATATCTCTGGTATCGGCTGGCGCGGCCCCTGCTGGTGGCCTGCATCTGGGTAGCTGCGGCGTTCTACATCTACTGGTGCGTGGCCTCCGCGGGAAGCACCGAGTTCGCGCTTAGGGAAGTCATCCCCGACGCGTTGACCATTCTCTGGATAGGCATGGCGCTCACGGTGTGGACGTTGGCGCGCCGCTTCGGGACAAGCGTGTCCAACCTGAAACAGCCTGCCCGGGTGGCACCGATCTCGACGCTCGACTTGGCCAAGGATGTGGTGCTATCGGTGGGCACGGGTCGTCGCCTGGTGGCTTTTCACGACGAAGACGGCCTGATCTCGCACGTTGCACCGCTACAGCAGGAACTAGCCTGACCAGCTCCGCAGTTTGGCCTCGCGCCGGCGGCCCGGCCGCTTTCGCGCGAGGTCCTCATTGAATGGATTTTGCATCATCACGGGGAAATCAGGATGTGCGGCATTGTCGGCGCCATCGCGCAACGTAATGTGACACCGGTCCTGCTGGAAGGATTGCGGCGTCTCGAATATCGCGGCTACGATTCCTGTGGCGTTGCCGTGCTCCAGGATGGCGAGCCGCTTACGCGCAATGCGCACCCCATCTTCTCCAGCGGCGAGATCGCGCTGGTGCATAACGGCATCATCGAGAATCACGAATCGCTGCGCGAGACATTGAGCGCACTCGGCCGTGACGGAAACTACCTTGCCTCCGACACCATGGCACTGGCCGGCAACGCGGAGCACTTTATCTACCTCGAAGAGGGTGACCTGGTATCACTCTCGCGCGAGGGGATCTCGATCGCGGACCGCGACGGTAACCCGGTCGCTCGCGAGATCCGCGAGCTAGAGGCAACGAAGGCTGCCGTCGGACTCGGCCCGTACCGGCACTACATGCAGAAGGAAATCTTCGAGCAGCCATCGGTGATCGCCGACTCCACCGAACACCTGGTGAGGTTCGCCCCGGCACTGTTCGGTGCGCATGCCAATGCTGTCTTCGCCGAAATCGATTCGGTGCTGATCCTTGCCTGCGGCACCAGCTACCACTCGGGGATGACCGCCAAGTACTGGCTGGAGTCGATCTCGCGTTTGCCAACCAGCGTGGAGATCGCGAGCGAATACCGCTATCGCGACAGCGTGCCGAATCCCCGCACCCTGGTGCTGGCAATCTCGCAGTCAGGCGAGACGGCCGACACACTGGCCGCGCTCAAGCATGCGCAGGTGCTTGGCCATCGTCATACACTGGCAGTATGCAACGTGGCGGGCAGCGCCATCCTGCGCCAGGCGGCCTTGCACTTCCTGACCCGCGCGGGCGCCGAGATCGGCGTTGCTTCCACCAAGGCCTTCACCACCCAGCTGGTGGCGCTGTTCGTCTTGGCGGCAACGCTGGCCAAGCGCCGCGGCATGCTGGACGCGCACCGCGAAGCCGCCATGCTTGGGCAATTGCACCACTTGCCGGCGGCGCTGAATGGCGTGCTGGCGCTGGCGCCACAGATCATTGCCTGGGCAGGCTCGCTGGCGCGCAAGGAGAACGCGCTCTTTCTTGGCCGCGGTATCCACTACCCGATCGCACTCGAAGGCGCGCTCAAGCTCAAGGAGATTTCCTATATCCATGCCGAGGCCTATGCTGCCGGCGAGCTAAAGCACGGGCCGCTGGCACTGGTAACTGAGCAGATGCCGGTCGTCACGGTTGCCCCCAATGATGCGTTGCTGGAGAAGCTCAAGTCCAACTTGCAGGAAGTGCGCGCACGCGGTGGCGAACTCTACGTGTTTTCCGATGCAGACAGCAAGATCCGCAGTGCGCCCGGGCTGCACGTCATCCGCATGCCCGAGCACTATGGGTTGCTGTCGCCGATCCTGCACGTGGTGCCCCTGCAGTTGCTGGCGTATCACACTGCCTGCGCGCGCGGCACCGACGTGGACAAGCCGCGCGATCTCGCCAAGTCCGTGACTGTGGAATAACCATGCGTGCGTTCGCCATGATGCGTGGCGCTACCCTCGTGCTTGCCGGTGCGCTGCTATGCGCGCCAGCGGGTGCGCGTAACGAAGGCCGGAACAATGGCCGCGCTGACACCCGGCCGCCCGCCAAGGTCCGCCCGGCGATCGATCAGCGCGCCTTTATGCATGGCATTGGCGCGGCCAGCGGGCCTGGGCAGACCACCTACATCGTCTTCAGCAGCTCAGGCCTGCCGCCGCGTGGCCCGGATCGCAATCGCAACTGGACGCACGACATCTACGTCGCCGAATGGAACCCGGCCCAGGCCAGTCTTGGCAAGCCCCGGCTACTGGTCGCCGAGAAGGAAGCGCAGGAGCCGGTTTCGGTAGCGCAGAACGCCGCGGGCCGCATCATGCTGACCTTTGAGGACGGCTCGAACACCACCAACGGCGTCAGTCAGCGCTTTCGTGTGTACGGCACGGACCTTCAATCGAAAGAGGCGAAATCGACCGACGTCTGGTCTGGCGGACACTCTGGCCACGTGACAGCGGTAGGGGACAATTTCGTCGTGTTTTACTCGGACGACTGGATCGATGGTGGCGGCGTGGACAACCTGGGCACCGGGAACGGCGTCTACCTCAAGACCTACGACGGTAACGGCCGGCTGCTGCAAAGCACCGAGGTGGCGCCGAACAAGCGCGAATGGTGGCCATTGATTGCAGGCTCGAAGGAGACGGCCTTGCTTGCCTGGCAGGAGTTCGTGCCCGGCGAGACGCACGCCAGGCTGAAGACGGCCGTCTATCGGCCCATCGACGGCACGCTGACTGGCATGCAGGTACTGAATGGCCGCCTGAAGTACTACACCTACAGCGTGGCCTATGTCCCGGCCCTGGACAGCTTCCTGCTGGTTGGCACTAACGACGTGGGCAAGGGCTTCGCGCATCTGCTGGACAGGGCGGGCAGGGTGAGTGCCTCGCTGGCCTGCATGCCGGAAAGCGTGCGCGAGGCCGGCATCACCGTGGTCGGCAACATGGCGTACACGCCCTCGCAGGATGGCCGCCTACTGCACCTGAAGCTGTCCGCCGACGCAATTGCGTTGCACGGCAGCCAGCCGTCGCCGATTCCATGGACTTATGCAGGCAGCCTTGGGCTGGTGCGCTCGCCATCGATACTGCACTGGGTCTCCCTGACTCCCGCGGGCCTGCGAGAGAGTGATTTTGATTTGAGCCTGGCGACGCCGCCTTCGGCTGCCGATTTGTGCAAGTAGGGATGTATCCGACCGCGCAATACGACAAGCAGGGACGTCGCATCACTCATCGCGCCATCTACGCTGGTGCTCTGCACCAAATTAGTGCGGCGCAGCCGCTTGTCACGCAGTGGGCGCCAGGGAAGCCTTCATCATGGCCGTTGGGACCGTCCAGCGGAAAGGGCGCGTGGGGCAAGGCGCTGCGGCTGCGCACGCGTGCCAGCCAGGCTGTGTTCGCGGCCTACCTGAACACCAGCCCGACGACCATCCAGAAGCTGTTCAAGGAACGGTGCCTCTCAATTGGTCAGACGGTAGACGGCACCTCGAATTGGCGGCGTAATTCTCGCTTGAGCAGCTTTCCGCTCGGATTTTTGGGTAGGCTGTCGACGAAGACCACGCGCTTGGGCACCTTGAAGTGCGCCATGTGGGCCTTGCAGTGTTCGATCACCCGATCTTCCTCAAGAGTGCATCCGCTCTTGACAACAATGACGGCAGCCACTACCTCGACCCAGCGGGGATCCGGAACACCGACGACCGCGACCTCCGAAACTTCCGCGATGCGGAAGATGGTCTCCTCTACCTCTCGAGTGGCGACGTTTTCCCCGCCAGTCTTGATCATGTCCTTTTTTCGATCCACGATTGTGATGTAGCCCTCGTCGTCCATCATTGCCAGATCGCCACTATGGAACCAGCCACCGGCAAATGCCGTTTCGGTCTTGTCCGGCGCGTTGAAGTAACCCGACAGGAGTTGGGGAGAGCGATGCACGATCTCGCCGATCTCACCGGGCAGGACATCTTCCATTTCGTCATTGACTAAACGGGTTTCCACGTTCAGTACCGGCCGTCCCGCAGATCCGGCCTTGCGTAACTGGTCGCCCGGCTTGAGCACCGCCGCCAATGGCGCGATTTCTGTTTGCCCGTAGTAGTTCCACAGCCGAACCTTAGGCAAGCGCCGCCACATTTCTAGTAGTACCTCTACCGGCATCATGGACGCGCCGTAGTAGCCCTTTTCAAGCGTAGTGGGATGACTCGATTCGAATAGCTCTGAACGCAGCAGGCTGATCCATACCGTCGGCGGAGCAAAGAACGAGCTAATCGCATTCCGTGCGATCAACGGCAGAATCACGTCCGGCCGCGGCATGCCGGTGATGACGTTCGTACATCCAAGATAGATCGCTGGCCCGAGGAAGCAGTCGAGTTGCGCACAATGGTAGAAGGGCAGCGCATGAAGAAGCGTATCCTCGCCTGACATCTCCCCTTCGATGACGCAGCTGACGTACTGCCACAGCACGGCGTCATGACTCAAGAGTGCCCCCTTGGGCAAAGACTCGGTGCCACTGGTATAGATGATTTGAGCGGGTGCGCTGGATTCGACAGTGATCGAAAGCGGCTCATCGGCACCGCTCAGCAGGTCGGCGAATGTGTCCATTCCCGCAAGTGCTGTTGCCGGTTCTTCACCCGGCAGCCAGAGCGTTCGCGACACTTTGGTGTCCCGTTTGATCGCCTCCAGCCCCAAATCCTCCAGCCCCGGGCCGACCGCAAGCGTTTGCGCACCCGAGTTGCGCAAGATGTACGCAATCTCGTCCTCGTTCAACATGAAATTGATTGGAACGAGAATGGCTCCGATGCGCGCGATGGCAAAACGCATCGCGGCGAACGCGTGGGAATTCCGCGACAGGATGGCGACCGGATCCCCTTTGCCGATGCCTCGTTCGAGTAGCGAATGGCCGACCCGATTGCAGATGCGATCGAACTCGGCATAGGTCCATCGCACGTCGCAGCATAGGATCGCGTCCTTGTCAGGGCTACGTTTCGCCGCGCGGCGGAGTATGTCGCCAATGCACTGCTGCCGGACGAACTTGTCGACCAGTCCATGTTTGCTCATTTTCGGTCTCCTTATCATTTTGAACTGGGGCCTTTTGGGGCGATCTCATGTGTCGCGCGGTCAAAGCCGTGCGCCGCGCGTGGTGGCTTCAATCGGTAGGCCCCCGATCCTTACCGAAGTTGAAGCCGTTCCTCGTGCCGTGCTGCCTTGAACGACGTACGAGAGGAGGCCAAACAACGGCCTGCTGATCGCTTGCCGCGGACGGCGACTCAGAGCGCCGGAATGACAGGCAGCAAGATGCGCGCAGCGTATTCACCACCGCAATGAAGGGAAGTCACGCCGCGGAATCGCTCCTGGCTCCGATCGACAGGATGATCGTGCAGCATCACCGAACATCCCCGCAGCTCCTTGCCGTACAGCTTGGGATAGGGACCCGGCAGATCATGCTGAAAGTCCGAGCCGCCTACCGTAAGTACAAGCCGATAGCCTTTCGGAAAGACGAAGCAGGTTGGCCAGATCTCAACCTGGACTTCGTATACTTCGCCCGGCTCAAGCGGCTGAATCTCGTCATGCGTATGTACGGGCTGATAAGGTTTGGAGGCAGCCGAATCCAGCTTGCGATGAGATGCTCTCAGCCAGCCTTGCGTAATGGGCGCGTGAGGCTCGACGGAACCGAGCACCAGATGTTCCTTTCCGTCTGGAGCAAAGGCCCGCACCGTCAGAAACAAGTCGGCATCCGCGGCTGTCGAGGAGATATAGAGCGTTGCAGCCAGTGGGCCGGTCAACTCTGTGTCCTGCTCAAAGGGCACCGTACTGAAACTCACCTTCCCGTTGAGCCCGTCAAAGGACTGTAGAGATGACGCAGCCGGCGGTTCCGCATTCAGTGCCAGGGTATCTGCGTCCAGATACATGGGCGTCCACGCGGTCCGGGCCAATGGCCACTCGAACTCGGCACGCTCAATGAACTTGTCTGTGTGGCGTACCTGAAGCCTGATTGGCGGCTCACGGTCCCAGCCGTTGTCTTCCCCCTTGAGGAAGTGATCGAAGAACCGGCGTTGGAGTGCGACCCCATAGTCGGTATAGAACTCCGTCCAGTGTTCAAGGCCATGGATCTCGAGCCACTTCTGCTTCGATCCGGCGTGCAGGTACCCTTCAATGTTTCCGCGCATGTGCAAGCCCTGGCCACCCCAGTTGCCGCATGAGAGCACAGGCACTTCGATGGCCGGCAAGTCCGCGCGCCTGCCGTCAAAGTAGCCGGCCGTGATAAGTTCCGAGCCGACCTGCATGGCATCGATGTCAACGCGGTTGGCGATCAGTTGTTCGTCGCTGAGTTCCGCCGGTCCGGAAATCGGAACCCCATTGTTGGGATTCACATGCCCACGCCTGCCGAGGCCGTGCTGCACGTTTGTCACCTGCATCGGATACCACTCGATCATGAAGGTGTTGAGCATTCCGCCGTGCCTGACGACGTCCCTGTAGAAATCGCTGAACCCCTCGAAGGGGCAGATCGCCGCCAGATGGGGGGGGCGCTTTCCCGCGACGATCCATTGGATGGAAGCGTAATAGGACACGCCCGCCAGCCCGATCTTCCCGTTGCTCCAGGGCTGCTGCGCTGCCCATTCAATGCAATCGTAGAAGTCCTGTGCCTCGCGCGGGGAGAAGGAATCAATGACGCCTGGTGATCGGCCAGCGCCGCGCGAGTCCACGCGAATGCAGATATAACCCAGGGGTACCCATCGTTCAGGATCCGCGGTCTCCCAGTTCGCGTACTTCCCGCTGCTGCCGTTGAGGATTTCCGGGTGCTTGGCAGTGAGTGATTGCCATTGTGCGGGGAATCCCACCTGGAATGGGAGGCCCTTCGCGTAGGGTCCGTATGACATCAACACCGGATAGCGTCCTTCCTCTTGCGGGCGGAAGACGTCGGCACGAACTACCGAACCATCGTCCATGGGGATTTCAACGTCCCAATCGATTTGCATGTCTGTCTCCTGATACAGTTTGTAGTCAGCGTTAAAACTTCTGGCGCATGCCCAGGGCCAAGCTGGTGCCGCTGCCCTTTCCAGCCACCTTGTCGAACATAGTCGCAACGTAAAGGTCCGTGCGCGTCGACAGGGCGTAGTCATAACCGCCGGAAAGCCCGTGACGACGATAGTCCGCCATGACATCGCTACGTACGCGTGAAGACACCGCCGAGGCTAAGATCTTTCCGCTGCCGACTGGAATCTGCACACCCACTTGCAGCGTATCGGTCATCGTCGATGCGCCGCTCGTGCTTGTGTGGGCATATTCAGTCAGCAGCTTGATGGCCTTGTAGTCATAGGACAATCCTCCCACCATTGCTGTCTGCGCCCAGCTTCCCGCCGGAAGTCCGGGGCCGAGCCGGGTCCTCTGGATGGCGAAGCTCGCCGAGAATGGCCCGCGATCATAGAGGAGCATACCGACGGCATTGTTCTGCGAGTTTGTGCCAGACTGCTCGCCAAGGCTGTATAGGCCCCGGAACGAAACTCCCGAGAATTCCGGTGAGTAGTATCCGAACGCGTTGTTCCAAGCGGTATCGCCAGCAATGAATCGGCCTTGTTGCGGCGTCCACAGCACGTTCTCGAATGGCGAAAATTTGGTCGATCCGGAGAACGCATCGAAGAGTGCGGTGGCCAGGTATGTCGGATTGGCGAGCCGGCCGAGGCGAACTTCGCCAAAGCCATTTTCCAATCCAACATAGGCATTCCGGGCGAAAAGGCCATCCGTGGGTGCACGCCCATTGGCACCCGTGTCCGTCAGGAAGAATCCCTCGAGGCGGTAGTTCGCCTTGAGCCCGGCGCCAAGGTCCTCGCTCCCCGTCATGCCCCAGAAGGACGTCTGCAGACCACCACTTTCCACGCCAATTGCGGAACGCTGCCCACTGAGATGGGTCGAGCCGACATAGGCGTCTGCGAGCCCGTATAGCTGTGCGCCGGTTGCATTGGCTGCGCAAGGCAACGCAATGAGCGCCAGCGCGTACCACTTCACCATCGGCGCGCTCCTTGAATCCTCGCGCTGGCTACAAGCCATGTCGTCAATGGCACTGCTTACTTGTCGTTCTTTGTACAAAGCATCTCCTCCATCTTATTGACTTCGAGCACCAAAAATCGTGGCGTATGAGCCAGCTCACTGACGGGGTGGTCGTCCCGCCCTGCGGCAGTGTGAATGCTGGTATTCGCCCATGCTGGCTGCGACGCGACAGCGCAGTGCGACCCATAAGGGGCAGAGCGTGGCGCGCGCCAGTTGTGGATAGAAAGCTGTCAAGGAGGCCCAGGGGCCGGCAACACGGTCGCGTAGTTGACGCCGAAGCCGATCCGCGCATAGTCCTCGCGCTCGCACCAGCCACGGAACACGACGGTATCGCCGTCCTTAAGGAAGCCGCGTTGCTCGCCGTCGCCGATATCTGCCGGATGCGTCCCGGATACGGTGAGCTCGATCAACGCCCCGGCTTCCCAAGGATTGGGGCCAGAAACCGTGCCGCTCCCCAACAGGTCGCCGGGCTGCAGGTTGCAGCCTCCCACGGTGTGGTGGGCAATCATCTGGCCCAGTGTCCAGTACTGGTGTTGGAAGCTGGTACGGGTCAGCTTGTGCGGTGGCCGGCCCTGCGCCTGTCGGCGCGCGCTGAGTATCGACACCTCGAGCTGGATGTCGAACGCGCCGGCTGCAGCGTTGTCCGCCGAGCGAAGATAGTCGAGCGGCTGCGGGCGCTCTGGAGCGCGCGTCCACCCGGTGCGGTACGGCAGCAAGGCTTCCAGTGTGACGATCCATGGTGACAACGTGGTGGCGAAGTTCTTGGCGAGGAAGGGCCCGAGCGGTTGCATCTCCCAGGTCTGGATGTCACGCGCGGACCAATCGTTGAGCAGGCACAAGCCGAATATGTGCTGCTGCGCGTTTGCCAGGGGGATGGGCGTACCACGCGCATTTCCGATGCCAATGACCGCACCAACTTCCAGTTCGTAGTCAAGACGCTGGCAAGGTCCGTACACAGGCGCACTGCTGGGATCTGTACGATACTGACCCGCCGGCCGGTAGACCTGTTGGCCGCTGACATCGATAGAGGACACGCGGCCGTGATAGGCGATGGGGAGCCAGTCAAAGTTCGGGTTGACCTCGATCCCGAACTGGCGGCAGCAGTTCACGGCGTGGTCCAGCGAGGTGTAGAAGTCCGTGTAATCGCCGATACGCACGGGAACGGCATGCTCGGCATCCAGCTGCGGCACCAGCGCTTCGCGAACTTGCCGTGCAAGCGAGCTGCCGGACTGCAACAGCCCATAGAGTCCGTGCCGGAGTGCCCGCCAGCTCTCCGGACCCAGTTCAAGCAGGCCATTGAGCGTTGGCGCCGCCGCAGCCCGCACCGCTTCTGCGGCGCTGTCCTGCAAACCGGGCAGAGACTGCAACGCACCGAGGTCGACTATCTGGTCACCGATTGCTACGCCGCCGCGCCACGCTTCGGTGCTGCCCTTGCGCCGGAAGACAGAAAGCGGAAGGTTCTGCAGCGGAAAATCGCAGCCAGCGGCATTGGCCGAGTCCAGCCAGCTGCGGCGCGAGGCATCATGCGTGTGGTTCAGTTCCATGATGAACTCAGGCGGCGTTGAGGGCATCGTCGAAGATGGCAACGGCGCGGGTCCAGCCGGCCGAGGCACCCCGGATCTTGTGCGGGAAACACGAGATGTAGAAGCCATGCGGCGGCAGCGACTCAAGGTTATGCAGCTTCTCCAGATGGCAATAGCCGATATTGCGGCCCGCCTTGTGGCCCTCCCATATCAGGGAGGCATCGTGCGTCTGCGCATACTTCTTTGCCGTATGCACGAACGGTGCATCCCAGCTCCACGCGTCTGTGCCGGTCAGGCGTACGCCATGCTCAAGCAGGTACATGGTGGCGTCGAGCCCCATGCCGCAGCCTGACGAGACATAGTCAGGCTGGCCGTAGCGCTTGCCCGCGCGCGTATTGACCACCACGATCTCGAGCGGCTTGAGCACGTGGCCTATGCGGGCGAGTTCGGCCTCGACATCGTCGGCGGTGACCACATAGCCGTCGGCCAGGCTGGTGAAATCGAGCTTCACGCCCGGCTGGAAACACCACTCGAGCGGCACCTCGTCAATGGTGATGGCGCGCTCCTTCTGCCCCAACGATTCGTTCATGGTGCTGTGGAAGTGATAGGGTGCGTCCAGGTGCGTGCCATTGTGCGTATTGAGCTGGACCTGCTCGATCGCCCAGCCTTCGCTGTCCGGGAGGTCTGATGGATTCAGCCCTGGGAAAAAGGCCGCGATCTGCTTGGCCGTGGCGCGATGGGACAGGTACTCGATCCGGGGGCCATAGCCGGGCGGGTCGGAAACGACATCGTTTTCCAGGTAGATCGAGAGATCGACGAAGTGGCGGGGCATGGTGACGAATCCTCTGTGGAGATGCGTAAGTTCGGAAGACGCGGGCTCAGCTGGCGTCCAGCGACGGTGCGGCGCCTGCCGCCTCGGATGCGTTCGCGCCGGCTTCCTGCCCGGCGACGGCGCGTGGCAACAGAGTCACCACGCCAGCAGACAGCAGGAACAAGCCGCCGCACAGTGCGATGCTGGGTGCAAAGCCGAACGCCGTTGCCGCCGAGCCCAGCGCCAGGGGGGCGAAGGCGGAGATGCCGCGGCCGACGTTGAAACAGAATCCGGCGCCGGTTGCGCGGATGTGCGTCGGGAAAAGTTCGGAGAAATAGGAGCCCACCAGCCCGGCAAAGGCCATGAAGAAGGCGAACACCGGTCCCAGCGCCAGCAAAGCGGTGTGGTCCGTGACGGCGGTATAGACCGGCAGCATCAGCCCGGAGCCGACCAGCGAAGCGATCACGGCACGTTGCTTGCCGATGCGGTCCGCGAGCACGCCGAAGACGTTGTACCCGAGGAACATACCGACGTTCAGCACGGCCACGAAGCTCGCCATGGTGGCGACATCGAGCCCCCTTTCCCTGACCAGGAAGGTCGGCAGCCAGGTCGAAGCGCCCCAGTACGCGGACAGCGCCAGCGCTGAGGTCGTGGTGCCGAGCAGCGTAATGCGCAGCATGCCGGGGGCGAACAATTCGGCAAGACTCCCGCTGCCAGCGCGCGCCTCGCCGGCCGCCCCCCTAGCTCGCTGCTGCCGCCAGACGGCTGATTCCGGCACGCACAGCCAGACATAGACGATGGCGATGCCTACGGCAGCGCCGCAGACCAGGAACAACATGCGCCATCCATATGCGGGCAGCAGCCAGGCCGCGGCCAGCGCGGCCACGGTCGCGCCCACCGAAAAGGAACTGAGCACGAAGGCCGTGGCTCGTCCGCGCCGGTGCGCCGGCCAAGTCTCGTTGACATGCGCCGCTGCCGCGCTCCAGACCCCGCCCAGGCCAAGGCCGGAAAGGAAACGCAAGAGCAAAATCTGGCGCCAGTCAGTAGCGGCAGCAGTCACCATCGTCAGCACGCCGAAGATGACCAGCGACAGCAGCAACGCCGTGCGCCGGCCCCTGGTGTCGGCCAACCGGCCCATCACCACGCTGCTCAGCCCGATGCCCAGGAGCGTGGCGGTGACCAGCAAGCCGGCCTGCGCCTGGCTGATGTGCAGCGACGCCGTGACGGCCGGCATGGCGATGGCAAGGATGAGGATGTCCACCGCGTCGAACATATAACTGAGGAAACAGCCGAGCAGCACGCGCCACTTCAGCGAGGCAGGATTGAGGGGCATGATGCGTCTCCTGGTTGTGTAAGCCGGGGCCTAAGTTGTCGGCGCTATTCTTATACTGACTGTACGATCGTTCAGTATGAATTTGAGCGGACTGTACGCTCGTACAGTCAAGTCTTGAACTAGGGTAAACGCCGGTGCCGCGAGCGGTGATGTGCGGTTCGCTACAATGGCGCATCAACAACGCGGAGGCAGCATGGAAGGCGGAGAAGCACGGAAATCTGCGATCGGGGCGCGGAGCAGAGCGCGGGAACAAGTGCTGGCGTCACCGATTCCTGAGGCGAGCAAGCGCGAACGCGTGCTCGATGCCGCGGAACGACTCTTTGCGCAAGGCGGCTTTGACGGCGTGTCGATGCGCGATATCGCGGCAGCCGCAGAGGTTGGCCTGCCGCTGATCGTCTATCACTTCGAGACCAAGCGGAACCTGTACCGCGCGCTCTTTGAGCGGCGCAAAACGGTGTTCGAGGCACGCCTGGCGGCACTGCGCGAACCGCTGACGGACGGCAAGGATCCGGTCGAGCATATCGTCCGGGCGTTCGTCGAGCCTGTGATGCGGATCCAGAATACGGAGGGCGGTCTTGCCTATGCCAAGCTGGTCGCACGCGAGGCCTCCGACCCGAAGGAAGCCGAGCGCGGTATCGTTGCCGACTACTTCGACCCCTTTGCCATGGAATTTGTCAAGGCGATCCGTAAGGCCCTGCCGGGAAACGGCACGAGCTATGCGCACTGGGCCTATCTGTTTGCCGTCGGGGCGCTGGTCATGAGCGTTTTCGACAGTCGCATCGAGCGAATCTCCGGAGGCAAGGTCAAGGCCGGGGACATGCGGCGCAAGTCCGAGTATCTGGTGAGCTTTATCGCCGCAGGAATTCGTGCCGGTACAGAGCCGAAGTCGTCGCAGCACTGAAGGTCATCCTGTGCCCGCGAGCGGGCGGCGGCGATCCGCTGGGTCCAGGCGTAGAGGGTCGCCGCGTACAGGCTGACGCTGCAAGCGCTGGAAGAGGGTAGGCCAACCGCCAGTGATCCATCGCGCTCTCCCAAGCTTGAGACGGACTGCGGAGGGTAGCGGCAATGAGAAGGGGGGGCGCAATGCCCAGAGCATTAATATGTTGCTTAGCGCACCCAAAAATGGCAGGCAACCGCAGACAGCAACCTATTGATTTGTCGTGGTATTTTCCAGAAAATCGCCCGGAAACCCGCATGAATGCCAGAGGCAGCCATCCCGGTAAATGGCACCGAAATCAAAGGGACACCTCCTAGGGCGTTGCTTGCAGAAATGAATGCATAAATATAAAATGCATGCATCGAATGCGTTTATTGAAGGATGAAGCTATGGCAATGCTGACCGTTCGTAACCTGCCCGACGACGTGCACCGTGCTCTGCGAGTGCGGGCCGCGCAACATGGTCGCAGCACCGAGGCCGAAGTCCGCGAGATTCTGGAAAGCGTAGTCAAGCCAGAAGCTCGCATTCGCATGGGCGAAGCCCTTGCGGCACTCGGCCGCAAGATCGGCCTGACCGGCGAGGATTTCGAGGTCTTCGACCGTGTGAGTAACAAGACGCCGGCCGAGCCGCTGAGATTTGAATGATCGTCCTGGATACAAACGTCGTTTCCGAGGCGATGAAGCCCGAGTCGCACCCGGCGGTGCGTGCTTGGCTGGACAACCAGGCTGCTGAAACGCTGTATCTGTCGAGCGTGACAGTCGCCGAGCTGCTGTTCGGGATCGCGGCACTCCCGGCCGGCAAGCGAAAGAACATGTTGACGGAGGCCGTTGACGGCCTGTTGGCGCTTTTCCGCGATCGGGTGCTGCCCTTCGACACCGACGCAGCACGGCACTATGCCGAGCTGGCCATGCTGGCGAGGACCAGCGGGCGCGGCTTCCCGACGCCTGACGGTTACATTGCCGCGATCGCGGCTTCGCGCGGGTTCATCGTGGCGTCTCGTGACGCGGCCCCGTACACCGCGGCCGGCGTCACCGTCATCAATCCGTGGGAGGTGTAACCAATGCGGGGCAAGTTCCTTCCGTCGATTCCCAACCCGACCAAGGCATCGACGGCGATGCGCGCTAAGCTTTCAGCAAAAAGTGAATCTATAGTCTTCCCCGAATCTTAAAAGGATGACATCGACATCAGCTTCAAGGGTTTTGGTGTCGCGAGCCTTGAAGGCCAGCCACTTGTATTTCATCTTGTGCCAGCGCTTTTCGATGCGATTGAGCTCCGGGCTGTCCCGAGGACTGCAGTGCTCCGACCACGTTCAGACGCTTACCGCGCCGGGCTTCAATCATGTGTTGCTCCTCCATGGGTGTCCAAGCACTTCGATTCGGCTGCGCTTGCGCGAAGCCAACTTCGTCTACGTAGGCGAGTTCGATTTCGCCACTCTGGGCTTGCTGGACCAACTCCCCAATTTCGGATTGGACTTGCCGGAACGGGACGCTTGCAATTTCGTGGCCAGCCTGTCTGCCGTAACGAGCCAGGCGGCGCGCCGTCAGGCTACGATGACCATCGATACATCCGGCTCCGCCAGCGTCTTCATGAACCGCGTGAAGCGCAGCGTGGCTAGATCCAGTATGCCCAGCGTGTCGTTGGTGAGCGAGACGTAGGCCGCCGGACGAGTCGGATGGAAGCTAACCGCGATGGGTTGCGCGGGCAGTGCAATGCGGCCGACCGGCTTCAGCGCCGTATCGAACAGCGAGATCGAGTTTTCACCGTAGTTGGAGACAAAGAGTCTCCCGTCGGGAGCCAGGTACACGCGCGTCGGATCCCTGCCCGTCGCGGCGCTGCCGGCGATTCTTCTCGTGGCAACGTCGATGGCGACCACGGTGTCGTCATTACGGTTGGTGACATACAGTGTGCGCTCGTCTTGCGACAGGCAGTTGCCCTCCGGCTTGCGGCCCGGCTTGACGACGACGGGCACGAATGCCGGGTCGTGCGGCCTGAAGTAGGTCACCGTGTTGGATAGCAGGTTCATCGAGAACGCCTGCTGCCCGTCGCGCGTCAGCGCGATCAGGTGGCTCTTGTAGCCCCCGGTCGGTACCGCCCGGTTGGGGGTCTCGCCTCGAGTCGGGTCGTCGAAGATCAGCACGGCGCCCTGGGTCTCCGATAACGCATAAAGACGGTCCTGGTCATCCATGGCCAAGCCATGGATGCGATAGAAGGTATCGGTGCGCAGAGTTCGCACGTGGGCCATCTGCTCCAGGTCGATCACGAAGATACGGTTGCCGCCCTGGCCCTCGATGCTGGAGTTTTGCACGCCGTAGTGGCCGATGTACGCATAGCGCCGCCTGGAGTCCACCACGAACTCGTGCGGATACTGCGCGCCAGACGGCATCGGGATGTGCTTGATCGGATCCCCCGTCACCGCGTCGTAAATGCTGAAGGTATGGGCTGATTTCTCGATCAGCAACAGCATTTCGCGCGGGCGGATTACCGCTGGGTTGGCTGTCGCCGGTCCGGCCAGCATGCCCAGCGCCCCCAGGGCGATGCCAGCCGCACCCGTGGCGCACTGCTGCAGGAAATGGCGGCGTGCCGGACTGGTGGCCGGCCTGATGGATTGCACGGATTGCATGGTTAGTCTCCTTCCTTGGTGCCTGCGAGTGTGGTGCCTGTGAGTGCCTGGTCAGCGCATACGTGCGGAAACGGCAAGAGCCGGCGGGTCGGCGAATGGTCCGAGGCGCGCACGCTGATATGCCGCTGCGTTCCGCGGAAATTGTTCGGGAATGACGAAACCGCCAGGCCTGAAGTTCTCGTTTGGATACGACCGGACGCGCCCCGGGTCGTGCTTGCGTGGCAGCTCATACACTACATACGCGGCCGGAATGGTGGCCGGATCAGGCACGGACCACGGCCGCACCGGCAACGCGGCCTGGCGTTTGAGTAGTTGGGTCGCGCGCGCGGTGTCGGCAACCTCATCCGCACGGGGCGGGGAAACATCGCCCGCCGCTGGCGCCCCTAGCAGCATCGCGCCACCGCTCAATGCCGCGGCACACCATCGGGCAGCGTAGCGTCGTGAACACGTCATGCGTGCCCCGCGCCCGTCGTAATCAGCGTGATGGCATACAGAGAGCTCGATGCAGCGATGTACAGTCGGTTGCGCGCCGCGCTACCCGGCGCGCTGCCGAACGTGCAGTTACCAGTCTTCTCCGGCACGGCGATATGCCCGAGTGCGGTGCCGTCCGGCGCGTGCACGTGCACGCCATCCTCCGCGGTGATATAGACCCGGCCCTGACGGTCCACGCGCAAGCCATCCGGCAAGCCGGGTGAGATAACCGTGAACACACCGCCGCTCGCGAGGCGCTTGCCCGGCCTGCCGTTTGTCGCCACGTCCAGCACGCGCACATGGTGATTGCCGTCGGGATCGTGGGAGGCCGACGTATCCGAGATGTATAGCTTCGACTCGTCCGGGGAAAATGCCAGCCCGTTGGGTTGCACGAAATCGTCGGCAACGACCTCCAGCGCGCCGGTCACTGGGTCCATGCGATAGACGTGGCGCCCCGGCTGCTCCTGGTCCGCCTTGTAGCCCTCGCGGTCACTGAGAATGCCGTAGCTCGGGTCGGTAAACCAGATAGAACCGTCCGATCTGACCACCACGTCATTGGGCGAATTGAGCCGCTTGCCCTTGTAGCGGTCGGCGAGGATGACAACCTTGCCGTCAGCCTCGGTGCGCGAGATGCAGCGACGGCCGTGCTCGCACGACACCAGCCGGCCTTGCAGGTCCAGCGTATGGCCATTGGTGAATTGTGCAGGCTGGCGAAACACCTCCATGCCGGCAGCGGACCACCGCAGCAGGCGGTTGTTGGGAATGTCACTCCACAGCACGCTCTGCAGCCGGGGCACCCACACTGGCCCCTCGCTCCAGATCGCACCGGTCGCCAGCCGCTCGAGCAGCTGGCCCGGTTGCAGGACGTCTTGGAAGCGTTCATCAAGCACAACCGGCTCCTGCAGGCGCGTGGCCGCCAGCGGGCCGGACTCCCGTGCAACGGCCTGCGCCGCCAATGCGGCACCGCCACAGCACGCCAGGAAACGCCGCCGAGAAAGCTTGCCGGATTGCGAACGGTGGGGACGAAAATGACGCAAAAACATGGGTTGGTCTTTTTCGCTGGATGTTGAGCAAGGATGCCGAGCAGGCTTGGCGGCGAGCTTTTCGAACTCGTTCAGAACTTGCCGGACCCGGATCTCATCAGGCTGGGCAAGGAAAAAGGCGGCAGATTGTGGCGCCGTTCCCGGTCACTGCCGGTGCTTGCAAGGCATCGAAGCGACTGGCAAAGCGGTGTGGGACGCGCGCGCCCATGCAATGCGGGGCGCAGCCGGCATGCTTGTCTCCTGTCTGGATTCGACTTTGTTTTAGAGATTTTCTCCGTCGGTCCAATTACTGTCTATTCACCATTTTTAATGGAGTGATATCTGTAGGTTATCGCTCCCGATGAGGATTCGTAAGAGCCAGAAGATCACCCCGGGGCCGCTTCAGAAGAAGGTCACGCCCATTTTTGCGACACTGAATCCTGAAGGCGACGGTGCATGTCGAGCAGATTGATGATGAGCACGCGCACCTTGCCGATCGGCGAGATCTGCCGGGTCAGTCGGCCAGTCTGCCGGACGACCGCACACGCTTGTCAGGCGCGCGCATCGTTGCGCAATGGGCTTTGAATCACAAGGTTTTATTGGAGCATGACCGTATCAATCGACACGAAAAGAACGATCATCCCAGGCCGGGAGGATAGCTTGTCTGCCGCAGGTAAAGCTTGCACTGCACAAAACCAGTGTCAGCCAGCTGTTCCAGATCGGCCTGTATATCTTGACGTGGCGCCGGGTGACACTGTTTCCCCATGCCGGCCTGTGGGGCAGTGGTCGCGCTGCCGATTGGCAGATCGCGGCGCGCGGGTCTCGGCCGCTGCCGATGAGCGAGTCGAAAATGCCGCAGACGATCAGGCTGGCGACCACGCGCGCGCCGCAGCGCGCCCAGCGGGAGGGGGGCATTGGCTTTGCTTTTTTACATGCGGCACCGAGGTCTATTCTAAAAGCGACTTCAGTGCACATCCTGCCTCCCGGAGGCCGCCATGAAACCACTAATTCGCCACTTTCACTCCAACCCGCGGCATCACGGGACGCGGTATTACCTGGGGCTGGCGGCCTGCCTGCTGATACCTGGACTAGCCTACGTCTTGTGGACCCTGATGGCGGCGAGGTTCTGAACTGATTTCAATTCAGTTCCGTAGAAAAGCACGTGTGCGGAAAGTTACCAAGCAGGCTCCCTGGGTGGGAAAGCCGATAACCCTGAATGGTCTAGAGCAGGACAAAGCCGTGCTCTGCCGTTGGCTCGGGGACATCGCTCTTTTCGCCAAGCATGTCCATGAGTTCAAGTTCGATCTTCCGGCAGATCTGGGCCACGGGCACGTCATCGGGGCTTCCTTCGAATGGGTTCTCCGTGCTTTCGACCACCTGCTCCAACGCGAGGTACACCCACAAGATCATCGCGCTGAATGGAATGACCGGCCTGATCATGTTGCCATGCATGACGCCAGAAACGCTGGCAATGCGCTTTTTGAACTCCGTAAGAATGCCAACAGGCAGCAGCGGAAAAAAGGCGCGGACAAAGCGCATATTGATGACCTCATATTGCCTGGGATATTCACCGTAGCGCTGGAACACGTCGGTGCGATAGGTCGTGCAATAGGTCGTGCAATAGAACGTGCGACAACTTATTTCTTCAACGAATTTCAGACTCAGGACATTCTGTCTGGTTGCTGGTGGCATTCTGCGCGGGCAGGGCGGAGAAAGCGCCGCCGGTGACCGGCGCGGGCAGCGTGTTGCGGGCATTGGCCAGGTATGCCCCCGGTCGCGTCAGGACCGGAGGATCGTCTCTCTCAGGAAACCGGGGACGCGGCAAGAACGCCGCGATGCAGTCATTCTTCTGCGCACAGGAAAGCAAGCCGGCGCTGCCGGTGCCTGCGTGAACGACCTGGCTACTTCACCGGGGTCAGGATTGGCGCGCGCTTGTTTTTTATCAGGAACACGACAAACCTGGCCGGTCGCGTCGCGCTGGCGTTGCGCCCAACGGTATGGATGTCGTCGGGGCCTTCGTGGAACGTATCTCCGGCCTTGAGTGTCACCTCCCTGCCGCCCTTGACGCCCATGATAATGCTTCCCTCGAGTACATAGACGAAGGCGTGCGCGTCATGGCGATGCACGGGGTCTGCCGAGCCAGGCGGATAGTCCACCACAATCATCTGGACTTCCTTGCCCGGGTACTCGGGCAACGGTTCCGAGGTCAGCGGCGTGACGCTCGCTTGCGGCGCGGCCACCGCCGGATGCATAACCAGCAAGGAAGACAACACCAGGGGTGCCGCAAATGAAGCGATCGTTTTCATGGCGTCACTCCAGATTGGCCTTGTCGAGCCCGAACGCTTTGTCAGACGAGCCGGGCACCATACGGAAAGCCACGTTCAGCCGGTTCCAGCTGTTGATCGCACCCACGAGGAATGTGAGATCCGACAGTTCCGTCTCGGAAAACAGCGTACGTACGCTGTCATAGATATCGTCGGACACGCCCTGGGCAGGAATGTTGGTTAGCACCTCGGTCCATGCCAGCGCGGCGCGTTCGCGCGGTGAGAACAGGGTCGACTCGCGCCAGATCGCCACATGATGCAGGCGCAGTTCGCGCTCGCCATGGATCTTCGCCATCTTGACGTGCATGTCGACGCAGAACGCACAGCCATTGAGCTGCGACGTGCGTAGCTCGACGAGCTCGCGGATGTGCGCCTCGATCGTCGTTTTCTGGAACAGCGCGCTGAGCTCCATGAGCTTCTTGGATAATTCCGGGGATTGCTGAAAGTAGTTAACGCGTTGCGTCATGATGCTCTCCTGGGGAGATGGTCAAGGTTGTGTTGGGCGGCACATCGAGGCGGATCTCGCTGAAGCTCGCCGGCATGGTTTTAAGCGGTTGGCCCGAACAGGTCTCGTCAGGCAAGTTGTGCCCGGCAACGGCGTGACGCTCGGATCCAAGCGTTGCGCGGCAGGATGGACTTCGCAGGTTGGCAACCTGTGATCAACCGCCTTTAGTCTGCGCGAGCCACTGGTCAAGATTGACCCGGCCGATCCGCGCGTCGCCAAGCGGCACGAGCGACAACTCCTCGACCTGGCCGCCGTAGTAGCGCGCATTGCGATCGGTCACGACCGGGCGTGCGTCGCCGACCGATTTCAGATAGCGCGTGATGATTTCCGCGAAGGGCTCGCGGTCCGGGCCGGCGATTTCAATCGTATCGTTCAGCGGCGCCGCGAGCACGACCTGCGCGAGGATCGCCGCGATGTCGTCCGCGGCGATCGGCTGGAACAGGCCGTCGCCCACCCGCACCATGCCGCCTTCCGTGCTGAAATCAGCGATGCCGCCGATGAACTCCATGAACTGCGTCGCGCGCACGATCGTGTATGGCACACCTGCCGCTTCGATCACTTCCTCCTGCGCGACCTTGGCAGCGAAGTATGCGTTCTGCGGCATGCGGTCGGCGCCGACGATCGACAGCGCAACGTGATGACGCACGCCTGCTGCCACTTCGGTCTTACCAAGATTGCGCGCCGAAGTGCGGAAAAAATCGAGTACCGCCTGCGGCTCCCATGAGGGTGCGTTCGTCACATCCACCACGACGTCCGCGTCCACGAGCGCGTTGCTCAGGCCGTCGCCTGTCATGGTGTTGACGCCGCTACGCGGCGATGCGGCGAGCGCCGCATGGCCTGCCTCGTTGAGCAGCGTGACGAGACGCGAGCCGATCAGGCCGGAACCTCCGACTACGATGATCTTCATGGCAAATTCTCCAGATGAGGGTCAATGACCGCGCTGGGCGCGGTGAACGGGGCATTGCTTGAGGCCAGTATGGGACAATCATGACCCACTGATAAGGGCCAAGAATTGTCGATATGACTAGTCCAAGTTCTTTCCGCCCCCTTGCCCGCGAGACCGTCATGACCGTACCGCCCCCAGCATTGGCCATCGAAGTCGATCGGCAGCAGGCGTTGCCGATCTATCTGCAGATCTGCGAGCGTTTCAGAACGGCGATCGCGGCGGGGCATCTGCGCCCCGGCGATCGCGTGCCCGCGTTGCGTGGCCTCGCCACACAGCTGAACACGGCGCGCGGGACAGTCGAACTGGCCTACACGATCCTCGTCGACGAGGGCTACCTGCAGATGCGCGGTGCGGCAGGCACGTTCGTATCACCGTCGCTGCCGCCATCGGTACTGCGTTCCTCACAAAGGCAAGGCCTCGAGGAGGCGCATGGCAGAACGGACTCGAAAGAAGCGAGCGCGCCGAAGACGCCAGACGCATCACCCGGTGGGGAACCCTGGGCGCCGCGCCAACTGGCGATCACCGTCGCCATGAGCGGCGAGCCGCGGCCGTTGCAACCAGGCCTGCCAGCGCTCGACGCGTTTCCGCGCAAGGTATGGAACCGGCTCGTATCGCATCGCGCACGCAGTGGCGAACGCGCGGTGCTTGCCTACCCGGATCCGGCGGGCTACAGGCCGCTGCGCGAACACATCGCCACCTATCTCGGTCTCTCGCGCGGCGTAACTTGCCTGCCGGAACAGGTGTTCGTGACCGGTGGCTACCGCGCTACGCTCGAACTCGTGCTGCGCAGTCTCGCGAGCCCGAGTGATCACATGTGGTTCGAGGATCCCGGCTATCTGCTCGCGCGCAGCTTTCTGTCCGAGTCCGGCGTGCAGCTCGTGCCGGTGCCTGTGGATAGCGAAGGGATTGACGTCGAGCGCGGCACACAACTGGATCCGCAGGCGCGCTTCGCGCTGGTGACACCGTCGCATCAGAGCCCGCTCGGGCAAACGCTGTCGCTCGCAAGACGCATGGCGCTGCTGGAGTGGGCAGAAAAAGCGTCTCGCTGGATCATCGAAGACGACTACGACAGCGAGTTTCGTTACGTTGGGCGGCCCTTGCCGGCTTTGAAGAGCCTGGACCGGCATGACCGCGTGATCTACTGCGGCACGTTCAGCAAGGTGATGTTTCCCGGTCTGCGGCTCGCGTACGCGGTGGTGCCGCAGCGCGCTGTCGAGCGCGTGGGGCGGGTGGCGTGCAGCATGAACGCCGGCTCGCCAACGCTATTGCAGGCTGCCGTGGCAGACTTCATGGAGCAGGGACATTTCGCGCGGCATGTGAAGCGGATGCGTGCGTTGTACGGACAGCGGCGCCTGTTGATCGCGCCTGCGCTAGAGCAGGCGTTCGGTGAGCGGCTGATTGTCAATTTGCCACCCGGTGGGATCCAGTTCGCGGTGCAATTCGCCGAAGGCCCCGATGGCCCGGTCGACGATGTCGCCGTTGCCGCGCGTGCCCGCGAGGCTGGGCTTGCGGTGTTGCCACTTTCGATCTGGTACGCGAATGGCCGCATGCGGTGCACGCCGCGCGGCCTCGTGATGGGCTTCGCGAACGTCGCCGACGCGGGCGAAGCGGGCCGTCTCGCGCGAACGTTGCGCACCTGCCTGAACGGCTGACGCGCGGGGCAGGCGCCAAAATCCCGAACTCACGAAGCGCTGCGCGCCTAAGCTGCGGCGTGGATGGCCAACGCCTCTACTGATCGGTCAAGCGGGGGAGGGGCGTCATCGGCGCAACCACCGACACCCGGCGCTTGGCCGTATATCGTTTCACCTTCCAGTCGCGCCCCCTCCATTTCGCTGCATCAAAGGAGACGGAGCCGACAAGTATCCCCACATGGAGGGCTCCGGAGGCGGCGCCGTCAGGTGACGTTAGCGGATTCATGCTGCACGGGCCTACCTGTTGAGCGGTGTGCTCTCTTCCAGTTTGGCGTAACCGTGCGCCTCGATGACAGCGGGATCCACAACAATGTAGCCCAGTGATCTCAGTAGCGTCACTGCCTCAATTTCCGCTTCGGTGTGGGGCGGGTGCCTCGAAGGCGGGATGAAGGAAGTCGCTGGTCCTGCCGGCGCATCGTGCGGGAGGGCCAGGCTCTGGACAACTTCGCTGCTGGCGACAATCTCGCAGCGCTGCATATTGGGCCTCCAGGTAACTTCCACCGCGGTGCAGAATTTACTGGTGAAGATTTTTAGTTGCGTGCTTGCCTTCAGCCAGGCTACGAAGGATTCGCGCGATGCGGGCTGATAGCCTTGCAGCACAATTTCGAGGTTCTTGTGAGGCAAGCTTTCCGAATTTGGGGAGAGGTCGTCCAGCAGGCAGAGCTGCAGCGCCACGCGCTCGCGGTCAGCCTCCTGGTAAGTCAGGCAATCGGCGTCAACCATGCCTTCGCGCAGCAACTCGCACAGCAATGTCCAGGATCTGGGGTTCTTCTCGATGCAGCCTTCCAGGCCAGGGTCCAAGCTCGCTAGAATGGCAGGCATCGATGCGTGCCTGCCAGACGTGACTTCCATTGCGAATGAGACCGCATTGCGTGACGGGCTCCCCCGGCGCTGCAGCTTGTGCAGGAACTCGTCCTTGTACTCCTGGATCTCGGCGAGGGTCTCGGCAGCTTGGCTCCAGGCGTAGCTCTCGAGATTCTCGGCAAGCTTTCGCGCGGCCCTGGCCATGTCATAGGCGAGAACGCCAACATAGCTCTTGCACGCAGCACATTGGCATTGGAGGCGCCCGTAATGCAGAAATCCGGCATACAGCCGTTCCTGGTGCCCGCAGTGATCACACTCGAGGGCAAAGCCACCCTGGCGCGACGGGCGCTGGTTGGCAAGGAGTCCATCAACCTGGTATCGCGCTGGGTGAGCGCAACACGGACAGTCCCACATGATCCTGTGGGAACCGTCGCGCGCTGCCACCCTGCCAAATTGACGCTCCAGCGCACTTCGCGGAATACCCTGCGCTCGTCCAAGCACGTCGGCTGAGTAGCGCCAGTAGAAGTAGGAGTGAGCGGCAGCCGCCACCTCAGGTCCGTACTCGCGCAGCTCGTGTAGCACGCGTGGTGTGTGCCGAATCTGTTCGGCAAGACTATCGACCATGAAAGACCGACCCGGAACAAGCGCCTCCAGGGCCTGGCGGCTCTGCTCGACAAAGGCAGGCACATGATCGCGACGGATAGCGTTTTCCTCGTTGAGCCAGCGCGAATGTCCTGGCAGCGTATTGAGCGCATCGATGGCTTCTTTTAGTTCTGCTATCGGTGGGCAGGCCAGGAAGGTAAACGGCTTGCTGAACAGCAATGCATCGATCATCGCATCGTCTCCGGCAGAAGGGCACGCCCTCCAGGGCGTGGCCTGGTCCATCACTGGGGCGAAACCACTCCCTGGGCTATCGCACAGTACGCCGCCTTGGCGCCGGTCGGCGCAGGACTCTGCATGGATCTCTCCTCGCCTGAGATCGCACAGTAGGCGGCCGTCGTCGGTTTCAAGCCAAATTCGCGCTTGCCGAGCTGAGCGCTTGCCTCGGCCAGCCCGCGCAGGCGGACTTCATCCTGTGGTCCATCAATGCCGACATAGGGGTCATGATGCAGTACATGGCCAAAGATGCGCTCACAGTCGCTTGCATAGCGCCTGGTATCGACAATATGGGCGTGCCAGAATGCGTCCACCTGTTCACCGGGTACGACCGGTGCGTCGGGGTACTTTGCCGCGAGTTTGAGAAACCTGCGGTAACCCGCCTCGGCATCGGCCAGGCTTTCGAGGCTCCAATGGGCAGACTGTCCATGTAGGAGCTTGGCTTTGATCCTCGAGAAATCGAGCGCATCGATTGCTTGCCATGACCGTTCAATCGATTGTTGCTGCACTGTCATGATGTGATCCCTCCTATCGTTGAGTTGACGCTGGGGCGCGCGCCGGATTCCAGAATCAGGCGCGCATCGGCTGCGGTCCCTGCTCAGGCAGCGGGCCGTGCACAATATGGCTGGCGAGGAATGCGGTGACATCCTCGGCCGGAATGGGGCGGCTAAAATAGTAGCCCTGGACTTCGTCACAGCCCTCGCGGCGAAGAAAATCCAGTTGCGCCTCGTTCTCGACGCCTTCGGCCACGACCTCCAGAGCCATCTGGTGCCCCAGCCCGATGATCGCGCCCGTGATCTGCGCATCGCTCATGCTGTCGGGCAGATAGCGTATGAATGAGCGGTCGATCTTCACGGTATCGATCGGGAAACGGCTCAGGTAGGCGAGCGAGGAGTAGCCGGTACCGAAATCGTCAATGGCCAGCCGCACCCCGGTTCGCTTCAGGCGCGACAGCCAGCGCGCCGCTTGCTCGGCATCGCGCATTACCATGCTTTCGGTCAGTTCAAGTTCGAGCAGATGCCCTGGCAAGCCGGCTTGCTTCAGGGCAGCGAGAACGATTTGCCTCAAGTCCTTGTCGGCAAATTGCCGTGCGGACAGGTTAACGGAGACGCGTATCGGGGCAATGCCGTCGGCAAGCCATTGCGCATTCTGCCGGCAAGCCTCACGCAGTACCCACGCGCCAATCTGCACGATGGCGCCACATTCCTCCGCAATCGGTATGAAATCAGCTGGCATCACCAGGCCGAGTTTCGGATGGTGCCATCGGATCAGTGCTTCCACGCCGGTACAGGCATTGGTGTCCAGCGAGATTCGAGGCTGGTAGTGCAGCACGAACTCATCGTGCTCGAGCGCGCTGCGCAGATACGATTCTATGTCGATGCGATTCTGCAGGGAAACGCTCATTTCGCGCACATAGTATTGGAAGCCGTTCTTGCCGAGCTGCTTGGCGGCATACATGGCGAGATCAGCATGCTTGAGCAGAGTCTGCGCGTCATTGCCATCTTCGGGGAAGGAGCTGACGCCGATGCTCGCTGTCATTTGCAGCTCCTTGCCATTGACCACAAAGCCGGATGCGAGCGCGGCCTGGATACGCTTGATGATGCGATGCAAAAGGGAGAAGTCGTCGATCGGCTCGACCAGTACGACAAACTCGTCGCCACCAAGCCGGGCAATCAGTTCGGCTTCTCCAAGCGTGGCGCTAAAGCGATCTGCCACGGCGCGCAGCAAGTCGTCGCCTGCATTGTGGCCCATTGTGTCGTTGACCCTCTTGAACTGGTCCAGGTCAACAAAAAGGATGTCGAGACGATGTTGACGGGAGCGCGAACGCGCGAGGCTGCTCTCGAGATGACTTTTGAACATCAGCCGATTTGGCAGGCCGGTGAGCGCATCGTGATTGGCAAAAAAGCGCAAGGTCTCCTCGGCCTGGCGACGTAGGAGGAAGTGGCCAGTGTGACTTGCTATCGCGCTAGCCATGGCAAGCGCATGCGGATCGCGTGGACGCTTGGTGCGCGAATACAACTCCACCAGTCCAAGCGTGGTCGTACCCTTGCGTAGGGGGAAAACGAATACAGTTCGCATGCCCCCGTCGGCCAGCCATTGATGCTGAGGCAAACCCGCGATGGCGCTGCGGCTCGCATACCAATGTGGCTGCGTCAGTGCGTCTGCCTGATCTGCCTGCGGCTCGGCCGGCCGCCGTGCCAGCCAAGCTTCCAGTTCGTGCTCTCTGGCCTGGCGAACCGGCGCAAGTGTCAAGCCACGTCCAGCATCCGAGGGCCAGAACGCACCCGCCTCCCATTCCATTCCTGCAACCAGCGTCCGGACGATTTTTTCCAGGACTTCGGCCTCGCTGGACACGCTGGCGAGATGCAAGGCAACCAGATGTTCCTGCGCGCGAGCCTGCTCGATGAGCTTTCGTTGCGTAATGTCCTGCGCGGTGCCGCGCAGGACGGCCGTACCCGGTGGGCCATGCGCGTGGCCGATCAGGTGAATCCAACCCGTGCGTCCACGCGACGAGCGGTAGGGGCATTCGAGCTCGAAAGGGATGCGTTCCCGCAAGGCGGTTTGCATCTTCTGCCGCAACGCGCCGCGAAAGCGCGGGTCGGCTGCGCCTACCAGCGTGGCTGGCGTGAGATCCAGCACACGCACACCGAGCAGCCGGGCCATCTCCCGGGAGAAATAGGCCGCGTTGTGCTCAAGGTCGAGGCGCCAATCCCCAAGGTGCGCGATCCGTTGCGCCTGGGCCAGCCCCTCTTGACTCTCGCGCAGGCTTTGTGTCATGCCATCTGCCACCGCCAGGGCCCGTGAACGGGAACTGGATAGCGCGTAGGCCAGCCCGGCCAGTAGCGCGGTAATGATCAACCCGGCCCCAAGCATCACGCTCTTCAGGTAGCGTTGCGAGCCCGCCATGGCCTGGGCGTCGGCGGAGAAAACAATGAGCCAGCGCCGCCCTCCAAACGGCTGTGCCACTTCCTTGCGCAGGAAGGAACGATCGTCCGATGTGCTGGCCAGGCTAGCAGCCTTGGCTCTGGCGGTGGCGGTGGCCATCGAGCCGTCGGCGCTGTTATACAGCAAAGTCGCTGGGGACGGCGGCACCGGCTCGTCATCGAGTTTCCCGGCGTCGTACAGTTCGAAACGGGTCCCATACACGCGCTCGTTGCCGGCGATCTCCCCAAGCAGGCCGCTGATTCGTATGCCTGCACCAACGGAGCCAACGTAGGCATGGCGGCGCTGCTCCACTGAGTCGAGCAGTTGCCCCTTTCTGTAGACCGGAAGGCGCAAGGCAATGCCGACGTGTGGGCCTT
This sequence comes from Cupriavidus basilensis, assembly GCF_000832305.1. NCBI lineage: Bacteria > Pseudomonadati > Pseudomonadota > Betaproteobacteria > Burkholderiales > Burkholderiaceae > Cupriavidus > Cupriavidus basilensis. The sequence continues at coordinate 2,132,395 of NZ_CP010536.1, forward strand.
TGGCTCCGCTGAAGATCAGGCGCCCGCTGCTCACTGCCTGCCCACTGTCGCGGGCGCTTTCGAGGGCGGCCAAGCGTCCCGGCTCGGCACCCATGTCGATGCCGATCGACGGCAAGTTGTTATGGAACGGCTCGACATAAGTCAACACGAAATAGGCTGGCCGCTCTCCTGCCGGGTGGATGGAGAACACCACTCCGGCGTCGCGCAGGGACGGGTCAGTGCGCTGACTGGAGACAAAGCTGGCCAGCTCGGAGGCCGGCACATAGGGCGCGTAGTTCAGCGTCTGGAACCCGGGGTAGCGTTGCTCCAGGTTGAGACCATTGACGAAGTCGCGGAATTCCTCGCGCGAGATGTCATCACTAGCGCCGAAGAGCGCTTGCATGGTTACCAGGACGTCGGTGTAGAGCCGGATACGCGTATCGATCTGCCGGGCGATATCGTCCGTATCGCTCTTGAAGCGCAGGCGCGCGTCCTTCTCCAGCAAGTCTGTGTAGAGCGAATGCACAACGATCGTGCTGAGCAGGCCAAGCAGCAGCGCGCCGAGTGTAACGGCGGCCGTACTGACGCGCCCAAACGGACGCAGCAATTGCGTCAGTAGTTTGCGCACACGATATCCCCCGGAGCGTGACGTGTTGACTGCGAACCTAAGCGATCAAGCGGCGATGATGTCAACCGGCTGCTGGGCCGCCGCCGAGGCGCGCGGATTTGCGCAGCGTTGTTTGACCTGTCTCTACAACGTTATCCCAAATTGGAGCCGGGGCAAGGCCGAATGCGGTTGTGGAACCCCCACTTAAGTGGGGTATTCGGCCAGGATGCCATCGGGGCCTGATCGCTTAACCGGGTCTGCAATGCCTCTCCGGCCAGGCCGTGCCGCCGCAGTCCGCGGAGCAGTACTACGAGCACGTGTCGCACACCTGACGGCTGCCTTCAGCCTTGGACAGACCTATCGGCAGCTTTTGCGCTTGCTGCTGCGGTACCAACGGGACGGCGGCGCCGGCTTGCCCAAGCTTCGGTGCCACAGGTTATGGCATCATCGCGCCAAACCACTGCAAGAGACGGACGATGCAGCCATCGAGCACCCCCCCGAGTGATACGCACAGCAAAGTCATTGGCTATCTGTTGTGGATATTTGGCTTTACTGGTTCCCATCGTTTTTACTACGGCAAGCCGGTGAGCGGAACGATCTGGTTCTTCACGTTGGGCCTGCTCGGGATCGGCTGGCTCGTGGACCTGTTCCTGATCCCCGGCATGGACCGGGAAGCGGACAGCCGGTTTGCGTCCGGCAGGTACGACTACAACGTGGCGTGGATCCTGCTGACTTTCCTCGGCATCTTCGGTGTGCATCGGATGGTTATCGGCAAATGGATCAGTGGCCTGATCTACCTGTTGACCGGTGGCTTATTCCTGATCGGCGTGCTGTACGATTTCTGGACGCTGAATGAGCAGGTGTCCGAGAGAAACAGGATATATCCCTGACGGGGTGATGCGCGGCCAACAGGATAGAGCGCAAAGAGCCCTTCATTCAGTTTTCGCGAGATATGCGCGATTTCGCCCAGCGCCTTTCGCTCGGTACAGCGCCGCATCGGCCGCCTCGACAAGCTCGTCGGGGAAGCGTTCTCGCGCAAGGGCAGCGTAGCCGGCGCTGACTGTGACATAGCCGACGGAAGTCGGAGATTCGAGTTTCAACCGGGTCACCGCCTGGAGCGCTTGCGCCGCGACTTCGGAAGCGCCACGACGGTCCGTATCCGGAAGCACAATCACAAACTCCTCTCCGCCGTAGCGGCAGACAAGGTCCGCCGGCCGGCGAACGACCCCGGCGAGAGCAGTCGCCACAGCAACAAGGCAAGCATCTCCTTTCAGGTGGCCCAAGGTATCGTTGTAGAGCTTGAAATGATCGACATCGATCATGATCAGCGATAGTGGCAAATTCTTGCGTTTCGCACGGTCGAATTCTTTGTTGAATTGCTCGTTGAAATAGCTCCGGTTATAGATCCCCGTCAACGCGTCATGGACAGACGTTTGCAGCAAAGTGGCATGGGCGGCAAATAGACGTTGATACAGTATGGTGACCTCCCACACCAGAACGCATACCAGAACACCAGGTGCAAACATGCTGAATACCCTGGCGAGATACCAGCCCACGCTGAACCTCGAGGCACTCAGCAGGTTCAAGCTGGTATCGATGAGGCAAGCCAGCAAGGCAATCGATAGCCAGATGTCGAGTACGGCCCGCAAGCGGCCGCTCAGCAACACGACAGCAATCGCAACGACATTGAGCGACCATATCGCCAGCGCGGTTGCATTCTTGTCGTAAGCTCCGGCGTTTTCCGCTACGTTCAGGGCGGATGGCAGGTCGCCGTATATGGCGAGGCCACACAGCGCCACGCCAATTGCGACGGGCCCGCCGACTAGCCCCCATGCCCATAGGCGGACATTCTTGGGGCGGATCAGATCTTCCACGGATAGGCTACGCGCCGCCACCGCGAGAATCACAAAAAACGGAAAGCCACCGTGCCAGAAGACCCACATCCACCCGGCGCTATTCGGACCGGCGCCAAAGAGGCCGCCAGGGGTGAGAACACCGGGGAACGTCAGCAGCTGCACAGCCACGGCCAATGCGGTAAACGCGTAGGCCCCACCCAGTGCTCCCAGGATCGGCTGCCGGGTCACCGTAAATTGCGCGCCGAGCAAAAAGCTGGCGATACAGGCCGTGGTGAATACCGTCAGCGCGCACATCGGCATGAAAGGGGGAACCGCGGGCAGCGCCTGGGTGGCTCGAGGGACTGCGATCGCGAAGACGCACAGGATGAGTAGCGCCGTGATACCGGCAAGCATTGCCTGTCTGCGCGTGGCTTGCCGTACCAGGAAGCTTTCCATGGTGTTCACCAGTCCTTGGCTCTGCCCTACAGCCAGTGTGGTCCCTGCATCCTGACCGTTACATACCGTTGGGGCAGAATCAACCGTACCAGGCCTGTCATGCCGGGTCATTGGAATCGCAGGGGGGATTCTGCGCCACTCTGCTGTCTCCCGACAAGAGGGAGACAGCATCAATGTGTCGAATGAGGCACAAATGAACAGCGGCCACCATTCGCGGGGGATATCCTGTGCCGTGACGGAATGCTGCGCTGCGCGCTCTCCCTGGCATTGCCGGCGCGACGTCTGGCTGTGAAAGCCTGCGTGCCGTTGAGACTATCCCAGATTCCCTGTTCGCGCGGAGGAAGGGCGGCTGCCAAGCGAGGCGCAGGGGCAGGGCGGACGTCGCCGGCTGCGAGGGTAAAGCCGTCTGAAACCCCACTTTCGCAAAGCGAAATTGGCGCCGGCGGCGGAATCGCTGATGCTTGGAGCCTGCCAAGCGGAGCCGCGTATCCGGCGCGCCGGTCCCGGCCCGCATAGAACCAAGAAGGAGATACCGCACCATGATGCAAACGCGCGCCGTCGGCGACCTGAAGGTCACCCGCATCCTCGAATACGCCGGTCCCACGCACGATCCAGCCTTCCTGTTCCCCGACATCGACCGCTCGGTGCTGGATGCGAATGCCGGCCTGATGGCGCCGCACCACTGGATCCCCCACATGAACAAGCTGATCGTGACGATCCAGTTCTGGGTGGTGCATGCGGGGAGCCATATCATCGTCGTCGATACCGGCGTGGGCAACTTCAAGCCGCGCGCGGGCATCGCACGCATGAACATGCTCAACACCCTGGTGCGCGAATGGATGATCGCGGCCGGGGCGCCGCCGGAGAAGGTCACCCACGTGGTCATGACGCACCTGCATGCCGACCACGTCGGCTGGAACACCACTTGGCAAGACGGCCGCTGGGTGCCCACCTTCCCCAACGCGCGCTACTACCTCCCCAAGGAAGACTTCGTCTTCTGCGAGCAGGGCCGCAACAGGGAGCCGGGCGTGGTGGACGTGTTCGGTGAATCGTTCTTCGACAGCGTGATGCCGGTGGTCGACGCGGGTCTGGCCGAGATGATCGAGCCGGGGCGCGAGATCGCCGATTGCCTGCAGGTAGAGGCCGCCGCCGGCCATAGCCCGGGGCAGGTCGCGTTCCGGGTCCGTTCGCGCGGCGAGGAGGCAATCTTCTGCGGCGACATCTTGCACAGCCCGCTGCAGATCGTGCGCCCGGACGTAAATTCCGGCTACTGTATCCGCCCCGACCTTGCCCGCAGCACGCGCCTTGCCTTGCTCCACCAGGCCGCCGACAGTGGCGCGCTGGTGCTGCCAGTGCATTTCGGCGAGCCATACTGCGGCTACGTGCGGCGGCAAGACCAGGGCTTTCGCTTCGAGCCAGCGGGCTGGTAGCGCACCGCGGCTTGGCTGCGCGGCCGCGTGCGCTCCATGGCGCCATGGTGTCTGCCTCGACGGGGTTATCATCCCCGCTACACGAATGAGCCGCGAGACCATGCTGTATGGCTGTCCCCTTCGATATCACCGACTTTCGCCTCTTCGTCAACGTGGCGGAAACGCGCAGCCTGACCCGCGGCGCCGAGCGTTCGTTTCTTTCAGTGCCGGCGGTCAGCAACCGCATCAAGAATCTCGAGGACACGCTCGGCGTACGGCTGCTGGAGCGCTCGCCGCAGGGCGTGGCGCTGACGGCGGCCGGCGAAGTCTACCTGCACCACGCGCGCGTGGTGCTGGCCGAGCTGGAGCGGCTCACCGGCAACCTGCAGCCCTTCACCGCAGGCCTGAGCGGGCAGGTCAAGCTGGTGGCCAACACCACCGCCATCACCGAATACCTGCCGCCGGTCATCGGGGAGTATCTCGCCACCCATCCGGATGTGCGCATTGATGTGCGCGAGCGCCTGAGCGATGACGTGGTGCGCGTGGTCCGCGAGGGCGGGGCCGATCTCGGCATCATCTCCGGCAACGTGCCCACCGCAGGCCTGCAGGCGGTGCCCTTCGTCAAGAGTGCGCTGATCCTGGTCGCGCCGCTCGGCCATCCGCTGCTGGCGGAGCCGGCCGTGTGGTTCGAGCAGTCGCTCGAACATGCCTTCGTCGCCTTGCTTGAGGGCAGCGCCTACCAGATGTTCATGACGCGCGCCGCGGGCGCGCTGCACAAGCCCATGACGATCCGCGTGCACGTGGCCAGCTACGACGCCACCTGCCGCATGGTGGCCGCCGGCGCCGGCATTGCCATCATGCCCAAGGCCGCCTTCGCGCGCCTCAAGGGCGAGCAACGCATCGGCTGCAGCGACTTGCTCGACGACTGGGCCGTGCGCACCTTCCAGGTCTGCGCGCGGGACCTGGAAGGCTTGTCCAGCTTTGCGCGCGAGTTCGCGAACCGCTTGATCGGCCACTACGCGCCCGCCGGCGACGCGGGCTAGACGCGCGGGGCAGCGGGGCACCTGTCGCGCTCGCTGCCCACCAAGGGCGCCTTCTCTTCGCCTTCCTTTCACCGTTCGCCTTCGCCCTCGGCACAGCGCGCGAGGCGCTTCCCGGTTCGTCGCGCATGGTTTGAGCGCAGCATGTCGAAGCGTTCCCGCCAGACCTTCACGGCAGCCCTGGCCTGGTCTTTAACGCAGCGCTAAGGGTGCTTGCAAATCGCGAAATTGTTTGGCCGGAGGGTGCATGGCAATCTTGCCGTACCCGATAACAACGACGCGAGACATGATCGACAAGCTCTACGCAACAGCGCGCGAGGCGGTGGCCGACGTGGCCGACGGCGCCACCATCGCCATCGGCGGATTCGGCGGCGCCGGGATGCCTGACGAACTGATCGATGCCCTGATCGAGCAGGGCGCCAAGGATCTCACCGTGGTGAGCAACAACGCCGGCAATGGCGACGCCGGCCTCGCCGCGCTGCTCAAGGCTCGCCGCGTGCGCAGGCTGATGTGCTCCTTCCCGCGCCAGCGCGATGCCTACGTCTTCGAGGCACTGTACCGGGCCGGCGAGATCGAGCTGGAAGTGATTCCCCAGGGCACGCTGGCCGAGCGCCTGCGTGCGGCCGGCTGCGGCATCGGCGGCTTCTATACGCCGACCGGCCACGGCACGCTGCTGGCGGCGGGCAAGGAAGCGCGCCGCATCGGCGCGCGCGACTATGTGCTCGAGTATCCCATCCACGTCGACGTGGCCCTGATCAACGCCGCGGCAGCCGACCGCTGGGGCAACCTCGTCTACAACAAGACCGCGCGCAACTTCGCACCCGTGATGGCGATGGCCGCCACCACCACCATCGCCGCGGTGACGCGCGTGTGCGAACTCGGCGAGCTGGACCCCGAGGCCATCGTCACGCCCGGCATCTTCGTCAAGCGCGTGGTGCTGCGCGGCGGTGGCTGCGCACAGCCAATGCGCGGGCCGCAGGGCGCCGCGGCAAATCAGCAGGCAGGCGCGAAGGCAAGCGCACAGGCAAGGTGAGGAAAATGGACCAAGTGGCAAGAAACCTGCTGGCCGCGCGCGTGGCGCGCGACATCCCCAACGGCGCTTACGTCAACCTCGGCATCGGGCTGCCCACGCTGGTAGCCAACCATCTGCCGCGTCACCGCGAAGTCATCTTGCACAGCGAGAACGGCGTGTTGGGGCAGTGGTCAGCCGCCGAACCTGGCCAGGAAGACTGGGAGCTGATCAACGCCGGCAAGGAAGCGATCCGGCTGGAGCGCGGCGCGGCCTTTTTCCATCATGCCGACGCCTTCGGCATGATGCGCGGTGGCCATCTCGACATCTGCGTGCTTGGCGCCTTCCAGGTCTCGGAGCGCGGCGACCTCGCCAACTGGCACACCGGCGCCCCCGACGCCATCCCCGCGGTGGGCGGCGCCATGGACCTGGCCATCGGCGCCAAGCAGGTGTTCGTGATGATGGACCACCTGACCAAGGACGGGACGAGCAAGCTGCGCCGCCAGTGCAGCTACCCGCTTACCGGAATGGCATGCGTGAGCCGCGTGTACACCGAACTTGGCACCTTCGCTATCGGCCCGCAAGGGGTGTCGGTCATCGAGATCGTCGGCGACATGTCGTCGCAAGCGCTGCAGTCGGTCACCGACGTGGCGCTCGACTTCACGAACATGGTCATGGCCGAGTACGCCTGAGCGCCGGGTGGCGCGCGCGATAGCAGGACCAAGACAAGACAGAAGAGTCAGTAGAACAGTCAGAACAAACAGGAGACGACAATGACAGGTTGGTACAAGGCTGGGAATGCCCAGCAGAAGAAGACGTTCTGGGCCTGCTATTCCGGCTGGGCGCTGGATTCCTTCGATATGCAGATGTTCAGCTTCCTGCTGCCCGCGCTGACCGCGGCGTGGGGCCTGGGCAAGGGCGAAGTGGGTGTCCTTGGCACCGTGGCGCTGGTCGTCACCGCCATCGGCGGCTGGGGCGCCGGCATCCTCAGCGACCGCTACGGCCGCGCGCGCATCCTGGTGTTCGCCATCGTCTGGTTCACATTCTTCGGCGTGCTTGCCGGCTTCGCGCAGTCGTACAACCAGCTGCTGGTCGCGCGCACGCTGCAAGGTCTAGGCTTCGGCGGCGAATGGGCCGTCGGCGCCGCGCTGATGGCCGAGGTGATCGACCCCAAGCACCGCGGCAAGGCCATGGGCTTCGTGCAATCCGGCTTCGCCCTGGGCTGGGCGCTGGCGGTGGTGGTGGCCACCGCGCTGCTGGCCTGGCTGCCGCATGACCTGGCCTGGCGAGTGGCCTTCTGGAGTGGGGTAATCCCGGCCTCGATCGTGCTTTTCATCCGCCGCCACATCAAGGACTCGCCCATGTTCGAGCGCGCCAGGCAGAGCCGCATGGCGCGTGCTTCGCTGGCCTCGGTGTTCAGCCGCCAGTACGCGCGCTCACTGATCCTCTCCAGCATACTGGTGATCGGCCTGCAGGCCGGCTGCTATGCCATCCTGATCTGGCTGCCCTCGCTGCTCGCCCAGCGCCAGGTGGCCGCGTCCTCGATGATCGTCACCGTATTCATCATGTCTTTCGGCTCGTTCTGCGGCTTCGCCGTGGCCGCGGACCTGGCCGACCGCATCGGCCGGCGCCCCACGCTGATCGGCCTGGCCGTGTGCGCGTGGATCGTCACCGCCAGCTACATGCTGCTGCCGCTGAACCCGGTGCTGGCGGCCGTGCTCGGCTTCCTGGTAGGCTTTTCCGCGATCGGCATGTTTGCTGCGCTGGGGCCTTTCCTGAGCGAGATGTTCCCCACCCACGTGCGCACTACCTGCATGGGTTTCGCCTACAACGTCGGCAAGTCGGTGGGCGCCGGCTCCGTCGTCGGCGTCGGCGTGTTGTCCACCCACATCGGCCTCGCCAACGCCATGGGCACCTTCTGCCTGGTGGCCTATGCCATCGCCGTGTTCGGCATCCTGCTGCTGCCCGAGACGCGAGGCATTGCCATCGAGCACATCGGCGCGGCGGACGGTGGCCACGCCGATGCTCACGATGCCCATGCCGCGGCACCGCGGGCCGAGCCCGTACGGGCGCATGGTTGATGCGCGGCGCCGGCAAGCGCACGCCACATAGAACTGATCCATACCGAGAGGAGACGCGATGATCCGCATGCTGTACCTGCTGGTGAAGCCTGAAGGCATGTCCGATGCCACCTTCCGCGCCGAATGCCGGCGCCACTACGACATGTCGCACGCCATCCCGGGCCTGCACAAGTACGAGGTCCGCCTCGTCGCCGAGCAGCCTACCGACACCCACGTGCCCTTCTTTGACATCGGCCACGTCGACGCCGTCGGCGAATGCTGGTTCGAGAACGAAGCGGCCTACGCCGCCTATCTGGCCAGCGACATCCGCAAGGCCTGGTTCGAGCACGGCAAGACCTTCATCGGCCGGCTCAAGCCCTTTCGTACCGAAACGGTCGGCGGCGACGGCGCGGGCTGAGCCGGGCCGGCCCCCACGATCCCCACCCGGCGGGTCCCGGCCGACGCACCGCGCGGCCGTGCCCGTCCCGCAACCATCCTTCAAGGAGACACCATGCTTTACCACGTGCAGATGGACGTGAACATTCCCGACTCCCTGCCGGCCGAGCAGGCCGACGCCATCAAGGCAGCCGAGAAGGCGCGCGCCATCGAGATCCAGAAGTCCGGGAAGTGGCCCCACCTATGGCGCGTCGTCGGCCGCTACGCCAATGTCAGCCTCTTCGACGTGGAGAGCAACGATGAACTGCACGCGCTGCTGTCGTCGCTGCCGCTGTTTCCCTATATGACCATCCAGGTCACGCCGCTGGCACAGCATCCGTCGGCGATCTGACGGCGGCGGGGCGCGGGGCAAGCATGCGGCCATGCCGTCGCCCCGCCTCGGGATGGGGGGCGACGCATTCGGCACATGTGAATTTCCGAGGTACGTTGCCGTTCCGCACCGAGCAGCATCGGCCAAGAATGGCGCTGGGGTTCAGCGCTGCTGGCAAAGGGCGGATGCGCCAGATTTTGCATCCGAAGGACGCGGTCCGGCGAACTCGATTTTCCTTCAACTCATTGATTTTAAATTAATTTCTCCGCGTCATCGCCAGATTTTGGCGCATCAGGAGGCGGGCCAGCGCCCACCGGGCGCCGTGACCTGCGCGGTTCTGCCTGGCTATTTTTTTGGCGGCGCTGCGCTGAACGTCTTGTTGGCGATCTTCCAGACGCCGTCGATTTCCAGCAGCGTCATGTAGTCCGTGAAGGTCACTTCCGGATACTCCAGCACGACCTTGGCAGTGCCGGCGTTGCCGGTGACGTCGAAATGCGTGATGTAGCGCTTGCGTTGTGCTTCATCTGCCGCAGGCTGGCCCTGGAAGCGCGCGGAAAACTCATCGAGGGTCAAGGCGTGCAGCTTTCCCTCGCGAAACGAGATGATCCTGGCATCCGGGTGGAACGCCTTGCGCATGTATTCGGCATCGCCGGTGATGTGGGCTTGCAGGTAGTTCTCGATCGGCTCAAGAGCGGCTACATGTTGTGATGTCATGCCGGGGGTGCTGAATGTCATGTTGTCTCCAGATCTATGAATCCGCCTGGCCTTGGCCAGAATGGCGGGCGTCAAACCATGTAATTGCATTCTATTATTGCATACAATATGTTCAGATCGGGGATCCGCGCCGTTCGGCTCTGGCCGGAATCCGCCCGGCAGGCTGGTGGTGTCCCCATCGTCATTGCACAAGTGCTCTGCGGTGATCTTCATCCCGCGGCGACAAAGCTTGGGGCAAAAAATCTTGGAAAAAACTTGCCAGCGTTGCGCGAACGACTTAGTATTCGCTCCCCTCGCGGCATGAGGCTCAGCTTCAGGGGCAGGGTGGAAGAGTTCGCGGGGGGTGCTAGTGGGGAAGGTGAGTAATCCGCATAGCGAAACTTTCCCGAGCAAGAAAAGATTAAAAAAGTATTGATGAAACGCAGATAATTCTTTATAGTCTCGTTTCTCTGCTGCAGCAAACGCAGCGACGCGGTAAGCAAAGCGAGCCGAGGCCAGTTCTTTAACAAACAAACAACCGATAAGTGTGGGCGCTTGATAGCGGATGCGGAAGACTTCGGTCTTTTAGCTTACAAGTTATAAAGTGCTCGCACAGTAAAACATGTTGGTTATGTCTTCGGATGTAACCAGTCAGTTTTCTGAGAGTGAGCGACCGCTCGAAAGAGCGAGGTTCTTCGGAACCACACAGGTATTAAACTGAAGAGTTTGATCCTGGCTCAGATTGAACGCTGGCGGCATGCCTTACACATGCAAGTCGAACGGCAGCACGGGAGCAATCCTGGTGGCGAGTGGCGAACGGGTGAGTAATACATCGGAACGTGCCCTGTCGTGGGGGATAACTAGTCGAAAGATTAGCTAATACCGCATACGACCTGAGGGTGAAAGCGGGGGACCGTAAGGCCTCGCGCGATAGGAGCGGCCGATGTCTGATTAGCTAGTTGGTGGGGTAAAGGCCCACCAAGGCGACGATCAGTAGCTGGTCTGAGAGGACGATCAGCCACACTGGGACTGAGACACGGCCCAGACTCCTACGGGAGGCAGCAGTGGGGAATTTTGGACAATGGGGGCAACCCTGATCCAGCAATGCCGCGTGTGTGAAGAAGGCCTTCGGGTTGTAAAGCACTTTTGTCCGGAAAGAAATCCCTTGCTCTAATACAGCGGGGGGATGACGGTACCGGAAGAATAAGCACCGGCTAACTACGTGCCAGCAGCCGCGGTAATACGTAGGGTGCGAGCGTTAATCGGAATTACTGGGCGTAAAGCGTGCGCAGGCGGTTTTGTAAGACAGGCGTGAAATCCCCGAGCTCAACTTGGGAATGGCGCTTGTGACTGCAAGGCTAGAGTATGTCAGAGGGGGGTAGAATTCCACGTGTAGCAGTGAAATGCGTAGAGATGTGGAGGAATACCGATGGCGAAGGCAGCCCCCTGGGACGTCACTGACGCTCATGCACGAAAGCGTGGGGAGCAAACAGGATTAGATACCCTGGTAGTCCACGCCCTAAACGATGTCAACTAGTTGTTGGGGATTCATTTCTTCAGTAACGTAGCTAACGCGTGAAGTTGACCGCCTGGGGAGTACGGTCGCAAGATTAAAACTCAAAGGAATTGACGGGGACCCGCACAAGCGGTGGATGATGTGGATTAATTCGATGCAACGCGAAAAACCTTACCTACCCTTGACATGCCACTAACGAAGCAGAGATGCATTAGGTGCCCGAAAGGGAAAGTGGACACAGGTGCTGCATGGCTGTCGTCAGCTCGTGTCGTGAGATGTTGGGTTAAGTCCCGCAACGAGCGCAACCCTTGTCTTTAGTTGCTACGCAAGAGCACTCTAGAGAGACTGCCGGTGACAAACCGGAGGAAGGTGGGGATGACGTCAAGTCCTCATGGCCCTTATGGGTAGGGCTTCACACGTCATACAATGGTGCGTACAGAGGGTTGCCAACCCGCGAGGGGGAGCTAATCCCAGAAAACGCATCGTAGTCCGGATCGTAGTCTGCAACTCGACTACGTGAAGCTGGAATCGCTAGTAATCGCGGATCAGCATGCCGCGGTGAATACGTTCCCGGGTCTTGTACACACCGCCCGTCACACCATGGGAGTGGGTTTTGCCAGAAGTAGTTAGCCTAACCGTAAGGGGGGCGATTACCACGGCAGGGTTCATGACTGGGGTGAAGTCGTAACAAGGTAGCCGTATCGGAAGGTGCGGCTGGATCACCTCCTTTCAGAGCGTGCATCTCAAGTCGAGCGTTCACACTTATCGGTTTGTTGGTTGTTAGAGCCAGGATGCGCGGTGCGTGTCTTGCGTAGCATGGTCAAATGCAAGCGCTTAGCATTGAGCGTTTGCATTTGGCTTTGCCAAGACGACATGAGACCCAGTCTCAGTCGGCTGTTCTTTAAAAATATGGGATGTAGTAAAGGTGTCGTGAGCGTTGATGAGACGCTGTAGTAAAACACGATACCGGGTTGTGATTGTATCAACCGAAATGTATTTAAGTGATCGAAAGATGACTTGGAATACGGCACAAATGCGAGAACTCATCCTGTAGCGAGCACGGCTTGAACGCAAGTTTGAGACACACTCGTTATAGGGTCAAGCGAACAAGTGCATGTGGTGGATGCCTTGGCGATCACAGGCGATGAAGGACGCGGTAGCCTGCGAAAAGCTTCGGGGAGCTGGCAAACAAGCTTTGATCCGGAGATGTCCGAATGGGGAAACCCGGCCCTTATGGGTCATCCCTGACTGAATACATAGGTCAGGGAAGCGAACGCGGCGAACTGAAACATCTAAGTAGCTGCAGGAACAGAAATCAACCGAGATTCCCAGAGTAGTGGCGAACGAAATGGGAAGAGCCTTGTACTCTTTAGCAGCATTGTTAGCAGAACGGGATGGAAAGCCCGGCCATAGCAGGTGATAGCCCTGTATGCGAAAACAGCGTTGTGGAACTAGGTGTACGACAAGTAGGGCGGGACACGTGAAATCCTGTCTGAAGATGGGGGGACCATCCTCCAAGGCTAAATACTCGTGATCGACCGATAGTGAACCAGTACCGTGAGGGAAAGGCGAAAAGAACCCCGGGAGGGGAGTGAAATAGATCCTGAAACCGCATGCATACAAACAGTCGGAGCCTGGAAACGGGTGACGGCGTACCTTTTGTATAATGGGTCAGCGACTTACATTCAGTGGCAAGCTTAACCGATTAGGGAAGGCGTAGCGAAAGCGAGTCCGAATAGGGCGTTCAGTCGCTGGGTGTAGACCCGAAACCAGACGATCTATCCATGGCCAGGTTGAAGGTGCGGTAACACGTACTGGAGGACCGAACCCACTAACGTTGAAAAGTTAGGGGATGAGCTGTGGATAGGGGTGAAAGGCTAAACAAGTCTGGAAATAGCTGGTTCTCTCCGAAAACTATTTAGGTAGTGCCTCGTGTCTCACCTTCGGGGGTAGAGCACTGTCATGGTTGGGGGGTCTATTGCTGATTACCCCGCCATAGCAAACTCCGAATACCGAAGAGTGCAATCACGGGAGACAGACATCGGGTGCTAACGTCCGGTGTCAAGAGGGAAACAACCCAGACCGCCAGCTAAGGTCCCTAAGATTGGCTAAGTGGGAAACGAAGTGGGAAGGCTAAAACAGTCAGGAGGTTGGCTTAGAAGCAGCCATCCTTTAAAGAAAGCGTAATAGCTCACTGATCGAGTCGTCCTGCGCGGAAGATGTAACGGGGCTAAGCCAGTCACCGAAGCTGCGGATGCACGTAAGTGCATGGTAGGAGAGCGTTCTGTAAGCCTGTGAAGGTGTCTTGTAAAGGATGCTGGAGGTATCAGAAGTGCGAATGCTGACATGAGTAGCGATAAAGGGGGTGAAAAGCCCCCTCGCCGTAAGCCCAAGGTTTCCTACGCAACGTTCATCGGCGTAGGGTGAGTCGGCCCCTAAGGCGAGGCAGAGATGCGTAGCTGATGGGAAGCAGGTTAATATTCCTGCACCGTCGTATGATGCGATGGGGGGACGGATCGCGGAAGGTTGTCCGGGTGTTGGAAGTCCCGGTCCCTGCATTGGAGAAGGCGCTTAGGCAAATCCGGGCGCGGAATTCAAGGATGCGGGGCGAGCGGCCTAGTGCTGCGAAGCAATTGGAAGTGGTTCCAAGAAAAGCCTCTAAGCTTCAGTCATACGAGACCGTACCGCAAACCGACACAGGTGGGCGAGATGAGTATTCTAAGGCGCTTGAGAGAACTCGGGAGAAGGAACTCGGCAAATTGGTACCGTAACTTCGGGATAAGGTACGCCCTTGTAGCTTGACTGGCCTGCGCCAGGAGGGTGAAGGGGTTGCAATAAAATGGTGGCTGCGACTGTTTAATAAAAACACAGCACTCTGCAAACACGAAAGTGGACGTATAGGGTGTGACGCCTGCCCGGTGCCGGAAGATTAAATGATGGGGTGCAAGCTCTTGATTGAAGTCCCGGTAAACGGCGGCCGTAACTATAACGGTCCTAAGGTAGCGAAATTCCTTGTCGGGTAAGTTCCGACCTGCACGAATGGCGTAACGATGGCCACACTGTCTCCTCCCGAGACTCAGCGAAGTTGAAGTGTTTGTGATGATGCAATCTCCCCGCGGCTAGACGGAAAGACCCCATGAACCTTTACTGTAGCTTTGCATTGGACTTTGAACCGATCTGTGTAGGATAGGTGGGAGGCTTTGAAGCGTGGACGCTAGTCTGCGTGGAGCCGTCCTTGAAATACCACCCTGGTTTGTTTGAGGTTCTAACCTTGGTCCGTGAATCCGGATCGGGGACAGTGCATGGTAGGCAGTTTGACTGGGGCGGTCTCCTCCCAAAGTGTAACGGAGGAGTTCGAAGGTACGCTTGGTACGGTCGGACATCGTACCTAAAGTGCAATGGCAAAAGCGTGCTTAACTGCGAGACCGACAAGTCGAGCAGGTGCGAAAGCAGGACATAGTGATCCGGTGGTTCTGAATGGAAGGGCCATCGCTCAACGGATAAAAGGTACTCTGGGGATAACAGGCTGATACCGCCCAAGAGTTCATATCGACGGCGGTGTTTGGCACCTCGATGTCGGCTCATCTCATCCTGGGGCTGTAGCCGGTCCCAAGGGTATGGCTGTTCGCCATTTAAAGAGGTACGTGAGCTGGGTTTAAAACGTCGTGAGACAGTTTGGTCCCTATCTGCCGTGGGCGTTGGAATCTTGACGGGGGCTGCTCCTAGTACGAGAGGACCGGAGTGGACGTACCGCTGGTGTACCTGTTGTCTCGCCAGAGGCATCGCAGGGTAGCTATGTACGGAAGAGATAACCGCTGAAAGCATCTAAGCGGGAAACTCGCCTGAAGATGAGGATTCCCTGGAGCCTTGAGCTCCTTGAAGGGTCGTTCGAGACCAGGACGTTGATAGGCTGGGTGTGGAAGCGCAGTAATGCGTTAAGCTAACCAGTACTAATTGCCCGTAAGGCTTGATCCTATAACCAGTGTGTTTCTACCTGGTGTGAGTGTCGCGTGCCGCTGCGCAGCAGCTTGGCCGATACGCACAACCCCTTACTACATCCCTATTCGCTGCGTTGAGCAACCCTCAGCGCGGCCACCGTTTATGCCTGGTGACCATAGCGAGTTGGAACCACCCCTTCCCATCCCGAACAGGACCGTGAAACGACTCCACGCCGATGATAGTGCGGATACCCGTGTGAAAGTAGGTAATCGCCAGGCTCTCCCTTGAAACCCCCCAGTACGAAAGTGCTGGGGGGTTTTGCTTTTGTGCGATCGAAAGTGGCTGCGAAAAGTGCGATCGATCTTGAATACCGAGCTGGCCAGGGTGCTCGGCTTGCTGGCGGAAGAATAAGAAGGCCGCATAATGTGGCATTGCTTGCGCTTATCGTCTATTTGTACTCCATGCCTATTCGCCGAAAAACCCCGACACCCGCCAGCGCGTCCGCTCGCCAGGACGCGCCCGCGCGGCGAGCCGCAAAGGGACCTGCCGCAACCACCGTCACCCCGCCAGCCATGCGCCCCCCACGCCAGCCGCGCAGCGAGCAGAACCTGGTCAACATGATCAAGGCGGGGCGTGCGCTGGCTGAGCAGCGCGGCGACCTGGATGACATTTCCCTGAATGACGTCGTGAAGGCCGCCGAGACGTCGATTGGTGCCTTCTATGCCCGCTTCAAGGACAAGGAGGCGTTCCTCCAGATCATGCTTGAGGCGGCACTGGACGAGGCCGAAGCGCTCACGAAGAAATCCATCTCCAGGGATCCAGTCTGGCAAGCCGGTTCGGCTACGGCCATCGTGGAGCGCATCGTACGCGTCTACGTAGGCCAGTTTCGCCAGAATCGTGGCCTGTTCAAAGGCTTCCTGCGGCATTACTCCGCAACCGGGGGCGGCGACAATCCCATGCGGCAGGCCAACCGCCGCATCCAGGATTTGCTTGTGCCATTGCTGGCCAGGCAACTCGATTCCCCACGCACTGGCACCGCGGACTTCGAGGTGCGCGTCGCCATTCAGTTCCTAGTGGGCACGCTGGCCAATCTGCTGCTCAACGATCCGGGCCCGCTGCACCTGGAGCAACGCAAGCTGGAAACCCACCTGATCCGCATGATGAGCCGCTATCTGATGCTGCCAGAGGCGTAGGCGAGACGTCGTCCGCCGCTGGCAAGGCAAGGTAGCGGTGCAGCATCTCGGTGAGCCGTTGCTCCTGCCGCGGATCGTACAGATCCAGGGCGCTGGGCGTATGCAGCACGATGTTGGTCAATGCGCTGATGACAAGCTGGACCGCAATGCGGGTCTCGTCGTCCGGCCCGGCAAAGCGCCCGGCGGCGACGCGGCTGGCCAGGCGCGGCACCATGGCATCCAGGATCTGCCGGTTGGCCTCGCGAATGGGTTGCCACAAGGGGTTCTGCGCGGGGCTATGCCGCATATATGCGGCAAACAGGCCACGGTGCTTGCGAAACAGGCCGATGTAGAAGCCGACGATGCGCGTGCAGATCGCGTGGGCCGGCCCTGCGTTCCAGGCGGGGTCCGTGGCCAGCGAATAGTCCAACTCGGCGCGCAGCTCCGCCAGTGTGTCTTCCAGCACCAGCGCGCAGAAGGTCTCCTTGTCCGGAAAGCGTGCATAGAACGCGCCGATGGACGTGGACGCAGCCCGCACGAGATCGGCGAGCGAGAAGCCGGTCAGGCTGCCGGCCTCGTTGATCAGCGCTCTGCCGGCGGCAAGCAGCGCCCTTAGCGTGGCCTCGCTTCTCTCCTGGCGGGGCTGCTTCAGCCCCGCGCGCAGCGTTGGCGCCGCAGCCTCGGAGGGGGCCGTGATCTCGGGCGTCATACGTCAAAGGTGATGGCGACCGGCCGCTCCTGGCGCGGGCGCGCCTGGCAGGTCAGGATCCAGCCGGCGGCAAGTTCGTCAGCACTGAAAACATCGTTGCGCGCATGGACGACCGCGCCATCCACGCACTTGGCCGCGCACGAGCCGCAATAGCCTTCCTCGCAGGCATAGGGCGCATCCACGCCGCAGGCCAGCGCGGCTTGCAGCAGGGACTGGCCGCTGGCAACCCGCACCACATGCAGGGCGCCGCCGAGGGTTACCGTGGCGTCGCAAGCCTGCGCAGGCATTGGCGCCGCGCTTGCCACTTCGGGCTCCTGCGCGGCCGCGTCAAATCGCTCCAGATGCACGCACCCCGGCCCCATGCCGGCCACTTCAGCGGCCTCCAGCACGGTCTGCATGAATGGCCCGGGGCCGCACAGATAGAGCTGGCAGTGTGGCACCGCCGAGAGCAAGGCAGCAATCTTGCCGCGTTCGGGAAAGCCATCGGTGTCGTCGTGGTGCAGATGCACGGCCAGCCGATCGGAATGGTCGCGGGACAGCTTGGCGATCTGCGCCGCGAAGATCGTGCTGGCGGCATCCCGATTGGCGTAGTAGAGCGTCATCGCGGAGCTGGTGGATGCCAGCGCCGAACGGATCATCGACAGCACCGGCGTAATGCCGCTGCCCGCCGCGCAGAAGAAGAGCGGGGCGCCCATGTCCTCGCACACGAACCGGCCGGTCGGCGCGCTTACCTCCAGTCGCGTGCCCGCATCGACGTGCGCATGGAACCAGCCCGACGCGCGCCCCCCCGGGATCCGCTTGACGGTGACGACCGGAAGGCCGCCTGCCTCGGGCGAGCTGGAAAGCGAATAGCTGCGTAGCAGTGTTTTCCCGTCCACGTTTACCCGGAAGGTGAGGTGCTGGCCAGCGCGATACACGAAGGATTGCTGCAACGCATCGGGGACCAAGAGCGCGTAGGAACGGGCGTCTTCGGTCTCCCAAGTGATCTGCGCGACAGTCAGATTGTGGAACTGCATCAATGTCTCCTGGCTTCCGCGGGCCCTGTGCCGAACCCTTGATATAACAAGAAAGAGAATTATGATTCTGTTTATAGCCGGAAGCAAAAGCAAATTCAAGACCGATCCCACCACCGGCTAGGGTGAGCAAAACAGGCGGGGAGAACGGTCAAAACCCATGAGCGCCAAAGGAGATTGCATGTCATCCCTTCATCGTTACACGTTGCCGGTGGTCCAGACAGGCTGGTCGATCGGCAGCCAGGTTTCCACCGAGTTCAACTGGGAATACGACAACGAGAATTCCAAGCTGCTGCAGCTCTACGAGACCAGCAAGAAGCAGCAATGGAACGCTACCGACCGGATCGACTGGTCGCAGGAACTCGACCCCGAGAACCCGCAGGAACTCGATGACCGGATGATTCCCATCTACGGCACGCCGCTATGGGAGAAGATGGGCAAGCACGACCGCATCGAAGTGCGCCGCCACCAGCAAGCGCATTCGCTGTCGCAGTTCCTGCATGGCGAACAGGGCGCGCTGATGGTGTCCGCGCGCATCGTGCAGATGGTGCCGGAGATGGATGCCAAGTTCTATGCCGCCACGCAGACCATGGACGAAGCGCGCCACGTGGAAGCCTATTCGCGCCTGCTGCACGAGAAGGTCGGCATCATCTATCCGATCACGTCCGGGTTGAAATCGCTGCTTGAAACCATCCTGACCGACTCGCGCTGGGACTTCTGCTACCTCGGCATGCAGGTGCTGGTGGAAGGTCTTGCCCTGGCCGCGTTCCAGCGCATTCGCGACTTCTCCAAGAATCCGCTGGCGGCATCGATCAATGCCTACGTGATGCAGGACGAAGCGCGCCACGTTGCCTTCGGCCGCACCGCGCTGCGCGGCTATTATCCACAGCTGACGGAGGCCGAGCGCAAGGAGCGCGAAGACTTCGTGATCGAGGCCTGCTACCTGATGCGCGATCGCTTCGACCAGAAGGAAGTCTGGGGCCGGCTCGGCCTGCCGGACGAAGAGTGCGCCAAGGCCGTGCGGGAGTCCGAGACCATGCGGCAGTTCCGCCAGCGGCTGTTCAGCCGGATCGTGCCGACCGTCAAGGATATCGGCCTGTGGAGCCCGCGCGTGCAGGCCGCGTTTGCCGACATGGGCGCGATCGAGTTCGCCAACGTCGACGTCGAGGCGCAGTTCGCGCAGGACCAGAAGATCGCGGAGGAGTTTGACGCGCGCCGCGTGGTGATGGAGTCGATTGAGGCCGCGCGGGCCGAAGCTGGACACTGAAGCGGTCTTGGTTGCAGGCCCGGCCTGCCTGGCCGGGCCTGCACGCATTATTCGTGCGAGCCAGCCGGAAAGCATGCGGCTCCTGCCCACGCCAACGCCGGAACGCATTGATGAAACGACCGACCGACCGGCGGGGCGCCATGAATATGCAATCAGTTGCATTGAGTCGGCGTTGCGAAATAAAATGCACAATCAACGATCCTGGATTGCCAAGCGGCGACAAATTGACATGACCATAAACAATCGCGTCACAACGATGCTTGGCGTCCAGCATCCTATCGTCCAGGCCCCCATGGGATGGATCGCCCGGGCCCAGCTTGCTGCGGCAGTCTCCAATGCGGGCGGCATGGGCATCATCGAGACCTCATCCGGCGAACTGGACACCATCCGTGGTGAGATTCGCAAGATGCGCGAACTGACCGACAGGCCGTTCGGCGTCAACATTGCCCTGACTTATGTGCGTGACCCAGCCATCGTGCAATTCGTCGTCGATGAGGGAATCCGCTTCGTGACCACATCCGCCGGCGACCCGACGCGCTATTGCGCCGAACTGAAGGCCGCCGGCCTGACGGTTTTTCATGTGGTGCCCACGCTGGCCGGCGCGCTCAAGGCGGTCGCCGCCGGCGTGGATGGCCTGATCGTGGAAGGCAGCGAGGGCGGTGGCTTCAAGAATCAGCGTGACGTCGCCTCAATGGTGTTGCTGCCGCTGGTCTGCTCGAAGGTCGATGTTCCGGTCATCGCCGCCGGCGGTTTCTGCGACGGTGCCACCATGGCGGCGGCGTTTGCCATGGGCGCCGAGGGGATCCAGATGGGCACGCGCATGTTGTCGTCGGTCGAGTCACCCGTTCACGACAACTGGAAGAACGCCATCGTCGATGCCCGCGAAACGGACACCGTTTTTCTCAATCGCGGCGGCAATGGCCCAGCGCTGCGCGCCCTGCGCACGGCACGCACGTCCCGGATCGAAGAGCAGATACCAGAGAGCATTAAAAACGAATTTGCCGGCGTGCAGCAACTCTATTTCGGCGGCGACATGGAGGCGGCCGTTCCGCTGACCGGTCAGGTTTGCGGGCGTATCGATTCCGTAAAAACGGTACGGCGGATCATTGAAGAAACGATTCGGGATTTCGGCCAGGCCGTGGATGGACTGGCTGCGCGTTACGGCTCCGTGAAAGCCTGATCAAGCGCTTGCCGTGTCCCCACCGGCCCACCTCCATCTTTGCAAGCTGCCTTTCTCCCGCCGACCTTGTGTTCACGCGCCGCGTTCTGCCACAACTTGCACTTTCCGCTACGACGATGATGCGTTACACCTTCCGCTCACCTGGCAGTTTGAGCGCGCAAATCTGGCGCGTGAGGATTCCTCGAACAATCGCTTCGGTTCGATTGTGAGCCCCTAGCTTATCGCGCGCGAGATCCACATAGTAGTCCACGGTACGCGCTGAAATCCCAAGCTCTTGGGCGATCTCCTTGCTCGACAGCCCGAGCGCCGCGTACGCCAGTACATTCTTCTCCCTGTCCTCTAATCGAGCAGGACTGCTCGATGTTTCAGTGCTCTTTGAATACGCATTGTCATAGGCAGCGTGAAGTCTCGCGTGAGCAGCGAGGATTGAGCCGAGGTCGGGAGGAGGGGCGCGCTGGATGAGAAGCCGCGACGCCGAGCCATCCGGACCAAAGAAGGCGCTCTCAACAATGTCCGCGGAAAGCAACTGCGGCAGGGCGGGGCCGTTCCATCGGAATGGAGATGCTACGGGAGGAAAGTCTATCCCGACGTCTCCAAACTCTTGCACGACCAGCGGAATTGCAATCCCGGGCGCGTAGGACACGCGGCCCGCTGATGCAGAAAGACTTGCGCAGGCCGCATGGAGAAACTGCAAAATCCCAGGCTCAAATGCTGTCACGGCTTCGCCTCTGCAAAGTGGAAGCCTGATGCTGGCATAGTCAGTGCAACGCGCAATCCATCCGCCAAATTCACCTCACGATTGTCGCCGTCAAAAGTCAGAATGAAAAAATCAAAATTAATAGGTAGATTATTTTTTATTTTCATGTCGAGAGACTTTTCAAATTTCATTTGAAATAAACAAATTACATCAATCCAGAGTACATTTATTATCACATTCTCCTTTGTATTTTTATAAAAACGTAAATAAATTGACGGGCAATCCAGCCCACAAGGCAAAGGGGAAGCTTCGCACCTCATGAGCCAGTGCATCTAACGCACTCCACACTCCCAAGTGTTTTTCGTAGATGACCCTCAATGGCGAACCTAGCAGAATGATCGAGATGATGGAATCGGACTAGTCCTATTTTTGTGAAAAAATTCTGATTTTAATGTTAATACAACATTTGTAATTTTACGAATAGGCAGGCGGATACCCAAGGGCGCGATCAACGCGGTGAATGCCCGGTAGAGCAGAAAAGACGATGGCATCGTGATCGCCATTGTCGACAACGCCGCAAGCGCAACCCATTACGCCTTACGGCGCAAGATGCTCCCAGGGGGAGCGAATGCGCCAACCCTGCCCAGCAGAACAATTGCCGACAATCCGTCGGTTCATCCTCTCCATCCTTTATTTAACATAATCCTCATTATGCGAAACCTACGTGTGTGAAGGCCAAATCAGAATGTCCGCTTCCAGCCACATCAGAATGTCCTCTGGATAGACCTATACTGGTAGCGCCTGAGTTGGACGGGAGCGCGCCGTGAAGGATCGAGGGTTGATCACCATGAGTCTGCGTGAAGTTGACCGCTTCAAGGTCATTCAGGCAACAGCCGAGGGTCTGCTGGCGCAATGGCGCGCCGCAGAGCGCCTGGAATTGACGACGCGGCAAGTCCGGCGGCTAGTCCAGCGCTGGCGCGCCGATGGCCCTATGGGCTTGCTGTCGCGCCAGCGCGGGCAGCCAGGGCATCGCCAACTGCCAAGGATGCTCGAAGCGCAGGCACGCGCGCTAATCCAGGAGCATTACGCCGATTACGGTCCCACGCTGGCCTGCGAGAAGCTGCGCGAGCGCCATGGCATCGTGCTGGCCAAGGAGACGGTGCGCCGGATCATGATTGACGCCGGCTTCTGGGTCCCCAGGAAGCTGCGCCCGCCCAAGCTGCACCAGCCGCGCAAGCGCCGCGCCTGCCTGGGTGAACTGGTGCAGATCGATGGCAGCGAGCACGCGTGGTTCGAGGAGCGTGCGCCCATGTGCACGCTGTTGGTCTATGTCGACGATGCCACCAGCCGCCTGATGCAGTTGCTGTTCGTGCCGACCGAATCGACTTTTGCCTATTTTGCCGCGACGCGTGCTTACATCGAGCGCCATGGCAAGCCGGTGGCGTTCTACAGCGACAAGGCCAGCATCTTCCGGGTCAATGCCAAAGGTGTCACCACGGGGCGGGACCATACGCAGTTCGGGCGCGCGCTGTACGAGCTGAATATCGAGAGCCTGTGCGCCAACAGCAGCCAGGCCAAGGGCCGTGTGGAGCGAATGAACGGCACGCTGCAGGACCGCCTGGTCAAAGAACTGCGCCAACGCGGCATCTCGACGCTGGCCGAGGCCAATGCCTTTGCCCCGGTCTTCCTGGCGGACTTCAATGTGCGCTTCGCCAAGACGCCCAGAAGCGACTTCAACGCGCACCGGCCCGTGCGGCCCGACGAGGACCTTGAGCGCATCTTTACCTGGCGCGAATGGCGCAAAGTCTCCAACCGACTGACGCTGCAGTACGACCGCAAGCTGTATCTCATCGCGGACCAACCCGAGCGGCGCCCCCTGATCCATCGCTACATCGAAGTGGCCGAATACCCGGACGGCCGTATCGAGTTGTGCGCCGACGGGACTTCCCTGCCCTACGTCCTCTATGACCGGCTGTCCGAGATCAATCAGGGCGCAGTAGTGGAGAACAAGCGGCTGGGGCATGTGCTGGAGATCGCCCAGCGCGTGCAGGCCCAGCGCGACAATCGTCGCATCCTGGCGACACCGTCGCGCACGCTGACCGGTCAAAAACCGCGGCAACGGCCTGAACAGGTGACGCCGGGCACGAAACCACAACGGCAGCTGAATGCGCAAGACTTGCGTCGCGCCATCGATGAACTGGCGCAACCGCCCCACCCTGTAGATACCTTACCGCCTCAGGCCAGCTCGACTGCCTTACGGAAACTGCCAGGAAAAAAACGTCAACGAATCAAAACCAGCCTGCATTAGACCGGACATTCTGGTCTGGCCAGAGAGAGGACATTTGAATCTAGCCTGGACACCCAGCCGCGCTGCCCGGCGGCCGGCATCAGATCCTCGCGCAGGAACGTGGACTTCCCTACCCGACGCGGCGCAGCGAGGAACAGGCCCGAGCGAGCATCCTGGATTCCCTCCCCCGCCAGGGCTGCGCAGAAGCTTGCCGCCAACGCAGGGCGGCGAAAGGTGTAACGCTCGGAGGCGGCGGACGGCTCGGAGCATGAGCTAAGAGAGGTACGACATCTTCTGGGCCGCAAGCACGCCGATTGAGCGAACCCGTCGGGTACCCGCGGCAGTCCAAACGTCCGGATATAACTTCTGCCTGAGTTGCCAAGTGGCGCCTGCGATGCTGCGGTGGCCGCCCCAGTCATGTCTATGCAAGCTCGCTGGTCGTTGCCTGTGGTTTGGTAATAGTTCGTGCGATTTCGCACAGAGCAAATGATAGCGAGTCATTAGTCTGGATCATCAGAACACGCCGTTGCTCCGAACGGTGTGCACCGGGCTCCGTGGAGCATTGGATGGATCGCTTTTACCTGTTCGACGAGTCGTTCTGCCCAGCGTGACCATGAGACGCCTACCCATTTATGGCAGCACATCCGAGCGCGCCGCGGCGTCGCAAATGACCGCATTTACCACGGCCCTGCAGGCATACACCGGCCAAGTCTTCGGTGACTACGATACGCTACACGATTTCTCGGTACGGGAGTACCGGACGTTCTGGCAATGCTTCGTGCAGTGGTCGCACGGGCTCGCATGGTCCGGCAGCACCGAGCCGGTCTGCGTCGGCGACGAGTGCGAGCATGCACGCTTCTTCCCGCAGGTCCAACTGAACTACGCGGACAACCTGCTTGGCCAGGCGGTAGCGGCGCCCGACACACCTGCGCTGACCGCATGTCACGCAGATGGCCGACGTGTACGCCTGACCCGTGGCGAACTGCGCAATCGAGTAGCTCGTCTCGCGCATGCTCTTTCGGAGTTGGGGCTGCGCGATGGGGACCGCGTGGTTGGTGTGATGCGCAACGACGCAGATGCGGTCGTTGCCGCGCTGGCCGTCACCGCGCTCGGTGCAACGCTGTCGACCGCGGCGGCCGAGATGAGCGTCGAGACGATCCTCGATCGCTTCGCGCCGCTAGCGCCGCGGCTGCTGTTCGCACACGTTGCGGAGCGGGAGTTCGACACGGGCATGTCGCTGGCGGATAACGTCGCCGATCTGGCTGCTGCGTTGCCGTCGCTGCAGGGCGTCGTCCGGCTCGACGACGGAACCTTGCCCGGCACCGTCAAGCAGCGGATCTATTCGCTTGGCGAACTGATCGACAGTGGCGATGCCGGGAGCTTCGTGTGGCGGCGCTTCCCGTTTAACCATCCGCTTTTCATCATGTTCTCGTCGGGCACTACCGGCAAGCCGAAGTGCATCGTGCACGGCGCTGGCGGCAGCCTGCTCGAGCATCTGAAGGAGCATCGACTGCACTGCGACCTGCGGCCCGGCGATCGATTGTACTTTCACACCACCTGCGCGTGGATGATGTGGAACTGGCAATTGTCGGCGCTCGCGTCCGGGGCCGAGATCGTTACGTATGACGGCCCGATCTCGACGGTCGATGCGTTGTGGCGCCTCGTCGCCGACGAGCGCGTCACCGTGTTCGGCACAAGTCCCGCTTACTTGAAGATGTGCGAGGACGCGGGCCTGGTGCCAGGGCAGCAATTCGATCTCGGCGCACTACGCGCGATGATGTCGACCGGTGCTGTGCTGTTCGACGCGCAGTTCGAATGGGTGCGTGATCACGTGAAGCCGCTGCCCCTGCAGTCGATCTCGGGCGGCACGGACATTCTCGGCTGCTTTGTGTTGGGGAATCCGAATCTGCCGATCTATGCAGGGGAAGCCCAATGCAAGAGCCTTGCGCTCGATGTTCAGGCGTGGGAACAGGGTGCCCACACCAGCCGAATCGGCGAGCTGGTCTGCGCGAATCCGTTTCCATCACGTCCGCTCGGTTTTTTTGGCGACATGGACGGCAAGGGGTTTCACGCTGCCTATTTCACCAGAAACCCAGGTGTCTGGACGCACGGCGATCGCATCGAATTTTCGCCGGAAGGCACTGCGCGGCTGCATGGCCGTTCCGATGGCATACTGAATGTTCGCGGCATCAACGTTGGTCCGGGCGAGATCTATCGTGTGCTGAGCGATATCCGGGACATTCGCGAGGCGCTGGTGGTTGAGCAGCGGTCATGCGCCGCGCCGCCTGACCGCACGCACGCGGAGAGGTACGACCAGCGCATCGTGCTGCTGCTGGTCTTGCAGGATGGCGTCGCGCTGACTGGCGCGCTGGCCACCCGAGTGCGCCGCGACCTCGCACGTCGTGCGTCGCCGGCGCACGTGCCAGACCTGATCATCGCCGTCGATGAGTTGCCGGTCACGCATAACGGCAAGCTGTCCGAAGCGGCCGCGCGCAATGCGATCAACGGCTTGCCGGTCGGCAATGCCGCGGCGTTACGCAATCCCGGATGCCTCGACTCGATCCAGAACCATCCGGCACTAAACCTGGCGGCGCGCGAATTGCCACCCGCCTGCGACTCCCGCGAACAACTAGAACGTCATTTGCAGGTGCTGTGGGAGAAACTGTTCCACTTCGCGCCGATCGGTCGCGACGACAACTTCTTCGACCTGGGTGGTCATTCGCTGCTCGGAGCGCGGTTGCTCGCCGACGTGCATCAGTCGACCGGGCGCACGATTCCACTCGCGACGCTGCTGATCGCGCCGACGATCGCGCGCCTCGCCGCCGCGATCGACGAGGGCGCACCGCCGCCGCCGTCGCCGATCCTTGTGCCCGTACGCGCCGGCACCGGGACGCCGCTATTCCTCGTGCATGGCTTGAGCGGCTCGGTGATGGAATGCTGGGGGCTGGTCTGCGCGCTGCGTAGTCCACGCCCGGTCTATGGACTGCAAGCCAGAGGCCTTGATGGCGAGCAGCTGACACAGCGGCGCGTCGAAGACATGGCAGCCAGCTACATCGAACAGATGCGCACCGTGCAGCCGGACGGACCGTACGCGCTGGCGGGCTACTCGTTCGGCGGGCTGGTCGCGTTCGCGATTGCGCAGCAGCTGAGCTGCGCTGGCGAGCACATCGAATTCCTGTGCCTGCTCGATACCTATGTGCACGAGCATTTCCTGCCATGGAGTGCTTGGATGCAACACCGCTGCAGCTATTTGGGCGAGCGGTGGCGCAAGCTGCGCGCGGTGCCTGCGTCGCAGCTTTTCGGTTACCTGACGTACATGCTCGGGAGGGCGGCAGATCGCGTGCGGATGAGCCGCGGGCGCATGAGGCGCCGGCCGGACCCCTTCACTGAATCGTTGCCGCCTGCGCTTCGGCGCGTGCGCGAAACAATGGGACTAGCAATGACGACCTACCGGCCGCGGCCGTATCACGCGGGCCCGATTGTCTATGTGCGCGCGGCGATTCGCCAGCAGGATCGGGGCGATCCGATATCGCTGTGGCGGCGTGTCGCGCGCGGCGGCTTGATGATTTCCGAAGTGCCCAGTGGCCATAACGATATGCTCGTCGAACCGAACTTGCAGGTCGTCGCGGCGCTACTGGACGAGGGGTTGGCAAACGCGTGACGCGGCTGGCGTGTTTCATGAGGCGCCGCAAGGCGTGAGCGAGGATCGAACGGCATGCAGCACGATATTGTCACTGCCCGAAGCGCGGGGCGTACCGCGTCTCCCATACTGCCTGATCCGAGCCGCCTCTCGTTACCGGAAAGAGCCGTGCATGTGTGGGTACTGAATGACGCTCTTGTCGAACCAGCATGTTCGACGCTCGCCTACACGCTTTCGCCGGATGAGAGACAGCGTGCCCGAGCCTACAGACACGCAAGGAATCGCAACTACTTCATTGCCCGGCGGAGCGTTCTCCGCTGGCTGATCGGCGGCTATCTGAGCTGCAAACCCGAATCCCTGCGCTTTAGTATTACGCCATTCGGCAAGCCCGCCTTGCAGTGGCCGCACGCTGCAAGCCTCGCGTTCAGTGTTTCCCACACTGACGGGATGACGCTGCTCGCTTTCGCATGGGATTGCCGCGTCGGCGTGGACGTGGAGCGACGGATTGACGGCGTAGACGTTGCGGGCATTGGACGCGGGATATTCTCTCCGATCGAGGAGGAGGCGCTTGACCCGGCGCGACCCGATTCGGCTGCAACCCTGCTCAGTATCTGGACCCGAAAGGAAGCTCTGCTGAAGGCTCTCGGCATGGGTCTCTCCGGCGAGCCGAACGCCTATACGACAAAAGACGATTTGCTACTCGGCGAGGGACGCTGGTGTGCTTCGCATAACGGCACAACCATTTCCGGCTGGACGTGTCTCGACCTCGTCCTCGGGCCGGAAGTCCGCGGAGCGCTAGCCGCTTCGCTCGAAGACGCAAGCGTCACCCTCCACCGTTACTCGTTATCGACCTGGGGCGATCAAACGCCGCGTCAGGCCGATGCTGGGGTTCCATAACTTTCGCTGTGCACGCATCATCCTGGGCGGCATCGAGATCATGCACATGATCCGCAAAGGACAGATGCCCACCCCCAAGGGGAGCAATCCGTCCACTGCCGAGCAGTTCTACTCCCTGGTCGTATAACCGCAGCTTTCTTCTTACCCCGTTGCTGCTCCAGCCCCCTTATCGTGACAGAGTCCAATATCGACCACGCCATCGGGCAGCGTGACGAGCTTGCCGAAGTCTGCAATTCACCATGGCGGGCACTGGCGACCTGTTTGGCCAGCGCGCCGTAAAACGGTAAGCCGGGGCCGAAGCGCACCAATCCGTGCGCGATGGCCGCGAAGGTCTGTGCCATTGCCGACGCGTC
This sequence comes from Cupriavidus basilensis, assembly GCF_000832305.1. Lineage (NCBI taxonomy): Bacteria > Pseudomonadati > Pseudomonadota > Betaproteobacteria > Burkholderiales > Burkholderiaceae > Cupriavidus > Cupriavidus basilensis. The sequence goes on from NZ_CP010536.1 coordinate 2,160,919, forward strand.
GATCAACGCCAGCACCGGGACGCTGCAGGTCTCAGCCAGGTCGGGGCTGGACGAGGTGCCGTCGAACGGCGGTTTGCAGCCCGATCACTCTCCCTTCATGCGTGGGCATTGTCCCATCTGCGGCGCACCGTTGCGCTCGCCGCGTCGACCAGAACCGCCAGCGCAAGCATGGCGATGGTCACGGTACAGGCCTGGGCCAGGTGAAAAAGCGAAAGCTCGAAGTAAAGCATCTGTCCAAGCCCGCCGGCTCCGACGAAGCCTAGTATGGCCGCCATGCGGATATTCATTTCCCAACGGTACAGGATGTAGGCGAGGAACTGCGGCTGGACGCAAGGCAGCGTGCCGTAGAGGAAGGCCAGCGCGGGAGAGGCACCCGACGCCAAGAGTGCATTGCCCGGCGCGCTCGGAGCGTTCTCCAGCGCTTCGGCGAACAGGCGACCCAGCACACCGCCGGTATGCAGTGCTAGGGCGAGGGTCCCGGCGAACGGTCCCAGGCCCACGGCGAGCACCGTGAGCGCTGCCCAGACGAGTTCCGGCACGGAGCGCAGCAGGTTCAGCATGAAGCGTGACAGCGCACGCATGGCGTCGCCGTGACGACCGGATGCGGGCAGCGCCAGGGCTAGCGCGAGGACTGTGGCACACAAGGTGCCAACCGCGGAAACTGCAAGCGTTTCGAGCATGCCCCTGGCTGTCCTGGCGAGGAACTCTGCCGACAGGTCAGGGGGAAAGAAAGACAGGACGAAGCGTAGCATCTCGCCGGCAGCGGCCATGGAAAACAGCCGGTCGAGGCTGAGCGAGAGATAGGCGAAACTGCCCGCCACAATGGTTGCCAGGGCAAGTAGTGTGAGCAGGCAACTCATGCAGAGCTCGCTGGCTTTGGCTTTCTCGCTCATCATTTACGCCAACAGTCTGCGCAGACGCGCGCTAACCGCGTCGGCCAGCAGCACCAGCAGCAAGAAGACCAGCAGAATTGTCGCCGTCTCGCCGCCATTGAGCAGCTTCATCGCCTGGTCCATCAATTGCCCGAGCCCGCCAGCGCCGACGAAGCCCATCACCACCGAGGCCCGAATTGCGCACTCCCAGCGATAGACCGTGTACGAGACCAACTCCTGCGACGCGTTCGGGAGCAGTCCGTATAAGAGAGCCGGCAACCGCCCGCTACCGCTGCAGAGCAGCGCATCCACCGCGTGCTTGTCGGTGGATTCAAGAATTTCCGCATAGACCTTCGCCAGCATGCCACCATAAGTGATCGCCAGCGCCAGCACGCCCGCTGCCGGTCCCAGGCCCAGAGCGCGCACGAAGACCAGTGCCCAGACCAACTCCGGTACCCCACGCAAGACCAGCACCCAGGCCCGCACACCAATGCGCAGCACCTTGCGCCGCTTGCGCCCGGGTCCGGGCCCAATGCGGGAGATCGACAGGCTGCGCGTCATCGCCAGGGCGAGAGGCGCGGCGACCACGAAAGCGAGGGTAATGCCCGCAGTGGCGATCGCCAGCGTCTCCAACGTGGCCTTGACCACGTAGCCGAGAAACTCGGCCGAAACATCCGGGGGGAGAAAGCCGCGCAAAAAGTTGCCCATCACATCCAGGTTGCCGGCATCGAACAGCGCCGACGGTCTGAACTGGGAAAGGCTTAGCAAGGGCCACAACAGGATCAATGCGACGACCAGGCCGGTCGCCCGCTTCATAGCCTCCGGATCGCGGGGGTGGGTGTTCAGCGGCACGGCGATTTGCGTCCATTGCCGCCAGAAGCGTTTGCGGCCACGACCAGAGGTTGGCTGCCCTGTACCGGCAGAACCCCGCTCTCGGAAGCATAAAGATCCCGGAGCAACGCATCCGTGACGCGCCCAGGTGGCAGGTCGAAGGCGACCTCGCTTGCCTTGAGTCCTACGATGCGGGGAAACCAGCGTAGCGCGAGATCCACCGCGTGAAGGCTGGCGACCAGGGTCACCGCCCGCGTCGAAGCTTCCCTGGTCAGTTCACCAATCGTGAGATTGGCCAGGGCCGGGTCCATCGCCGAGACAGGTTCGTCCGCCAGGATTAACTCAGGGCGCTGATACAGCACGCGCGCGACCCCCACCCGCTGCAACTGGCCTCCCGACAGTTGGTCGCAGCGATCGAATAGCCGGTCGGCGAGGTCAAGGCGGGCAAGCTGCTCGTTCGCGCCCGCCAGGTCTGACGGATAGACGAGGGAAAGCATCGATTTCCACCCTGGCCAGACGCCGAGGCGCCCGGCCAGGATGGCCGTGACGACGCGCTGCCGCGGCGGAATCGGCGGCGCCTGGTGCACCGTGCCGATACGGCAGCGCAAGCGCCGCAGGTGCCCGGCAGAGAGCGCCCAGGGGCTTTGTTCCAGCACCTCGACGCGACCGTCCGTCGGACGCAGGGACGTTCCCAGCAGGCGCAGCAGGGATGTTTTGCCGGCCCCAGACGGACCGATGACAGCGATGCGCTCGCCGCGGCTTGCCGCCAGCTTCACTTGGCTGAGGGCTCGCTGGCCGTTCTGGTAGCTGACGCCGACCGCATCGAGCCGGAAGCTCACTTGATCAGGCCGGCGGCAAAGGCCGCAGCTTCAATGCCGGCGTAGTTTTCCGGCTGGGTTGGGATGAATTTGGTGGTCCGCTGGAGCGCCATGATCTCTCGCTGTTCGGGGTTGCTCGCGTCGAGCTTGAGGAAGGCCTCAGTCAGCTTCTTTCGCAACGCGGGATCGAGGCCGCCCCGTACCGTCCAGTTGTAGTCGTAGTAAGGGGGCGTCACGGCGAACACCCTCACCTTGCCGGGATCGACCTTCTTCTGTTCCACCAGCTTGTTCCATACCGAGGCATTGAGCACGCCGGCGTCTGCCCTGCCCGCCTGCACGAAGGCCACCGTCGCATCGTGGGCGCCCGAATAGGCAACGGTCTTGAAGTCCTTGTCCGGATCGATGCCGGCCTGCAGCAGGAAGTGGCGCGGCATCAGGTGGCCCGAGGTCGAGGACGGCGCCCCAAAGGCGAAGGTGCGGCCCTTCAAGTCTGCCAGGGACTGAATCGCCTTGTTCGCGGTGATGAACTTGCTGGTAAACGCAGCGTCCTCCTGCCGCTGGACGATCGGGATCGTCGCGCCCTTCGTGCGGATCTTGCTCTGCACGTAGGTGAAGCCGCCCAGCCAGGCCATGTCGATCTTGCCCGTCGCCAGTGATTCGACCACTGCCGCATAGTCCGTGACCGGGACGAACTCCACCTTCATGCCGGTTTCCTTTTCCAGGTATTTGCCAAGGGGGGCGAACTTGCGCTGCAGTTCGGTCGGCGCCTCGTCGGGAATCGCCGAGACTTTGAGAACCGCCTGGGCGCTCGCGAGACCGGCAACGGCCATCAGCGCTAGCGCCAACAAGCGCTTCTGGGTACGGGCAAGAATGGGGTGCATAGCAGAGATCGATTGGGGAAGTGGGATTGCGAATGGGCGCCTAGGCGACGGCGACCCGGGCCGGCCCCGCCGCCATTGGGGTAGTCATTGTAGGGTATCGGGTCTGCTCAAAGCGTCGGTCACTAGTCTAATGACTTCTGCCTGTTCTCGCGCCGGCGCAAACAGCGGCGCCCGGCGGGCGCATTGCCGTTGCAGCAGGGACAGGAAGGCAGGGTCACGGCTCGCCCGGTCGAGCAAGCGGGCCAGTTCCCGGCAATCGCCCGGCGCAAAGTAACCATTGTAGTCTCGGCCCAACATGCCGATGTTGCCCGGGATGCGACTGGCCAGCACGGGCACGCCGGCGGTCACTGCCTCGATAATCACATTGGCGCCGCCTTCGATGACGCTCGAGATGACCATCGCCTGGGCCCGCCTGATGCGCTGTCGCGTGTCATGGTGCGGCAAGCCCGCCTGCCAGAGGTAGCGCCCTACGGTAGGCCAGGCCCGCGCTTGCAAAGCCTGTGCCGCTCGCAGATACTCGTTCTCCAGAGCATCGCCGATGTGGATCAGTCGCACGGGCGAATCGTCCGGAAGCCATTCCAGCGCCCGCATGGGCGTAAGCGGGTCCTTTTCCGCCCGCATGTGGCCCACCAGGACGACGTCGAAGGTGCGCTGGTTAGGCGTCCCCGGTGTCAGCGCCGGCGCCGATTGGTAGATTACGCGGCACTTGGTGCGATGGTGCGAGGCCAGTTCGGCGGGCCCCTCTTCCTGCAATACCACCAGGTGGGTGGCGAGATCGAGCGAGCGCTGGGCGCACTCATCGGTCCGGATGTCGCGGTAGAGATCGGTGCCGGTCAGCACCACCACCAGGGGACTACCCGGGCAGGCCTTGGCGAACCTGCCGACGGTATCGGCCGAGCGCCGGGCGTGGAGCGCGATCATGCACGCGGGCGGCTTGCCGGGGTGGTCTGCGGGCGACCATTCGGTTTCCAGCGAGACCTCGCATGCGGCGCGCAGGAAGCGGGACCAGCGATAAGCGGTCTGCCAGTTGCCGTTGTTGGCTTTGCGCAGAGCCGGGCTGATAATTGCCACTGTGGTCTTGGGAGGACGCATGACGATGGAGGCTGAAGGCGTTGCTGCAAGAAGGATAAACAAATCCGGGCTGGATGGCGCGTTCGTCGATGCCCATCGGCGCACCTGGGCCATTCTCCGGGATCTGTCGCCGTCCCGATGGCAGGTCCGCTATGAACCGGGGATCAATCCGCCCTTGTGGGAGTATGCCCATATCGCCTGGTTTACGGAGCACTGGATACTGCGGGATCCGCGGGCCAGCCGCCAAGGCGCGTTCGTTGCCAGCCGGCCCTCTTTACTGGCGGACGCGGACCGCTGGTTCGATTCCATGCATGTTGCCCATCAGGACCGCTGGCATCTCGATTTGCCCCCGCTTGCGCAGATACGCGACTATGTGGCCGCCGTGCTCGAGGGCGTGCGCGCCAGGCTCGCCGCAGCCAACGACACGGACGAGGCGCTCTATTTCTTTCGCCTCGCCTTGTTCCACGAGGATATGCACGCCGAGGCGCTGACCTACATGCGCCAGACCCTTGACTATCCCCTGCATGCACCCCTTGCGATGCCGCCCCTCGAACCCCACGGCGGCGAAGTGGCGATGGGAGGCGAGGCTTTCCTGATGGGCGCATCCGATGACGATGGATTCGTGTTCGACAACGAGAAATGGGCCCACCCAATCCGGATCCTTCCCCTGTGTATCGACCGCCAGTGCGTGAGCAACGGCGCGTTCGCTGAATTCGTCGCGGCCGGTGGCTACCGCGACCAGCGCTGGTGGTCGGATGAAGGGAGGGCGTGGCTGAAGCATACCAGGCTCACAAAACCGAACCGCTGGCGCAAATCGGCGCACGATGGTCAAGGACACTGGGAGCAACGCTGGTTCGGACAGTGGGAGCCGCTTCCCATTGACCTCCCGGTCTGCCATGTCAATGCCTACGAAGCGGAGGCCTATTCCCGGTGGCGCGGGCGGCGCCTGCCGACCGAAGCCGAGTGGGAGTATGCCGCGAGCCACGGCTTGATTCGCTGGGGAGGGGCGGTATGGGAATGGACGGCGGATCCTTTCGAACCCTATTCAGGTTTCTTGGCAGACCCCTACCGGGAATATTCAGCGCCCTGGTTTCACACGCACCGCTCCGTACGCGGTGGGTCCTTCGCCACCCACGCCAGGATGCGGCATCCTCACTACCGAAACTTCTATCTGCCGCCCCGTAACGACATCTTCGTCGGATTCCGCACCTGCGGTTGATTGCAGTCATTCCGCTTGCCCACGTTGTTACGCCATCGCAGGGAAAATTCGCCGATCGTCTCAAGCGATGGGGACGGCCCAGCAACGGGCGGCAGCTGCCGTGACGGGTGCAGCGAACATCAATCAGTCCGCTGGCAACTGCGGCCTTGCGTATTGACCGTCCATTCGTTGGGAATGAACTCGATTTCCATGCATGGAGGTAGCCGCACTGGCACATAACGATTGATGTAGGAAATCAACGTCGGGCTCCGCATCAGAAAATCGTCCTTGTAGAAACTGAGGATCGACGAGACTCGGACCCTGCCCCCTGCCCCCTGCCAGATCGACCTGAATCATCCCCCAGGAGACGGATCACACTGTTTCCATAGGTGCAGAGCGTCATTGCTGTTGATTTGCACCGAATTCTGACCCGGGGGGCGGCTAAAATCTTGGACTGGTTTATGCCGCTACAGGAGTGGCCGACATCCTCTAAACCGTGGCTCGCAGAAACGGGGGCGCTTGGCCGCTTGAAATCCGACTGATCGAAGCGATGGAGCGAGGGGAGCACGCGTTCCGTATGCAACAAGAATTTCACGCCGACGCGTTGCTCCGCATCCCACATGGCGTGCTCGCCCCACGATTGTCAGCTTCAGGCGCGGCATGACATTTCGCTTCCAGAACCAGTCAGCGGCAACTTCAGGCGGGAGACAAAGATAGCGTGCGGGGGCCCCGACGTTTGTCGTCTACACGTTGGAGCCTTCCATCAACCCCGCAACCATAGGCAGGGCGATCCAGTGCGAGCGGATTGCCCTGGGTCTTACCCAGCAACAGCTGGCCGACATGGCCCCATCAATCCATGCCGCTCAGTCCTGCGCTTGTTGCGCGAATTCTGATTCGCGTCGACGGAAATCGAACCCGCTCACAAACGCTTCAAAGCCCTCGATCGGCAGCGGATGGCAGAAGTAGTAACCTTGATAGGCAGAACATCCTGCTCCAGCAAGGAACTCTAGCTGCGCTTCGGTCTCGACACCCTCCGCGATCACCTCCAGGCCAAGGTTTTGTCCAAGCGCAACGATAGTTTTGGCAATTATGGCGTCATTCTGGTCAATAAGGATGTCACGCACAAATGATCGGTCGATCTTCAATTGGTCTAACGGGAGGCGTTTCAAGTACAAAAGTGATGAATATCCGGTACCGAAATCGTCCAAGGAAAAAACTACGCCTTTGTTTTTAAGCGCGCGCATCTTTTCTGCAATATCTTGCACATTTTCCACCAACACGCTTTCTGTCAATTCCAGTTTTAGCCTAGTCGGGTTCGCTCCCGTTTGTTCGATTACCTTCAATACCTCGGCCACAAAGTTAGGCGCACGGAACTGGTGGACACTGACATTTACTGCGATCGTGAGATGGGCCATTTCTGGTTGGCTCGACCATCTCACCAGTTGAATACAGGCGGTTTCCAGCACCTTTTTTCCGAGTGCGAGGATCAAACCAGTTTCCTCGGCCAGTGGGACAAACTCGGCAGGAGATACGACACCGCGCTCCGGGTGCTGCCAACGCACCAGCGCTTCGGCGCCTGTTAGGCGATCGTTGGAGGTCACTTGTGCCTGGTAATGAAGCAGGAACTGATCTTCTTCGATTGCTTTGCGCAGACCGGCCTCAAGAGCAACTCGCTCCAGGATGACGGCTTGCATGGTTGGATCGAAGAAGCACATCGTGTTGCGCCCTATTTCCTTCGATTTGTACATAGCGAGATCGGCTTGCTTCAGGAGTACCTCAATGGAGGCCTGATGTCCCTTGAACACGGTCGCGCCAATACTCGAAGTACTGCGATATTCGATACCATCAAGAGAAAACGTATTGCGGAGAACGGAGAGAATCTGCTCACCAATGGCTTCGGTCTTACTGGCGGCTTCCTGTCCGCTTTCGCCCAAATTTCCTAGCACAACGACGAATTCGTCACCGCCTACCCGCGCGACCGTGTCACCCTCACGTACGCTGACAGCGAGACGTTGCGCTACCTGTTGCAGCAGTAAATCACCTTTGTCATGGCCAAGCGTATCATTTAGTGTCTTGAAGTTGTCGATGTCGATGAACAATAAGGCGCCAGAGGATCCGCATTGGGCACTGACCGCGATGGCCTGCTTCAGGCGATCCGACAACAGGGCGCGATTAGGCAAACACGTAAGGGAATCAAAGAAGGCCAGTTCCTTAATTCGATCTTCGGCGAGCTTGCGTTCGGTAATGTCATGGTGCGTGCCGACATAGTGCGTCACCCCCCCATCACTTCCTGTCACTGCAGCGATCGTGAGCCATTTCGGATAAATCTCGCCATTCTTTCGACGATCCCAGATCTCGCCTTGCCATCCACCCGCGCGGTGGATCGTGTCCCACATCTCACGGAAGAATGCCGCGTCGTGACGGCCTGACTGAAGTATTCGCGGCGTCTGCCCCACTACATCGTCGGCCGTGTAGCCGGTACACTCGGTGAAAGCCGAATTGACGCGCAGGATCGTGCCGCTTGCATCCGTGACCATCATCCCTTCCAGCGAGTCGAAAGCGACCGCGGCGATACGAAGCTCGGCGTCGAGGAGTTTGCGCTCGGTGATATCTCGCCCGCTGATTCGGACCCCAGTAAAAACGGTGCTGGCGCTGTGTACGGGAACCCAGGAGACGGAAAGCCAGAGCAGCGAGCGATCCTTGCGGAAACAACGAAATTCAAGATCATTGCCACGAAAGCTCTGCAGCCCTTTCAGAAGGACAGGTGCGACACGTAGCAGATCTTCTGGATGGACTAGCGTGCCAACGAAGTCGGGCATCGCCATGCACTCGTCCACGGTAAAGCCGGTGTATTCCTTGACGGATGGGCTGATCCAGCGCGGTTTGCCATTTAATCCCAACCAGACCTCCAGGTTGACTGCGCAATCGGCGAAGGCACGAAATTTTCTCTCACTCTCCCGCAACTCTCCGGTCATCGTGGAAGCCAGGCGCATAGCACGGCTGTGACCGGTCAGCAATACCCAGGCCAGCAGCGAGAGCAGCAGGCTGAGACCAGTACCGGCCCAAACGATCAGTGTTTCGGAATTGCGACCGAAGCGAGCCGTGAAGTCCTTACCTGCGGTCACGGAGAGCATCCAACTGTGTCTCCCCACAACCAGATATTCACTGGCCGACATCGCTGAATTCGGTTGCCGCCCTCGGTCGGACGAACGATATAGTAGTGCCGCAGCAGATGGTTCGACACCGTCGTAGATAGCGAGGGAGAGTCCCGGCGGTTGCTCGCCGTAGAGACTGGCGATCACGTCTCGCATACGGAATTCAGCGTAGACCCAGCCAACCAGGTGCGCGCGACGCTTTGCGACGGTATCCGGTGGCTGGTTTCGGGCATATACCGGGAGGTACATGACGAAGCTGGGTGGGTAATCCTCCCCATTGCCTCTGATCGGTTGAACCTTCCCGGATACAGTCGCCATCCCCGAGTCGCGTGCCTTTTGCATCGCCAGCTGCCGTACCGGGCTGGCCCAGGAGTCGACGCCAAGCACTGCAGAATTCCCGTCGGCATACGGTTCGCGCTGGACGACCGGTGCGTAGTTTTCGCGCAACCCGTCGGGCTTGATAGCGTAGCCGGCAACACCTAGCCGGCGCATCGCAGCGACGTGTGCCTCCTTGTCAGTCGCTGGTACCCACCTGACGACGCCGACGGCCTGGATTCCGGCAAAGTCTGCATCGAGATTGACAGCGCCGAGGTAGTCGCGGAAGCTATTGCGGTCCATCGAGCCGCTCGCGACGAACATGCCCTGCACGCCCCGCAGTAGTTGCTCGTACGTCGCCATCCGCTGTTCGATGCGGCTGACAGCGTCACTCATTGCGAAATCGAATTGGGATAGCACTTCATGCCGGGAGGCTTGCCGTTCGTGATCCCAAACTGTCCACGTCACACCGAATCCGGCGAACAGGATCAGAATTGGAAGTAAGACGAGGCGCATCCAGGTCACGATGGCGTCTTGAAATCGACCATGGAATCGATCAGATCCGGGTTGAAATATCTTTCGAATATGCGGCGTACGGTTCCATCTGTGCGCATGCTTTGCACCAACGCACGCCACTTATCCTGCTCGGAGGATGACAGCGCCTTCTTCGACATGATGAGACCGTGCGGGACGGCCGGGTCGCTGAACTCGACAATTGTGGTGACGTCGCGAATCTTCTTTGCATCGAGCGCGGGGTAATCGAAGGGTTCAATGATCATGCCCTGGATACGCCTGAGGACAAGCGCCTCATACAGGGGCTCAAGGCCGCCGGCCTGGCTGACGCGGTTGACGGGTGCTAGCTTGTCCACCAACTGGTTGGCAGAGTCGCTGTAGCGGAAACTGCGGATGACACCGAGTTGAAGCTGGTCGTTGTGCTCGAAGTCGGACAGCATACGTATGCCGGCATCCTTGCGTACCAGCAGATAGTATTTGTTGCTGAAGTACCAAGCGAACGACGCGTATTGATTGCGTTCGACGCTTGCAATGCCGGACAGGCTGAAATCGAGCGCACCGGATTCAATTAGTTTCCAGATACGGGCGCGCGACATGAGACTGACTTTAATCTGGCAGCCGCTGCGGCGAATCAGTTCATTGGCAAAATCCTTGTCGATACCGGTATCGGTGTCAAGCGAATAGAGCAGGCCGTGATCGTGCAACGCAAGGGTGAATGGGCGTGAGCAATCAGGACCGCCCGCGCGTGCGGGGCCTACGCAGCACAGCGCAAGGAGCAAGCCACCAAGTCCACTTCGTATCACGGTCTCTCCAGCGTAGTGAGGTTCGGGTGCAATATTATTATGATCGCCAGCAGGTAATCGAACTTGGTCTTGCAGCGCGCGTATTCCTGGTCGATGGGCCGGATGCTGCCTCGCCAAGGACGGTGCGTTGCCCTGGAATGCCCCATGATATCGGTTCCAACCCAGCCGGGCATTGTAGATGAATCGCTGGCAACCAAGCCAGCTTCTGGAGCACAGCGGAGCCATCCTCCGCCTCCCCCACCACTACCGGAACTTGGTGCTCCCGCCCAGGACTCTTGTCTGGGTTCTGGCTCTTCGGCAGTGGTCAGCTATTGCTTCGTAGCGACTCCCCGGAAAGGTTCCACCGTCTGCCCGGCGTGGACCGCCCGCTGCAGCCAGTCCAGTATGGCGCCGCGCCCGCACCTCGGCGCCGGCCACGGCGGCTTCCTGCGCCATCACCTGCACGGCCGCCAGTTCGGCGCGCAGGTCCGCTGCCGGCTGCTCGCCCTTCTGGCGCAGCGCTCGGTGGCGCTGGCACGCTCCTGCGCGACGGCCACCTGCTCGCGGGTGCGCTCCAGTTCCGTCGAGAGCGGCACGGTTGCCTTAGTATCGCGCAGTTCCCACCTTTTCCGAAGCCGGTATCACCATGTCGAGCGGTGCGTTCTGGTACGGCGTAGCCGTCCCTCGCGGTACTCTGCGGAATGTCCAGGAGCGGCTGCGAGTGGACCTGCAGACGGTCCTGTAGAATTCTGAAGTTCACAATACGCTCGCCGAACAAGCTATTGTTGTCGGGCATGGTCACGCCGAGCATTTCCGCCAGTGCGTGGGTGCCGAGATCGCACAGTAGTGGCAACTGGCAAAAGACGCGCGAATGAAGCTGGATTAGGCTGCCTTATCTGGTCCACGAGTCGTTTTATCTTGCGCCCTTGGTGTGCTTCAAGGGAGGCAGCGTATCTGCAGACTAGCGAGTCCCCGATAGACGGGGTTCCCGTTCCAATGTGGACTGGCATCCAGGAGCGCTAGCTCGGGCCAGCGGGCTGACAGCGCCCGAAACACAATCTCTGCCTCCATCAACGTTAGCGCGGCGCCAATGCAAAAATGCGGGCCATGTCCGAAAGACAAATGCGAGCCCTCCCGCCGGGAGATATCCAGGCTGTCCGGGTTGCTGTAGCGCGCCGGATCGCGATTGGCAGCGCCGATCAGAGGGACCACTAGTTCCCCGCGCCGCAGCCGGCGCCCATGCAGGACCACGTCCGTGGTGACCCGCCGGCCTGTGTATTGGACCGGACTCTCGTAGCGCAACAGCTCGCGCAAGGCATTCGGCAGCAACTCGGGAGCCCGCTGCAGGCGCCGCCATTGATCCGGATGGCTCAGCAAGGCATACAGTCCATTGCCGAGCAGATTGCGCGTCGTCTCATGTCCCGCGAACAGAAGCATGGCGCATTGCGCCAACAGTTCGGCCCCGGACTCCACCTCGCCGCTGGCCTCGGCTCGCAGCAGGTGCCCGATCAAATCGTCACCCGCTGCGTCCAGCACCGTTGCCCCTTGCTCCCGGCGCCGCGCGAGCATTGCCTCGAAGGCGGCACTCAGCTTGAGCAGGCTGACCTGCGCTTGTCGTTTTAGCCCCTGATCAGGATCCGGTGCGCCGATGAAGGCGGCCAGATCCTCGGACCAGGCCAGGAATTCCGGCTGGTCGGCCGCGTCCATGCCGAGCAACCGCGCAATCACCATTGCCGGGAGCGGCCTGGCAATCCTCTCCATGAAATCGAACGGCCCTGCTTCGTCAATGCCACTCATCAATCCGGCCACCATGTGCTCGATCGCGCCTGCGCTGGCGCGTAGGGTTGACGGCCGGAAGCCGGCATTGAGCACCTGCCGCAGGCGCGTGTGATCCGGTGCGTCGAGAAATAGCATCGCCCGGCTGAACAGGCGCTGGAAGGGACAGAGCGTCTGGCGCGATTCCTCGTTGCCACGCATCACCCAGCCACCCGTGCGCCGCGCTGAGTAAAGGGGATCGCGCAGCACGGCCTCAACGTCGTCGTGCCTGGTCAGCAACCAGGCACCGCCGAAGAACTCCTCGCTCCAATGGATAGGGCCAGCCTCACGCAGCTCGCGATAGAGAGGATAGGGATCGTGCAAGAATGTGGCGTCAACGAATGGGCGACAGGACGCTGGCTTCTCGATCACCGCTTCCGTTTGCGCCTCAGCCTCCATTTGGGCGTGCATGCCGAGCCTGGCGAATGTGGCGAGACGGGCCGGCGCGCTCATGCCGCCTCCCGCTGCGCCACGATGGCAGACAGGCAGTCCAGCAAGCGCGCTATGTCGCCCGCCGTGTGCGCTGCCGAGAGCGCAATGCGCAAGCGCGCCGTGCCTTCCGGTACCGTTGGCGGCCGGATGGCAGTGACGCGGATGCCGTCAGCTTCCAGCGCGGCGGAGAGGGCCATGGCAGCGGCATTGCCTCCTACGATCAGTGGTTGGATAGGCGTATCGCTATCGGCCAGCTGCCAGCCGGCCTCCGCATGGCAGGCCAGTAATGTTTCCAGGCCTGCTCGCAGCTGTCCGATAAGTTGCGCCACATGGGCGCGGCGCCGACGCCCCTCCGCGCCCGCGATCAGCGCCAGGCTAGCCAGCAGCGCATGCGCTGCGGCCGGTGGCGCGGCCGTCGTGTAGATATAGGGCCGTGCCACGTTGACCAAATGCTCCACGATGGTTGCGTGCGCAGCCACGAAGGCGCCGGCTACGCCGGCGGCCTTGCCCAGCGTGCCGATGTAGATGAAGCGTTCGGAGGCCAGTGCCAGATGCTCCAGCACGCCGCGACCGCTCTCCCCCAGCACGCCAAAGCCGTGGGCGTCGTCGACGACGATCCAGGCATCGTGGCGTTCGGCCAATGCCAGCAATTCGACCAGCGGGGCAATGTCACCGTCCATGCTGAATACGCTGTCGGTGACGATCAGCTTGAGGGGGCTGTCGCTACCGGCCAGCAGTCTCGCCAGCGCAGTGGTGTTGCCGTGCGGGTAGCGTTTTACATGGGCGCGTGCCAGAAGCGCCCCGTCGATCAGCGAGGCATGGTTGAGCTTGTCGCAGAACAGGGTAGCGCCGGCCGTGCCCAACGCGCTCAGCACTGCCATGTTTGCCATGTAGCCGCTACAGAAATAGAGCGCCTGCGCGCCGGGGATATGTGAATCCAGCCACCGCGCCAACTCGTTCTCCAGATGGTCGTGGGCCAACGAGTGCCCGTTAACCACGTGGGATGCCCCGCTGCCCGCGCCATAGCGGTAAGCGCCCTCGGCAAAGGCGGAGATAACCGTGGGATGGTTGGCCAGCCCAAGGTAGTCGTTGCTGCAAAAACTCAACAGCGTGCGGGGCTCGCCGCATCCATGGCTGACCTCCTGATGCGGCGCGCAGGCTGTGTGTGTGACGCGCCGCCTGCGCGTCATGGCGCGTTCGGCACGCTCGGCGGCGGCCTGGGTGAGTCGGTCAAGCAGCATGGCAGCATCGGTGGACGATTGGGAAATGCATCTTAGATGCGTACCCGCGCTCATGGCAAACCGGACTACCAGAACATTTTGCTGACGTGTTGCATGAAGAAGGCGGGGAAATTGCGTGAAATTCCGCGTATTGTGCCGAATGACACCCATTAGCCGGTGCACTCTGGATGCCGCTATGCCTCGCCCGCCATGTATTCCTGATCGAGGTGGTCGAATAGCGCTTTGTTCACCAGCCGCTGGCGCTCGTTGAACGATACGACCAGCGACGGATCCTCGTCCAGCCGCCCCCCGCTGTCGCGCAGTTCGGCCAGCGCCTGCTGTATGCCATCGGCCGGTCGACAAAGTCGAAGTTGCAAGCCTTCGTCAGATACTCCGCTGGAGGCGAAGCTCGCTGCCGTCATTTTATGAAGAACCTCCTGTGGGCGGTCCGCGTCGACTCCAAGGATTTGCGAATAGGTAGCTCTGTCTAGTGCCGGCCCCAGCTAGTGCCGGCCCCAGCTTCTACGAGCCGAACTACGAGGCCGGACCCAAGTCCTTGCGCTGGCGGATCTGGCTGAAGGACGAGCCGGAGTTCGCCATCGCCGGCCGGTGGCGGGATTGGTAAGACGGCGCGCTCTCGTTCACCATGCGGACCATCGACTCGGACAAGCATCCGCTGATGAACCGCTTCCATGCACCGGGCAAGGATAAACGAATGATCGTCATCGTGCCGCGGGCGGAGTGGGATGACTGGATGACGTGCCGGGACCCGGAGCGGGCGCGCAGCTTCATGCGGGCCTGCCAGCACGAGCTCATGGATGCAGAGCCGCCACCGCGCGGCTCTCGGCCTGCGCCAGCGCCGCGGCAACCTGGCCCGCACGCTCGGCCGCCGCCGCCTTCAGCGCCGCCGCGGCGCCGTTGGCCTTATCCACGTCAGCTGTACAGCGCTCGTTGGCGTCCTGCACCCGACCGGCGCGTTCGGTGGCCGCCTGCAGCGCTTGAGCGGCGGCGTCCGTCCACGGTGCGAAATACAGCAGATAGGCCAGCATCACCGCGAGCACGGCGCCAAGCAGCGCCGCCAGCCCACAGGCGCCCCAGATGACCGTCTTCATTTCCCGCCCCCCCCTGGCGCAGCCTGCGCTTCAGCCACACCTCGATGTACTGCGAGCCAACAATGCCAGGGCCGCTGCCAATGCCATAGAGCGCCAGCGGCGGCGGCTCCGGAAACTGGATCAGGCCCACGCCAGCAATTATCGACGTGGCCGCGCCCAGGAGTGCCCGGCTGATGATCAGCCGGAATGTCAGGTGTTCATCGCTCACAAGCAGCTTCCCCAGGGCAATCATCGCGTCCATTGCGATCAGCATCGCCAGGCTCTTTTCGTGCTCTTGCATGTACCCTCCCTGTTATCCCCTGATGAATTGCTTTGCGCGGGCCCAACGCTCCTTGCGGTCCGCTAGCCCATTGGTGCCGCCGTTGATCTTGCGTGTCAGCGCCTCGAAGTCACCGGCATCTGCCAGCGCATTTAGATTGCGGCTTGCCCAGAACCAGCACGCCGAGCGCGCGGCCAGCGCATCGCCCTCGAGCATTGCCGGTGCCGCCTCCGGGTCGAAGCCAAGGGCGGCACCACATGCACGGTGGTTCGCGCGCCCGGTGATCTGGATAAGCCCACGGCCCATGAAGCGCTTGCCGTCTCCTGGCTGGCTGTTGCCCAGCTCGAATGGTCTCTGGTTGCGGCCGGTCTTGTCCGCCAGCGGCTACCGCGCCGACAGGTCGCGCTCGCAGCGCATCTGCGCTGGGGTCGGCCCCCACAGTTCGCGTGTGAGCGAGAAGCCCAGCGACTTGTGGCCGGTCGGCGCGATCCACGCGGCAACACGCGCCGGCGACAGGATGCCGAACTCCAACGGCGCCGGCTCGACGTGTGGCCACCAGCGTGCCGAGAGCGCCGGCGATAGGCCGGCAGCGGCCTAGAAGACTTGTTGGTCCATGCGGACTCCGGCAAAGAAAAAGCCACCCAAAGGTGGCTTTGTGCGTGGACGAGCGCGCGTGGAATGAAGAGGCATGCACTTGGCCCACCGCTTAATATTTTTAAGCGTTGGCCGACAACAACAAGAGAATTAGACGCCGCCTATATCAGATATTGATATGTTTAAATTCACGCCTCGCAGCGGTAGCTGCTTCACCTTTAGCGCCGCTGCGCAGGATCGGACTGGACGCCCCCGCGCGGTCCGGTCTTTTTTTTGCGCATGCAATGGGCATGAAAGAGCCACCCGAAGGTGGCTACTGGCTATGGCTGCTGACGCGGCTACTAGCCGACTTCCGCTTGAAACGCTACCTGCTGCGCGGCGGCATATCCGAGGATCGACACACCATCGTTATCTAGTTTCCTTGGCTGCACCGACAGTTCAACCATCGGTGTATCCGGATACATCTTTGCGAGAATTTCGTCCGCATCATCCCTCGATTCGAATGGACCGAAGTGAACAACTCGCGGTCCGGTGACTACGGCGAACAACCACTCTCCTGTGCCTAGCGGGTACATCACCGCCAGTGAGCGCTCATGCCGATACATATTTGCCTCCAGACCTTTTCGTGACCTCCAACATCTATATCGTAGGAAATCCGCTTGGAGCAGCAAGTATCGTCAAGCCCACACCCGATATGGTGTGCCTGGCTCGAGCGTGACAAACTCGTGGTTAGCCAAGTTTCCAGCGCTTCAGGATCTAGTCGGCTTCGATTTCAGTTGCGTTGAAATGAACGAGGCACTCGTGCGGTAACTCTATCGATGCGAATTCCTCGAGTCTGCCCACAACGTCGTCCTTGTGGGCGGGCCCGGCACGGTTAAAACGCACATCGGCACCGCTATCGGTGCGCAAGCCGTGGAAGTAACGGCCACCTCAGCATGGTGGTACAGGGCCTAGGTATTGGTCAGCTCTACCGTTCAACCATACCCACCCCAATCTCTCAAGGGCTTCTGGTCCTTCTCCTCCCGAGTGGAAGACACCAACCGCACCAGTTTCGCTTTTTATCCACCCTCGGCCAAGAAGAATCGCAGGGTTCCCGTTTTCATCGACTGGATCGTGGCACGGCTTGAGCAGCGCTCTGCATTACACTGACCCAATGCGTCGAGCAACTAACGGCTGCAGGCGTAGATCAGAAAGTCGCGAACTGCGGTGGCGGATTGCGAGAGTTCCACATCCTTCCGCCAAAGCAGGACAACTTCCATATCTGGCGGTGGGGAGCCAAACGGCCGCGCTTCAATCTCTTTGCCCTCAAGCGACCATGGGCGATACACCATATCGCGCTTTGTTCCTCTAGAAGATTCGACCCGCGCGGCACTCACCCACTTAGCTCGTCACCACACCCCTATCGCGACAGAGCCTGCCAGCTCCCCATGTACAGATTGAATTAGGCGTGGCTGCTTAACGGCGGGGATCCGGATCCTTTTAGGGCCGGCGGCAGGTTTTCATGGCGCGGCGACAAAGCTGATGCCGTCGCCTGAGTCCGATCGGCGGGGGTACCGGCCCCCGCCCTGGTTAGCGCACTAGCCAAAACTGACCGCGTTCACCGCGCAGGACGACAGGTTGGACTCGTAGCTGCCGGGGCGTACACCCCATTGCCCTCCCCGCTGGGCCTGGAGCCAGAGCTCGATCGTTGTGATGAGAGTGGCATCGTGGACATGCTTGTCCTGCCGCCAGCAGACCTTGACCTCTGTTCCGGTGGTGGCTTCGGTGAATTTTTCCTGGCAATACTTGGCCATGGCTGACTCCTTGAAGGATGCAACTCGTGGAATGGCAGACCTCACATCACAGTGAAATAGTCGCGCCAGGCCGCCTGCAGCGCGATGCGGGTATGTTCCGGCACTGTGGCGTTGTTGAAAGTGGGCGGCCGATTATTGCCGAAGTAATAGGCGGTGCGATCGTTCGTCGCCATATGGTCGCGCGTGGCATCGTCGACGCAACGACTCATGTGGATATCCGGAAAGGCCGGATTCTCGTAGTACACCCAGACGCCAATGCCGTTCGTGGGGTCGCGATACGTGCTGACTTTCCAGTCGTTCATCATGGTTGCTCTCCTTGAAACGCTACTGCAATGGATGCGCTGGCGGGCGTGTCCCCGCTAGCGCTACGAAATCGGCTTGCTGATCACGCCCAGCAGGACCGGGACATCCGAGCCGCTGGCATCGAACGAGACTTCGGTGTCGTTGCAACCCCGGCATGCCATGACGCCCGGCGCATCCTGGCTCACGCCCTGTACGGCAAACGGACCGACCCGCGTCAGCGCGGTGGCGAGCGCCTGAGCCTGCTGAGGGCTGCCGGCGCGCAGTGTAACGCGCGGCTGGTAGCCGATGACTGCACCCGTTGGCAGCAAGGCAAGCGCACCGGCAGCGCTAAAGAAATCGGGCGCGCCGGCAGGCAACGCGGCCTGGCCGCCACCCAGCAGGCCGGCGTCGAACCAGTTGCCCGGGGACAGCGCGAAGACGCCGAATCCACCCAGCGACAACGTCAACCCATTGACCTCGTCGAGCAGGCCACCCGCCGCGCCGTCGACCGTCGTCGATAGCGAAGCGGCGTTGAGGGCGCCAGCCGCTACCGTGTCTCCGGACGCGTGCAGGTCCAGGAAAGAAGGCCAGTTCCCTGCATCCGTCGGATCCGGCGGCCCTGCGCCCTGCGAGGCAGCGGGCGCGGCCTCGGCTAGCGCAGCCAGCCCTTGCGGCGGCACGGACACGGACCAGGCCGTGGCGCCGCTGGCCGGCGACGCGCGCCATGTGGCCAGTCCCGTCAGCCAGCCGTCGATCGCGTATTGCGGGCAGCGGAATACGGTTCCCGTCGCATAGAGGCTGGCGGCCATGTTCAGGTCCGACGCCTCCTGTTGCGCTGCCTGCAGGCAGCGATTCAAGGCCGTCGTGAGCGCCAGCATGCGTCCGCCCAGCCGGACTAGCAGCGCCTGATGCGCGTCCAGCGCTGCCGCGGACACGCCACCCGCCATCGCATCGTTTGCGGCATTGGCCGCGAAGTTGACGCCCGTCGGCGTGGCAGGTCCGGGCCGCCATGCCAGCACGGCGTGCCGGTAGCGCGCTAGGTCGGATTGCAGGCCGCTCGACCGGGCAGCCGCCTGCAACAAGCCGGGCTGCGCCGCGGCGCTTTCCACCAGGTAGCTCAGGCACAGCCAATATGCGGCAAACAAGCCACTGCGTGGTGCGTAGGCACCGGCGGCAGCGGGAATACTGTCGCCAAGCTGGTAGGTGCACCAATTGCACACCTGCGCATCCGCGCTGCCCAGGCCGCTGAAGGTGGCAACCCCGGCGACGGAGAACACGTCGCTGCCAGTCACGCCCACATGGCTGGCAATCGCCGCGGCATACAAGCGCCAGAGCGCGCGGTCGGATAGCACGGCGAGACCTCCCGGCAGGATGGACAGGAACGCGGTGCAGCCCCTCGCACGAGCGCGCGAGGGACTGCCACTGCGAGTGGCATCAGGTGCCGAGCTTCTGGCTTACGACCCCAAGCAGGATCGGCAGGGTGCTGCTGACCGGGCCGATGGTGACTGTGGCCGATGCGTCGTCCCACTTGATGTCCTGCTTTGTGCCGTAGGTCGACACCGTGGCCGAGCCGAGGCGGAACGGCCCGATGCCAATCGATGCGGTCGCCTGTGCCTGCCAGCTGTTCTTGACGTTGCTGTAGTCGCTGGCCGCCATCTTCAGCGTCACCGTCGGCTGGAAGCCCACCACGATCTGCGTCGGCATCCGCGCCAGCGCTCCGCTGTCGCCGAAGAAAGCCGGCGCGCCGGGTTTGAGCCGCTGATGGTAGGTCGACACCAGCGCGCCGTTGTCCCACCACAGCCCAGGGCCGACCGGAAAGGTGCCGAAGCCGGTAAAGTCCACGGTCAGGCTGAAGTCCGTGCTGGCGGTATTGACGCTGGTCTTCTGGCCGCTGGCCGAACCGCTGCCGAAGAAGGAGAAGAAGTCGCCGAACAGGCTGGCGTCCACCGAGGTGCTCCAGCCAAACTCGTCGAAGTCATAGGTCTTCGAAGCGGAGGTCACCGAGATCGACGCGCCGGCGTTATTCTTACCGGCGACGCTGGCCTGCTGCCACTCGGCATACTTGGTGCTGAATGCTTGCAGGGCGTAGGACGGCGCAAAGGCCGAGATTAGGTTGTTCGCCGGCACCGGATTGGTGCCGCCGATTACCACCGGCTGGCTGCCCGCGGGCGCGACGCTGCCTATCTTGACTGGCATGTTGTACGGGTTCTGCAGCGACATGCTCTGCGCGCCGTTGATGCCCACCTTTGCGCGGGCCTGCTGCACGACGCTATAGCCGGCCCCATAGGCCTGGATCATGATTTCGTCATAGGCGCTGGCAGCGCCGATCAGCGCATTGTTGGCGCTCAGGTATGACGGATAGCTCTGCTGCACCCAGGTCTGGAACGCAGGCGGCGTGGGATTGACGTTCTTGTAGGCACCGTAAGCCGTGTAGGCCGCCACCTGGACGTTGTTGAATGTCGTCTGGGCGGTATTGAGCGCGGCTGCGGCCTGGTTGACCTGGCTGGCGAGGTTTGGGTTGACCATGGCGCCAAGGTCCACCCAGTCGAGGAAGGTCGCGTACGTCGCCAGCAGCCCGCCCGCTGGTGCGTATGCCGGGCTGTTGGCAGGCACGACATCGCCAATGCCATACACGTAGGCATTGATAATGCCAGGGTCGGCGTTGCCGAGGTCCACGTTCAGGGTGGTAGAGCCAGCGCTGAACTGCTGCTGGGCGGACATGCCATTGGGAAAGGCGGACGCCTGCAGGGCGCCCATCCACTGTTTCCACAGACCCACCGTATCGACGTTTGCCATTTTCCAGCTCCAGATCGTTTGTCGAGAAAGGACGGCGCCGGCATCAACCCCGTCGTCCGCCGACGCGCCGTGCCTTGCCGCCATCGCGCATGCACCGTTCGTCTGGAATGCATGGTCGCCCATCGCGGGCGCCGGCGAACCGTGTCGCTGGCTGATTTGCACCTTCAGGAAAACTGATTCGCTCGTCAGCAGCCCGGACCGGCGGAGGCACAGGCGCGGTTCGCGCGGGGGCGCAACGGCTAGAACAGGCCTTCGCGAATGGAGTAACGCGTCAACTGGGCAATGCCCTTGACCTGAAGCTTGGCCATGATGTGTTCCCGATGGGTACCTACCGTCTTGGCGCTGATGTGCAGCCGTTCGGCGATCTCCCGGGTGGAGTGACCCTCCACCAGCAACTGCAGGATCTGCCTCTCGCGCACGCTGAGTTGCGCGCTCGGCGCCGTCGCGCCGTGGTGCCGCGCCGAGCGCAGGCTGGCGACCATGGCGGTGGCTACTTCCGGACTGAGATATGAGCGTCCGCCCGCCACCGTGCGGATGGCCTTGCCGAGCTCGTCGTAGGCGCAATCCTTGAGCAGATAGCCGAGCGCGCCGGCATCCAGCGCGGCGGCGATCATGCGCTGCTCGGCATGCGCCGAGAGGCACAGGACGCGCGCCGAGGGCACGGCAGGCACGATGCGGCAGAGCGCGTCGACGCCGTTGAGTACTGGCATGCCGAGATCGAGTGCGATCACGTCGGGGAGCAAAGCCTGAGCCATTCGGAAAGCTTCCATACCGTCGGCGGCTTGCCCGATGACGGTCATGTCGGCTTCCCGCTCAAGCAAAGCGGCGAGCCCCTCCCGGAAGAGCGTGTGATCATCCGCCAGCAAAACGCGCGTGGTCGGCATCTCTAACCTCGCAATATGGTGTCGCTCCCGTCGCGATGCGGCGAGCCGTCGGCGTCGGCGCCACCCCCCCGCCCGTGGCCTATGGG
Organism: Cupriavidus basilensis; assembly: GCF_000832305.1. Lineage (NCBI taxonomy): Bacteria > Pseudomonadati > Pseudomonadota > Betaproteobacteria > Burkholderiales > Burkholderiaceae > Cupriavidus > Cupriavidus basilensis. The sequence goes on from NZ_CP010536.1 coordinate 2,182,628, forward strand.
CATTACGATGCGCATGCGAGTGCCGATGCCCGGCGCGGAGCACACTTCGAGGCGCGCGCCCAGCGCGCGAAGCTGCGCCGTGCTGCTGGGCAGGCCAAAGCCGCCAGCAGCAGCGCCCTCGCTGGAGACGGCGCCGGCATCGAAGCCACGGCCGTTGTCCTCCACGCTGACCGTCACGTGACCGCGCCCACAGGCCGTACGCACCCACACCTGGGCCGCACCGCTGTGCTTCCGGACGTTGGCAAGCAGTTCGTTCACCACACGCAGCAACACTGCGGTGGCGGCTTGCTCAAGCAGCACCTGCGGGCCGCGCAGATCCAGCAGCAGGCGGGGTGCGCCGCTCGATCCGGCCCGTGCACGATGCGCCAAGCTACGCAGCGCGTCGTCGAGCGGCCCCTGCGCCAGCAGGCCAAGCCCGAGGTCGAACGTCGCCGAGCGGATGTTGCCGGCAACGTCCGCCACCAGCTCACGCGTCTCGTCGATCAGCGCCCGCGCCTGCGGCGGGCACGCCAGCCTCTCGAACTGGCCCAGCCGCAATAGCGCCAGGGCAAGCACCTGGCCCACCTCGTCGTGCAGGCGGCAGGCGATGCGCTGCCGCTCGCATTCCCGGGCCAGAAGGCTGGCGTCGAGGATGGCTTGCTGTTGCTCGCGGCGCCGCCGCCCGCGCGTTGGACGATTGGCTTGGTACGCGGGCCTGCGCTCTGGGACAAGCCCGTACGCGCCCCAGAGCACCGACCCGGAATTTTTATTTTGCTCCATGCCTGCCCCTAATAAAAACCAACTAACGCCCGTGCACGCGAAAATCTCTTTTAAATATTTTTCAATTGACTTACAGTTCGCTGAGTGCCGCGCCAGCTCTAGCTTTCCAGCCTACAAAGCAAAGCCTGCGCAGCATCATCCCGCCGCGCGCACGCACCTTGCAATACTGCCAATGCCGTATCTCCGTTAGCACGGATTCAAGCATTCGCTCAAGGCGCCAGCAGGCCATGACGTAGGCAATAGATCGCCACGCCGGCCGCATTGCCAACCCCGAGTTTCCGGCACAGGTTCTCCCGATGCTTGCGTACGGTCAGGTTGCTCAGGCCGAGCTCTCTGGCGATCTGCTTGCTAGTGTGCCCCGCGGCTACGCGTTGTGCGATGTCACACTCGCGCTGCGTCAGCACAAGCGGTGGCACGCGATCCGGATGCGCCATCTCTGCCGCTCCGATGGGCCGCGCGAGATCGACGAAAGCCGTGCGCCACCGCGTAGGCGGCAAGCTGCGCCGCATTGCGCAGGCCCGTCTTGCCGAGCAAGTTGCTGCGATGCTTGCGGGCGGTCAGCACGCTGATCTGTAATTCGGTGGCAACGGCGCGGCAACTCATGCCGGATGCGACCAGGGCCAGGACTTCTCGTTCGCGGTGCGTCAGCGTGGCTGAGGAAATGTGTTGTGCCTGCATATGGCGCCAGAGGGGGGGGAATAAAGCCGCCAATTCTGGCAGAAAGTGGCCCATTGGGTGGCACGATGAAGATCGCTATCGTTGCGCGCACGCCCCAGCCGGAAAGACCATCGCCGGCCATGGCCCGGGCGGCGTGGACTACGGTGGACTAAGGGTGGGAGCGAACTCCAGTGCAAAGCGTGGCCACCGGTGCTCGCTGATCCGCGTCGCCCGTCAATCCTTGCCCTGCCCGGCAGCGGCTTTCCCCTGAGCCCCCCCCCCGACGCCCCGTTTTAGCGCAGCCTCCATGCCCTTGGCCTGGACTGACTTCATGAAGTTGCTTTCGCTAGTCATCACGCCGACGATCCGGGCGAACTGGCGGCTGACGCTGTTTTAGGCGTGCCCCAGGCGGGCATCGAAGTACAGTGAGTCGCCGCGCGGCAGATGTACCCTCTCATCGTTGTCGAAATGCACCTTGATCTCGCTGGAGAGTACGTACGCGAATTCCTCGCTGGGATGGCGCGCGAAATCCTCGGGACCTGCAATGCGGCGTGCATGCACTGTGCTGACCACTGGAATCCTCTGCTTTCCCACCGGCTCGGTGCCGAGGAACTCATAGGCCATTTATGCCCAACCCCCATAGATTACTTATTCACGTTCACCACCACTCGCCCGAGCACTTTTCCTTCCAGTAGTTCCTTGGCGACAGGTATCGCTTGCTCAAGGCTGATCTCTTTCACTGCAGTAAGCAACTCGCTCCCGCCCAGTGTTGCAGAAAGTTGCCGCCAAACTTCGATCCGCGCCGATAGCGGACAATGGACACTGTCAACGCCGGCCAGGGTGACGCCGCGCAAGATGTACGGTGCTACAGTCGACGGAAAGTCCATGCCTTGCGCCAAGCCACACGCCGCTACGGTGCCGCCATACTTAGTGCTCGCACAGACGTTGGCGAGCGTGTGACTTCCCAACGAATCTACAGCGCCTGCCCAGCGCTCGCCATGAAGTGGCTTACCCGGTTCGCTTAGCGTCTTGCGGTCGATGATCTCCGACGCGCCCAGAGCGCGAAGTCGATCGGCCTCCGTGGGACGTCCAGTGGACGCAGCAACCGTGTAGCCGCGCTTGGCAAGTAGAAACGTGGCAAAACTACCCACCCCGCCGTTGGCACCGGTCACGAGGATCTCACCCGAATCCGGCGTCACACCATTTCGCTCCAGGGCCAGCACGCACAGCATTGCGGTGAAGCCGCCCGTGCCGACAGCCATTGCGTCACGAGTGCTCAGTCCCTCCGGCAGTCGTACCAGAAAGTTGCCATTTACGGCGGCCTTCTGCGACAAACCACCCCAATATGACTCGCCCACACCCCAGCCGGTCAGAACAACCTTGCTGCCAACGGGGTAGCGCGGGTCCGCACTCTGCTCTACCGTTCCCGCGAAGTCGATACCCGGCACCATCGGCCACGTCCTTACCACAGGTCTAAGTCCGGTAATGGCCATCCCGTCCTTGTAGTTCAGCGTCGAGTAATCAATCGCCACCGTGACATCACCCGCAGGGAGTCTATCCGCGGTGAGCGTCTGCACCGATGCCTCGGTCTTTCCTTCTTTCTGATTGAGTAGAATTGCGCGAAACATGGTTCTCTCCGTTAAGGTCAATCAACCGCCTGAGCAAGAAAAACTATTTGATGTGGCTCCAACGAGCCGCCTCAGCACACCAAGAAAGCAAGCGTCTGATTCACAAGGATGTTGTGACAATGGAAGATTCCACCGTGACCCGAATCCGGATAGATGCGCAAGGTCGAATTAGGTGCCAGTCGGTGTAATGCAAAAGACCGCTCCGTGGGGACTATTACGTCATCATCCCCATTTGCGATGACGGTCGGCCGATCAATCTCTTTCAGACGCGAGGGGTCCTCATTTCCCCAGGCCTTGATCGCCTCAAGTCAGCGTGTTTACGGGCCATGCAGTGCGGTGATGCACGGACTTCCGCCTGTGCTGCCCGAACTACTACAAGGCTGGTGCTGTGCGCCCTCTGATGCAAATGGAAAGGGTGGCGCGGCCGATGCCCGCGCCACCTGGAGCAGCATGACATCAAGACAAGCGCCCGTGTCAGGACACCACCGGATAATCGACGTAGCCGTGAGCGCCATCTCCGCCGTAGAGCGGAGCGTCTTCGAACGGCCGGTTTAGTGGCTTGTTCTCGCGGAAGCGGCGCGGCAAGTCGGGGTTGGTAATCACCTTACGGCCAAACGAGACCATGTCGGCGCGGCCGTTGCGGATGGCGTCCTCTGCCATTTCCTTGGTGTAGCCGTTGTTGACCATCCACACGCCGGTATACAGCCGGCGCAGCGCCTCATAGTCGAAGGGAACGTTGTCGCGCGCGCCGCCCGTGTAGCCTTCGACGACATGGATATACACCGGGTGAAGTTTCTCCAGTTCGCTTACGACATGCTCGAACAATGGCTGCGGGTTGCTCTCGACTGCGTCGTTGACCGGCGACACCGGTGCCAGGCGCACGCCCACTCGGTCCGCACCGATTTCCGCGATCACTGCTTCCATGACATCGAGCAGGAAGCGGGCACGGTTCTCGATGCTGCCGCCATACGCGTCGATGCGCTTGTTGGTGCCGTCGCGCAGGAAGGAGTCCAGCAGGTAGCCGTGCGCGCCGTGGATTTCTACACCATCGAAGCCGGCCCGGATGGCGTTTGCGGCGGCGCTGCGGAAGTCATCGACGATGCCGGCGATTTCAGCGGTCTCGAGCGCGCGCGCGGGCGAGCAATCAACGTATCCTTGGCCGTTGATGTAGGTCTTGGCATTGGCGGCAAAGGCCGACGGTGCTACGGGTGCTTGGTTGCCCGGCTGGAAGTGTGTGTGTGAGATGCGGCCCGTGTGCCAGATTTGCAGAAAAATCTTGCTCCCCTTCGCGTGCACCGCGTCAGTCACCTTCTTCCAGCCAGCAATTTGGTCGGGGGTGTAGATGCCGGGCGTATTCGTGTAGCCCTGGGCGGTCGTGGATACCTGCGTGGCTTCAGCGATGATCAGGCCCAAACTGGCCCGCTGGCTGTAGTACTCGACCGCCATGTCGGTCGGTACGAGGTTGCCATCGGCCCGACTGCGCGTCAGCGGTGCCATGGCCATGCGATTGGCAAGCTCGATTCTGCCCAGCTTGATCGGCTGGAACAACGCATCGGTGAGCAAGACCTCAGACTGCGCACTCATGGCTAGATTACTCCGTGGTTGGTGGTTGGTTGTTGGCAGGCGGCCGCGCTGGCCGCCCGCAGATGGTCAAACAAATGCAGTGTCGAGGTCATCAAACTCCCCTGCCGGAACCTCGCTCCTTGACGCACAGCACGTCGAAGAAGACCACTGGGTACATCCGTGTTGGCGGTTCAGACGTGCGCAGTCCGATCGGGTGGTGACACGCCGTCGTTGATGCATTGGCGAATCGCCTCCAGGATGCCCAAGTCCAGTTCGCTCGCATCCTCGACCCCGAAATGGCGGAGCCACTGTGCCACCAGTCTGACGCGCTCTGCATCGAGGCACCCGTCCGCCGCGGATTCTGGATTGTCGGATGCCATACCTACAGCAACCTCCGCTGCGGATAGCCGGTAGGCGGTCGGCGCACCATCCATGAGCGCCCCCATCTGGCGACCAATTCGACGATAGTGGTCGGACTTGACGTGGGCTTGGGCCGCAGCATCGTCGGTATAACGCTCAATGAACACGTATTCACGAGCTTCGTCGGAACGCCACAGGTCGTAAGACAGGCAACCCGCTTCGCGACGCGACTCCGCGACCAGTCCGGCGGCTAGCGCTTCAAAGTTAGCCTCTTGGCCTTGTTTGACTTTAATCTTGGCAACGATTGCACGCATTTTCTTGTCTCCCGATAGTCAGCGGCGCCCCAGCATTCCATGAAGTCGCTCTGCGACAATCTCTTCCGCCTGGCGCATGATTCTGCCGATCAGTTCTCCGACGTTGGGAATGTCATGAATGAGGCCCGCAACCATGCCGCACGACCAGGCGCCCACGTCGAGTTCGCCGTCTTTCATGACGCGCGGATAAATGCCGGCGACTTCTTCCGCGATATCCGAGAAGGTTATGTCTGACCCGAGTCGCCTTTCCTTCTCCAATAGACGTTCGACCCCGGCATTGTTTAGCACGCGTTCAGTATTTCGGAGTGGGCGCATCACGAGCCGCGTATCCAGTTCCGTCGCGGCGACGATTGCCTCCTTCACCTTTTGGTGCACCGGCGCTTCCTGCGTTGCAACAAAGCGCGTCCCCATGTTGATGCCGGACGCCCCCATCGCGAGCGCGGCCACCAGCGAGCGACCGTCTGCCATGCCGCCCGACGCAACGAACGGCACCCGTAGTTCGTCCGCGGAGCGGGGCAGCAGGATGAAATTGGGAACGTCGTCCTCTCCCGGATGCCCTCCACATTCGAAGCCGTCCACACTGACCGCGTCACAACCGATGCTCTCCGCCTTTAGCGCATGCCGCACCGATGTGCACTTGTGAATCACCTTGATTCCGGCTTCATGGAGCACGGGTAGCCACTTCACCGGATTGTTGCCGGCAGTCTCGACGATTTTCACGCCACCGTCGACAATCGCCTTCAAGTAACCGGGATAGTCAGGCGGTACACGGGCAGGAAGGAAGGTGAGGTTGACGCCAAACGGCTTGTCGGTCATTTCCCGGCAACGCCGGATTTCACGGGCCAAGGCATCCGGACTCGGCTGGGTCAGCGCCGTGATGATGCCCAGGCCGCCCGCGTTTGACACTGCTGCAGCCAACTCCGCGAATCCGACGTAGTGCATGCCACCCTGAATGATGGGATGTTCGATGCCGAACAATTCGGTAATCTTCGTCTTCATCGACGAGCCTCCTTTGAATAGAGAAATATTAATGCGTCAGAACTGGTCGGCAGGCAGCGCCATCAGGCAGGCGGCGCCCGTTTCCACGCGCTCCCGCAACGCGAAGACCAGCGGCAGCTCGCGCGCGAACCAGTAGCGGGCAAGCTCCAGCTTGCGTTCGAGGAACTGTTTGTTGTCGGCGTGAGGCAGAAGAGGAAGCGCGACGTTAGACATCCGCAGCCACATCCATGCACAGGCCACGATGCCCATCATGGCCAGGAAATCGCTGGACGATGCGCCAGCGTCGTACGGGTCCCGCGCGGGATCGGCAAACCAATTGGCGCTCGCGCGGATTTCCTGCACGGCTTTGCGCAGTGCCTCGGCGTACGCGCGGAGTGGCTCCTGCTGTTCCGCCTCCGATGCGGTAGCGTCCACCAGGTCGAGGAAGTCGGCCAGCGCCCTCCCGCCTGCGGCCGGAAGCTTGCGCAGCACGAGGTCCAGCGCCTGCACGCCGTTCGCGCCTTCATAAAGCTGGAAGATGCGGCAGTCGCGCACGAGTTGTTCGACGCCGTTGTCGCGGATATAGCCATGGCCGCCCATCAGTTGCATGGCGTCATTGGCCGACTCGAAGGAGCGGTCACTGAAAAATGCCTTGATGACCGGCGTCAACAGACTGCCGATTGCGCTCCGGTTTGCACGTATTGCTTCATCCGGTTCGTCGAGCAGCGTCCGGACGTGCAGGGCCAAAGCCCGGGCAGCTTCGAGGAAGGATGCCTGCTTGAGCAACAGCCGACGCACGTCGGGGTGGACCACGATGGGATCGGCGGCGCCACCGGTGCGGTCTTCCGCCTTCGCCGCGCGGCCAGCTAGTCGCTCGCGGGCGTAGTCAGCCGCATGACCATAGGCCCGTGTCGCCGACGACACCGCCTGGAGCCCCGTACCGAGGCGGGCCGAGTTCATCATGTCAAACATGCCGCTCATGCCTGCGGACGTCTTGCGCTGCGTGCCGCCAGACTGACTCGACTCACGCAGCGGATAGGCCAGAGCGTGCTCGAACGACATCGTGCAGGTGGCACTGCCCTTCAGACCCATTTTGTGCTCGACACCGGCCACAACGACGCCATTTGGGCCGCCCAGCGCACCGGTTTCAGAATCCACCACACGCTTCGATACCAGGAACAGCCGGACCGTCGACAAGTCCTCGCGGATGCGGCCGTCCTCGTCCGGGACCTTGGCCAGCACGAGATGGATAATGTTCTCGGTGAGGTCATGGTCCCCGCCGCTGATGAAGGTCTTCGTGCCGTTCAGCCGCCAGCTACCGTCCGGCTGCGGCACAGCGCGCGTCTTCATGAGGCGCAGGTCGGTACCGCAATGCGGCTCGGTGAGGCACATCGTACCGGCCCAGCGCCCCTCCACCATTGGCGCAACGATGTACTGCAGCATCCACGGCTCGCCGTTGCGGCTGACTGTCGCGTGCGCCCCGCCCGTCAGCCCCGCGTAGAGTCCCAGCGAATTGCAGGCCGATGCAGTGAACTCGTGCACCGCCTGTCCAATCAATTCAGGCAAGCCGGTTCCGCCGAATTCCTCTGGAGCGGACACCCGGTTCCAGCCCGCTTCGCAAAGCGCGGCGTATCCGGCCCGATACCCATCAGGCGTCCTTACTACGCCGTCTTCGAAATGGCAACCTTCTTCGTCTGCTGGCCCGTCCAGCGGTGCCCAGACCTCTTCGAAGAAACGTGCCGCCTGCTCCAGCACCTGACGCGTATCGTCCCGTGTCATCTCGCCAAGCGCGTGCGGCGCGACGGGCGCGATGACGTCGTGCAGCAGAAAGACATAGTCGTCGACGGGAGCCTTGTATTTTGTAGACACAGCGATTCCTCCATGGTTGATGCGATGAATGGTGACAGGTCAGGCGTTGCCGTGGCGGTCACCAATTTCCCAGACAAGCTTCGCCCAGGCGGCGTTGGTTTTCCGGTCCAGCCCGTCTGTCTGTGCCGAACTCAGGGCTTGCGGCGGCGGGGCTCAGGCTCACGGTTAAACTTCCTCGGCGTGTCGAATGGCATAGGGGACGGTGAAGCTGCGTAGCACTTCGGTCAACGCAGCGTCGTCCGCGTCGCCTCCCCGCACACGAATCTCGACGAAGAAACCTCGGCTGCCCCGGTCACTCACCTGCACCAAGGTATGTGTGCTCCGGCCGATGCTGTCGAGCGCGGCGCGAAACATCCGCTCAATGGCATCGACGCGCAGCAGGTTCTTCTGAATCTTGCCCACCGAGGTCTTCGGCATTTCCGGCAGCACGGAGCAGTACTTCGGTATCGCAGCACGCTCGGGCACGTGGGCCGTAGCGTATTGCAGAATGCTCTCTGCAGATGCCGTCGCTCCCGGCTTCAGCACCACGTAGGCGACCGGTATCTCGCCGGCATGGGCATCAGGAGCGCCGACCACTGCGGCATCCTGGATGGCGGGATGGCCGAACAGCACCTCTTCCACCATCCTCGGGTCGATGTTGTGGCCGCCTCGGATAATCAGATCCTTGGCGCGGCCCGTTATCCACAGCCAGCCGTCCGCGTCGAGGTATCCAAGGTCGCCGGTGTCGAACCAGTCGCCGTCGAACCAACGCGCTGCCTGCTCCTGCCCCAGATAGCCCGGAAAGACCAAAGGGCCACGCACGATGACCAGACCGGGCTCGCCCGGCTCGCAGTCCCGGGCGATCTTTCCTTCCCCATCCGGCTGCACGATGCGCACCTGCTGGTACGGCATGCGCACACCGGAACTGCCGACCTTGACCCGCTCAGCCGGCGGCGTGATGCATGTGACCGCCGTGGTCTCGGTCATGCCCCAGCTTTCGCGGATACGCAAGCCAGTCATGTGATGAAATGCCTCGGCGACGGTGGTCGACAGCGGAGCAGTCGACGAGGCGACGTAGGTCAGCGACGAAATGTCCGCGCCATTGAGGGGAATCGACAGCACTTGATTAACCAGCGTCGGCACAAACGTCAGCATGTTCCCGCGAAATGCCTCGACGATGCGCCAGATATTGGGCAGCACGGACGGATGGCGGAATCCGGACGACGTCATAAGGACGACCGTCGAACCTTTCGCCAACGGGCTGTAGCAACTGACCACCGCGCCGGCCACGTGGAAGACCGGAACGCCGACCAGCAGCACGTCAGTCGAATCGAACCCGGTCAAGTACTTCGATGCCCACACCCAGAACACCTGGTTGCGGTGCAGGTGACGCGCCAGCTTCGGGACACCGGTCGTGCCACCGGTGTGAAAAAGAGACGCGGTGTCGTCGGGCGAGAAAACCCGCCCTGAGAGAAGGCGGTCCGCCGGATAGCGCTCCACGGCTTCAGCGAAGTCAATCACCGGCACACCCGCCACCGACGTCGGTCCCGAACCGCCCACGCGAACCACCGCAGCCAGCGAGGGCAGACCGCGCGCGACCGCTTCGGCCTTGGCCCAAATCTCCGTGTTCCCCTCACCGCCGAAAGCAACCACTACCTTCGTGCCGGCGGACCGGAACATTTCGATGAGGTTGTCCGGCTCCAACATCCAGTTGGCCGGATTCACGATGCCCGCCGCCTGAGCGCCCCACAGGACGAATTGTGACTCTGGAATCGCGGGCATCAGCACCGAGACGACGTCGTCCTTGCCGACACCCAAGTCACCGAACAGGTTGGCTGTCTGGTGAATCTTCTCGCGCAACTCGGCGTACGTGACATGTCGGGCGGTCTCCAATGGCCGTGCGCCGTCCGTAAAGAAGTGAATGGCGACCTTGGACGGTGCGATAGCACAGCCGTCCATCAGCATCTCGTAGGTGGACGCCGGCAGCTTGCGGTCCGCAAGCGGGACGCGTTCGAAGCGCGTCACGTCCGCTTGGCTCAGCAGGACTTCGGACGTCCAGTACTTAGGCATTGAGGTGGTCATGGGTTGCTCGTTTGCCGCGTTCATTCGCGTTCGAGTTTGATATCGCTTGCCAGTCGCGCGAAGCGGCTGGACTCCTGGCCGAAGTAGCTGGCGGACTGTTCAAGGTCCATGACTGCACCGACCGAATTGCCTTGCTCCGCCACCCAATCGCGAAAGGTCGGCTCGTCAATGATATGGTTTGCCGCCTTGCTGACAGCCTCCGCGGTTGCCTTCGGAAGCTTTGATGACACGAAGAGCCCCGTCCACATCGCATAGTGGAAGCCGCGCAATGCCGGGATATCGTCAACCGACGGGACATTTGGCATTCCGGTATGCCGGTCCGCCGAGAGAACGCCCAGCACCTTGATCCTTCCCGCCTTTGCCGCCTGAATGTAGCTTGGGATCAGGGGCAGGAAAATGACGTCGATCTGGCCGGCCATCACGTCCTGCATCGCGGGGGCGCCCCCCTTGTAGGGCACGTGGGTAACAGGGATATTGAGGCGCCTGCCGAAGTCGATGCCCACCATGTGGAAGAGGGAGCCAGTTCCCGTACTGCCGAACGAAAGCGGCCGCGCGCCTGGTTGCTTCGCCTTGTCGACAAGCTCTTTCAGGCTATTAACCGGATAGTCCGGTCTTGCCATGACAGCTAGCACGCCCGTTTGCAATTGCGCCACCATGCGGAAGTCGTCCGGCTTGTAGCGCACGCTCTTCATCGCCAGCGGCGGCAGCGTCAATTCGTTCGGCGACGCCACCAGCATCGTCAGCATCTCTGCGTCGGCGTTGAGCAGCCGTTGGGCGCCAAGAGAACCCGAGGCTCCTCCGAAGTTCTCGACGACAACAGTTCGGCCCAGGCGAGTGCCAAGTTCGGACTGAATCCGCCGTGCGACCATGTCGAACGCGCTGCCGGCCGGATACGGAACAATCATTGAGGCTGTGGTGCGCGCAGGCGACTGAGCCAAAGCGCCAGTGCCTCCCCACATGCCGGCTATCAGCAAAGACGCAGCGGCGAGACCGGTGCGTCCGAGTCTCGGGATGAGTAAAGCCATTTTGTTGTCTCCAGTTTTTATAGTTCTACTACGAGCGGCATTCCCGCCGGGCGCAGGGCGCAGCCCCGCACGACTGACATAGTCGCGCGGCGCAACATGGTGTCGGTGGTCGGCGGGAGGACTCGCCTAGAAGTACAGCTTGGCCAGGGATTCGGCGATGCAGACGGGCTTGGCAGCGCCCTCCATCTCGAACGTGACCGTCCACATCACTTTCACTCCACCCCGCCCTTCGTCATCAACGTCGTGCAGAACGGCCCGCATTCGTACTTTCGCGCCAACCGGTACTGGCCCGGTGAAACGAACCCGGTTCAGGCCGTAATTGACGCCCGCCCGCATCCCCTCAAACCGGGTCACCTGGGCCATCAGCATTGGCAGCAGCGACAGCGTGAGAAAGCCATGTGCGACGGGACCACCAAAAGGGGACTCCCGCCGGGCACGCTCGGGGTCGACATGAATCCACTGATGGTCGCCGGTCGCCTGCGCAAACAGGTTCACTTCGTCTTGCGTGACCTGATGCCATGGACTAGGCCCGGCCTCCTTTCCCCTGAACGCCTTCAAGGCATCGATTGACGTAAAAGTCTGCATGTTGCTCCCCTGTCTGCGTGAATGATCGCCAGCGTCGCCTCAGCGCCCCTGAAACCTCGCCTCGCGACGCTCAACGAAGGACTGGATGCCCTCCTTGAAGTCTTCCGAGGCAAAAACCTGGTCGCGCACCTGGGGGATGACTTCGATGGCGGCTTTCTCGCCGTGCTCGATATAGGTCAGCGCTGCTGCCTTGGTCGCACGCAAGCCGATGGGCGCCACCTTGCAAATGAGACGGGCAATCTCCATCGCCCGTTCGCGGTGCCTGCCGTAGGGATGGACTTCCTGAACGAAACCGCAGCGGTACGCTTCGGCTGCCGAGAATTCGTCGCACAGGAACAGGTGGTACATCGCGTTGCCCCAACCCGTCCGCGTCAGATAGCGGAAGTGGGCGCCGCCGAGCGGGGCGATACCTCGCTTCGATTCAAGCTGGCAAAAGCGCGCGGTATCGGCCGCAATCACGATATCGGAAGCAAGCATCTGCTCGATGCCGATTGTGTAGGTAATTCCGTGGACCACCGAGATAAGCGGCTTGCGGCAGCGCTTCTCGAGACCGAACGGGTCGATCTGGTCGTCCGGGATCGGCTTGGCCGTGGCAGTCGGGCCGAAGAACTTCGGCATGTCCAGGCCGGCCGTGGTGTGCTCCCCGGCCGGATCCAGCACGGCCACCCACAGGTTGTCGTCGTTGTCGAACTCGGTCAGCCGCTGCGAAAGCTGCTGCATCAATTCCGGCGTGATGGCGTTCTTCTTGGCGGCGTTGTCCAGCGAGATGATTGCGATGTGGTCTTCGATCGTCATGCGGACTTCGGGCGTGGCTGCGGTGTTGCTCATGGTGTTCCTCCTTCGATTCGGGATGTCCGGGTTACGTTTTGAATGTCTTCAGACCGCGCTTAAACCGCTGTGATGCCACCGTCGACAGCCAGGATCTGGCCGGTGATGTGCTTGCCCGCATCGCTCGCGAACAGCAGTGCCGCACCCTTCAGGTCGTCGTCGTCGCCAATGCGTTGCAGGGGTACCTGTTCCGACAACTTCTCGACACCTACCTTCTCGATAGTCCCCTTCGTCATCTTCGACGGGAAGAAGCCCGGTGCAAGCGCATTGACTGTGATGCCGTAGGGCCCCCACTCGCTTGCCAGTGCGCGCGTGAAGTTCACCACGGCACCCTTGCTGGTGTTGTAAGCGATGGTCGGCTGGGCATTGGGACCGTTGCCGATCAGGCCGGCAATCGACGCGAGATTGACGATGCGCCCGTAGCGGTTGGGGATCATCGACAGCTTCCCAATCTTTTGCGTGAGCAGGAAAATCGACCGCACGTTCAGGTTCATGAGCTTGTCCCAGGCGGCCAGCGGATGGTCGACGGTGCTTGCGCCCCACGTCGCACCCGCGTTGTTGACCAGGATATCGACCTTGCCTAGTCGCTCCATTGCCTCGTTGGCGAGGCGCTCGATGTCGTCCTCCGAGGCGTTGTCGGCCGCAATCCAGCTTGCGTCAACCCCGAGGCTGGCAAGATGCGCTTGCGCGGACTGGAGCGCATCAGCCTTGCGTGATGAGATCACCACGCGGGCGCCTTGCGTGCCGAGCGCCTCGGCAATTTGCAAGCCCAGCCCGCTGGATCCGCCGGTAACGAGCGCCGTGCGGCCCGTCAGGTCGAAGAGATTTGCCACAGCCGTCATTGCTGTCTCCTTCTTGGTGATTGGAACGTTGTTAAAGCACTTCAAAGAGCCCGGCGGCACCCTGACCGCCACCGATACACATGGTCACTACGACGTACTTGACGCCGCGGCGCTTGCCCTCAATTAGCGCGTGCCCGGTCAGTCGCGAACCGCTGACGCCATAGGGATGGCCAACCGCGATGGCACCGCCGTTGACGTTGAGGCGGTCATCGGGAATGCCCAGCTTGTCGCGGCAATAGAGCACCTGACAGGCAAACGCCTCATTCAGCTCCCACAGTCCGACGTCTTCCAGCTTGACGCCGGCCCGATCCAGCAGGCGCGGGACAGCGAACACGGGCCCGATGCCCATCTCGTCGGGCTCGCAGCCAGCAATCGCGAACCCACGGAACAGCCCGAGGGGCTCGATGCCGCGGCGCTCGGCGAGTTTTGCGTTCATCACAACGCAGGCCGAAGAGCCGTCCGAGAACTGGCTCGCATTGCCAGCCGTGACGACACCTCCCGGCAAGGCGGGACGGATACGCGACACCGCCTCGAGCGTCGTATCTGGTCGGATGCCTTCATCCTCGGAGATGACGACTTGACGAGTCGTGACGCGGCCCGCCTCGTCGACCACGCCCATCGTGGTCGTCATCGGCACAATCTCGTCGTCGAATTTTCCGGCGGCCCGCGCCGCAGCCGCACGCTGCTGGCTGCGCACGCCGTACGCGTCCTGTATTTCCCTGGGGATGCCGTAGCGCCTCGCCACAGTCTCGGCGGTCTGCACCATGCCCCAGTACAACTCCGGCTTGTGCTCGACCAACCACGGGTCGCACCCCATATGGGTGTTGGCCTGGTTCTGCACACAGGAAATCGACTCGACGCCGCCAGCGACGATGGCCGGTGCGCCCTCCAGAATCACGCGTTGCGCGGCCATCGCAATGGTCTGGAGTCCCGACGAACAGAATCGGTTCACGCTCACGCCTCCCGTTGTCACCGGCAGGCCGGCACGCAGGGCGATGGCACGGGCGATGTTGCCGCCGGTGGTGCCTTCGCCGAAGGTCCCGCCCATGATGCAGTCCTCGAGTTCAGACGGGTCCAGGCCCGAGCGGGCCACCGCGTGGTACACCGCATGCGCGCCCAGCGTGGCGCCGTGGGTCATGTTGAACGCGCCCTTCCAGCTCTTGGCCAGGCCGGTGCGGGCAGTCGAAACGATGACAGCCTCATTCATGATGGTCTTCCGTAGGATTGAGTGGGAATCAAGCGTTGAAGGTTCGGCCTTTGTCAGCCAGCTGTTCGATCAATGCAGCGGGCTTCCAGCTCGGGTCTTTCGCCGAGAGTGCGCGCAGAGTACGGCGGACGTTCGTCACGCCGACCGTGTCGGCGTAGAACATCGGACCACCGCGCCAGGCAGGGAAGCCATACCCGTGCAGATAGACCGCGTCGATGTCGGACGCGCGGGCCGCAATGCCTTCATCGAGAACGGCGGCGCCCTCGTTCACCAACGCATAGATCAGCCGCTCGACAATTTCCTGGCCGCTGAAGCGCCTCGGCACCACACCGCGTTCCTTCCAGTACGCCTCCAGCATGGCCCGCGTGCGCGCCGACGGCAGCGCCTTGCGTTGACCCGCTTCATAGTCGTACCAGCCGGTGCCGGTCTTCTGGCCGAAGTGGCCAGCCTCGCAAAGGCGATCCCCAAGTTCGAAACGGGGCTGCGACGGATCTTCGGCGTAGTGGCGTTTTCGGATAGCCCAACCGATGTCGTTGCCGGCAAGGTCTGCCATCCGGAAGGGACCCATCGCGAGCCCAAATTCCTCGATGGCGCGGTCTACCTGTTCGGGGAACGCGCCCTGCTCCAGCAGTTCGCCGGCGCGCCGGGTGTACTTGGCCAGCATGCGGTTGCCGATGAAGCCGTCACAAACGCCCGACACGACCGGCACCTTGCCTATACGTCGGGCCAGGCGCATTGCGGTCTGCAGTACGTCCGGTGCCGTCTTGGCGCCGCGCACGACCTCCAGCAGGCGCATCACGTTGGCCGGGCTGAAGAAGTGCAAACCAACCACGTCCTGGGGGCGCCTCGTTTCAGCGGCGATACGGTCGACGTCTAGCATCGACGTATTGGTCGCCAGAATCGCGCCAGGGCGGGCGATTTCATCGAGCGCGCGGAACATGCGCAGCTTGACGTCCATGTCTTCGTAGATGGCCTCGATTACAAGGTCACAAGCGGCGACCCTGCCCAAGTCCACGGTCGGCTGCAGCAGCGCCATACGCGCCTCGACCACCTCGGCTCGCAGCTTGCCCTTCTTAAGGCTTGCCTCGTAGTTACGGCGAATTGCCGCGGCACCCTTCTGTACAACCTCATCGGAGATGTCCAGCAGCACGACGGGAATTCCCGCACTGAGGAAGTTCATTGCAATCCCGCTGCCCATGAGGCCCGCCCCCACGACGGCTACCTTGTTCACCGCGCGCTCGGGCACCGAATCGGGCACGTCCGCCAACTTGGCCGCCGCCCGTTCCGAGAAGAACGCGTGGCGCAGCGATTTCGAGACGGGGCCATTCATCAGCTCAAGGAAGAGGCGGCGTTCCAGCGCCAAGCCCTCGTCGAAGGGCAGCTTGAAGCTGGCCTCAATGGCGTCCAGACAGCGCAGCGGCGCTTGAAGATTCTTGTAGCGGGCGGCGACGGCCGGACGCGCTACCGCCAGGTAGCCCTCCGGGGTTGGATGGCGGATAGTCAGATCACGTACCCTGGGATGCGGGCCCGGGCGTGCCGCGACTTCCTGCGCGAAGGCCACGGCGGCAGTGACCACGTCACCTTCCACGAGGCGGTCGAACAGGCCGGTGTCGGCCAGCGCCTCGGAAGGGATGGACGTTCCGTGCACAATCATGTTGGTGGCCGCCTCCAAGCCAATCAGGCGCGGCAACCGCTGGGTGCCGCCGGCGCCCGGCAGCAATCCCATCGTCACTTCCGACAGTGCAATGCGCGCCTTCGGCACGGCGACGCGGTAATGGCATGCCAACGCCAGTTCGAGCCCTCCGCCCATCGCCACCGAGTGAACGGCGGCGACTACGAGCTTGATACTGTTCTCAATGGCCACTAGCACTGTGTTGAGGCCCGGTTCGCGCCAGGCTTCCGGCGAATTGAATTCGCGCATGTCGGCACCGCCGGAGAAGGCTTTGCCCGCGCCGGTCAGAACGATGGCGCGGACGTTGTCATCGGCCGCGGCACGGTCGATGCCGTCGATGATGCCAACGCGCACGTCGTAGCCCAGTCCGTTGACGGGCGGGTTGGCAATCGAGATGACGGCGACGTCATGGATGACTGTGTACTGGATGCTCATGGAAGGTTCTTTACAGATCGGGGTAGCAGATGGGACTGTCTGGCCGCGCGGCTCAGGTGCGAGCAGCCGCCCTGACCGGCGCGCGTTCCAGGAAGCGCCGGAGAATCTCCTGCGTTTCGGGCGACTGGCGCAGGGAGTCGAATACAACCATTTCGCGCTGGAGGCTGGTTTTCACGAGCGCCTCGGTTGCCTCGCGCATCAGGCCGCGAGTCGCCATAAGTGCCTGGCGTGGCTTTGCGGCCAGGCACTTTGCAATCGACAGTGCCGCTTCGGCCACTGTCTCCAGCGGTTCCACGCAATTGACAAGTCCTGCCCGATGCGCCTCGGCGGCGGGAATGGTCGCACCGAGGAGTAGCCATTCCGCCGCCTTGTTCCGGCCCACTACTTGCTGGAGCAGCAGCGTGGAAGCGAATTCCGGGCACAGGCCCAGGTCAACGAACGGGAAGCGGATACGGGCATCGTCGGAGGCGACGACGTAGTCGCAATGGAGCAGTATGGTCGCCCCGATGCCGACGGCGTGCCCGCACACGCAGGCAACCATGGGCTTGTGCAGCGCGATGACCGCGCGCAGGAAACGCCCGGCGGGGGATTCCTCGGGCCCGGACGTCTGCCCATTCACGAACAGGCTGATGTCGTTGCCGCTGGTAAAGTTGCCACCCTCGCCCTGGAGCAGTACGGCGCGCACGTCGTCCCGACGGTCCGCCTCAGCGATGGCATCGGCAAGCGCCGTGTAAATCTGCGCAGTAAGCGCATTCTTCTTCGCCGGCCGGTTGATTGTCACGACCAGCACGCCGTCGTCCATGTGCAGCAGCACGTCTGCCGTCATCGTTCTCTCCTTCGGTCCAACCCCGGTGGAGTTGTGTCGTTGAGGAGAGTTTGGACGTCGGGCGCTGATTTGGCTGTCGGAATTGACTCTGCTGCTTGTCAGCGTTTTCTGAAGTTAAGACCCCGGTGGTGCAGTGGCTCAGTCAATCAGTCGATGCTCGACGGCATAGCGCGCCAGCTCGGCGTTGCTGGTGATGCCAAGCTTCTTCAGGATGCGTGACCGATAGGTGCTCACGGTCTTTACGCTCAGGAACATCTGCCGGCCAATCTCAGTCAATCGGATGCCCCGTACAATCAGCAGCATGATCTCGTATTCACGGGACGACAGCTGTTCATGCGGTGTTTTGTCAGCAACGCGGTCGAAGCCATCGAGCAGACAATTCGCAACGGAAGGCGCTATGTAGCGCTTGCCCTGCGCTACCTTGTGGATTGAATCAACCAACTCCATGGCATCCATGTCTTTGGTGACATAGCCGGATGCTCCCGCCTGGAACGCTCGCAGCGCATACTGCTCGGCCGGGTACATGCTCAGGACGATTACCGGCATTGTTGGCCTCTCGGCCCGTAGCGTGGGTAGCATTTCCAGGCCACTGCGGCCGGGCATGTTCACGTCGAGTAACGCAACATCGAACGGCTGCTCTCGCACGCGGCCCAGCGCCTCCGACGCATCACCGGCCTCGGCAATCACATCGAATCCGTCCTGCTCTGCCAGCAGGCGTTTGAGACCCTCTCTGAAGATTGTGTGGTCGTCTATCAGCAGCAGGCGAATCATGACCTATCCTTTCTCACAGTTGGCGCGCGACAGCATTGGAACGCCTAGTCTCACGCGCGCCCCGGAGCGGGGTCCGGGATCCAGAACCAGCGTCCCGTGCAGCTCGCGCGCCCTCTCCCGCATGCCCAAAAGGCCGAGATGTCCCTCGGAAGCACCGCAATTCACTTCGAACCCTAGTCCGTTGTCCGCGATTTCAAGCTCTAGCCGGTCAGCCGCCCAATCTAGGCTGACCGTCACTTCGGTCGCCTTGGAATGCCGCGCCACGTTCGTCATGGCTTCCTGAAATATGCGGTAAATGCCAATCTCTCGATTGCGGTCCAAGCACTGCCCCGGGCCCGTAGTATGGAATCGCGTTGCGATTCCATAGCGCCGCTCGAAGCGGTTCAAATCCAACGAAAGCGTGTCGCATAAGCCCAGATGGTCCAGAGCCCCCGGGCGAAGGCCTTCTGAAACCGTGCGCACCGCCTCGATAGTTTCTTGTGTGAGCTGAAGGGTCTGAGCTGCCGTGAGAGCCAGTAAGGCGAGCGAAGACGAAGCGTCGCCGCCGCGTCTCTTCCCCGACTCGCGACAGCGGTCCAGTGCCTCGATGCCCCGTGACAGCCTCGACAGGTCGAACTTAATTGCAGTAAGCATGCCGCCAATCACATCGTGCAGTTCGCGCGCCACGCGGTTGCGCTCGTTCTCCCTTACGTTGTTGGCGCTAGCCACGAGTTCCTGCAATCGCTCGCTGGCGTCGACCAGGTCGGCGCGCTGCCGCTCTCGCTCGGTGATATCGATGCTGACGCCGAAAATCGCCGGTCGACCGTGAACATTCACGCGGGTGCCGTGAATTTCGAAGCAACCGGGATTGCGGGACGATGTCCTCCGAATGACAAACACTTCGGTCTGCGCGATACCCTTGATTCTCTGGTGATACTGAGCCATCAGGTCCGCGCGCTGAGAAGGATTGGCCACGTCGCGTAGCCTGGCACCAATGAGACGCTCCCGCTTCAGACCACACATGCGTGCGAACGTCTCGTTCACGTACCGGAACCTTCCGTCCTGGAGGATATAGATGCCAACGATGGACTGCTCCACGATGCCCTTGAAAGGGATTTCATAGTCGTCAAGGCCAACGTCGCCCAGTTCAACGTTCGTGTCACGCATGACATCCGCCCTTCTAAATGATGCTTGTCATGCAGGAGGATGACAAGCACAATGTATAAAGTCAAGAGAACGATGGAGGTATGACGCATGGGTCATTCTCAAGCAGACAAGATGCGCAGCAGGGAGCGAATCCTTAGTGAAGCGGCGGAGCAAATCCGGGACGGCGGGCTGGAATCCGTCAGCGTTGGCAAGTTGATGCGCCGCGCCAATCTGACCCACGGCGGGTTCTATGGACATTTCGCATCACGGGCGGACCTGCTCGCCCATGCGTTGGAGCGTGCGCTAGACGATGGAGCGGCCGCATTCGAAGCGAAGAAAGGCAGTACACATCCCGACTATGCCGCAACTGTCAAAAGCTATCTGAGCCGCAAACATCGGGATTCACGTACCACGGGTTGTGCAATCGCGGCCTTGGCCGGTGACGTAGCGCGAGCCGAAGAACCCGTGCGCGAAGTGATGTCGGCCCATATCGAACAGTTCGTCGCACGCATAGACAAGGCGCTTGGTGGCGACCCCGAGAAGGCCCTGTTCGCGGTCAGCGCGCTGATTGGCGCACTGGTGGTGTCGCGGGTAATGGCAGACGAGAAGCACTCGGATGCCGTACTGGCTGCCGCCAAGCGGGAATTGCTCGCACTGGAAGAGAATTGCTGAGGAAAGTCGGCTTCGTCAGGATGCTTCAGTAGGTCGTCTGAGCGTGCCTGAGGGCGCCAGATGGTAAGACGCGGTGGCTCGCCTCTACCGGCACCTCAATGCCATGACGGCCGAAGATTCCCCTCAGAACCGAATGCCGGAATTCCACCGGATAACCCAGGAACAGGTGGTCATGCTGAACACCCAGAGCAAAGCTGAAAACCTCGAACACTAGGTGTTGAACATCAACACTCGGGTTGATTTCCCCTACATGCGCGGCGTCCTTTAGCTGCAAAGCCAACAGGCCACGCCAGGTGGTTACCGCCTGTGCCACGCTAAGACTGACAGCGTTCTCTGCTCGCCCAGCCAATTCGCTGCCGGCGCGCAGGATGAGGCAACCACCGCGCAATACATAGTCGCCGAGCCAGACGTCCAGCATGCGTACTAGCCGGCGTAAGCCTTTTGGCGCTTGCGCGGCAGCCTTTATCACGTCGGCCGAGAGAGCCTCAGCGTAAGTAAGGACGGCCTCTGCGAGAAGCTCGCTGCGGGATTCGAAGTGCTGGTAGATGCAGCTCTTCGACACGCCGATCTCTTCACCAAGGTCGCTAATCGAGAAGCTATCGAGGCCTCCACGCCGTGAGAGAGAAATAGCTGCGCCCAAGACTGCTCTGCGTGACGACCGGGATTCGCGCCTAGGCATGATTGTCCTCATAGACGGTGGTTACCGTAGCAATCTTGACCTCTTCCCGCAACATATCAATTTCAACGTGTTGCAAGACGCCAAACTGCTCGTCGCGCAGCAGGGACATTGTCAAAGGCCCCGACAAGCTCCCGCGCTCTGCGTTGTCGAAGTAGCGCACCGCGCACCATACTGGATTCGATGCAGCTGCCGTGTGCGAACGGCCATACGAGTCGCATATTCGAGCTATCGCGAGAAACTGCCCAAGGCCATCGTCAATCATTGTCGATGCCGCTCGCATTCCGCTGCGCCATGGCACATAGCTGGACGACGGGAGTTCGGCATCCAAAACCACAAGCGCGCGGCCAACAATGTCTCCCTCTTGCCTAACTTCGGCTAGCCATCGTTGCTGCCGGCCGTCTGCATGCCGCAGGCTTGCCTCGAGGTCGTATCTGCCTGATCGCAACGGCTTGTCAATGTAAGCCGTCAGCAAAACCGGGGCGGCGGAGCCGCATGTTGAATCCAGCACGGCACCGAGTAGCAACTCCACAAGGCCGGGCTGCTCATCAACAGTGGATGCCATCTGTCCTTGCTGCGCAACGAAAGATGAGTCCAACATCGCTTGTGGAGTAATCCGTGCGAAATCCATGTCTCTCTCCTGTCCTGTCGGCGGCGCCGCCATGGCGCAAATCACTGGTGACTATAGCCAGCAGCCGTGCACCTGTGCGAAGGATGGAAAAATAGGGAAAAATCTGACACCGACTCGCCGTCGGGGAGTTCCGCCGAAAGCCGGAGACGATCGCCATCTCCTTCTTGCGGTCGATGATCTTCAGAAAGCCCTTGTCGTCGAAGATGCCGAGATCGCCGGTGCGGAAGTAGCCGTCAGCGGTGAACGATTTTCGCGTTTGCTTCGAGATTCTTCCAGTATCCTGACATCATCTGCGGTCCCTTGACGCAGATCTCGCCAACCTCACCAATGCGAACCTCGCTATCGTTGTCGTCAAGAAGCTTGACGTCTGTGTAAGGTACCGGTAAAGCCGCTAACGGTATGCGGTTTGAGTGAGACGACAGGCGAGGTTTCCGACAACCCATAGCCCTCGCGAATGAAGTTTCCGGTTACCGACTCCCACCGATCTGAGATAGTGTCGATCACCGCTGCCCCACCGCCGGCGGAAAGCTTCAATCTTGACCAGTTCCCCCTCAATCGTGGATGGGCGACTAACCCGGTGTACAGCGTGTTGACACCGGTGAACACTGTCGGCCGCACAGCCTTCAGCACGTCGATGCAGCCATCGATATTTCGCGCGTTGGCCACGAGCCAGTTCTCGGCGTCGACAGAGAAGTCGGTCAGGAAGTTCACCATGAGGGCGAAGATCTGGTACAGCGGGATCACAGTCGCAACTACCTCCTCGCCGAACTGCAGCACATCAGGCATGAAGACCTAGAACCGCTCGATGTTTGCGATGAGATAGCGGTGCGACAAAGCCGCGCCCTTCGGGGTAATCGTACGATTACGCCATGGACGAAACCTACATCCTGGTCAAAGGCCGGTGGACGTACCTCTACAGGGCCGTGGACAAGTCCGGCAAGACCATTGACTTCCTGCCGCGCGCTCGTCGTGATACCGCCGCCGCTCGCCGCTTCTTCGAGAAGGCCATCGCCCAGAACGGGGTGCCGCAGACTGTCACGGTGGACAAGAGTGGTGCGAACCTGGCGGCCCTGCAGGCGATCAACGCCGAGCGGGAAACGCCCATCAAGATCCGGCAAAACAAGTACCAGAACAATCTCGTCGAGCAGGACCATCGATCCATCAAACGCCGGGTCAGGCCGATGCTGGGATTCCAGACCTTTCTCTGCGCGCGCATCATCCTGGGCGGCATTGAGACCATGCGCATGATCCGTAAGGGGCAGATGGCTACCTCAAAGAGGAGCAATCCGTCCGCGGCCGAGCAATTCTACTCGCTGGTCGCATAAGCGCTTGCTACTCGGACACCGCCGGCTGCACCTACACCCTTATCGCGACGGAACCCCGGACCGGGCTGGGCAGCGCTCAACGCGGCGTGCGCAACTCCATGATGTCGCGAGCCTCGGCAGGCGTGGCAACAGACATGCCCAGGTACTCGATGATCGTGCGCGCCCGCTCCACGAGCTGCCCGTTGGTCGCAAAGACGCCGCGGCTCAGGTACAGGTTATCTTCCAGCCCCACCCGGACATTGCCGCCGAGCAGCGCGGACTGCGCCACCATCGGCATCTCGTCGCGGGCGATGCCGAACGCCGCCCATTGCGCGTTAGCCGGAATCAGGCTGCGTTGATAGATCATGGTCTCCGTAGTGGCTGGCGCGCCCCACAGCACGCCCAGCACCATCTGGAACAGTGGCACTCCATTAATCAGGCCGTCCGCAATCATTGAATTGCCGAACAGGATGTCGCCCGCGCTGAATACTTCGAGCTCCGGCTTCACTCCCAGCTCCTGAAACCTCTTGGCCATTGCCCGCAAAGTGCGGGTGGTGTTCAGGTAAACGAACTCGAGTTTGCCTTCCACCTGGTTGCCGGTCGTGATATCCAGCGACGCAATCTCCGGCAGGCACAGCTCGAGATGGCGAACACGTTCCGCAACCGGAATTACATCGCTGTCCGGCAATGCACGCGACTCGTCCTCCGGGTCGGGAAGCAGGAAAGCGCCCAGGCCGCAGGTGAGATTCAGCACGATATCGGTTCCAGACGCGCGCACGCGGTCAACCACCTCTTTGAAGAGTGCCGGATCGCGGCTGCCCGCACCTGTATCCGGATCGCGCACATGAATGTGCGCCACGGAAGCGCCGGCCTTCGCCGCTTCCACGCAGGCGTCGGCAATCTGGACCGGCGTGACCGGCATAGCGGGGTGCTTGCGGTTGAAAGGTGCGTTGCCTGTGACCGCGCAGGTCAGAATGACTTTTCGTGACATGTTCAGATTTCCCATTCGACATTGCCGCTGACGGCAATGAGTTCGCCCGTGATCTTCGATGCTGCGCCGGAAGCCAGAAACAACACCGTTTGCGCGAGATCGTCTGGCTGCACCTTGCAGCGCAACGAGATGTATTTCAGATAATCTGCTTCGACGTCCGCCGCGCTGCGGCCGCTTTCGTGCGCGATGCCGGCGACGATCCGGCCCATGCGCTCGTTGTCGATCATGCCGGGAAGGATCGCATTGCAGCGCACATTGAACGGCCCCAGTTCCCGGGCAGCATTCAACGTAAGCGATTCGACCGCCGCCTTGGAGACGACATAGGGCGTTCGCATCGGCAGGCGCGTGCGCGTCGATCCCGTGGAGAAATTGATGATCACGCCATGCCGATTGCGCTTCATCGACGGCACGACCCGCTTCATGAACTGGAACATGGCGCCGACATTCACCTCCATCGTGTCGCGCCAATCATCATCGGAGATGTCCTCAAGCGCGGCCCGGGGGCCAGCGATGCCGACATTGTTGACTAGCACCGACACGTCGCCGAACACGCGTTCCGCGTCCTGCACCACACGGGCGACGCCAGCAGGATCTCCAACGTTGGCGACCGTACCCGTCATGCCGGGATTGGCCGCGAGCGTGGCCTCGAGCGCGTCGGCACGAACGTCGCAAATATGCACGCGCGCGCCGCTTGCCCGGAACTGCTCTGCAATGACGCGTCCGACGCTGTCCGCCCCGCCGGTAACGATGACTCTTTCTTCCATGCTGTGACTCTCCATAGCGTATGCGGCGCACGCTTGGTGCGCGCTGTATCGCCGGCGCGCGCCGGCACCCCGGTCAGAGGCCCGCGGAAATTCCCTCGTCCATCAGCAGGCAACTGCCATGCATGGCGCGGGCCGCATCCGAAGCCAGGAAGCTGACGGCGCCGGCGATATCTTCCGGCTGCGAAAAGGTGCGGGGGCTTGGCGTGCGCGAAGCCATAAAGTCCCGCAGCCCTTGCATGGAGGCATCATTGCGGATGTCCTCGTTCATCGCCGTGGACGTATTGCCCGGCGCAACGCAATTCACGTTGATGTTTAGGCGGCCCAGCTCGCACGCGAGCGCGCGCGTCATCAGGACGATGCCAGCCTTCGTGGCGCAATAGATCGCATAGGTGCCGAAGCCGGTGAGGCCCGCTACCGAAGCCACGTTGATGATCCGGCCCGCGCCGTTTTCCTTCAGAGTGGGCGCCACCGCGTTGATCATGTTCCAGGTACCCTTGAGATTGATATCGATCATCTGATCCACGTCGGCGAGTCTGGCTTCGCCGGCGGGCGTCGGCTTGAACACGCCCGCCGCGTTGACCAGCGCGTCAATCCTGCCAAAAGCCTGCCTGACCGACGCCACCAGTTCGCCCACCGCCACGGCATTGCGCACGTCGCAGACAAAGCCCTCTGCCTCGGCGCCCGCTTCCCGGATCGACGCCGCCACCCTTTGGGCCTTCCTGATATCTGAACTGGCAATCACGGCAACCCGGTAGCCATCCGCCGCCAGGCGCCTTGCCACGGCCTCGCCAATCCCCTGCGAGCCACCCGTCACGATTACAACCTTGCGCTCCACGCTCATCGTCGTTCTCCTCTTTTCGATCCACGGAACCATTGGCGACGCCCTTCGTGCCGAGGACATCCCGATCGTTCACCATGATGCGAAGATTAGCCTTTTTGTGATCACTGATCAAATGTTTTTTTAATTCGCCGCTCAAAACATCGCATAATTCTAAGTTTTTATTGGGGTTAACCCTCGTTTTTTATCACAATCTCAATTTGTTCTTGTGATCACAAACATCGATTAATATACTCAGATGCAATGCTGCGCGATCGCGGGATGCGCCGATCAGCGTTGGCTCGAGGTTTGTTCATCAGGAGATGATTTATGCGTTTCGCAGTGGATACAGGGGGTACGTTCACCGATCTGATCGTCGAGGACGACGACGGAAACCTCAATATGTTCAAGTCCCCGACTACCCCGTCCGATCCGATCAGCGGCGTGCTCGAAGCCCTGCAGGTGGCGGCAGATGGACTTGGCATGGACCGCGCGGAAATGCTGGCGCGCGGCGAGATGTTTATCTATGGGACAACACACGCCATCAACGCCATCATCACTGGCAACACGGCACGCACCGCGTTGATCGTGCCGGGCGGGCACCGGGATATCCTGACGTTGCGCGAGGGTGGGCGGCTCGAGCCCTTCAACTTCGCCGTGCCCTATCCGGATCCGTTCGTGCCTCGGGCGTTGACCTGGGACGTGCCCGGGCGCATCCTGGCCGATGGCTCGGAGTTGCTTCCGTTGGACGAAGCTGCACTGGTGCGAGCCTGCACCCAGATGCTCGGTGCTGGCGTGGAAGCGGTGGCGGTCTGCCTGCTGTGGTCGGTGGTCAACCCCGCGCATGAGCTGCGCGTTGGCGAACTCCTCTCACGGCATCTGCCCGGCGTGCCGTTCACGCTGTCGCATCAGCTCAACCCCATCCCCCGCGAGTTTCGTCGCGCCTCGTCGACATGCATCGACGCATCGCTCAAGCCCATGATGCGGGCCTATATGCACACGCTGGTCGACCGCCTGGAGTCGGCCGGCTTTCCCGGCCGCGTGGTGGTGGTCACGTCACAGGGCGGCGTCATGGACGCCGACCATGTCGCCGAGGCGCCTATTCACCTGATCAATTCCGGCCCGTCCATGGCGCCGGTATCGGGACGCTATTTCGCCAAGGCGGACGAGCAGGCGGAAACCGCGATCGTCGCGGATACCGGCGGCACCACCTACGACGTCAGCCTGGTGCGTCGTGGAAGGGTGCCTTGGTCCCAGGAGACCTGGATTGGAGCGCCCTATCGGGGCATCATGACCGGCTTCCCCTCAGTGGACGTTAAAAGCGTCGGAGCCGGCGGCGGCTCCATCGCCTGGGTGGACGACGGCGGCATGCTGCACGTCGGCCCCAAGAGCGCGGGCGCCGTGCCGGGTCCCGTTTGTTATGGGCGCGGCGGCACCCAGCCCACGGTGACCGATGCCTCGCTCGCGCTCGGCTACATCGATCCGGATTTCTTCCTTGGCGGAGCCATGAAGCTCGACGCCGCCGCAGCCAAGCGCGCGATAGATCAGTTTGTAGCCACGCCGCTCCACCTGTCCATCGAAGACGCCGCCGCGGCAATCATTACGATCGCCACGGAGAATATGGTGCAAGCCATCTGCGACATCACGATCAACCAGGGCATCGACCCGCGCGACGCTGTGCTGATTGGCGGCGGCGGGGCGGCGGGCCTGAACTCCGTGCTTATCGCGCGGAGACTGGATTCGCCGCGCCTCGTCATCCCGCAGGTTGGTGCGACCATGAGCGCCGCGGGCGCGATGATGTCCGATCTAACCTCGCACTACCACGCGACATTCTTTACCCGCAGCGATGCATTCGACTTCAGCGCAGTGCACGATGTGCTCGCCACGCTGGACGCGAAGTGCCGGGAATTCATCTCCGGCCCCGGCAAAGATTCCCTAGAGCAAGCCATCACCTTCTGGGCGGAGGCACGCTACCCGGAACAGGTGTGGGAGCTCGAGGTTCCGCTGAAGGGAATGACTATCCAGACGGAAGCCGACGTCGCGGACCTGATCGAGGGCTTCCATCGCGCACACGAGGAAGTCTTTGCGATCCGAGATGCAAGCTCGCAGATCGAGATCGTCGGATGGCGCGCCACAGTCGCCTGCAGAATCAGGAAACAGGAAGGGGGCGCGCTGGCCAACTCCGTCGCGCTGCCGATCGCCCAGCCCGTGCGCCGCGCCTATTTCGCGGGTTCAGGCTACGTCGACACCGCGGTGGTCCGCTTCGAGGCGCTGCAGCCCGGCACCACGATCCACGGCCCGGCCATCGTCGAGTCTTCCTTCACCACGGTCGTGCTGAACCCAGGCGCGACAGCCGAGCGCCGTGCCAGCGGCAGCCTGTCGATCATTCCCGGCCGCGACTAAAACAGGAACAGGAGAACCCAAATGACCCGAGACACCAAACGCCCCGCGACCGATGGGGTCCAGCTTGCCCTACTGACCAACCGGCTCGAAGGCATCGCCCGCAAGATGGCCAACACGCTGTTGCGCAGCGGCCGCTCCGGCGTGCTCAATATCGCCCGCGATTTCTCTTGTTGCATCGTCACCGCTGGCTGCGAACTGCTGGCGGCTGCCGAAAGCCTGCCCATCCATGTGCTGTGCGGCCCCGACCTGATGAGCGCGGCAATGAAGTCCTTTCATCCGGAACTGCGCCGCGGCGATGCCTTCCTGCACAACTCGCCGTACCACGGTTGCTCGCATCCCGCCGACCACACCATCCTGGTGCCGGTGATGGACGACGTCGGCATTCATCGCTTCACGGTGGTTGCCAAGGCGCACCAGGCCGACTGCGGCAACTCCGAACCGACGACGTATATGGGATCCGCGCGCGATGTCTATCATGAAGGCGCGCTGATCTTCCCTGCAGTGAAGGTGCAGCGGGACTATCGCAATATCGACGACATCGTGCGCATGTGCAAGATGCGCATTCGCGTGCCCGACCAATGGTGGGGAGACTACCTCGCCATGGTGGGCGCGGCGCGCATCGGCGAGCGCGAACTGCTTGCCCTGGGCGAAGAGCTCGGCTGGCAAACACTGGAGGACTATTCGCGCGACTATCTTGATTACTCCGAACAGAGAATGATTGGCGCGATCCGCAACATGTCCGGCGGGCGGGCGGTGGGATCCAGCACGCACGATCCCCTGTTTCCCGGCATGCCGGCAGAAGGCGTAACGATTCGCGCGGAAGTTGAAGTCGATGCGCAGAGTGGCCGGATCGTGGTGGACCTGCAGGACAATCCCGACTGCCTGCCGTGTGGACTGAACCTGAGCGAGGCCTGCGCACGCACCGCCGCGATGGTTGGCGTGTTCAACGGGATCGAGCATACCGTCCCGAAGAATGCGGGATCCTTCCGCCGGATCGATATCCGGCTGCGCGAAGGCTGCGTGGTCGGCATCCCCAGGCATCCGACCTCTTGCTCGGTGGCCACGACCAATATGGCCGACCGGGTCGCCAACTCGGTGCAGACGGCGATGGCGGACATGGCGGACGGCGCCGGCCTGGCCGAATGCGGCGCGGTAATTCCGCCGGCGATCGGCGTGATCTCAGGGACCGATCCCCTGACAGGCCATCGCTTCATCAACCAGCTGTTCCTGGGATTCACCGGCGGCGCGGGCGCGCCGCATGCCGATGCATGGCAGACCATCGGACACGTAGGCAATGCTGGTCTGTGCTTTCAGGACAGCGTTGAGCTCGACGAAATGCGCCATCCGCTGCTGGTCCATTCCCGCAGCTTTGTCACCGATAGCGAGGGCTCCGGGCGTTTCAACGGCGCGCGCAGCATGTTCGTCGAGTTCGGCCCGCGCGGTTGCGATATGGACGTGGGCTATGTGAGCGACGGTACCATCAATGCACCGAAGGGTGTGCGCGGCGGCCTTGCGGGCGCGAACTCGAAACAGTTCAAGCGCCTGGCGTCGGGCGAACTTGTTGAGCTTCCCGGCGGAGCACTGCTGAACCTGCGCGATGGCGAGACCGTACTCTCATACTCTTGCGGCGGCGGCGGCTATGGCGACCCGCGCACGCGCGACCCTGAACTGGTGCGTAAGGATGTCCGCGAAGGCTATCTTTCTGCCGAGCGCGCGCAATCCGTGTTTGGCATTGCGCTCGATGCGCATGGCGAGGTCGACGTGGCACGCTCGGCGGCGCTGCGCGAGCGGCAGGCAAAGGGGGCGTGATGATCCTGTCCTTTCGTCAGATCACGCCGTCCATCGGCGAGCACTGCTTCATTGCGCCCAATGCGACCCTCATCGGCGCGGTGATGCTGGGCGCGCACAGCTCGGTCTGGTTCAATGCGGTCCTGCGCGGCGACGTGGAAGCAATCACCGTGGGCGCGAGGACCAATCTGCAGGAGGGCGTCATTGTCCATGCCGACCCAGGCTACCCGGTCAGTCTGGGCGATGACGTCACCGTTGGCCATGGCGCCATGCTCCATGGCTGCACCATCGAAGACGGCGCGCTGATCGGGATTGGCGCGACCGTCCTGGACGGTGCGCGAATCGGGCGTCACGCTCTGATCGGCGCCGGCGCGTTGATCCCACCTGGCAAGATCATTCCGGAGCGTGCGCTCGTCATGGGCATGCCCGGAAAGATCGTACGCACGCTGACCGACGAAGAGGTTGGTGAACTGGTGTGGGGCGCGCAGGAGTACGTCCGGCTCGGCAAGGACTGTCTCTCGGCACTGGCCAAGCGGGGTTGCGCGGCGTCATGAAGCCGCGTGGCGCCGGTATGGATTGGGGCCGGCAAATCCGGCCCCTCCTGCAATTCGCTCAAAACCCGGGCGCGGAGACCCGTGTCTTGCG
Source organism: Cupriavidus basilensis (assembly GCF_000832305.1). Lineage (NCBI taxonomy): Bacteria > Pseudomonadati > Pseudomonadota > Betaproteobacteria > Burkholderiales > Burkholderiaceae > Cupriavidus > Cupriavidus basilensis. The sequence goes on from NZ_CP010536.1 coordinate 2,212,824, forward strand.
CTTGCGGGGAAGCGGCTCCGTCGCCACCGGTGCGCCATCGGGCGAGAATATCTGCGACTTGTACCAGATTGATGCGTCGATGATGTCTGCCTTGACGGCTTCGCTAGCGGCCTGCGGATCGCGCTTGGCCAGCGCGGCGAGAATATTGAAGTGATGCATGATGCCGCGATCATGCAGGTTTTCCTGCGCCGTCTGCATCTGCTTCATGACAGATGCGAGATACGGCCCACTCTGCAGCCAGAGCCTCTCGATGATCGACAGCAGCTGTTCCGAACGCGCCGCCCGATAAATCGAAAAATGAAGTTGCTCGTTGGCAGCGACTGCAGCCAGCACTTCCCTGGCATCGACCGCATGGCTGTAGTCTTCGGCCGCTGCCTTGATCTGGGAAAAATCCGCGGCAGTCATCCGTTCGGCAGCCAGCCAGGCCGCGCGCCCTTCAACCGTGGCTCGCGTATCGATCAAATCGTCGAGCCGCTCGATCGATACGGTCGGCACGCATAGGGTGCGATTGGGCAGCATTTCGAGCGCACCCTCTGTGACCAGCCGGCTGACCGCCTCGCGAACCGGCATGGTGCTCGTCCCGAGCATGGCAGCGATTCCGCGAATCGTCACTGCCGTCCCAGGGACAAAGCGCCCCGCACGCAAGGCGTTCGCCAGTTCTTCGTAGGCACGTTCGCGCAAAGCTACGTTGTTTAGCCGCGATACGGCGGGCGCTTCATCGTCGAGCGGACCACCGTCGTCCTCTGTTTCCGCAATGGATGTAGCCATATCAAGTCCGGCTTTGTGATCTCTGATTTCATGTCATGCGCCCATTGTGAGCACATAATCCATTTCAAAGCGGCAAAACGCCGTTTGTGATCACAATTATAGTGCATTCGCCGGCATCTTGTCGATGCGATCGACCGCCACGCCCACTGTGGTGGATCAATGCGCAAGCAGGAGCTTTTCGCGCGCCCATTGGTCGGCAGTACGGGCCAGCGACTCGCCCGAACCCGCTGCGCGCTCGATCAGCGCTTCGACGCGATCGGCGATACGCATCACTTCCGCGTCGACGAGGGCGGACTCCGCGCCCCCCTGGTACTCGCGCGCACAGCTGACAATGCCTCCGGCGTTGACCAAGTAATCAGGCAGATAGGCAATCCCCCGCGCATGCAGCGCGTCACCGTCGGCTTCGGTCGCGAGTTGGTTATTTGCAGCGCCCGCGATCATGCGCACTTTCAACGCCGGAATACTCGCCCCGTTCAGCGTTGCCCCCAGCGCGCATGGAGCGAACACGTCCGCAGCTTGCGCCGTGATCTTTAATGGCGAAACTGCGCGAGCATTGAATCGCTCGCGCGCGGCCGCGACGCGCGCCGCATCCACATCCGCGACGATCAGCCGGCAGCCTGCAGCGTGCAGGTGCTCCGCCAGCGCCCACCCGACCGAGCCAAGGCCCTGCACCGCTACCGTGAGCCCTTGTAGGGATGCCCCACCGAGAAGCAAGCCGCATCCCCTCTCGATCGCAGCAAAGACACCCAACGCTGTCTTGGGTGAGGGATTGCCGCCGAAGCCGCCCTCGCGCGGAATCCCTGCCGCAAAAGTGGTTTCGCTGCGCACCTCAAGCAAGTCCTCGACTGTGGTGCCGACATCCTCTCCGCTAATGTACTCGCCGGCAAGCGACTGCACCGCCCGCCCGAACGCACGGAACAGTCCGGCGCGCTCGCGCTGCGACGAATCCTTGAGAATCACGGCCTTCCCGCCACCGAACGGCAAGTCGGCCATGGCATTCTTCAGACTCATGCCCCGTGACAGCCGTAGCACGTCGCTCAGGGCAGCCTCCTCCGAATCGTATTGCCAGTAGCGGCAACCGCCGAATGCCGGGCCGCGCGCGGTGCTGTGCACCGCAACGATGGCACGCATTGCGGTCTTTTCGTCAGTGACGAACAACAGCTTCTCATGCGCGGCCTCGCCGCGAAGGCCAAACAGGGAAGGCGTAGCTAGAATCGATGCATTCATGGTTGCAGATGAAGTCGTGGAGGAATGGTATGTTGATACGGGGCCAGAATTGCTTGGGCGATGACCCCGCGGGAAGGAGAGCCACACCGTCGGCACCATCGCCAGCCGGTCGGGCGTGTCCTGTACTTACGTAAGATGCTCCGCGGAACCCGACACCGCGTGCGGCGCGCCGCACAGTGCGCGGTACTTCTGCAGGTCGGCTTGCGCCGACCTGTAGTTTCGCTCCTTGATCACGCCGAAGCCACGGATTTGCGCGTACGCTCCCACGAGCGCTGCAGCGCTTGCGAGTGTCCGCTCGGAAAGCGTACGCAGCACGAGTTGCACGTCGTCCTCGCACTCGACGATCATCCGACGCTCAATCCTGCGATCGCTCTGCCGGCCAAACGGATCAAAGGGTGTGCCGCGCAGGATCTTGCCATGCCGCAGGAGGCGAAGCAGCGGACTCATGACGGTTCCACTCAGCACAATCTTGTTGCGTCTCCCAGTGTTGCGATCGACCCGGGTGAGCCATGGTGGCGCCATGTGGAAAGTCTTCTTCCCATGGCCGTCGAAGGTGCTCTCCAGTGACCGGGCGAAGGCAGGATCGCTGTGCAGACGGGCCACCTCATATTCATCCTTATAGGCAAGCACTCTGTAGTAGCTCCTAGCCACGGCTTCCGCCAGCAGGCCGGCCTCCCCTGCGATGCGCTGCTCCGCGCCGGCAACGGCAGCCACCATGCGGCCATAGCGCTCCGCGTAAGCGGCATTCTGGTAGGCCGACAGGTCGCGCTTGCGTTCGGCAACGAAGCGCGCCAGCTCGAACGGCTGCGCAGCCTGCGCCTCGGCAGCGCTTGTCCGCCGCAGCGCATTGGGTTCGCATGCAAGGATGCGCCCCCAGAGAAATGCCCGCCGGTTCAACTCGACAGCGGCGCCGTTCAGTTCGATCGCCCTGGCGATCGCCATTTCCGACAGCGGAATCCAGCCGCGCTGGTAGGCGTGGCCGACCAGCATCATATTGGTCGCAATCGCATCGCCAAACAACGTCATTGCCGCGGCAGTGCAATCGAAGAACTCCGCCTGACCCGCGCCAACCACGCTTTCGATCGCCGCCTGGTGAATCTCCCTGCTAATCGGCAGGTCGCCATTCGCGACGAAATCCGCCGTCGGCGCGACTGCGCTATTGACTACAGCGCGTGTCCCGCACTTGCGCAGCCGCGCCAGCACGTCTGGCGAAGCCGCCACCACCGCATCGCAACCAATCATCACATCAGCCGAGCATGCCTCGATTCTCGCCGTGACAATGCGCTCCCTGCGATCCGCGAGCTGCACATGGCTAACCACCGCGCCGTTTTTCTGGGCCAGTCCGGTGAAGTCCAGCGTCGCTGCGCCCTTGCCCTCCAGGTGGGCTGCCATTGCCAGGATTGCCCCCACCGTGACGACACCGGTCCCGCCGACCCCGGTGACGAGAATACGCGCATGCTCAAGCAGGGCTCCCAGCGCAGCAGGCCCGGCTGGCGGCGGCAGGGAGGCGCGCCATTGCGCCTCCATCTGCTGGATGCGACGCTGGTTCGCGCGCTTTGGTTGAAGGCCCTCGATCGTGACAAAGCTCGGGCAAAATCCTTTCAGGCATGACATGTCCTTGTTGCAACTCGATTGGTTCACCGCGCGCTTGCGGCCTAACGGGGTTTCGAGTGGCTCGATGGCAATACAGTTGGACTGCACCGAGCAATCTCCGCAGCCTTCGCACACCGATGGATTGATGACGACGCGCCTTACAGGGTCAGCCAGCGTTCCGCGCTTGCGGCGCCGCCGTTTCTCGGCTGCGCACGTCTGGTCGTAGACGATCGCCGAAACCCCGCGGTAGGCGCGAAGTCGCCGCTGCACGTCATCGAGCGCATCCCGATGCGCGATCTCCACGCTGGCGGGAATGCTCTTCGCCCCCCAATAGCGCTGCGGATGGTCCGACACGAGGACAACCTTCCCCACGCCCTCGGCGATGAGCTGGGCGACCATGCGCGGCACCGTCAAGCCGCCTTCCGTGGGCTGCCCGCCCGTCATGGCGACGGCATCGTTGAATAGGATCTTGTACGTGACTGCCGTGCCGGCCGCCACGGCTTGCCGGATCGCAAGGCTGCCAGAGTGCTGGTAGGTTCCGTCCCCCAGGTTGACGAACAGGTGGGGCAGATCAGAGAAGCTCGATAGCCCGACCCATTGCACGCCCTCCCCGCCCATCTGGCAGAACGTTGCAGTGTTGTCCCCCTGGCCCAACGCCATGATGTGACAGCCAATGCCAGCAGCTGCGTAGGAGCCGTCCGGAAGCTTGGTCGAGCTATTGTGCGGGCAGCCCGCACAGAAGAATGGCTTTCGCGTAAGCACATCCGGCTGCAGCTGCGCACTCAATGGAATGACCCGCGGCTGCCTTGGCAGCGCCGCGGCGCTGCCCGTATTGCCGGGCGGCAGCGCGTGCACCCCCGTGTATGCAAGGAACTGCCGCAGGGCCTTTTGGAGCTGATCGGGTGCGAACTCAAGCGTGGCCGGCAACAGTGGCGCATCGTTGGGCCCCCGTTTGCCGAAGACCTCGGGACGCTGCGGCGCCGCAACATTGAAGAGGGTCTCCTGGATCTGCCGCTCAACAAACGAACGCTTCTCCTCGACGACCAGCAAGGCACGCATGCCCGAGGCGAAACGCCGGACGCCCTCGCCTTCGATCGGCCAGGTCATGCCGATCTTGTAGAGTCCAATGCCGAGCTCGGCAAGCCTGGGTTCGTCGAGGCCAAGGCGCGCCAGCGCGGCCAGCAAGTCACCGTGTGCCTTGCCCACCGTCACGATGCCGATCCGGGCGTCGCGCGGGCGGACGATAGTACGGTCGATGGGATTTGCGCGCGCAAAAGCCTGCGCCGCAGGCAGCCGCTCCTCCAGCAGGCGACGCTCCAGTTCCGCACGCTGGCCGGGCCACTTCACCCCGGTATCGTAGCCGAAGCCCCGCTCGGGAATGTCGATGTCTCCCGGCAAGCTGAAGCGGGCACCCCGCGCCGATCCGGCTCCACCGATCAGCATCGAGCGGCCGCTCTCCACCGTCTCCGTGATCGCCTTGAACGCCACCCAGAGGCCAGAGAAGCGCGACAGCGCGTAGCCAAACAATCCGAACTCGACATACTCCTCGACCGATGCCGGGAACAGCACCGGCATCATCGCGCCTTCGAAGACGTGATCGGTCTGATGCGGGAACATCGACGACTGCGCGGCATGGTCGTCCCCCGCGATAGCCAGCACGCCACCATGGCGCGATGTGCCAAGGACATTGGCATTGCGGAACACGTCGCCGGTGCGATCCACGCCGGGCCCCTTTCCATACCACATCGAGAACACACCTTCGACGCGCTTGCCGGGGAATGCATCTATCTGCTGCGCGCCCCACAGCATCGTCGCACCGAGGTCTTCGTTCAGGCCGGGCTCGAAGCGGATTTCGTATTCGGCAAGGAGCGAGCGCTGCCGCCACAGCTCCTGGTCGAAGCCACCGAGCGGCGAGCCACGATACCCGGAGACAAGGCCCCCCGTCTTCAGGCCCGCAATGCGATCAGCCCGCGCCTGTTCAACCAGGATCCGCACCAGCGCCTGCGTCCCGGTCAGGAAGACGGATCCGGCTTCACGCCGGTAGCGATCTTCCAGACGGTAGGTGTCGTCGATTTCCTGCTCGACGCGTGCTCGCTTGTTCATCAACTGTCTCCTTGAATATTGCGATTTCTTTCTCCAATTCTAGGTTTGCAGTCGCTTCCCTTTGTGCCAAACTTAACGACTAATTCCATCGGATTTAGCACACATTCCCAATCGCCTCCCACAAAGAAACCGAGAGTGCCAATGCGCTTTGATCGTACCGATGTCCGTATCCTGGCAGAGCTGCAACGCGACGCGCATGTCCGTAGCAGTGAGCTCGCCGAGAAGGTCGGACTTTCCCCTTCGCCCTTCTACCGACGTATCCGCATGCTCGAAGAGGAAGGCGTCATCGCCAAATACGTCACGCTGCTAGACCAGGAAAAGGCCGGCTTTCCCGTCAACGCGTACGTCCAGGTGGAAATAGAGAAGAAGACAGAGGCCAGGCTGGCCAACTTCGAGGCGGCCATCGCGCGCCAGGCGGAAGTGATGGAGTGCTACCTGATGACCGGCAGCTTCGACTATATGCTGCGGGTCGTCGCCGCCGATATCGCCGGCATCGAGCGCTTCGTCATGACCCGGCTCACCAAGATCGAGGGGGTCAGCAATATCAGCACTTCATTGGCGATGCGGCGCGTTGTCTACAAGACCGCGCTACCGATACGTGAGAAGGAGTGAGTGAAGTGGCGCGCAGAGTGGCCGTGTTCCCGGGCGCGCCCGAGACCCGGCCACTCTGCGCTTTAGCACCATCAGGTCCCCCCACACACTCAGGGTCCCGGCTGGCCAGCGGCTAGAACACGGTACGAATTCCCGATCCAACCGCCCACTGATTGCGCCCGATCGTTGCGGGACTCGTCAGGATACTGGTATTACTGCCCGCACCCAGCATGCCCTTCGGCTTGTTATCCGAGAACGCGACATCGGTATATAGCATGGTACGCTTGGATAATGCGTATCCCGCCCCAACCTTGTACAGGTTTGCCCCGGCGGAACTGTTTTGCAGATCCTGCAAGTGCAGCCAGTCCGCCGTGAAACGCCACGCGGGCGATGCTTGATACGCCGCGCCGACATAGTAGAAGTTCTGGTTCGCACCCGTGGTGGGATTACGAAACTTAACAAAATTGATGCCAGCCTTGAGCGGGCCGGCCGTATATGTCGTACCGATGGTGTAGGCGCGCAACCAGGGATTATTCGTCTGCCCGGTTGGGTCCTTCGCATCGAAATAGCCCGATGCTATGCCCAGCGCCCCATTGGTCCAGTTCAGGTTGGCCGACATCGTGGACTTGTTGGAGAAACTGCCGGGAGTACCGCCCAAGGAGTACAGCAAGCCACCGCTGAAGCCGTAGAAGTTGTCAGGCAGCATGTACTTTATTGACTTGTTCACCCACGTGTACAGCAAACCGCCGTTAGCTGCGCTGTTTGCGCCCGACGCCACGCCCGCCAGGCCAAGAGACGGATTCAGGTTCGAGGCGTTCTGGAAGGTCGCGTTTGCGAGCGATCCGAAATTCATGTAGCCGGTGGCATCGCCCGCTGAGATGCCATCGAAGAACGGCGACCAGTTGCGCCCGAGGCGCACCGAGCCCCAGGGTCCGATCAGTCCGACGATGGCTCCACGGTCGAAAAGCGAGTTCGTGTCGTTGGGAAACGGCACGGAGAAATTGCCAGCCCCCGTGTCGGCGCTAAAGCCGCTTTCGACCTTGAACGTGACTTTGTACCCTCCGCCGATGTCTTCGAGGCCGAGGAGGCCCCATCGGCTCGTCAGTTCATTGCCGGACGCCAGGGCCAGCGAGCCGGCGGCTTTGCCAGTGGCTGGATCCGCGCCCGCCACCGAACGATAGTTAAGGCCGACGTCCATGACACCGTACAAGGTCACGCTGGACTGTGCGCCAGCGGCGCCTGACACGCACAAGCCAAGCGCGGCAACGCCGCCGGACAAGATGGTGTTACGCAGCAGCAGCCATGCAGAGCCGGCTGCCGCCAACCCGTGAAGCCTGCTGCGTGGGGTCTCCGATTCCTTCTTCATTGTTTCCTCCAGAACGTCTCAGTTTGAAAAACAAGGGCCTGCAGAGCTTTGGTTTGCTTTCTTCTATTGCAGCCGGGACATCTCCTGACTAGTCGGCAGGCTCGCTTGCGCGCACCCCAAGGTGGCACGCCATCAAGTCCCCATTAGCCGCTAGCTCCGTGGCCGGCCCACTGAATACAATCCGGCCGCTGGAGAGCACGACCGCGTTCTGCGCCACGGAGAGCGCGAGCCGGCTGTTCTGCTCGACCAACAAGATCGCGAGTCCAGCCTCGCGCAGCCTTGCAATGATGTGAGCCACTTCCGCGACCATCTGTGGAGAGAGCCCTTCGGACGGTTCATCCAACAGCAGCACGCGCGGGCTTGCCATCAGCGCGCGGCCGATGGCAAGCATCTGCTGCTCACCACCGGAAAGGGTGCCCGCGCGTTGACTGAAGCGCTCGCCAAGCCTGGGGAACATTGCAACGATCTGGTCGAGCGACCAGCGTGGCCCCGCGTGCGGGGGCTGGGCGGGCTGCGCCACGAGCAAGTTCTCTTTTACTGAGAGCAGGGAGAACAACCGCCGGCCTTGCGGCACCACTGCTATGCCGCTGCGAATCACGCCATCGACGGGCAACGACGTGACCGGCTTGCCGAACAAGCGGATCTGTCCACGCATCGCACGAGTGATCCCGACGATGGTGTTGATGCAGGTTGTCTTCCCAGCGCCGTTCCGGCCCAGTAGCGCCAAGACGCTGGCCGGCGGCAGCGAGAACGACACGTCCTGAAGGATCTCGCTGCCGTCGTAGCCGGAGGTGAGATGCAGCAGTTCGAGCGCGCGGGTTGTATTAGTGTCCAAGATAGATCTCCTGGGTACGCGGATCGGACAACACCTCCCGCTTGTTGCCGTCGACCGCCACGCGGCCACTCTGCAATACGGTGATGGTGTCTGCGTATACGAGCGCGATATCCATGTCGTGCTCGATCATGATGATGGTCAGATCGCGGGGTAAAGCGGCAAGCAACTCGCCGACCCGGGAACGCTCCGCGCCGGACAAACCGGCAAGCGGCTCGTCAAGCAGGAGGATGCGCGGGTTCTGGGCCAGAGCGAGCGCGATCTCGAGTCGGCGCATCTCACCGTAGGAGCATGAATCTACCAACGCATCAGCCTTCCTATCGAGTTCCACGCGTTCGAGCACCTCGCGTGCGTGCCGTGCGAGCGTTGGATTGCCGAATGGCCTCCACGCGCTCCAGCGCGACTGCGCAGCCGCCGCCAGCGAGATCTGCACGTTGTGCAAGAGACTGCTTTCGCGGAAAAGCGTGATGATCTGGTAGGTGCGGGCCAGCCCCCTGCGAGCGCGCCGCTGGGTCGGCTCCGTCGTCACGTCGGCGTCGAACAGGTGCAAGGTCCCGCAAGTGGCACGCAAATCGCCCGCGATCAAGTTCAGCAGCGTGGTCTTGCCCGCGCCATTGGGGCCCAACAGCAACCGGCGCTCGCCCTCGTACACGCATAGATCAATCCCGTCGACCACCTTGAGGGCACCAAACGCAATCCCGATGCCAAGTGCCTTGATCGCGGGGCGCCTAATCCGCGCATCGGCCGGGGCCGGCGACGCTGCCGCAAATGCGGGCGGTGGCAATATCTCGACTGCATTCATTGGGAACCTCTCTTCTTCAATGCCGCGGTAAGACCAGGCACGATCCCTTGGGGAAGAAAGACCACGACGGCTACTAGTAGCAGGCCGAGCAGCATCGGCCAGTACTCGAAGTAGCTGCTGACGATTACGCGGAAGGTCACGACGATCGCCGCACCGACAAGGGGTCCGAACAGCGTCGCCGGGCCGCCGACAATCACCATCAGCAGGGTCTCGGCTGTTTCGCCCAGGGAGAGCGCATGCGGGCTGATGAACTGCTGGTGAAAGACGAAGAGCACGCCGGCAACGGAGGTGACAAAGCCAGCAATGGCGAAGACCGAGATGCGGATGCGCCAGACGTCGTAGCCGAGCGCGGCCATGCGCCGCGGTTGCGAGTTGGTCGCGGCGAGGCAGACGCCAAGCGGTGAGCGCATGAAGCGCTGCAGCGCTACGATCAGGGCGATGAAGCAAAGTGCGACCAGCTCGAACCAAATGACGGGATCCGCGGTGACAACAAAGGGAATGCTCGGGCGCACAATGCCGCTCAGGCCGTTCTCTCCACCCGTAATGCGTCCCCAGTGCAACGCCACGCCCCAAAGCACCTGGGCCAGCGCAAGGGTGATCATGCCGATATTGAGCCCGGTGGTTCGCAACGCCAGCATGCCGACACCGACCGAGGCGGCCACCGTCCCTGCGATCGCCAACGCCGCCGCTAACCAGGGAGACAACCCCGCCTGCAGACACCCGATCGCAACGAAATAGCCCGCACTGCCCGCCAGCGCCGTCTGCGCGAAGGACAGCAATCCGCCGATACCGAGCAGGATGTTGAGACTGCTGGCGATCAGCGCCGCGATCATGACCTGGACCATCAGGTCAAGATAGAACGGTGAAGCGCAAAACACCGGAAACGAGAGCAGCGCGAGCGCTGCAGCAATGCCGAAAGCACGATTCATGATGGTTTCCTTCCGCACAGGCCCTGTGGACGCAAGGCCAGCACTGCAATCATCGGTACGAAGAGCAGTACATAGGACAGCTCGGGCAGCAGGGTCTGCCCAAAGCTGTAGACAAAGCCTGTCAATACACTGCCTAGGAATGCGCCCGGGATGCTGCCGGTCCCGCCCAGCACGACGACGATTAGCACCAGCGGCAGCACTTCCATGTCGAGCCCGGGAAAGACCGAGAGAATCGGTGCGCCGATTACGCCGGCCAGCCCAACGAGGGCAGCGCCCGCAAAGAACGTGGCGACAAACAAACGGTCAACTGGAATGCCGACGGCACGCGCCATGACGCGATCGTCAACTGCGGCGCGCAGCCTTGCGCCGAGCGTGGTACGTGACAAGGACCGATCGAGAGCAATGGCGATCGCAACCGCCACGCCCACGACGAACAGGCGGTACAAAGGAAAGACGGTACCCGCGAACGTGGTGGTGCCACTCAGCCATTCGGGCGATGCGACCTCCAGCGGCATGCCTCCCCATGCCGCACGGCAAGCGTCGGCAATCACGAAGGCGATGCCTAGGGTTGCCAGCACCTGCGCCAGTTCATTGCCAGCAATGCGCGCGAGGATGACGCGTTCTACAAATACGCCCAGGACACCAACCAACACCGCCGCCAACAAAGCGGCAACGGCGAACGGCAGATCGGCACCAAGCAGCGTGACCGCCAGATAGGCGCCCAACATGAAGAGCGCGCCGTGGGCCATGTTCGGCACACGCATCAGGCCAAAGATCAGTGTGAAGCCGGACGCCATCAGGAACAGCAGGGAAGCGAAGGTCAGGCCGTTGAGCGTTTGCGTAAGAAGCAAGGACATGGTGAGCTCCAGTGCGCCGGCTTACTCGAGGTTCCGTGCGGGGGGAAACTCCCTTGAATAAACCGGACTGGCGAGGAAGGTTTTCGGCTCGTAGGTCCAGAACTGGCTGACATCCGGATAGCTCATCACGACCGAGTTGACGAGCCTGTCGTTGACTCTCGTTACCTTGCGCACGTACACGGTCACAACCGGGTTGCCGAAGCGATCCAATTTCAGCGGTCCGCGCGGCGAGCGATCGATCTTCACTGCGTGCAGTGCATCGGCCAGCGCCTTTCCGTCGGCTGGCATGCCACCCGTTGCCTGTAGCGCTTGTTCGAGTAGCAACGCGGCGCTGTAGCCGCCTGTCGCATAGAAACCCGGTGTGCTCTTGTAGCGCTTGCGAAAGCCGGCAACGTATCGCGCGTTATCCGCCGTGTCGATGGCCGCGCTATACCAGCCTGCGGAGGTAATGCCGAGCGCTTCGTTGCCCAGGCTGTCCAGCAGGGACTCGTCGACCGTGTTCATTCCGGCGAGCAAGGGAAGCTTCTGCTTGAGGCCATACTCGTTGTACTGCTTGAGGAAGCGCGTGGCATTGGCCCCCGAGAAGTTGATGAACACGGCGTCAACGTCGGGCTTGATCTGCGCAATAACGGTGGCGAAATCACTCGAATTGAATGGTGCCCAGAGCCGCTGAGTGATCCTTCCTCCGGCCTCTTCAAATGTGCGCTGGAATCCGGCGACGGCCTCATGGGAGAACGCGAGGTCTTCCGCGACCACGGCGATGCGCTTGTACTTGAGCACGCGCGCGGCATAGTCCCCGAATGGATGCATCGCCTGCGCGGATGAGCTGGAGCTGCGCACCATCCAGGGATCGGCCTTCCGTTGCGTCAGGTCCTCCGCAGCCGCTGAACTGAGGATCACCGGCACGCGGGCCCGGACCACGTCGTCCCGGATCGCGACAGCCTCGAATGCCGCCAGCGGGCCCACCACCACGTCCACATGATCGCGCTCGGTCAGCTGCAGAAACTTTGCCTTCGCGGTGGCTGGAGACGCCGCCGTATCCGCCACGATGAGTTGAATCGGGCGCCCGGCGAGGCGCCCCCCCCTCTCGCTCAGCAAGTATTCGAATCCTTCCTGCATTTGACTGCCGATACCGGCAGCGACACCTGTCTTGACGGTCATCAGACCGACGCGCAGTAGTGCCGGATCGGCTGCCTTGGCAGGAGACGGTGTAAGGCAGGCGGCACCCGCGATAAACAACGGCAATAGTGTTCGCGACAGCATGGGGGTAGTTCTCCGTATCAATTGTTCGGCTCTCAAGCTCCCTGGCTTGCGGCTAATGCAAATATCGTTCTTGTGATCACTGATCTCAATTGGGGTTTACGCCTCCAAGTGCAAAAAGTGAATTAATAGCCTTTTTCATGCGGTTTTTTTGGAAAAACAACGAGCAGCGGTGGCGATCGCAGGTTTGCTAACAAAGCATTGCGTGATCTCAGATCACGCTGCTATATTGCAGACAGTGCATATCGGCAAACCAAGAGAAAGAGAGGAGAGGAAAAGATGGATATGACGCGTAAGGGCCAGAGGTGGGTGCTCGACGCCTTCCTGGCCGTGGGTGGCCTGGATGTGCTGCATCCGGATGCAGGTGCGATCTTCGAGCAGATCGGCTACGACTCGACCGATCTGAAGCGAGTGTTCAACCCGGTCAAGGCGGGTTCGATGCTCCCCTCGGCCTGGAGCGCCGCAGCCAGGGAGATAGAGCAGCGCGCCCGTCATTGGGAGGAGCGCGGCTTCATCCGCACGGCAAAGCGCCTTTATGAACGTGCGACGTTGCTCTATGCGCGCACGCACTATTCCATCATCGGCGACGATCCGCGTCGCATGCGCTATCTGGACAAGCTGGTAGCAACCTTCGAGAAGGTCATCGAATTCTCCGACCACCCCATCGAGCGCGTGATGCTGCCATTCGAAGGCAAGCATCTCCACGGCATCCTGGAGCATCCTCCCGGCGCGCAGCGCCTGCCCTGCGTGATCATGCTGCCCGGCATGGACATGTTTAAGGAAGACTGGCACAAGCTGATGGAGCAGCGCATCCTGCCGCGTGGGTGGGCCGCCTTTGCACTCGACGGACCGGGTCAGGGAGAGAGCCTGACCAAGGGTCTGAAGATGACACTCGACAACTATGACCGCGCAATCACCGCCGTGATCGACTGGCTATCGGCACATCCCGCCATCGATCCGGAGCGCATCATGATCATGGGCTCCAGCATGGGGTCGTGGTGGGCGACGCGGGCCGCCGCGGTCGAGCCTCGTATCCGTGCCATCGCTGCAAACATGTCGAACTTGGGCGACAAATTCGTGTTGCTCAATCAAGCGCAGCCGAGCTTCATGTCGAACCTGATGTTCATGACAGGCATCACCGACACCGACGAAATCCAGGCGCTCTCGAAAACGATGGCACTGGACGATATCGCGCCGCGCGTCAGCGTGCCCTATCTCATCGTCACCGGCGAGAACGACGAACTGACGACACTGGACTCCACCATCGATGTCTACAACAAGCTGCGCGGGCCAAAGGAGCTCTGGATTTACCAGTACGAATTCCACCCGATCGGGCCGCAATCGGACGAGTGGCTGACGGCCTCGCTCGACTGGCTGGGCCTCGCCGTTGAGGGCGCGTTTTTACCGGACCATGAATCGCGTACCTTCATCACCAAGCAAGGCGAATATCTTGAGGGCAATGGCGATCCGGGATGGTGGAATCCGTAAGCGCATCCGATGCCGCTGCATGACCGGGAAGGCAGGATCCGGATGTACGGCCGGTTGATTGACTGGCGCGACGCCACCGTCCACACGCTCGCCCCCATGCCGCACTACGATGTGCAGAGCGGCATGGATGAGAAGTATGAGGATTGGCTGACCAGGGGTTCAAGACGGCGGCGGCCTCGGGACGACTGCGTCGATCCGAGGCTCGTGGCCGGTGCGGGCAGGCGCCAAAGGAAAGGCTTGGACTACCTCCTACGACGCCAACCCTGGTAGCCAGGCGCTCTCATTCAGCGCGCGTGTAGTCAGCGGCCGCAAGCACCGATCCCTCCCGGCTGCGCACTGACTGAAGAGCCGGCCGTACCCTGCACACGGCTGCACGTTCCAGCTTGCATAAAGATCTCCGGGTAATTGTTTTCGGTGACGAGGCGGCCATGCGCCACGGCTTCGGCAAGCTCACGCTTGACTTGCTCCCGGGTGACTTGCGATTGCGCGCACGCCGGAGACATCGGCTGTGCCACCGTGCGATCGGCTGCCATGGCCTCCAGACCAACAGACACCGCCGCAAAAAAAACGAACATCATCAAGCTGCGCTTCATTCTCGAACTCCTCTACTACGAACTACGGGTATCCGTGGAAACCGGGTTTACGAGTTCAAGCATAGCCGCGGGCATGGGCCCCGAAAAGGCTCCAGGCGGTTCACGCAGTGTTGCAAGCGGTGAAACATTCCAATGAGAAGGCACGGTGGACAGGCTATTCACAATGCGAGTTTTCCTTCAAGTCGTCGAGAGCGGCTCTTTCGCTGCCGCTTCGCGCGTCATGGCAGTCTCAAAGCCGATGGTCACGCGCGCCGTGGCCCGACTGGAGTCGCAGTTGCGGGCGCGCCTGCTACAGCGGAGCACCAGAAGCGTGCTGCCAACCGCAATCGGCATCGAATACGCCCGGCGCTGCGGGGAAATTCTGGCCGCCATCGACGAGGCCGATGCATTCGCGGGGCAGGAACATGTCAATCCGAGAGGCCTGCTTCGCGTCGCGATACCGTCCTCGCTTGCTCTAACTTTGCTGGCGCCTGTGCTGGCCGAGTATGCCCGGCGCCACCCCGAAGTGAAACTGGATGTCTCTCTTGTGGACAGGCAGATCGATATGATCGAAGAGGGCTTCGACGTGGCGATCGTGGTCGATAGCATGCTAAATAGCGATGACGTAGTGGCTCGCCGGGCGAGCCTCAGCCATTTCGTCGCCTGCTGCACGCCGGCTTATCTTGGCAGCCTGCAGGCACCTTCCACGTTCGCAGAACTAAAAGGCCACCGCATCTTCTGCCTTCGGCGCTTCGCAGGCGAGCTGCCCAAACTGGAATCCCGGCGCGTAAATATCACGGGCAACAGCGCAATGCTGCGTCTGCTAGCACTTGAAGACGCAGGGATTGTCATTGTTCCGACGTTCCTAGTCACCGATGATCTTTCAGCTGGGCGTCTGGTCAAGGTATTGCAAAACGAAACGCTTCCTGCAGTGGATGTGTGGGTTGCCTATCCGACCCGGAAATACGTATCGGCCAAAGTGGAGCGATTCGTGGAAGCCGCATTCACACAGTTGGTGCATGCCGGGTGACCGTCGTGAGATTCTGGCCAGCTTGACGGGGCTTTCCCGCACGGCCAGGCTGGCTAGCTATCGACCCGTTTAAATACAAAACGTGTCTGCCGAGTAGAGGGGCGGCGATGAGAAGGTAACGGCTTCACGATAGGCGGAAGTGGAGCAATGGCCGCTACAAGCTGACGAGTAGGGGCAAGGCCAGAGTGCAGGTGGGTCCGGATGCACGCGCACTACATCGGGACCAATCGGCTCCAATCTCCCGCAGCGCACCGCG
This sequence comes from Cupriavidus basilensis, assembly GCF_000832305.1. Lineage (NCBI taxonomy): Bacteria > Pseudomonadati > Pseudomonadota > Betaproteobacteria > Burkholderiales > Burkholderiaceae > Cupriavidus > Cupriavidus basilensis. The sequence continues at coordinate 2,228,498 of NZ_CP010536.1, forward strand.
CGCGGCGCTCGGTAGCGCTGGCGCGCTCCTGCGCGACGGCCACCAACTCGCGGGTACGCTCCAGCTCCGCCGAGAATTGGGTACGCAACTCCTGCAACTGCCGCTCAAGCGCGTCCACTTGACGGAAGCCCTCCTCCTGGCGCGCCTGGGCGGCCGCGCGGGCCTGGCGATCTGCGTCCAGCTCCCCCTGTAGCGCCGCGCTGCCCCGCTGTCTACCTGGGCCGGTGGACGCGGCGCAGTTGCCCTAGCTCCAGCATGGGGCGTATCGTTGGTTGGCGCCGGAGGCGGTGCTGGCGGATGCGGGCGTACACGCCTATACGAAGGCGTACTTCGCATCTGGCGAGCCATTCGCCAGCCCGGCAAAGGTATCAAACCGTCCCGCACGGAGCCGGTTGAAGACGCGCAGATTTGGCACTAAGTTGGAATCGCTTGCGCGGAAATCCGCGCTTCCAACTCTGGAGCACACATGGCCAACTCACTTTCCGTTGTCAAGGCCGCCTACGCCGCTTTCGGGCGAGGCGATGTCCCAGCCATTCTTGATCTCATTGCCGAGAAGGTGGACTGGAAGCTATTGGGGCCGCCCGCCATCCCCTACGCCGGCCAGCGTAATAACAAGGAAGAGGTGGCGCGGTTCTTCGCTGAGGTGGCACAGGCGGACGACATGCAAAGTTTCGAGCCACGCGAGTTCATCGAGGCCGGCGAACAGGTGACCGTGCTAGGCTTCGAACGATTCGTATCCCGGCCGGAAGGAAAACTGGTCGAAACCGAATGGATCCATGTGTTCACCGTTCATGACGGCAAAATCACCCGCTGGCGCGGTTGCTACGATACGGCTAGACGCTTTGTGTAAGCAAGGTGCCGGTAACGTGCCGGCGGTCGCCGCTCGCTGGAGACCGCCAGCTGACCTTCGAGTTCGGCGAATGGCCGCCATTGCATCCGTCACGTCGGGGATGGCGCGTGAGGCGCTGGTTGGTCAGCTTCGCTGCGCGCTCAGGACGCCATGCAACGGGAGCGCGGCTCCTCGGCACCCTGCGCAGCGTCTTCGGAAACTTGCCGATTCTGCAGGCGACTGTGCATCGCCTCGCACCGGCTCAACATCGTTGCGGCGGGATCCTCTTCCGCGGCGGCAATGCCAGCCTGAGGGCCGACGCGCAGGTAAACTTGCCGGGAGACAACGGCGATGATCACGATGATGGCGCCGAGGCGGAAGGCTCGGGCGGCAATTCGGAGGTATTGCGCCATGGCGGAATTGCACGGTATGGCAGAAGGAGATTTGGCAGTGAGACTACACGAGGATGTCTCGGGTCGGTGCCATGCCGTTGCAGGATTGACACAATCCGTTTTTTCGCGGCGGGGTTGGACACCATGTTGAGCGATAGCGCATGGCTGTCCTGAAGAGTATGTCCCGAAAGACGCCATCGGCGTTGCCGAACGGCCACTATTGGGCCACGCCCCACGCGCCCTTTCCGCTGGACGGTCCCAACGGCCATGATGAGGTTTTCCCTGGCGCCCACTGCGTCAGCGACGGCAAATGGGTCACCTTCTATAGGGACGGCGAAGAAGTCTGGGCATGCAATGCCGTGTATGCCGCCGCCCATTTCGACTTTGCTCCTGTTCCCGCCGGCCGCTCGTCGATGGACGGCTGATGGCCATCGGGTGCTTTGCGCCCGACAAAGAATAGGCGAATCAAATGTCCACCCCCAGATTCAACTTTCAATTGTCGCGGCACCGGATGTTATGTCAGACATGTCGGCCGGCTTGGAGAATATGGAGTACTCGCAACCGTTGGTTTGCACATTCTTGTTTCCGGTTTTTGCAGCAATTTTGTTCCCGCCCCCAATGGGCATCCTTTGACAGCTCCCATGGAAAGCGTAGTGGCCTCAGCGATCGGCCAGTTGGCAGCGGACCAGCGGGAACAACATTGTGCAAACCAATACCACCGATCGAGGCGCGCAGCGAATCCCCTCCATGGCCCATTTCCTTATACAGAAGTCATGACTTTTCCCGCAGTGCTTGAATGGTGAGCGCGGCGTCCATGGTTCGCTGCAGTTGCCGCTCCAGCGCTTCGACCTGGCGCTTGCCCTCCTCGGGGTAATCGAATGGAAGTCCCCGCCATTCGATTACCCCAACTAGGAAGCGCCCCGCCTCGCCGCCTTCACCGCGCGCACGGTGCTCAGCAGGAGGGCGCCAGCGACCACATACATCGCGACTACCAGGTACATGGCGTAGGTCGCGCTGCCGGTCTGCTGCCGGATAAGGCCGGTGATCGACGGACTCACCATCGGCCCGAGGTTGCCCAGGCTACTGATCAACGCGATGCCGCCGGCGGCCGAGGTCACCGACAGGTACTCGCTGACAAGCGTGAAGAACAGCGGCGTCAGGGAGGCGGTGCCGATCGATGCGATCGACAGCGCGATGATCGACCCCGCCAGGTTTCCCTGCAGCAGGGTGGTGGCAAACATGCCGATGGCCGCGACGGCCGCGCTGATCGCGAAGTGCCAGCGGCGCTCGTGGTGCTTGTCTGAATTGCGTGCGACCAGGACCATGCCGACTACGGCGACCGCATTCGGGATCGCGGCGTAGATGCCGATCAGCATGACGTCCTTGACGCCCCAGCTCTGGATCAAGGTCGGAACCCAGAACGCGAGTGCATAGGTCGCGCCGAGCGACAAGAAGTACACCAGCGCGAAGATGTAGATCTTGGGGTCACGCAAGGCGTGCAGGACGCTGGGTTCGTCCCTACCCTCGATGCCATTTTCGTCGTGCTCGAGGTGATGGCGGAGTAGGTTCTTCTCGGACTGCGTCAACCAGTTCGCATCGTTCGGGTGGTCCTGCAGCAGCAGGTAGATCAATACACCGAGTACCGAAGCGGGCAGGCCCTGTACCACGAACAGCCACTGCCATCCGTGCATGCCGCCAACCCCGTTCATATACTTCAGGAGGGCGCCGCTCAACGGCCCGGCGACGCAGCCGACAATAGTCGTCGCCGTCATGAAGATCGCGATCACCTGCCCGCGGCGGGCCGAAGGGTACCAGTAGGTGAGATACAGGATAACGCCAGGAAAGAAGCCGGCCTCGAACACGCCGAGCAGGAGCCGCGCGGCATAGAACTGGGGCGGCGTGTCGACGTACATCATCGCTGCGGCGGCGATACCCCAGCAGAGCATGATACGCAGCAGTGTCCTGCGCGCGCGACATCGAGGAGTAGCTGTTTGAGCGCGGCGTGGTCATGACCTACGAAACCATTCGATGCTGGTGTGACAAATTCGGCGCCGGCTTTGCTCATCTGTACCCCCCTTGGCACGCTGCTGCGCAGTGCGTCGCGCGCGTTCTGGCCAGGGACGCAAACGCTCTTGCTGATCCTCGGCGAGCGCCGCCATCTTGCGTTCGATATCACGCAGTACACGGCCGAGCACGGTGCGCTGACGCGTGAGCATTGTACTCAGCCGTTTGAACTGCTTGGCATGCGCATAACCGCCCGCACGAAATCGCAGCCACTTGCCTTCCCTGGTAAAGGTCTGCTTGAGCCGGATGCCAGCGCGTCTTGCTAGTTGGACCACCTTAGCCCGCGCCACTTCCAGCCGCGGGCTGTCGGTCGGATAGGCAACGACCTTCTCCTGGACCGTGCTATCAACGATAACCCGTTCGAACTCTGGTGCCAGGACCGAGCTTCACTGGATTGGTGGCACGGCGCCAAGCTTTTCGGCCAGCATCCGCTCATACACGCCAAAGTGCATATCCACCTCCGTTTGACTGACCACGACGACGTCTATGTTGACCTGCTCGGGCGCTAAGCCGAACATTGTGGCCAATGCCACTTCCAGGTGGGGCGCCGCCTCCCTGTCTTTCGCGAAGGTCGTACCGACACTGATCACATAGGCCTTCTCGCCTTCTGCGGTCACCTCCACCAAGCGGGCTCCCGCGCTCAGGTTGTTCTCAATGGCCATTTTGGCCAGCTCCGCCACACTCCGCGTTCGCTCGGTAGGGAAGCCGCGCACGCACTTGAGTTGCACCCGATGCTTGCCCAGCGTCAGCCACTCAGAATTGAACTCCATGGAAGTCTCCATCCGACAGTACATTGCCGCCAAAATAGGGGCGAGTCCGGCGATTTCAAGAACGCAACGTCGCGCCGTCGTTCGCCGCTGCAATGAGCCCCACTGGAAGCCCATAGCGTGCAGCCCCAAGCACCGCGCGCGCCAAAGGGCTGCGCCCGCCTCTGGCGTTCCGCGTCAGCCGCCCCCTTCCACGGCCGCCAGGATTGCCCGCCTGCCTGGAGCACGCTTCGCGCAAATACATACGATGCCTCAGGATTGCAGACATCAGCTCACTTCACTTCGATCGTCCTTACGGCAGACCGCGACGAACCGGTCTTGGGGAGGCGCAACGTCGGGCCAGTCGGGCGTGCCGTGCCTCGGCGCGGGCACGTTGGACGCATCCCCCATCGGTTGTTTGTCACTTGTCGTCTTCCGCAGGAACTTGAAGGGGTTCCATTTGCCCAGTTCCGTTTTCATCTTACCCTCCTGCCGAATGCTCAGTTGACGGGTACGAATGACCGCCGGCAACGACCGGCCGCGCCCGGCCACCGGCGACGCCGCTAGACCCAACCCTGGTGGTGAGGCCGCCGATACGGTCATCCGCGTCTTCTAAGGGCCGACGGTGGCGCCCATCCGGACGCCACCCTGCCGTTTCAACCCCGTGAATGGCACGACAGAACTCACCCGACGCTAACCGCGATGCGACGTGGCCGTGCCTCGTCTCGGCGCGGGATCGTCAGCTTCAACACGCCATCCTGCAAGTGCGCGTCTATCTTCGACGTATCGAACTCTGGACTCAGGGCGAACGCGCGGGCGAAGTGCGGCTCGCGAATTTCCGCGTGTTGCACTCGCAGGTTGGCCGGGGTCGGCACCACGGCTTCCGCCTCGATGCACAGGGTGCCATCATGGACACTCACGTTGAGTCTGTCCTTGGTGACCCCCGGCAGATCCGCCCAAAGGGTGACGCCGTTGCTGTCCTCGAAGATGTCAACAGTGGGAAGCAGCGTGATCTTGCGCGTCGGCCTCTCTTCCTGGCGTTGCGCCACCGCGCCTTGGCCGCGCTCAACCACTTGGGTAGTGTCGCTCATGGCATTCTCCTCACGTTACTGGACAGTGACCGACCGAGGCTTCGAGGATTCGTGCTTGCCAATGCTGATCGACAGGCAGCCGTTGGCGTAGTGCGCCTGTACCTTGTCGGGGTCAGCATTCTGTGGCAGTTCGACGATGCGCCGGAAGGGGCCGACGAATCGCTCCTGCGCGTACGGCCGTACCTCGGCGTCATTTTCCGAGTGCGCGGCTTCGCGTTCGCCGCTGATCGTCAGCAAGCCCTTGTCGATCGATACCTCAAGGTTGTCTTGCTTGATGCCAGGAGCGAATGCGACGATCTCGATCGAATCTTCCGTGGTGCCAACGTTGACGGCAGGGAACGCGCCGGATCGCTCGGAGCGGATGCTGGACGGGAAGCCGCCGAACAAGCTCGCCATCTGGCGCTGCAGGCGGTCGAACTCGCTGAAGAGGTCGGTCCCCAAAAAGAGATCACTCATGATCGTATCCTCCTTTGATGCAGCAAGGAGGCGAACGGGCCTATGCGCTCCCACTCGCCTGCCAAACTGCTGGCAAACAAACAGAAACACGCAGCGCGCAACATCGCGGCTGCCTGGGCGAGATTAAATTAGGCAATCTGTCGCCGGTTTTCAAGGGGGCGGCATTCAATTTCCTCTTGAAGGAGTCCTGGCCGCGCCTATCCGCCGTTGGGGTTCGTAACGGAACCATGTGAAACGCCGTGGCCGAAACCTCGATGCCATGCGGCATGGACAAATCCTCGCCCCCCTCCTCTCCTCAGACCGGCCCCGGCCTGAACTTGAACTTGGTTTTGGTCGCTGGCACCTGGCGCCTGGTGGTCGCCATGCGGCGCGTCGCGCTGGCTTGCGCATCGGCCCGCTCGGCGCGCCGTACTGCCATCTCCAGTTCCGCCCGCAGCTCGTCCTGGGCTGCTTGCCCGCGCCCGAGCGCCTGCTCTGCCTCCACCAGTTGCCGGCTGAGCGTATCGCGCTCGGCCTGCAGCCGCGCCCGCGCCTCCGCGCCAGCCACGGCGGCCTCCTGCGCCCTCGCCTGCCCGGCCGCCAGTTCGGCGCGCAAATCCGCCAGCGCCTGCTCGCCCTTCTGGCGCAGCGTGCGTTCCTGGTCGATCTCGCGCAGCGCGCGGCGCTCCGTGGCGCTGGCGCGCTCCTGCGCCACCGCGACCTGCTCGCGGGTGCGCTCCAGGTCCGCCGAGAACTGCGTATGCATCTCGCCCAGTTGTCGCTCCAGCGCCTCGATCTGACGCCGGCCCTCCTCCTGGCGCGCCTGCGCGGCCGCGTGGGCCTGGCGCTCGGCGTCCAGCTCCCCCTGTAGCGCCGCGCTGGCCCGCTGGGCGGCGTCGAGCCCGGCCTGTACGGCGGCTTTCTCCTGCTCGGCCTCCACCACCGCGGCGCGCGCCTGGTCGCGCTGCGCTTCCGCCTCGCTCGCCTGCAGCCGCGCTTCGGCCCGCAAGGCGGCCAGCTCGCCGGCGGCCGCCTCATTGGCGGCCTGCCAGATCGACTGCACGGCGTTGGCCGCGATCGCCTTGAGCGCGTCCGGCAGCCCGGGCTGGTCGATGGTCACGCGCATCTTGCCGCGCAGGTCTTGCCAGAACTGCGCCAGCACCTCGGTGGGCGTGCCCATGCTGCCCTTTCGTACCAACTGATAGAGCTTGTTGGCGGTAGGCGTGATGCCGTAGCGGAAGAACAGCAAGGCGCAGACCTCGCGGTAGAGCGCGCGGGTGTCGGGGAACTGCGCACGCAGCGTGGCGATGTCGGCGGCGAGCTGGGCCTCGGCGGCGGCGTCGCTGGGCAGGGGCGGCGGGTGATCGAGCGGGCTGGCGGTCATGTTCTACGTGGAACGTTCGGTAAATTTGTCGTATATTACTACGTAATACGTTAAATAGTTAACTAAAAAGATAAATCTTTAGACATAAGTAGGCTTCTGTCTATAATAATGCCTGGATCAGCTTGCGCGCCTTGCGTGCCACGATGGAACCCCTCCCGCTTGCCCACACCGCCTTCACTGCCCTGCCCGCCACCCCGCTCGAACGCCTGGCCCTGCCCGCCGACCTATCCGGCACCACCGGCAGCAACCGCGCCCGCGGCGGCACCCCGCAGATCGCGGCCGCCGACGATCTCGCCGCCGTCACCGCCTGGCTGGCGCGCTACACCGACACCCCGGCCACCCTGCAGACCTACCGGCGCGAGGCGGAGCGCTTGCTGCTATGGGCGGTCATGCAGCACGGCAAGCCGCTGTCGTCGCTCACCCACGAGGACCTGCTGCGCTACGAGCGCTTCCTGGCCGACCCGCAGCCGGCCTGGCGCTGGGTCATGGCCTCGCGCAAGAAACTCGCGCGCAGCCATCCGGACTGGCGCCCTTTCGCCGGTCCGCTCTCCCCGGCCAGCGCGCGCCACACCATGGTGATCCTGAATGCGCTATTCGCCTGGCTGGTCGAGGCCGGCTACCTGGCCGGCAACCCGCTGTCGCTGGCGCGCCGCCGGCGCCGCCAGAGCCAGCCCAGGATCACGCGCTACCTCAGCCACGCCATGTGGCAGACGGTCAAGGACACCATCGAGGCGATGCCGGGGACGAGCGACAGCGCGACCGAGCGCGAGCGCCTGCACGCGGCGCGGTGCCGCTGGCTCTTCACGGTGCTGTATCTGGGCGGCTTACGTGCAGCCGAGGTGGCCAGCACGCGCATGGGGGCATTTTTTTGCCGGCGCGACCGGGAGGGCGCGGAGCGCTGGTGGCTGGAGGTGACCGGCAAGGGCAACAAGACGCGGCTGGTGCCGGCCACCGATGAGTTGATGGTGGAACTGGCGCGCTATCGCAGCGCCCACGGCCTGCCGCCGGCGCCGCTGCCCGGCGAGGAACGCCCCATCGTGCTGCCGGTCATCGGCAAGGAAAAACCGTTATCGCGCGGCGCACTGCACCTGGTGCTCAAGGAGATCTTCGCGCTGGCGGCCGCGCGCCTGCGCGCGCGCGGCCCCGAATGGGAAAGCCCGGCCGCGGTGCTGGCCAGCGCCTCCGCGCACTGGCTGCGCCATACCGCGGGCTCGCACATGACCGACCAGCAGGTGGACCTGCGCTTTGTACGGGACAATTTTGGGCACGCGTCCATCTCGACCACCAGCGCTTACTTGCACTCGGAAGAGGATGCGCGGCACGAAGCGACGCAGGAGCGGCATCGGATCGGGTGGAGCAGCAACAATTGACGCAGGCCTGCGCTGGCTCGCTGCCTGCGCGTGCCGCGCGCCCGCTTCATCCTTCGGGGTCAGGCGCGCTCGATGGACAACTAGAAAGGACATGCAGCGACACGAGCCAGTTGATCCGCCAGTTGTTGATCGATCTAAAGGACAGCGAAGGCAATTTGTCAGGGCTTGGCCCCAACACACTTGCCGGTCGCGTTGCGGTTCTGGAGAGCAGCCCAAGTCGCAAGCCCGGCCGCGTTCGGTCGCCATCTATCGGTCTGTGAAAGCGACCTCGTCTCCCCGCTTCCGGCCGATCATGTACAAGAGGTGTGTCCTGCCGGTCATCGGATGTGGGCAGGCTGTGTCGCGCGAGACGCCGACCGGGACTCGGCGCGCTGGCTGCGCCCTACCGCAGGCTCTCGCACCTACAGGTGGCATTCTCGCGGTGCCCGAGATTTAGGAAAGATGGTCGATCAGCAACAAGCCTAAGTGGCTCTTCAGGCTGGCACGACGACCGCAAAGAACAACGCCAGTTGCTGCACCGCCCGAGCAAAGGTGCTGGGCCCCTACCACCTTGAGGATGCGCATCGATTCCCAGGCGATTCCTGACATAGTCCGCCGGGCTCAGCCAAAATACTTCCGGCTCAGGCCAGATTATTGTGGGTATTGAAATCGATCATTGTGGGTGCAAGGGTTTACCTCTACGAGGGAAATCCCTAGTATTCGGTCATCGGATGCCGCAGTGCAACAGGCCGGACCAAAAGAATGGCATCCACCAGTTAGAAAGAGGTGAGCCATGAATACCAATCGCCATGCCCTGATCGCTGTCGCCGCACTCGCCGCCGCCCTGTCGGCTGCTCCGGCGTTTGCAAAGAGTGGCAAATTCGACACTTACACTGACGGCGCGCGGTCTGGGAAGTACGATGTTTACACTGACGGCGCGAAAAGCGGCAAATTCGACACCTATACCGATGGCGCCAGGTACTACATCGCGTCTGACGGCGCCGCCCTCTAATAGGCTGCAAGCCCCGGTCGGGGACCACTCCCCCGAACCCGGTCCCCCTCTCCAGCTTGGTCCCGATAGGTACTGGGGAGGACGCCTGAAGGGGCCCTCTTCGCATTCCCTGGCGAAGTAGCCCGCCCGGATGTGAGCTTCAGACTGCTGCCGAACCCCACACTTTCCGAAGTGTGGGGTTTTTACTTTTCGGGGACCAGAACTTTCAGACGCCCATGACCTGAAGCCGTATCGTATTCCAGATCTTGCTGGGAATATCGATTGCCCGATACCAGTCGGGTCGCCGGAATAGTCACCCGCCCCCCGGCTCCCATAGAACGTGCCGTGCGGTAGCGCCACAATAACTCGGCATGGCGGACCAAGCGCCTGATTGCTCGGGGCCCCCGCGCGGGAAGCCCAAGTCACAGGCGGCATCGATCGGATGGACAAGCAGGACATGAGGCGCACCAGCGTGCCGAGCCCGAAAATCGCCCTTGCTAAGTCCTATCTGGCGCAGGCGGCAAGGAGAATGAGGCGGGACTTCTACAATCGCCCCGGGGTATGACTCGGCTGGACACGATGGGCTTCGAACAACTGGCGGCACTAAAAAAACAACTGGCAGAACAGGCAAAGGCTGCGAAAAGCCCAAAGCCGCCCCGCGCACGGGTTGCCGCTTCGGCCCAGCCCACAAAAACTGTCGATCCGGTGGTGCACGCCATCGCCATGCCGCAAAAACGCTTCCCGCAACCCTTTCCGAAGAACCCTGCGCCCAAGGTGCCGCTCAAGATCGGCATCTTCGCGGACCTCGTTCAACACGCCCAAGAGCTTGCCCTGATAGAGGCGGAATTGCGCGAGGCGATCCGGACCTGGTGTCACGGAACCCGCTACTGGACGTGCCTGGCGGAAGGTCCAGCGCAAGTAGACGGCGGGCTCGCACATGACTGACCGGCAGGTGGACCTGCGCTTTGTACGGGATAATTTTGGCATGCATCCATCTCGACCATCAGCGCTTACCTGCACACCGAGGACGATGCGCGGCATGAGGCTACGCAGGAACGGCACCGGATTGGGTGGAAGCGCTGATAGCGGGCCTTTGCCCCGCCTTTCCTGCCGGGCTGTTCCATTTTGGGAAGTGGGCAAATCCTGGCGATTAATTGCGTTTCCGGGTTCCTCCCACCCACGAACTGGTCACGGAACTCGCGCGCCACCAGCGGCCGCACAGGCTCGCTGCGCCGAGAAGATTACAGCATAAAAGTGGCGCTTAAACGATAATAGAAAAAATGCGGGATATTTAAACGTCCGTCGGCCAGATTAAACGACTGGAGTGTGCTTTGACGACAGAATGGATGGGGTATAAGTGGCTCTCGGAGCACTACAACGTCACCCCCGTGCAGGATTTCCAGATCACTAGCGAGATCGGCGCCGCTCGGCGCTCCGTCGTCAACGACGGAAAGACGCTGGAAACCTACCCGACCGCCTCTCGCCAAGAGCCGACGCTGCAGTCTCACCTGACTTACGCGCTACGACATGAAGGCGTCCATCTCGAGTTCCTGGCGCGGCTCTTTGATGTGCTTCCAGAGGCTGAGTTGGCCGCCTGGCTGAACAGCGAGCGCACCGGCCAATATGCCAGACGCGTTGGATTCCTGTATGAATGGCTCACCGGCCGGCGGATCGCCGGCGTCGAGACGGTGACCGGGGGCAACTACGTCGACGCGATAGACCCCGAGGCCTACGTGACGGCGACGGAGGCCACTCGAAATACACGTTGGCGCGTGCGGGACAACCTGCCCGGCAATCGACATTTCTGCCCTTTGGTTCGGCGAACCCCGGAAATTAGGGAGGCGCAGCACTACGACTGCGCGGCGCGGCTCGACGAGCTAAATGCAGAGTTCGGGGGCAACATTCTGATGCGCAGCGCCGTCTGGCTGACCATCAAGGAATCCAAGTCGTCGTTTGCGATCGAGCATGAGCAAGACCAGAAAGATCGAATTCGCCGATTCGCGGCAGTCATGGAACGCCGCATAGGGGAGTACCCAGCGCTGCTCTCCCCTGACACGTTAGCCGATTTGCAACGAGAGATTGTGAGCGAGCGCAGCACGATTTCCCGTTTTGGGCTGCGCGCCTCCCCCGTGTTCGTCGGCGAGACGCATCGGTTTGAGCAAATCGTCCACTATGTTGCCCCACACTGGGATCAGCTGCCGGAACTCCTACGCGGGCTCGAAGTCTTTTTGGAACGCACTGCCGGGCAATCGTCCGTGGTTCGCGCCGGAACCGCCGCGTTTGCGTTCGTGTTCATCCACCCACTGGCCGACGGCAATGGGCGCATCCACCGCTTCATCATCAATGACGTCCTCCGGCGAGACGGCGCCGTCCCGCGGCCCTTCATCCTACCAATCTCGGCTGTCATCACAGAGAAACCGCAGAACATCGCGCGCTACGACCAGATCCTTGAACGCTTCTCGAAGCCGCTGATGGCTCGATATGGCGACCTATGCGCATTCACGCCGACTCGGAGGCTGTACCCGGATGGCGTCCAGTCGAACTTCGAGTTTGCTGGATATGACGCTGCCTTGCCGGCATGGCGTTACCCTGACCTGACTGCGCAGGCCGAGTATATGGCTGACGTGATCGACAGAACCATCAGGCAGGAAATGAGGATGGAAGCCGGGATTCTGCAGGAGTGGACAACCGCGCGGCGGATGGTGAAGGACATCATCGATGGTCCTGACGCCGATATCGATCGGATCATCCGCTCGATCAGGGACAACCAGGGTGCCGTCTCGAACAAGCTCCGAAAGGAGTTTCCGGTTCTTGAGAGCGCAGAAATCGTGGAAGACTTGGTCGGCGTCCTGAAGATCGCCTTCAAGAATCTCGACCGTGGATCCCTAGTAGACGACGTGCCTTGAAACGCCGTGGACGGCGACGGCCCCACACTCCGCGTCGCTCCCTTTGCCGGTTTGCCTGTAGTACCAAACCGTGGTTTCAGGTTGGGGCACGTCACGCCGTCGGGCAACGGCGCCGTCAGGCGCGATGGTACCGTTGGTCGCGGCGCTGGGCTTGCTGCTTCGCGCTGCCCCCCGGTACCGGCGCTGGCACAAGATCGCCGACGGCGACAACCGGGACGAACGCCGGTGGTGCAGGCTCAGCGTCATCCATCACGGCGGCGTCCGCCCGCTCGCGCTCGCGAATCCATTTGTGTGCAACTGGGTCGCGTTGACGCCAGCCTTCAGCGCCATGCCGGATATCGATCCCCCCGGCCGCAGACACGCCCCAATCGGCCGGCGTTTGCCATCGGGGTCGAAGCTCAGCTTGCGGTCGATTCCTACATGGGTCACCTTCAGCGGGAGAAATGCCAAATCATCTTCGTTCATGCTTGCGTCCGCAATTTCTGGTTGCGGACGCAATCCTGCCAACTCTCAGCCTATCAGGCTAGGACGCCCATTCTCGGACGCTTACGCTGCTTCGCTCAATGCGAGCCCCAGAGCAGCAGGCGAAGCGCTATTCGCGGGCGGCGCCATGGGCGTATCCGTGGTCAAGCCCAGGCAGGGCGGAAAATCCGTCGGGCGAAGCCACTTTGCCAAGAAGGTGCCCAGCGCGTCGAGCAAGACGTCGGAAGTCAGTCCTTGCGCACCACCAAGACGAGGGCTCAAAACCAGCACGGTCTGATCATGCTCGAAAACTTGTAGGCGCTGCGTTAGATCCGCCGGCTGCAGGAGCACTTCGGCGCCCTCAATGTTTTCGAAACCGAAGGCATGCAGATAATCGCGCGCGTGCCGATGGCCGAGGCAAAGCACGACACGGGGACGGTGTTGACGACGCAGCGACGAGATGAACTGGAAGCGCCCACCGAGGCGGCATAGGCGATAGTACTCCGACTTGACACGCAGCACTGACAGCTTACGCAGTTCCCCACTCCAGGGTAAAGCATGATCGGATCGTTCAGGCAATGGGAAGAGATTCAGCTTGAGTTCCCACCCAGAAGGCACATAGAGATAGTTGTCAAAGTACTCCTGCGCACTGATCGGCGTGCGTCCAAGCGGCAAGGCAGCCGATCGCGCCGCGGCCAAAACCCGTGCGATGCGATAGTGCGACTGCCAGCGCGGCAGTTGATCGGCATGGCGCGCACGAAACTCCCTGTCCCAGGCTCCGGGAATCGGCTGGCTCTGCAACGCGACCGACAGCGGAACAGAACTAGACGGGGGCGCCACATCGCATACCCAAAGGGCGGCGCCCAGATTGCCGCCTTCCATACCTGTGAACGAGGAAAATGCGATGTCCAAATCCGTACGGCTAAGTACGGATGGTTGAGACTGCTCCATGCGATGGAAACTCTGATGGATCGGGCGTGCAAGGCACGCCGACGATCGCCAGTCTGGCTATGTTCAAAGCCAAGAGAATAGAAGCAGAATCGCCGGCGTTGTCTGAGCAAATCTGAGCAGCCCGGCTCGCACTCCGCGTGCCTTCGCGTCGTGCCTCGGCGCTAGCGGTCGATCACGATCTTCTGGTAGACCCGGAAGCCCTTACCGCGCACCGTGGATACGGGCAAGCGCAGACTGCCCGCCTGCTCGACCTTGCGGCGCAGGCGGCGCATCTGGGTATCCAGTCGGCGCTGATCGTAATGCAGGAAGTCTTCACCAAGCGCGTGCACGATCGCCTTGCGCGTCACGCAGGCTTCGCCGCTGGCGAGTGCGTGCAAGACCGTGTAATCCTGCATCGACAGTGGAATCGGCGGGAATCCTGGCGGGGTCAGTGTCGGGGGCGTGGCCGACAGCCGCCAATGCGCCTCCGCCGAGGCTTCGCTGGACTGCAACCGCTCCTCGGCCAGCGCGTCGGCCTGGTCAGAAATATCGCTGGCCACTGCCACCCGCTGGTTCTTGCACTCGGACAAGCGCGCCGACCACATGATGCGCGCGATACTGCCGTCCTTGCGCACATAGCGATTCTCGAAATGACGCTGCAAATAGCCTGCCTCGATCCGTTCGACGGCCTGTAGCGTTCTCGCCCGTTCCTCAGGATGGACGAAATCCATCATGGGCTTGCCCAGCATCTCCTCTGGTTGATAACCAAAGATACTTTCGCAAGCCCCCGTAATGGATAGAAAACGGCCATGGCGGTCGACAACGCAAATCGCGTCGAGCAGCAGGTCCATGACCTGCTTGGGTGGCAGTGTAGCCATCTTTCCTTTATTCTGAGCCGTGGCTGCCACCGCGCTGCGCGCGCGGTACGCGTCATTCTACGTCGTTACGCCTGATCTTCGGACAAAGTACAGCGCGTCAATATCACGCTCGCGGCTCGGCAAGCGGCCTCAGGCGGTGTTTGCAGACTTGCTTTCCCTCTGGGTTCCAGACATTACCGCGCGGGATGCGTCCCTTGCTCACGTCCAGTGGATATTGGCATGCCTCTGGTAAGAGTCAGCGACGTGAAGGGCTCGAGGCAGAAATCGATGAATCTTCTCCGCTTTGGAGTCGGTCGTCGCTCTTTGGGGTAAGGGTACTTCTCGTGTGAAAACTGGCGCTCGTCGCCTGAGGATCCGCTTCCTCCAGTGTTTTCCGGGTTCCAGATACAAAGAGCGGAGGCGAATCCGACATTGACATGAAATCAATTGGAGACAAGCCTGAAGCACCAGATTTCACACGAATGGAGGTGCGTGAGTTGCCATCCACCCGTGCCGAGTTGCCTCGCGAAGGCGAGGCATGGTACGTCTTCACGTCAGTGGATATCGTCCTTGACTCACGCTTCCGGAATCAAGAATTTGTCGCGATTCTTGCCCAACCAGGCGGGTGCTCGGCCGCGCCCTGTCCAGGTGGCACCGGTCTTCGGGTCCTGGTACTTGGGTGGCAGCGAAACCTTGATTTTTTCGGTAGGCGCCGCGCTCGCAGCAGGACGGCCACGACGCCGTTTTGGCGCAATGTCTTCCGCGGTTAGTTCGTACTGCGCCATCAAGGCCCGAATCTGCTCGATAACACCGGCCACTTCTGTGGCACGCACTTCCACAAGTTGCGCTTCGATCTTTTCCTTCTCTGCCAGCAACTGCTTGTAGGTGGCCATCGCTTTTCTCCTTTTATCCTTGGATCTCAGAATCGTACATTATTTATCGGGGCGAGGTGCGCCGAATCCTCTATTTTTTCCGCACCATTAAATGTCAAATAATTTCTGTCCTTCTTTGACTCGTCAACGTGTCGATCCACCTGTCGGAAAACTAATCCGTTTGAACTTTTTACTCACTTTTTCATTTGAATGAGGGGAGAGTGTCATCGACGATACGGCCCGCTGAATAACTTCCACTCCGGAGGATGCGAAGTCACATGCTTTCCTGATTTGGCGCCGCGTCGCTTGTTAGCTGCGGACGTCAATCGCCAGACGCAGCTTACCGCGCTACCGCCAGTTACAATGTTGTAGACGCGCAAGGTGCAATTTGGATGTGCGATCGATGTGAGTGGAGAGAGAGAATGGCGACGGTTCGAGCACGCACCAAGGGGGAGGCGCTGCTGCACCTGAAAACAGCGGGAGTAACGGTCGTGGACTTGAACTACGAGTCTGGCTGGCAAGATGCCGTCGAACTCGGCCGCCTCGGTCAGAAGACCGGAATTCGTGTGGAATACCGTGGACACGAGAGCATTGCTGTTACGTCGCCAGCGGCATTGGCAGCCGGCCTCTTCCGGCCAAAGCTGACGTTCCGGCAACGCAATCTGTACTGCCAATTTGAATTAAGTGAGTTGCCAGCAGCTGAATTGGAGAGTTTGGAGGCGAAAGCAACAAGACTGGGGGACTACATCCTCGCGGGGAAGCTGATGCGGGAGGTGGATGCCGAGTGGACTGACTAAGCCATCGCGGCTCTGGTCCGGAGCGTCCGCGGCGTTCCCGAAGAGTCCCGCGTCCAAGGTGCCACTGAAGCTTGACATCTTCGAGACCTGGCCAAGCACGCGCCGGAACTGGCCCTGACAGAGGCGGCATTGCACAACGCGCTCCGGACCTGGTGCCGCGGCACCCGATATTGGACCTCTCTGGTGGAAGGCGCGCCGCGCGTGGATCTGGCAGGCCAGGAGGTGGGACAGGTATCGCAGGCCAATGCAAAGCGGACACGGCAATGGCAAGCCCGTCGCGCAGCACGGGCCTTGCCGCAGCCCGCGAAAGCCGCCAAGACCAATTGATCCACGAAGGGGGCCCGCCGCAGGCGTGCTGGTTCGCGCCGGCGTGTCCGCTTAAAAGTATTGGGAGTCGCCCTCTTCCATGTGCGTGTGATCCTCCCTCGCTGCCTGCCCGGAGACTTTGGCCGCGTGAGCGGCGGCTTGCTCGAGCAGGGGCGCGTGCGCCTTGGGGACAACCAGCATCGTCAAACCCAGTCCTTCCAGCGCGCGTAGCGCGTGCTCTAGATTCACCCCTTTACCGTTCTCCAGCTTAGACAGCATGCCGACGGAGACGCCGCAATGCCTGGCGGCTTGGTCAATTGGCATCCCCCCGGCAACCCGCGTCGCCCGAATGCGATCACCCAGTTGGTCGATGGTGCGGATGGTGGCCCGCGATGGTGGGGACGCATCGGCTAGCGGTCGTGGCATGAGGGGAGGTCCAGAGGTCGGGAGAGATCCAGCACTTGAACGGCTCTCTCGGTTATTTCACCATCATGAAAGTATATCAAACGCTGCGGTGGCCAACAGGCCTTCCGCTCACCATATCTGTCGGCACGGCTAGCGCTAGTGATTGGTGCTTGGGAGGGTCGGGGCGCTACGCGGCGACCATTGAGTAAACCTTGTATTTCTACGACGGCTCCCCCTCTGCCGTGGTCGTCATGTCGGCCTATTTGTGCAGTTGGTCGCGCGTCTTGGCGATTAATTGCGTTTTTGGTCTTGGCACACCGAGTCACGCAAGGTGTTGCTGTAGAGGACCACTAATTCTGCTAGCGGCGCCCATATGTGTGCTAACGAGCACGTCACAGATGGGCGGTCTCGCACCCTTACGGCCATCGGCCCGTTTGGCGATGTGCTCGCGACGGTCAAGGTGCGACCGGATTTCAAGCTGACGCGGGATAGCGCCTCGCGCTGGGCCGCCGATGGATTCGGCAGGATCCGCTGATCGGATTTAGCCCTTGTCCGGAAGCACGCCGACATAGCGGCCGCGCGGCCGGATGACCTGACCTACCCCGAGTTGTTCCAAGCTATGCGCAAGCAGCCCGATGCTGCGCGCCGTGGCGAACATCCCGAATGCGGCATCGTCAGGCAACCCATAGTGGGTGGACAGCGCCGCCAGTGCCACGTCGATATTGGGTTGCAGACCGGTCAGGCGGGTTGCCTTCTCGATAAACCGTGCGATCACTGCCGGCGGCTTGAACATGGCCAGCAACATCGTCGCACGCGGGTCGCCCTCGGGATACAGATGGTGCCCGAATCCCGCCAGCGGCTGTCCGGTGGACAGGTAATGGGCAATCACCTGATCCTCACCCTGCCGTTCCAGCTCATCGAACAACGCCTTGACTCGACCCGAAGCATCGCCATGCAGCGGCCCCGACAGCGTGGTCAGGCCAGACAACAGGCAGGCCGGTAGCGATGCGCCGGTCGACGCCGTAATGCGCGTCGCGAACGCCGAACTCGTCAACTCGTGGTCCACCAGCAGGACCATGGCCGTCCGCAACAGCTCTGCCACCGCTGGCGTCTGCCCCCAGCCTTGCGCGAAACGGAGGTGCAGCGGGTGTTGCCCCGGCTGGGCGCCAAACGCATTGGCCAGTTGCCCGACCAACGCCTGCCCTTCCACTTGCAACACCCGTTTCATACGGCCGTGCGTGGAGTGTCCGGTGGCCGCGAGCTCGGCCAGCGTTCTGAATGCCGCCACACGGCCAGGGCGCGCCACCTTCACCGACGACGAAAAATCCACCGGCTGCCCTGAATCCCACAGCAATTGCGCGGCCTCTTCCAGCGTGGCCCTCGCCGCCAGGGTCACTGCATCCTGGCCGCGCAGGTACAGCCGTTCGCGCACGAATGTGGAGATGGCTGTTGGAATGCTCGGCTCCGCCCCGAACAAGGTGTTGGTGGCCAGCGTCTCGTGCTTGCGGCCGGCCTGCTTGCGCCTGGCAAGCGTAGCGACATCCTCGGCACGGTAAAGGCTGCGCCGCGTGTCGGCCGGATCGGACATGACTTCGATCTTGCCGCGGCTTACGTATGCATAGACGGTTTGCGGCCGCACGCCAAGCCGCGTACACGCCTCGTCCATCGACATCCATGAACCCATTTTTGACTCGCTCGCACTTATTTATGTTGATTTTATATATCAATATTGCGTTGACAATCAACTATTAACTACCATGGGTTCCACATTCCAGCCGCCCACGACAGCCCATGAAGCCCCAGATCCTGCAACTGAATCCCATCCTGATTCCCGCCGCCAATGAAGAGCTGGCAGCACTCTACGAAGTGCACAAGTATTTCGAGATTGAAGACCAGGCCGTCTGGCTGGCCCAGCATGGCCCATCGATCCAGGCCGTGATCACCGGCGGGCATACCGGGATTTCCCGCGCGATGCTCGAACAGTTGCCGGCGTTGAAGGTGGTGGCCGTGAACGGCGTTGGCACCGATGCGGTGGACCTGGCCTATTGCCGTGAACGCGGCCTGCCCGTCACCGCAACGCTGGGCGCACTGACCGAAGACGTGGCCGACCTGGCCATCGGCCTGCTGATTGCGGCGTGCCGGAATATCTGCGCCGGTGATCGCTTTGTCCGTGACGGACAGTGGGAACGCTTCCCGCAGCCATCGGCGATTCCGCTGGCGCGCCGCTTCAGCGGCATGCGGGTGGGCATTGTTGGCATGGGACGCGTGGGACGCGCGGTGGCCACGCGTGCCGCGGCCTTTGGTTGTCCGATCCGCTATACGGATCTGCAGCGCATGAACGACCTGCCGCATGAGTTCGTATCCGATCTGGTCGATCTGGCGCGCGACAGCGATGCGTTGGTGCTGTGCGCGGCGGCTGACAAGGCCGAAGGCATCGTCAATGCCGAGGTGCTCGATGCCTTGGGCCCGCGCGGCTTCCTGGTCAACGTGGCACGTGGACGTCTGGTCAATGAAGTGGACCTGGCACAGGCCATCGAGGCGGGAAGCATCGCTGGCGCGGGCCTCGATGTGTTCGTGGACGAACCGCGCGTGCCGCTGGCGCTGCGCCAGTCCGACCGCACAACGCTGCAGGCCCATCGCGCCAGTGCCACCTGGGAAACGCGCGCGGCCATGATCCGCATGGTGCTGGACAGCGTTGCCGACGGGCTGGCCGGCAAGCGCCCATCCATGAGCCTGACCACCTGAACCTGCGAACGTATCCAACCTCAAGAGCGTCATGATGGAATTCGTTCTGCCAGTACCGGCACCCAGCACCCTGCCCGTTGCCAACAGCAACGCGCAGTTCCCGATCGCCAGGGTCTTCTGCATCGGGCGCAACTATCGTTGGACCGCAAACGAGCCGGCGCCGACCGAGATGCCTGCATGGTTCATGAAACCGGCCACCGCCGTGGTGCAGGCACAAGGCGCGCTGCCTTATCCGCCCGGCACAGAAGAGTTTTGTCATGAAGTCGAACTCGTCGTGGCGATCGGGCAAGGCGGCCGCGACATCGACCCGGCTTATGCGACGCCGCATATCTGGGGCTACGCGGTCGGACTCGACATGACGCGCAGGGACCTGCAGCAGCAAGCCAAGCAGGTTGGCGGCCCATGGGAACCAGCCAAGGCCTTCGACCAGTCGGCGCCCTGCAGCCCAATCGTACCGGCAACTGCATGTGGCCACCCACACGACGGCGAGATCCGCCTGGCGGTCAACGGCACCACGCGTCAGCGTGCCGATCTGTCCGACCTGATCTGGCCCGTGCCCGAACTGATCGCCATGCTGTCACGCTCGGTCACGCTGATGGCTGGCGACCTGATCTTCACCGGCACGCCGGTGGGCGTTGGCCCATTGCAGCGCGGCGATGTCATTGATGCCAGCGTGACCGGCATTGGCGAGATATCGCTGACCGTCGCGTGACGGCAACCTGAACTTTGAAAGAACCCCCGGAGACAACCGTGAATGCCGTGAATACTTCCAAGAAAATCGCGCTGGTTACCGGCGCCGGCAGTGGCGTCGGTCGCCTGACCGCACTGGCTCTGCTTGAAGATGGATGGACCGTGGTGCTGGCCGGCCGTCGTGCCGACCCGTTGCAGACTCTGGTAGCCGAAGCCGCTGCACGCGGCCAGACCGCGTTGGCCGTACCGACCGACGTGACCGATCCCGCCAGCGTGCAGGCATTGTTCGACACCATCGAGCGCGAGTTCGGCCGGCTCGACATGCTTTTCAATAACGCTGGCGTCAATGCACCCGCGGTGCCGATGGACGAATTGCCGCTGGAGAAGTGGTTCAACGTCGTCAACACCAACATTACGGGCGTGTTCCTGTGCGCACGGGCCGCGTTCGGACTGATGCGTCGCCAGTCGCCGCAAGGTGGCCGCATCATCAACAACGGTTCGGTTTCCGCTCAAACGCCGCGACCGTTCACCGCGCCCTATACCGCCAGCAAGCATGCGGTCAGCGGCCTGACCAAGGCGCTGGCGCTCGATGGCCGCGCCTTCAACATCGCGGCGGGCCAGATCGATATTGGCAATGCGCTGACCGAATTGTCGGAGCGTATGACGCGTGGCGTGTTGCAGGCTAACGGCACCACCGCGCCGGAACCGATGATGGACGCGCGTCACGTAGCGAACGCCGTGCGCCATATGGCATCGCTGCCATTGGACGCCAACGTGCTGAACATGACGGTCATGGCCAGCGCCATGCCATTCGTGGGTCGCGGCTGAAGCCAGACCCCGCGCCCTGGCACATCACGCTCCAGGGCGCCCAAAGAGTTGACTCGAGTTGACCAGCATCCAAACGGAGACACCCCATGCGATTCACCACCACTAAATTCACTACCCTGATTGGCGCCGCGGCCGGCTGCGCGGCGCTGATGATGACGCCCGGACAGGCGTCGGCGCAAAACTATCCGACCCGTCCGGTCACGATCATCGTCCCGGCACCGGCCGGCGGCGGCATCGACCTGATCGCGCGCGTGGTTGGCGAGAAGCTTTCGGTAAAGTTCGGCCAGCCCTTTATCGTCGAAAATCGCCCGGGCGCTTCCAATAACCTCGGCACCGCCGTGCTGGCCAACGCCAAGCCTGACGGCTACACGATCGGCATCGTCGGCGGCAGCCACAATATCAACAAGTTCCTGTTCAAGAACCTGGGCTGGGACCCGGAGAAGAGCTTCGAACCGATCGTCTACACCCACGAGATCCCGCTGGTGTTCGCGGCGTATCCAAAGTTGCCGGTGAAGACCGTGCCGGAACTCGTGACATGGATGAAGGCCGATCCGGCCGAAGCCAAGGTGGCTACCTCGGGTCGCGGCAGCGCACAGGAAATGGCCGCCGAAATGTTCCGCATGGTCAGCGGTGCGCCGGTACTGCTGGTGCCCTACAAGGGCTCGTCCGCCGCGCATCCTGACCTGATTGCCGGTCGCACGGCCCTCTACATCGATACCATCAGCGCCGTTCTGGAGCAGGTCAAATCGGGCAATGTACGCGCGCTGGCCGTATCGACGCGCAAGCGCTCCAAGGCGCTGCCCAATGTGCCGACGGCTGAAGAACAGGGCCTGAAGGGCTATGACGCCAACACCAACGGCGGCTTCCTGGCGCCGGCCGGCACGCCGAAGGAGATCGTGGCCAAACTGAATGCCGAGATCAACGCCGCACTGAAGCTTCCGGAAGTCCGCGCCAAGCTGGAAACCGCGGGCATCGAAGTCCAGGGCGGCACGCCGCAGGAATACGCTGCGGTGATCAAGTCCGACCTCGCCAAATGGGGCAAGGTCGTCAAGGAAGCCAATATCCAGGCGGAGTAAAAAGAAACAAGCCAGGAACGAAGAACGAAGCCGCGGGTTGTTTAACAACCAACGCCGCGAGCCACGCCCAAGCGCAATCAGGAGGTGGTGTCTTGGCTCCCTCGCCCCTCATGGGGAGAGGGCGGGGGTGAGGGGTGGTACAGCAAGGAGCCACAATGAGCAAGGCCGTCGGTTTGGTCCAGCATCGCAGCATTTGATGCGCCAGCCCTCTCCCCCGCCCCTCTCCCGCGCGCGGGAGAGGGGCGAACACAATCGGCAATTGGCAATCTCAATGCATGGTCGTGCGTAGTAGCGAGGTGTCATAGCCAAGTGCGGCTACATGGGCCACGAGTGAATCGGCCATTTCGCGCGATGGACTGGCGTCGCGGGTGAGGATCCACAGATAGCGGCCCGAGGGCTCGCCGACGATCGACCACGACTAGTCGTTGCCGTGATCGAGCACCCAGTAGTTGCCAAAGAAGAACGGACCAAAAAACGATACTTCAAGCTTGGCACCACCGCTGCCGGGCACCACGCGGGCACGGCCTTCCGACGTGCGCGACTTGCTGTCGGCGCACTCTTCATGGCATGTATTGCGAACCGAGATCAGCCCGTCGTCGCGCTTCGCATATTCGGCTGTCACGCCCTCGCAACCGCGCTCGAAGCCGTTCGCATATCGCGCGTATTCGACTGGCAGAACAGGCAAAGGCTGCGAAAAGCCCAAAGCCGCCCCGCGCACGGGTTGCCGCTTCGGCTCAGCCCACAAAAACTGTCGATCCGGTGGTGCACGCCATCGCCATGCCGAAAAAACGCTTCCCGCAACCCTTTTCGAAGAACCCTGCGCCCAAGGTGCCGCTCAAGATCGGCATCTTCGCGGACCTCGTTCAACACGCCCAAGAGCTTGCCCTGATAGAGGCGGAATTGCGCGAGGCGATCCGGACCTGGTGTCACGGAACCCGCTACTGGACGTGCCTGGCGGAAGGTCCATCGCGAGTAGACGGCGGGCTCGCACATGACCGACCAGCAGGTCGACCTGCGCTTCGTGCGTGACAATTTTGGGCATGCGTCCATCTCGACGGCTCTGGTGCAAACTTCGGCCGCGAGCGATGAGGCGGCGCGTTCGCGGTGACCTCATCATGCCGAGAGAACCGCCTTCCATACGGCAGGCGCACTGGCATCTTTGAAGCGCGGCATTGTGATGTCGAACTGCCCTTTGCGAATGCGATGCATCAGTTCGATGCCGGAGATCGTAACGGCCGCATTCCTGAAGCGTTTGAAGCCGAGCATCGCATTGACCCTGGACTTGATATTGTGATGATCCTGCTCGATCAGGTTATTAAGGTATTTCGATGATCGAGACATCGTGTCTCCGGGCAGCAACTGGTCAGTCTTCATTTCGCGCACCGCGCGATGAGACGCCGCGTAGCCGTCCAACGTGATGGTGTTGGGAGCGCCCCCCCCCTGACGCTTGATCGCCTTCGCGAGGAAGGCCTTGGCTGCCGCGACATCGCGCTTGGCGCTGAGCCGGAAATCGACCGTCATCCCCGCTCGATCAACGGCACGGTAGAGATAGGCCCATTTGCCGCGGATCTTCACATAGGTCTCGTCGACGCGCCACGAACGACCGGCCGATCTTGCAAATCGATCCCAGCGCTTCACGAACTCCGGCGTGAAGCGTTTGACCCAGCGCATGATGGTCTTATGCGCCAGCGACAGGCCGCGCTCGGCCATCATTTCAACGAGGTCCCGAAGACTGAGCTTTTAGCGCAGGTACCAACGCACGCACAGGACAATGACTTCGCGGTCGAAGTGCCGCCCGTTGAACAACCAGTCAATGTCTCTCAACGTACTCATCGTGGGCTCGCGCTCATCAAAAGTCCGAGCGTAACCCACTTCCCCAGCCGATTCGCACCAGAGCCTGAAATACTTGCTCATGATTTTCCTTTGAAGAGTGAGTTTGAAAGACTTCCGGATCGGCGTCTTGCGAAGCCGGTGGCGATCGGTCCTGAGTCAGCGCGATGGCGCGTCGCGCGCCGAGGCAAGCCGTCCCGTGCATGCGCTTCCTCGTACCACGCACTCGACTTCGCCAAGTACACCGCTCCGTGTCAAAGCGCCTCCAGCGCAAGTGCGATCCCTTGCCCGCCCCCGATGCACAGGGTCACCACGCCCCGCTTCAGCCGGTCCCGCCGCATCGAATGCAGCAGTCGCGTGGTCAGCACGGCACCCGTGGCGCCGATCGCATGGCCGTGGGCGATCGCGCCCCCTTCGACGTTGACGATGTCTTCCGGCAGGCCCATCTCGCGCAGGCAGGCCAGCGCAATTGCCGCAAAGGCCTCGTTGATCTCGATGCGCTCGATGTCACTGTGCTTCCAGCCTGCTCGCTCCAGGGCCAGCTTGACCGCCGGCACGGGTCCGATGCCGAACAGGCCCGGCTCGACCGCCGCCACACCGTGCGAGACCAGTCGGGCCCAGGGCTGCAAGCCTTGCTTCTCGGCGAATCCACGCTCCGCGACGATCATCGCGGCCGCGCCGCTGTTGAGCCCGGGCGCGTTGCCGGCGGTGATGCTGCCGTCCTTGCGAAAAGCCGGCTTGAGCTTGGCCAGCGTTGCGACGGTCGTGTCCGGGCGATTTGCTTCGTCGCGATCGAATCGCACCGGCCCCTTGCGGCCCGCCAGCTCGATCGCCACGATCTCCTCGCCGAACTTGCCCGCCGCCTGCGCAGCACTGAATCGCTGCTGCGAGCGCGCTGCCCAGCGGTCCTGATCTTCGCGGCTGATGCGGTGCTGGCTCACCAGGTCTTCGGTATGCCAGCCCGAGTGCTGCCCGCTGAAGGCGTCGTTGAGACCGTCGCGCAGCAGGCTGTCGAGCATCGCCGCGTCCCCCATGCGCTGTCCCCAGCGTGCGCCAGGGATCAGATACGGTGCCTGGTCCATGCTCTCCATGCCGCCTGCGATCACCGCCTTGGCGTAGCCCGATGTCACCTCCAGCGCCGCGCTGGCGATGGCCTGTGCGCCCGATCCGCAGACCCGGTTGACGGTCAATGCAGGCACTTGCACGGGCAGGCCGCCGCCGATGGCGGCTTGACGCGCCGGGTTCATCCTGGCGCCTGCCTGGATCACCTGGCCCAGCACCACGGTGTCGACAGCCTCGGCAGGCAGCCCGGCACGACGGAGGGTCTCGCGCACCACCGCTGCGCCCAGTGCGGTGGCAGGGGTCTCCTTCAGCGCACCGCCAAAGGCACCGATGGGTGTGCGCACTGGCGCACAGAGGACGATTTCAGGCTTGCTCATGGAAACTCCTTGTCGTGAGATGAGGTGAAGTTGTGCAGCACGGTGGGGCTGCCTTCATGCGTTGACGTCCACCACCGTGCGGCCGCGTACCTGGCCTTGAAGCACCGGCCCTGCCAGGCCAGGCACGTCGGCCAACGCGACAACCTGCGTAGCGCGCGCGAGCTTGCCCAGATCCAGATCGGTGGCCAGACGCGCCCACGCCTGCAGCCGTACGTCCTGCGGCGCGTTGACCGAATCGATGCCGGCCAGCGTCACGTTGCGCAGGATGAAGGGCAGCACCGAGCCCGGCAGGTCGGTGCCCTGCGCCAGCCCGAAGGCCGCCACGGCGCCGCGGTAGCGGGTCTGCGCCAGGACATTGGCCAGCGTGTGGCTGCCCACCGAGTCGATGGCGCCGGCCCAGCGCTCCTTGCCGATCGGCGCGCCCGGCTCGGAGAGCGTGCGCCGGTCGATGACCTCGGCCGCCCCCAGCGCGTGCAGGTAGTCCGCCTCGTCCAGCCGCCCGGTGGAGGCGACCACCCGGTAACCCAGCCTGGACAGCAAGGCAATGGCAATCGAGCCGGCGCCACCGCCGGCCCCGGTCACCAGGATCTCGCCCTTGTCCGGTGAAACGCCCGCATGCTCGAGCGCAAGGACGGACAACATGGCGGTGTACCCCGCCGTGCCGACGGCCATGGCATCGCGCGTCGAGAACACGTCGGGCAGCTTGACCAGCCAGTCGCCGCTGACGCGTGCCTTTTGCGCGAAGCCGCCATGGTGGGTCTGGCTCAGGCCCCAGCCATTGGCGACCACCCGATCGCCCACGGCGAATCCCGCGTGCGTCGATGCTTCGACGACACCGGCGAAGTCGATGCCCGGAATCAAGGGGAACTGGCGGATCACCGGCGCGCGGCCGCTGATCGCCATCGCATCCTTGTAGTTCACCGTCGAATAGTCGATCGCGACGGTGACCTCGCCCGGCATCAGGTGGTCCTCGTCAAAGTCCACGAGGTCGGTGGAAATGGCATCACCCGTCTTGGTGGCCAACAGTGCTCTGAATGTCATCGTCGTCTCCTTGCGTCCTTGGTCATCGAATGTCACGTCGTCGATCAATTGCTCGCGCGCAAGCGTCGCGTGCGGTAGGTCCCCCAGCCGCTGGCCAATGCCGACTTCAGGAAGGCCGCCAGGCCGCTTTCGCCGGGCCGTGGCTCGGCGCCTCTGGCGATGCGCTTGAGCTGGCGCTCGTACCAGAGCACCTCCATGATTCCCAAGCGGTCGACCGCCTTCAGGCCGGTCTTGATGGCACGAACCTGCTGCGAGCTGTCGCGCCCTTGCAGCAAGGCGGCCGGCGCATCGGGGTCGATGGCCAGCAGCCGCGCCAGGCCGACGATGTCCAGTGCGCCGGAGGCCAGGGCACCCTCCATGCCGGCGGCGCTGCGGAAGCCGCCGGTCACCATCAGCGGCACATCCACCGCGGCACGCACCTTCTCGGCGAAGCTCAGGAAATAGGCCTCGCGCGACGCCGTCGACGCACTCTTCGGATCGTGGTTGGCGCCGTTCATCGCGGGCGCTTCGTAGGTGCCGCCCGAGATCTCGATCAGGTCGATGCCCGCCTCGGCCAAGGCGCGGATGGCGTCCAGCGACTCCTCTTCGGTAAAGCCGCCGCGCTGGAAGTCCGCCGAGTTGAGCTTGATGCCCACCGGGAACCCGGGGCCGACCTGGCGGCGAACCTCGGCATAGACCGCCAACACGAAGCGCCGGCGCTTCTCCGGCGTGCCGCCCCATTCGTCATCGCGCAGGTTGTGCCGGGGCGAGAGGAACTGGTTGACCAGGTAGCCATGGGCACCGTGGATCTCCACGCCGCTGAAGCCGGCCTTCTTGCAAACCGCGGCGCTGCGCCCGAAGCGCCGGATCACGTCTTCGATCTCTTCCTGCGTCGCTTCGCGCGGGGTCTCGAAGAAGGCGGCCATGTCCTCCCGGAACGGCACAGCCGAGGGGGCGATGTTGTAGGCGTTCAGCCCCTTGGTCGATTGTTTGCCCGGGTGGTTGAGCTGCGCCCAGATCGCGACTCCGCGGCCGGTGGCGGCCTGCGCCCATTGCGCGAGCAGACCCAGGTCCGACTCGTCTTCGATGGCGACGTTGCCAGGCTCGCCCAGGGCTCGCCGGTCGACCATCACGTTGCCGGTCAGGATCAGGCCCAGGCCCGATGCCGCCCAGCGCTGGTAGAGGGCGACGAGTGCCGGCGTGGGCCGGTTGTCGTAGGTGCCGAGCGTCTCGCTCATGGCGGCTTTGGCCAGCCGGTTGCGCAGGACCGTACCGTTGGGCAATGTCAGCGGTTGGGCCAGCAGGCGGGGGGCGGCAGTGGATGTGCTGGGCATGGAGTTGTCTCTGTGTGTGAACCGCGGGTTCAGAACGGGCTGCGGTCCCAGGCCGCGATGACCCTGGGCGGCTGCAGGAACGAGGTCAGCCCCTGGAACCACAGCACTTCGCGGAAGTCGCCGCTGATTGCCAGGTCCTTGCTGCCCACGCCGCGCACGAAGGCCGGCTGTACGTCCTTGGCCGACAGGATCTCGAAACCTTTGGCCGGCGTCGCAAAGCTCAGCGTGAAGCTGGGATTGCCGCTCAGGCCGGCGAAGGAGCGCACGGCACCGTCCTGGATCACGTAGGTGCGGCCGGCGCCCGAGGCCGTGCGGATCTGGAAGACCAGTTGCTTGGCGCCGACATAGCGCGCGCAATCAGCGTCGCTGCGAATCTTTCGCTGCAGCAACTGGGCGAAGACCCACAGCAGGAACTTGAACTTGAGCATGGCAGGCGATCTTCAGAAGTGGAGCGGTGCGGTCTGGCGACGGAGTGGCAGGCGTCACTCGGCCAGGAACTGCACCGCGTGTTGCAGGAACCGCTGCGGGCACTGGAACTGCGCGGCGTGGCCGGCGTCGGGATAGATGAACAACTGCGCGTTGGGCAGGTTGCGCGCCATGTAGAACGAGTTGACGGTGGCCACCATCACGTCGTTCACGCCATTGAGGATGAAGGTGGGCTGCCGGATGCCGCGCAGGTAGGCAAAGGGGTCGTCTTCCTGCACCCTGGGCAGGTAGTGCAGGTTGGCCTCGATCTGCGCGCTAGCAACCTCCGGGGAAGACGGCGGGTCCTGGTCCACCCGCTGGTGGCGCCGCGCCCAGAAGTCTCGCGCGGCCTGCTGGGCCTGCGCCGAGCGGCCAAAAAACAGGTACGCAAAGTCGTCGAGGGTGGGCACCGGGTTGACGGCGGTGCTCAGCACGCGCTGCTCCAGTTCCGGGTCGCCGCCGCGCGGCCCGGTGCCCAGCAGCATCAGCTTGCGCACCAGCTCGGGATGGCGCCAGGTCAGGTCCAGGGCCTGGAAGCCGCCCAGCGAGAAGCCCAGCACATCCACTTGGCGCAGCCCCAGAGCGCGTATCGCCGCCGCCGCGTCATCGGCCATGTCCTCGATCCGGGTGCGCGGCGCGCCGGTGGACGACGCGATACCTCGCCCGTTGAACAGGATCACCTCGCGCCCGGCAGCCAGGCCGTCGGTCATCAGGGGGTCCCAGTGGTCCATGCCACCGCGGAAGTGCTGGAGGAAGAACAGCGGCGGCTGGTCCGTCGCGGCATTCCCCCAGCGGCGGTAGGCGAACCGGTCGCCACCCACTTCGACAAAGCGGGTGGCGGCGGTGAGATGGGTGGGGCTCATGGAGGAGTCCTGGTGATGGCGGGCGTGTTCCGGCACCGCTCAGCGGGCCAGAAACTCCAGCGTGCTGCGCACGAACTCGTCGTGGAACTGAAATGCGCCGCCATGCCCGGCATCCGGGTAGATAATCAGCTGGCTGTTCGGCAGCCGCTTCGCCAGGTCGTGCGTGTTGATGGTGGGCACCATGCGGTCGTCGTCGCCGTTGACCACCAGTACCGGCTGCTTGACCACCGAGAGATCGGCCGGGGCCTTGTTGCCCCAAGCGCGCAGCGCCCCCAGCTGGGCGAAGAAGGCGCTGTTCGAGATCTCCTTGTCACGGTTCTCGGTGCGCTCGTTCAGGCGCGCCAGGAAGGCCTTGCCGGCCTCGATGCCGTTGGGAGTGCGCGTGAAGAAGAGGAACTGCTTCGGATCCTGGCCCGTGAAGAAGCCGCGCAGCATGTCGTAGAAGGTCACCCCCGCCACGGAGCTGATGCCTTCGCCGCCGGCCGGGCCGGTGCCGGCCAGGACCAACTTGCGGACGAGTTGCGGCTCCTTGAGCACGACTTCCTGGGCGACCATGCCGCCCATCGAGAAGCCCAGCAGGTCCACCTGCTGGAAGCCCTTGGCCTTGATGAAGCTGATGGCGTCGTCGGCCATCTGTTCGATCGAATTGGCCGGCGAGCCGCTGCTGGAGCCGATGCCGCGGTTGTTGAATGCGATCACGTGGTGCTTGGCCGCGATACCGTCCATGACCCGTGGGTCCCAGTTGTCCAGAACGGCGGCGAGGTGCACCAGGAACACGACCGGTGTCCCGCCGTGTTGCTGGCCCATCTCGCGGTAGGTGTAGTCCACGCCACCTGCCGTTATGGTCTGGGTCGGGACGGTCTTCCAGGAAAGCTCGGACTTCTGAGCCATCAACGGCTGGCCTTGGGCCGCGCCCGCTGCGGCGGGTTCCGCCGCCCCAGCCGTGAGCGGGTGCAGGGTCGTTGACAGGGCGAGCCCCAGGGCGAAAGTGATGAGCAGGCGTTTCATGGTGGGTCTGCAGGTCAGGCGTTGAGCGCGGGGTAGTCGGTGTAGCCCTTGGGGCCGGGCGTGTAGAACGTCGCCATGTCCAAGGGGTTGAGCGGTGCCTCCGTCTGCATGCGTGCCACCAGATCGGGGTTGGCGATGAAGGGGCGGGCAAAGGCGATCAGGTCCGCCTGGCCCGCCTCGAGCGCACGCTCGGCACTGGCCCGGTCAAAGCCACCGGCCAGGATGAACACTCCCTTGAACGCCGCGCGCAGGCGCAGCTTCAGCTCGGCGGGCACGGGTGGTGCCCCCAAGGCGGAATGGTCCAGCAGGTGGACGTACAAAATGCCCAGCTGCGACAACTCCTCGGCGAGCGCCAGATATTGGGCTTCGACATCGGAGTAGGCGCCCGTGCCGTTCAACACGCCGTAGGGCGATAGGCGAATACCTACGCGGTCTGCGCCAATGGCGGCCACAGTGGCGCGAACCACTTCCAGCGCGAAACGGTTGCGGCCCTTAAGACCGTCCCCATACCCATCGGTACGCCGGTTCACGTTGGCGTTCAGGAATTGCTCGATCAGGTAGCCGTTGGCCGCATGCAGCTCGACGCCGTCGAACCCCGCCTCGATGGCCAGTTGTGCCGACCGCGCGTACTCCGCCACCGCGTGGGTGATGTCGTCAGCGGTCATGGCGCGCGGCGCGCTGTGCGGCTGGGGCCCCCCGGTGTCGGTGAACATCTCCCCGGGGCAGACTTCTGCCATCGGCCCTACAACCTCAGCGCCGGCCGGCAGGTTGTCAACATGAGTTACGCGGCCGGTGTGCATGAGCTGCACGAAGATCTTGCCGCCCTGAGCGTGAACGGCCTCCGTCACCTGCTTCCATCCCTGCACATGGGCTTGGTTGAACAGGCCCGGAATACGCGGGTAGCCCAGCCCATTGGGCGATGGCGAGGTTCCCTCGGTGACGATCAGGCCGGCCGCTGCACGCTGGCCGTAGTACGAGGCCATCAGGGCGTTCGGCGTGTTGCGCTCCACGGCGCGGTGCCGCGTCATGGGCGCCATCACGATGCGGTTGCGCAGCGGCAGGGAGGGTTCGGAGAGTGCGGTGAAGAGCATGTCGGGCCTTCTGTCGGTGTCGGATTAACAGCGTCGGTTCACTGGGCCTGGGGAAGATAGGCCGGGCGCGGCGCTGTCAAGCCTTGCCAGACCTGCTGGGTGAGCGCGTCGGCCAGCACCTCGTCGGCGCCCGCGGCCAGGCCGTCGAGTGCACGCTGAACGATCTCTTCGGCGCTGGTCTTCGGAACCTCGAAGCCGCGCGTGAGGTCGGTGTCGACCGCGGCCATGTGCAGGCCCAGCACCTGGGTCTTCTGGCCAGCCAGCTCGTGGCGCAAGGCATTGGTCAAGGACCACGCCGCTGCCTTGCTCGCCGAGTAGGCGGCCAGCTCGCCGCCGTTGATCCAGGACGCCACCGACAGCACGTTGATCAATGCGCCACCGCCATTGGCCTTCAACACGGGTGCGAAGGCCTTGCTCACGTTCAGCACGCCGAAGAAGTTCGTCTCGAAGATGCGGCGGGTCACTGCGTCGCTGTCCCCAGCGAGAAAGCCGCCGACCTGGGCAATCCCGGCGTTGTTGATCACCAGGTTCACGTCGGCAGCCACCCCTGCTGCGGCCGCGATCTCTTCGGGCTTGGTGACATCAAGCCGCAGGGCCTGCACGCCCGGCAGCGTGACGGTGGCAGGGTTGCGTGCGGCGGCGTAGACCTTGCGGGCACCGCGCGCAAGCAGTTCGCGCGCAAATGCCAGCCCGATGCCGCGGTTGGCACCCGTGACGAGGACGACGGAGTTTGCAATGTTCATGGAGATCTCCAAGGGCCGGATGGTGGGGAATATGACGACCGTCAACTGTGAAAGCGTGCAATGACGGTCAGAAGGAACGGTTCAACGAACCTTGATGACAACCTTGCCCTTGGCGCGGCCGCTCTCGACATAGGCCAGGGCTTCGTTGGTGGCTTCGAACGGGAAGACCTTGTCGACCACCGGGCGGATGGCGCCCGACTCGATGAGCTGCGCGATCTGCCGCAGCTGGCTTCCGTTGCCTTTCATGAACAGAAAGCTGTAGTTGACCCTGAGGCGCTGGGCTTGCCGGCGAACGCTGAAGCCCAGCGCTCTGAAGACCTGCCTAACCAGCCACGGAGCCTTGACGTCCTTGCCAAACTGCAGGTCGGGCGGCGACGTAATGGACACGACATGACCGTCAGGCTTGACCACGCCCAGGGACTTCTTCAATGTCTTTTCGTCCTGGCTGTTCAGCACCACGTCGTAGTCGCGCAGCTGCTCTTCGAACGCTTCCTTCTTGTAGTCGATGACGACATCGGCACCCAGGCTCTTCACCAGCGCGATATTGGCTGTGCTGGTGGTGGTGGCCACCGTGGCGCCCAGGTGCTTGGCCAGCTGGATCGCGAATGTTCCGACGCCGCCGGAGCCTGCCTGGATGAAGACCTTCTGACCCTTGCGGAGCCTGGTCCTTTCGACCAGCGCCTGCCATGCCGTCAAACCGATCAAGGGGATGGAGGCGGCCTCCTCCATGCTGATGTTCCTGGGCTTGAGCGCCACGGTGTCTTCATGGACCGCAACGAGTTCTGCAAAGGTCCCGATGCGCAGGTCACGGGGCCTGGCGTAGACCTCGTCGCCCACCTTGAATTGGCTCACGCGGGGGCCGACGCGAACCACCACGCCGGCCACGTCGTGCCCGAGCACGAACGGTGTGCGGTACGGCAGGATGAGCTTGACCTCGCCGTTTCGAACCTTGGCGTCGAACAGGTTGACGGCGGCCGCGTGGACCTGGATCAACACCTCGTCGTCACGCAGTTCCGGCTCAGGCACGTCGCCGGCCCGCAGTGGCTTCTTGCCGTAGCGATCAACGATGAAGGCTTTCATTGTTTTTCCTTGTTGCTGCCAGATTCACGGACACGCCCAGCGGCAGCGGTGGATGTGGCGTTTGGTATGATGATTGTCATACGTAATGTCAAAAAAAGGCAGGGACGGTGCAGTCACGCGTCAGAGGGTGCCAGCCGCTTCAATGCGGCACTGCACAGCGAGTCCGACAACGCAGCATCATCGACGGCGCGAGCCAGCATCAAGGTGCCCACCATGGTGGCCACGGTCACTAAGGCGCGTTCGTGGACTCCTGGCTGCCCCCAATCCGGCGACTGACGCGCAACCAGATCGATCATTTCCTTGATACGGCGCGTGGCCGCCCGACGCACTTCAGGCGCCTGACGGGGCATCTCGGAACCGAGGGCAGCCACGGGGCAGCCCGTCTCGATGCCCGCGAGGTGCTCCTTGGAGAGGTAGGCCTGTATCAAGGCCTGGAAAGCCTGCTCTGCCGGCACAGCGGCAATGACACGGGCCCCGAAGCCGTTGGACTCGGCGCCGGCGCGGTCCACCGCCTCGGCCAACATGGCCTCGCGGGACTCGAAGTGGGCGTAGAAGGCGCCATGCGTCAGGCCCGCGTCCTTCATGATGTCGGCTACACCCGTGCCGTCGTAGCCGCTGCGACGGATGGCGCGTGCAGCAGCCTGCACGATGCGCTCGTGGGAGGCCTCCTTGGCGGCGGCTCGGACGTTGATGGGTGATTTTCGCATGATGGTCATCATACGTGATTCGAGCGGACGAAGCAAGGGCTGAACGGGAGGACTCCGTCAGGGCCCAGCCAGCTCTACGAGCTTTGCACGAGCCAACGCCAAACGGATCGCGCCCACTGCGAGGGCTTCATCACGGGCGTGGCCAGCACCTTGCAGAACGAGCAGATCGGCCGTGTGCGCGTGTGCATCCCGAAGGGCACGAGCAGCAACGACGTGGTGCAGAAGGTGGTGTGGTACTTGAGGGAGAAGGCCGACGCCGACGTAGACCAAAGTAAAGTTGTCACCGTTTCCGAAGCAATGTCGTCAATCCGCGTTGAAACGGCAATGCGACCCGACGTAACACCAATGAAATCAATAACTTGCACACAGCGAATTAAAGTTGTCACCGCCTGAGGCTCGCGAAGGTGTCAATTGAGCGTGTGCGACGCCCTTACACGCCCCTAAATCTCTGGGCCGATGTCCAACTGGTGCCCGCGATCGGCGACCAACGGGAAACGACAACCCTTCCCGCCTTGTCGCAGCGACTGTCTTGTGATCGTGGTACGGGCTCAAGCCGGTGTCCGTGACTAGCCAAGGCGCCTGCATCCCAGGCCATGCTCAAAGTAGGCCCGCGCCAACGCCTTGCGGTACTCCGGCTTCATGGGTCGAACACTCCCGGGTCGCCACAACAACTTCCGTAAGCGAGTCGGCAGGACCGTGGTGATGTCGGCCTGCTTTCCCGGCGTCAGTGAGCCGACCTTGTGGTCCAGGCCATTTTCCCTGGCCCCGGCCACCGGGGCGAATTCCAGCACATCCCGCATCGAGATGGTCGTGGGGGCATTCGCCACGCGCGAGTGATTGCCGCCCATCCACGATCGGTAATAGACAAAGGCGCGGCGCATCTACGTGAACATGTCGCCCGAACACTTCGTCTCTGTATCCCCGCTCAGGCTGGGCCGGATGCCGGCGGCGAGCATGCGGTTGAGCGGGATGCCGATGCCCTGTGCGTTCAGCTCGCAATGCACGCCGAGCGATGCGCTGACGCTGGCGTCAGCCATCATCGCGATCTCTTCCTGGCTGGAACAGCAGCAATGCACGAACGTCAGATCGTCGCCCTGCACGCCCGCATCGTGCATCTGCGCAATGCCCTTAACGGCAGCATTGCGGGCGTAGGCGCCCAAGGCGCAGGTTGGCCAGCCAGACATTGCGGCACGCCATTTCCGGGCCGCGCCCTGCCATAGCAAGCGTCAGCAACTGGTCATCGGAAGAGAAATTGCGCTCGCGCAGGCGCCGGATATCCTCGAGGTGGCCTCGCTGACTGTCGAACATCCATGAGGCTCCGTCGACCAGCGGCCAGCCGTGCGCGAACGCGCCGCGGGTACCAGCATCGTGGCGATGTAGACGTCCTCCGGCCGGAAGGCAGCGCCCTTGGCCCCCAACATCTCGGCGAAATAAATCTGCGGATCGATGTCCGCGTAGCGGTGCCTAACGCAGCTTTGCAAGGTGTGGCGATGGGCGGGGGCGGAACGCGGCAACAGCCCGGTCACTTCATTTGCTCCGTGAAAACCCTGATGCAATTCATCTACTGAATCGATATAGTAAACCGATACAGTACAAAAATTGACCACAGTAGGAGACAAAAGATGCATCCACTTTCGCGCCGCCAGTTCTTATTGAGTGCCTCAACGATCACAGCAGGTGCAGTTGGGTTTCCCTCGGTCCTGCGGGCCCAAGCGCCAATCACCTTGCGCTTTTCTTCGTCCATGCTGGCAGACCAAAACGCCGCGCACTACGTCTGGTATCAACGTTTTGCCGCCAATCTGAAGGCAAACGTCGGCGATAGCATCCGAGTGGATTACTTTCCCAATAATCAACTGGGCAAGGAGAGCGACGTCGTCCAGCAGGTCAAGGTCGGGTCCATCGACATGATGGTGACCGGCTCTTCGATCTGGGCGACGATTGCCCCCGAGCTTGGCATGCTGGATCTGGGTTATCTGTTCGACAGCTACAACCACGTGGCGAGAGTGCTCGATGGGGCAGCGGGCGCGAGCCTGAACCAACTGCTCCGGAAGCGTTCGGACTGCACCATCCTGACCTGGGCATCGCATTTCGGCGCGCGCAGCGTCTATACCAAGCGCGCTGTCAAGTCATTGGCCGATATCCGGGGGGTCAAGCTGCGCGTGTTGCCCACCCCTTCCTTCATCGAGACGTTCAAGCTGATGGGCGCGATCCCGACGCCGATTCCGTTTGGCGAGCTATATATGGCCGCACAGACTGGCGTGGTCGACGGTTTCGAGCACGATGCCGCAACCGTGCTGGCCAGCAAGCTGAATGAGGTCGTCAAGTTTTGCTGGTTGAGCGAGCACTTGTTCAGTCCGATGGTGGTAGTCATCGGCCGGCGCGGCATGGACAAGATTCCCGCGAGCCTGCGCCCGGCCTTCCTGAAGGCCGTGGCGGACGCAACGGCCCAGGAACGCGTGATCGCCCAGAGTAACGGCTCGGTGGTGGTCCAGGAACTGAAGCGCAAGGGTGTGACCTTCTTCCCGATGGCCCCCGCCGAGCGCGTTGCCGTCCGCAAGCAGATGGAGAACACCCTCTGGGCTGGCTTCGCCAAGCAGTATCCGGCGACGGCCCCCCTTTTCTCGGCGATCAACGCAGCAAGAGGTGAGTCGTGAACCATAGCGCTTCCATTGCAAACTCGGAAACGACGCGGACCGACGTACTGGGATTCCACCAGGACAATGAGGCCG
The DNA here is from genome assembly GCF_000832305.1 of Cupriavidus basilensis. Lineage (NCBI taxonomy): Bacteria > Pseudomonadati > Pseudomonadota > Betaproteobacteria > Burkholderiales > Burkholderiaceae > Cupriavidus > Cupriavidus basilensis. Next base: position 2,264,962 of record NZ_CP010536.1, read on the forward strand.
GGCGCTGGCTGGCGTGGCTGACCCGGTCACTCGAGTACATGTCCGGCGCGGTCCTGGCTCTCGACGTATTGATCGTCTTCCTCTCAGTCGTGTACCGCTATTTCCTGCACGATCCCGTCGACTGGGCCGAGGAAATTGCTCGCGCCCTGATGGTCGTGCTCGTGTTCTTCGGTGCCGCCACCGTGTTGGCGAGGTCCCAGCACGTCGGCATCGACCTTTTCCGCGGGCTGCTGCCCGTGCGCTGGCAACCGCTGCTGATCCAGGCCGGCCACTGGATCATTGCCGGCGTATCGGCAAGCCTGCTGGTGTCATCGGTTCTTCTGCTGGTGGATAGCTATGACCAGACCACGTCCATCGGCTTGCCGCAGTGGCTCTACGTCTACCCCGTAGTGTTCGGGAGTGCCTTCATGACACTGTTCGCGCTGGCCAACGCGGTAAGTGGTTCGCGCGGCGTGGTGTGGCGCGCATTCGTGACGTGCGCGGTACTGGCTGCGGCCGTCACCGCCTGGAACGTGTTGGTGCCGGAACATGCAATCTCGCGAGGCGCGCTGCTCGCCATTGGCTTTATCGGTGCTCTGGTGCTCGGCGTGCCGATCGGCTTTGTGCTGGCATTTGCAGCGCTGCTGTACTTCCTGGCTGACCCGTCGCTGCCGATGCTGGTCTACTCTCAGCAAGTGATGGCGGGAACCGATCACTTCGTGTTGCTAGCCATTCCGTTTTTCGTGCTGGCCGGCCTGCTAATGGAGGCGAATGGCATGTCGTCACGCCTGATCGAGCTATTGCTGCGCGTCTTTGGCCGCGTGCGCGGCGGGCTTGGCCTGATCACCATCATCGCCACCGCGTTCTTCTCAGGCGTGTCCGGGTCCAAGCTGGCCGATGTGGCGGCGGTAGGCGGTATCGTCATGCCCGCGGTGCGGCGCACCCGGCAGGATCCTGGCGAGGCGGCGGGGCTGCTGGCCTGCAGCGCCGTCATGGCGGAGACGATTCCGCCGTGCATCAACCTGATCCTGATGGGCTTCGTAGCCAATATCTCCATTGCAGGTCTGTTCATGGCCGGGCTCGTGCCGGCCGCGGTAATGGCACTGTCTCTGGCTGTCCTCGCCGTCATCGTGGGTCGCAAGATTAATCCCGACGAGGCATTCGAGCACCGCACACCGCTGTGGCCCCTGCTTGGCGGCGCGCTGGTGGCGCTCATCATGGTCGGCATGATCGGCAAGGGCGTGACCTCCGGTATCGCCACGTCGACCGAGGTATCGGCATTCGCGGTGGTTTATGCGCTGGTAGTCGGTGGCCTGGCGTTCCGCGAGCTCAACCTGCGTTCGGTGGCACGGTTGTTCGTGCGTTCCGCGTCGATGGCGGGCGGCATCCTGTTCATCGTGGCAGCGGCGTCGAGCGTATCGTTCGCGCTGACCATTGAGCAGATTCCGCAACTCATGTCCGGCACGATGACCGCCTTCGCGGCGCAGTATGGCAGCGTCATGTTCATCATGCTGTCGGCCCTGCTCATGATGGTATTCGGGGCCGTGCTGGAGGGCGCGCCGGCCCTGATCATTTTCGGACCATTGCTGACGCCGATTGCGCAGCAATTGGGCGTCAACCCGCTACACTTCGGCACCGTCATGGTGATTGCGATGGGCCTGGGGCTGTTTGCGCCCCCCGTCGGCCTCGGATTGTTCGCCACGTGCGCCATCACCGGTACCCAGGTCAAGGACGTCGCTCGTCCCATGCTGAAATACCTGGCCGTACTGCTGGTTGCACTGGTGCTGCTGATTCTCGTGCCCGCGTTTTCCCTGTGGCTTCCGAACCGGCTCGGGATGTAGCCGCCTCAAGGATATTCGCGTGACCACCATTCAAGACGTCGCACGCCATGCCGGCGTGTCCGTGAGCACGGTCTCAAATGTACTCAATGGCAGGACCGACCAGATGCGGGCAGATACGCTTGCGCGCGTCGAGCATGCTATCAAGATGCTGCAGTTCCGGCCCAATAAGCTGGCGCGGCAGCTCAAGACCGGGCAGACGCCGCTACTCGGCCTGCTGGTCCCCTCAATGGCCAATCCGATGTATAGCTACATCGCCCGCGAGATCGAAGCCATCGCGCAAGAGCGGTTCGGATACCGGCTGGTGATCGGCAGTACCCATCGCACGAGCGACAGGGAAGCTTCCTTTTTCGAAGACCTGCTTGCGCACGGTGTCAGGCACGTTATCGTCATCTCCTCCTTGAGCGACGAGCGGCACATCGAGCTGGCCGTCGAACGCGGCATGACGGTGGTGAGCTACGACCGCCCGGCGACCCTCGGGCAGCCGTCGCTGATCGAGCATGTCACGCCGGACAACTTCGAGGCCGCGCGGCTGGCGACCGAACATCTCATCCGATACGGACACACACGCCTCGCCTTCGCGACTGTGTCCGGCATGACGATGAGCCGCAGCAACAAGATCAGGGGATTCCTTGCCGCGGCTGAACACGCCGGCATCCAGGCCGGCGCCCATGTATTTGACAGCGGTCCGCTGGAAGACTACGGCGATTCAGTCATCGCCGAGGTCGGCTACGCACTGGCGTTGCAGATCGCGAACGCCCCCGCACGACCGACCGGCGTCGTCGCCGTGAATGACCTGCTGGCGCTCGGGCTGATGGCCGGCCTGCGCGAGACCGGCCTGCAGGTGCCGCGCGATGTTTCGGTGGTCGGCATCGACGGGCACTTCCTGTCGGCACTGTCCAATCCGATGCTGACCACGGTGGAACTGCCGGTTCCCGAAATGGCCCGCGCCATGGTTGAGCGGGCGCTGCGCCGGCGCGACGCCAATACGGAGGTCGAAGCCACCGGCTGCGAAGCGATTTTCCCGCCAACCCGCCTGATCGAACGCGAATCCGTGGCGCCGCCGCCGCAGGAAGGCGGGCCCGGTGCGCCCCAACAACCATCAGCCACACGCAATCCATGAAAACCGTTTTCGTTAGCCACCCCACCGACAAGCTGCGGCACTATTTCGGTAACCAAGCCATCACTGCGCTGCAGGCATTCGCCGAGGTCCGGTTGAACACCGAGGCGCGGGAGCTTTCCACGCCGGAGCTTATCGCCGCGGCACACGGCTGCGATGCACTGATTGCATACCGGCAGACCCCGGGGCCGGAGGCGTTGTTCGCTGGCCTTCCCGCACTGGCAGCATTTATCCGTTGCGCCGTGGACATCAGCACCATCGACGTACCGGCGGCGAGCCGGCACGGCGTGCTGATCACGCAGGCTAGCGCAGGCTTCATGCCCGCGGTCTCCGAATGGGCAATCGGGGCAATGGTGGACCTGGCGCGCGGCACCAGCCGCTACGCAGCGGCTTACCACCGCGGCCAGCCTCCCGCCCCGGTGATGGGCCGCGAACTGCGGGGCTCGGTGTTGGGAGTGATTGGCTACGGGCAGATCGGACGCTACCTGTGCGAGCTGGCGCAGGCATTCGGCATGCGCATCCTGGTGACCACGCCGGGGAAAATCCCTGCACAGCCTGCACTGCGGCAGGTTCCATTGCCGCAGTTGCTGGCGGAGGCGGATTTCGTGGTCTGCGTGGCCCCCGCCAATGCGGAAACCGAGAACATGATGAACGCGCAAGCTTTCGCGGCGATGAAGCCTGACGCGTACTTCATCAATGCGTCGCGCGGTGAGCTGGTCGACGAGCCGGCGCTGCTGCACGCGCTGGAATCCGGTCATCTGGGCGGCTGTGCACTAGATGTCGGCCGCGCGCCCGACCAGATGCCGGTGCTCGGACTGGCGCGCCATCCGAACGTGATTGCCACGCCCCACATCGGCGGGTTAACTCTAGCGGCTACAGAACACCAGGCGCTCGAAACGGTCGAGCAACTCCGCGCCCTGGTACAAGGCCGCCTGCCCGATGGCGCAGTCAACGCCGCACGCGCCACCCGGCTTCAGCGCTGGGGTATCCACTTGACTGGTCTCGAAAATGCGGAAGCAAGGTAAAGGCTGCTCATGCAAAAACATGCCACGCTCGCTTATCCGGATGCCTGCGACTGCCACATCCATGTCTTCGACGATGCCTACCCGCTGGCGCCAACCGCAACGTCAACGCCGCCGCCTGCGCCCGCTGCGTGCTATCAGGAGGTACAGGCCACACTCGGGTTGTCTCGCGCGGTGGTGGTGCAGCCAACTGGATACGGCTTCGACAATCGCTGCACGCTTGCGGCAATCGAGCAGCTCGGCGCGAATGCCAGGGGGATTGCCGTGGTCCGGCAGGACGTTGCGGATGTGGAACTGCAGAGCTTGCATCGCGCCGGCATCCGCGGCGTGCGCTACATGATGCTGCCGGGCGGCTTGTTGCCGTGGGACAACCTGGAGACGCTGGCCGCGCGCGTTGCTCCTTTGGGCTGGAACATCAACCTGCAGCTAGACGGTCGCGAGTTGCCCCATCGCGAAGCCACGCTCGGCAAGTTGCCGGGCCGCCTCGTCATCGATCACATCGGCAAGTTCCTGGGGCCCGTGACGGTGCAGGATGAAGCCTTCCTGTCGTTGCGCCGGCTACTGGAGCAGGGGCATTGCTGGATCAAATTGTCGGCGCCATACGAGAGCGCCCGTAAGGGACCACCCGGCTATGAGGATGCGGCTGGCCTTGCCCGAACCTTGGCAAGGGATTACCCCGAGCGCTGCCTGTGGGCGAGCAACTGGCCCCACTTGAACATCAATCCTTGCCCAGGCGATAAGGACCTGCTTGATTGGGCTTTCGATTGCATGGAAACCGAAGCCGTGAAACACAGGGTACTGGTCGCTAATCCGGCCGAAGTCTATGGCTTTCCTGCCGCCTGATTGATCAACCCGACGTTCTTTCCCGCATTAGTCTCAGAGATCATGAATCCCACTCAAACACATAGCGCTTCCATCGGCCTGACGCCCGTGGTCACCGAACTTACCGTCGTGCCGGTGGCTGGCCACGACAGCATGCTGATGAACCTGTCCGGGGCGCACGGTCCGTTCTTCACCCGCAATATCGTCATCCTGAAAGACAGCGCGGGCAATACAGGCGTAGGCGAGGTGCCCGGCGGCGAAGCGATCCGCCAGACACTGGAGGATGCGCGCGAACTCCTCGCCGGCCAGTCGATCGGCAACCACCAGGCGCTGCTCAATCGCGTGCGCACCGCCTTTGCCAGCCGCGACGCGGGTGGGCGTGGCCTGCAGACCTTCGACCTGCGCATCGCCATCCATGCGGTCACCGCGCTCGAGGCGGCGCTGCTCGACCTGCTGGGCAAGCATCTGGGCGTGCCGGTGGCCGCGCTGTTGGGTGAAGGCCAGCAGCGCGATGCCGTGGAGATGCTGGGCTACCTGTTCTATATCGGGGACCGTAACCGCACCACGCTCGGCTACCGCAGCGAGCCCGAGGCGGACAACGACTGGTTCCGGCTGCGCAACGAAGCCGCGATGAATGCCGAGGGCGTGGTACGCCTGGCGCAAGCTGCCTATGAGCGCTATGGCTTCAACGATTTCAAGCTCAAGGGCGGCGTGCTGCGCGGCGACGAAGAGATGGAAGCCATCCTCGCGCTCGCCGAGCGCTTTCCCAAGGCGCGCATCACGCTGGATCCCAACGGCGCATGGTCGCTGGCCGAAGCCGTGCGCCTGTGCCGCGACAAGCATGGCGTGCTGGCCTATGCCGAAGATCCTTGCGGCGCGCAAGAGGGCTACTCGGGCCGCGAGATCATGGCCGAGTTCCGTACTGCCACCGGCCTGCCCACCGCCACCAACATGGTCGCGACCGACTGGCGCCAGATGGGCCACGCGGTGCGCCTGCAATCGGTGGACATCCCGCTGGCCGATCCGCATTTCTGGACCATGCAGGGCTCGGTGCGGGTGGCGCAGATGTGCGCCGAGTGGGGCCTGACATGGGGCTCGCACTCGAACAATCACTTCGATATTTCACTGGCGATGTTCACCCACGTGGCCGCCGCCGCGCCGGGCCGCGTCACCGCCATCGACACCCACTGGATCTGGCAGGACGGCGAGCGCCTGACCAAGGCGCCACTGAAGATCGAGAACGGCAAGGTGGCCGTGCCGACGGCGCCGGGCCTGGGCGTGGAGCTCGATATGGAGCAACTCGCGCTGGCGCACGAGCGCTACAAGAACATGGGCCTGGGTGCGCGCGACGACGCCGTGGCCATGCAATTCCTGATCCCGGGCTGGACCTTCGACAACAAGGCGCCCTGCATGGTCAGGTAGACCCCCTGGAAATCGCCCCTTCCCTCCCCTTGGCGCCGATTGATGTTCACGGCGCTCCATCTGACTTCCTCGCCAGTGCCAGCGCCAACGCACGGCAGCTCTTCCTGAACCGTGAGGCCAGCCAGCTGGAGTTCCACCGGCGCGTGCTCGCCGAGGCCGAGAACCACGACATTCCGTTGTTGGAGCAATTGCGCATCCTCTGCATCTTCAGCAGCAACCTGGACGAGTTCTTCGAGATCCGCGTTGCCGGCCTGAAGGAGAAGATCAAGCTGCAGGCGCCGGCGATCACCGGCCAGAATGGACTGGACGTGCAGCAGATCTACGCGCTTGTCAGCGCCCGCACCCACAAGCTGGTCGCGGAACAGTACCGCCTGTCGTGAAGTGAAGTAATCGCGCTCCGTTTATGAAGTAAAACTGGGTCTCCCGCACTTTGTGTGACGGCCGCGTCGATGGCTTGATTTCAGGCCGATCTGGCCCCACGTTGATCGTTACCATGGGCCAAGTTCTCGGTGCCATCGATCGTATTCTCGCCCGTGTGGGTAAGCGCGTCGTCTCCAGCGACGCGCGAGGGAAGACCATCACTGTCGAAGCCAGCAGTACGATTCGCGCGGCACCGTGTCCTGCCTGCCATCGTTGGAGTCACCGACGCCACGGCAGCTATGTGCGCAGGCTGGAAGAACGTCCGATGCTGGAGCAGCGGGTCGTTCTCGCCGTTGAGGTGCGTCGCTTCAAGTGCGCGAACGCCAGCTGCCCCCGTCGTACGTTTGCCGAGAACATCGACGCCTTGGCCGGTCGGCATCAACGCCGAACGCGATCGCAGGCTCGGGCGTTGCACGCGCTGGACCACGCCCTCGGTGGTGAGGCCGCAGCCCGGCTTGCTAACGCCTTGGGCTTGCGCACCAATGCCGACACCGTGCTGCGGGAGTTGCGAAGAGCTCCTGAGCGCAAGCGAAAACCGCGACCGCGGGTCGTCGGCATCGATGACTGGGCGATCGCGCTCGGTCACCAATACGGAACGATCATCGTCGACATGGAGCGACGTGAGCCGATCGCAGTGTTCGCTGGCAGGGAAGCCATTGCGGTGGCTGCGTGGACGCGTGCGCACCCATCGATCGAGATCGTCGCCAGGGAGCGGGCCGGGGCCTACTCCGAGGCGGTCGACATCGCGCTGCCGGTAGCCAAGCAAGTCTCGGATCGCTGGTATCTGCTGAGCAACCTGCGCGACAACGTCGAGAGGCTGCTGTATCGACTCGGGCCGCAACTGCGCCAAGCCGCGCAGCAAGTCGAGGTCGGCGGAGTGACCTTGGGCCGGCAAGGGGTGCCGAGCCACACCTCACTGCGGTCATGGCAGCGCCTGAGCGATCAGCGTCGCGCCACGCGGCTGGCGCTGTACGAGCGGGTGTTAGCGGCGGTGTAAAACCGCGCATAAATGGCGGCGCAAGGTTGAGTGAATTGTTCAACAACAAAGGAGCCCGCGCGGCCCTTTTATTTGTGATGCGCGACAGACGTCAGAATGCTGCGTCGCCTGGCTCGCGGCACTGGTGGAGGATCCGCGCTCTTCTCCCATCAAGTCCTGGATCTGATGTAGATAGCGCGAGCAGACGACTTCGCGTAGATCGTCGAGCAACTCGAACACGGCGATCGCCTGCTCGGGTGTCCAGTCGTCAGGCACGACGAACGGCAGGCCGCGTCGGCGTCCCGACGGCAGCAAGGGATCGTGGCTAATGCTGCGGCTCCTTTTTCCGTGACGATCTTCTTCGCGGCCCGCTGGCGGGAACGGGCTTCGGCGCTCTCGCGCGCTTCCTTCAGGCGATAGGACTCACCCTCGATTGAGAGGACCTCGGCACGATGCACCAGCCTGTCGACTAGCGAGACGACACAGGCGGCATTCGGGAACACCTCGGACCATTGTGCAAACGGCTTGTTGGTCGTGACGATAGTGGAACGGGCCTCGTATCTCCGACTAATCAGCTCGAACAGCAGGTCGGCATGACGGTTCGAGCACGACAGATAGCCGACCTCGTCGATTCATGCCATCAGTCCAGCAATTGGTCGGCCGGCGTGTATTCGTAGCCAAGCGCCTTTGCCACCGCCTTGTACGTCACTCGGCCCTCACACACATTCAAGCCGGCCTTCAGGTGCTTGTCCTCAGCAAGCGCGCGCTTCCATCCCTTGTCCGCCAACGCGGCCGCGTGGCCGATGGTTGCATTGTTCAGCGCGAACGTTGAGGTTCTGGCGACGGCTCCAGGCATATTCGCAACGCAGTAATGCACCACGCCGTCCACCACATAGGTCGGCTCCGTGTGGGTGGTGGCGTGCGATGTCTCGAAGCATCCGCCCTGGTCGATCGCAACGTCGACGACAACCGCGCCGGTCTTCATCCTTGCCACCATGCCGCGTGTAACAAGTTTAGGTGCAGCTGCCCCCGGTAACAGAACGCTTCCGATCACCGCGTCGGCGTCCAGTACCGACTCTTCGATGTTGTGTCCGCTGGAGTAAAGCGTCGTGACGCGATTGCCGAAGATCAAATCGAGTTGCCGCAGGCGGTCCACGTTCCTGTCCAAAATCGTGACTCTGGCCCCCATGCCGATAGCTACCTGCAAGGCGTGCGCCCCCACGACGCCCGCACCAATCACGACGACATGCGCCGGAGCGACGCCGGGTACGCCAGCGAGCAGCAAGCCCATCCCGCCCTTTGACTTTTCAAGGTTGGCCGCAGCCACCTGGACGGACATTCGGCCCGCTACCTCGCTCATGGGTGCCAGCAATGGCAGGCCGCCGCTGGGCCCGGTAATCGTCTCGTAGGCGATGCAGACGGCGCCGGACTTCAAGAGATCCGCCGTTTGCTCGCGATCCGGGGCCAGATGCAGATACGCATAAAGAATCTGTCCCGGTCGCAGCATGGCGCGCTCGGCAGCTTGCGGCTCCTTGACCTTGACGATCATGTCGGCACGGGCGAATACATCGCCTGCGTCGCCACATACCGCCGCTCCGGCCGCGATGTAGGCTTCATCCGCCAGGCCGATCGCCACGCCAGCGCCCGACTGGACCAGCACCTGGTGGCCCCGGCTTGTCAATTCCCGTGTACTGGCCGGAGTCAGTCCGACCCGATACTCCTGATCCTTGATTTCCTTTGGCACGCCGATCAGCATTTTCTGCCTCTATCCAGTTGTTATCGAGATTTGGCCCGACCTCGGCAAATCGGATTTCAAGAGAAGCGCGCATATGAACAAGACCTCGCGCGCAGACTCGGGCACGCTAAATGCTTCTCCTTGGCTTGGCTTACCCCAAACCAAGCTGCACCAACTAACAAGTGACATGCAGGACGGCATTGGTCCGGTCGGGGTGCTCCTTCAGATCGGCGATGGCCTCTACCGTCGGCACTATCACCAGTTTGACGCGCCGCCGCCGAGCCTCGCGCTTGACCTCGCCCATGACTGGCAGCGCCCCGGTCCCTGTTCCAATCACCAGCCTCCGGCATTTCCAAGGTATATCCTCCGCCACCGACAGCGGCGTGTGGCCAAAAGCCTGGCGAAAAGCCTTGGATGGCTTCTTCTTGCGCTTGCGGATCTTTCCGTTATCAATTACGACGTCGTGCCCATAGGTCACACCATCAATTTGGATTGAGCCGAAGGAAAAACCTTGGAAGCGCATCAAAAACCCTCGCTCCTGTGCTGGCAGCCGCACGGCGGCTCACCCCCCCGCGTGTCGCCGCCCGGCAAGATCATTATAGGTTGAGGGAAGCCGTCACTTGGCCCCGGATTCGATTTCGCGCACCTTCCCGTTGCGTGTCTAGAAGGCTATATTGATGCCAATGGGAAGTGAGGAACGATGGAATCTTCGTCGATTATCCACAAGACAGCCTCCGATCTGCGGTTAGCGCCCAACCTGGGCGACTATGAAGCCGAGCGCCGCGTTTTTTCCTGGGCTGCCGTGAGCCGCGAGCTGGCGGACCAGCCGCAAGGCGCGTTGAATATCGCGTGGCAGGCGGTGGATCGCCATGCCGCCAGTAGCTTACGCGGCAAGGCGGCTTTTCGCATCCTGGCCCGCGGCACACCCACCCACTTCGTCACTTACGGCCAGTTGTCCGCGCTCACCAACCGATTCTGCAATGTGCTGCGAGACCTGGGCGTTGGCAAGGGCGAACGTCTGTTCATTCTTGCCGGCCGCATCCCGGAACTCTACATCGCCATACTTGGCAGCCTGAAGAACGGCACTGCAGTTTCGCCGCTATTCTCGGCTTTCGGCCCCGATCCCATCGCCACGCGCGTCAACCTCGGCGAAGGGGCTGTGCTGGTGACAACCGATATGCTCTTCGAGCGCAAGATTGCCAAATGGCGCGACCGCATGCCGAGCTTGAAGCACGTGTTGCTGGTGGCAGAGGACGGCGGCACCACGGCAGTGCCGGGGACCCTCGACCTTTCTTCGCTGATGGCCAGCGCGTCGGACGCTTGCGAGATCACGCCGACCACGGCCGAGGACATGGCGCTATTACATTTCACCAGCGGCACCACGGGCACGCCGAAGGGTGCCGTCCACGTGCATGGCGCCGTCTTGACCCACTGGTCTACCGGCAGATATGCGCTTGACCTGCATGTCGACGACATCTACTGGTGTACCGCCGATCCCGGCTGGGTGACGGGCACTTCCTATGGCGTTATCGCTCCGCTGCTGCACGGCGTGACGTCGATCGTTGATCGGGAAGAGTTCGACGCCGAGCGCTGGTACGCCATCCTCCAAGACGAAGGCGTGAGCATCTGGTACACGGCGCCTACGGCGATTCGGATGCTGATGAAAGCCGGTGCCGACATCGCAAAGAAATATGCCTTCCCTCGGCTGCGCTTTGCCGCCAGCGTCGGCGAGCCGTTGAACCCGGAGGCCGTATGGTGGGGCAAGCAGGTGCTGGGCTTGCCGTTCCACGATAACTGGTGGCAGACCGAGACTGGCGGCATCATGATTGCCAACACGCCCGCCTTCGATATCAAGCCCGGCTCGATGGGCCGGCCGCTGCCGGGCGTAGAGGCTGCGATCGTGTCGCGGCAGGCAGACGGCAGCGTGCAGGTAATAGAAGCACCCAACAAGGAAGGCGAACTGGCCCTCAAGCGCGGCTGGCCATCGATGTTCCGCGGATATCTCAACAGCGAGGAGCGCTACCGCAAGAGTTTTTCCGGCGAGTGGTACCTGACCGGGGACTTGGCGCGGCGCGATGCGGATGGCTACTACTGGTTTGTCGGCCGCGCCGACGACGTCATCAAGTCGGCTGGACACCTGATCGGACCGTTCGAGGTCGAGAGTGCACTGATGGAACATCCGGCCGTAGCCGAGGCCGCCGTGATCGGCAAGCCGGACCCCATAGCTGGCGAGGTGGTCAAGGCGTTTGTGTCGCTGAACAATGGTTTCGAACAAAGCGAAGCCTTGCGCATGGCGTTGCTGGGCCACGCCAGAACACGGCTCGGCGCGGCCGTCGCGCCAAAGGAGATTGCCTTCCTGACCCAGCTTCCGCGCACGCGCAGCGGCAAGATCATGCGCCGGCTGTTAAAGGCGCGCGAGCTGGGCTTGCCCGAGGGCGATACATCGACACTGGAAGCCGGGCCATGACAGCGGTTGACCATCCAGCCCCGGCGCCGCCAAGCGGTCCGGTACCGTACGATAAAGTCGTCGCGCTCGACTTGCTGCGCGACATGCTGCGCATCCGCCGGCTCGAAGAAAAGTGCGCAGAATTATATGATGCGGGCAAGATACGCGGCTTCCTGCACCTTTACATCGGTGAGGAGGCCGTCGGTGTCGGCGTGCTGCATGCGCTTGCACCGGAGGACAACGTCGTCGCCACCTACCGCGAGCACGGCCACGCACTGGTTCGCGGCATGGACATGGGCGTGCTGATGGCCGAGATGTACGGCAAGCAGCAAGGCTGCGCCCGCGGGCGCGGCGGCTCCATGCATCTGTTCGACCGGGCGACCAGGCTCTTCGGCGGCAATGCCATCGTCGGCGGCGGCCTGCCGCTGGCTGTGGGCCTCGCGCTCGCCGAGAAGATGCAGGCGGGACAGCGCGTGACGGCCTGCTTCTTCGGCGACGGCGCCGTCGCCGAAGGCGCGTTTCACGAATCGATGAATCTGGCCTCGCTGTGGAAGCTGCCGGTCCTCTTCTGCTGCGAGAACAATCTCTACGCGATGGGTACGGCCCTGGAGCGGCACGAGTCCCAGACGGATCTCTGCGCCAAGGCAGCGTCCTACAATATGACAGCTGTGGCCGTGGATGGCATGGACATCGTCGCGGTGCACGAGGCGGCACGGGATGCGGCGGCGCACGTCAGAAGCGGCGCCGGGCCGGTATTCCTCGAACTGCGCACCTACAGGTTTCGCGCGCACTCGATGTACGATGCCGAACTCTACCGTCAGAAGGCCGAGGTCGAGGCGTGGGAGGAGTGTGGCCCGATCCATACATTCACCGCGCGTTTGAAGGCCGGCGGCAAGCTGGCGGAAGAGGAATTTCTCGCCCTTGATGCCGCGGCGAACGCCGAAGTGGCCAAGGCCGAAGCCTTCGCCGAGGCGGGCACCTGGGAACCTGTCGAGGATCTCTTGAAGGACGTTTACACGCCCGCGGGAGCAACTCGATGAGCCGCCTCAGCTACCGCGACGCGCTGCGCGAGGCCCTGCGTGAAGCGCTCGCGAACGATCCACGCGTCTTCCTGATGGGCGAGGACGTGGGGCGCTACGGCGGCACCTATGCGGTCTCCAAAGGGCTGCTCGCCGAGTTCGGGCCCGAGCGCGTACGCGATACGCCGCTCTCCGAGCTCGGCTTCACTGGCGCCGGCATCGGTGCGGCGCTGGGCGGCATGCGTCCTATTGTCGAGGTGATGACAGTCAACTTCAGCCTGCTGGCGCTCGATCAGATCGTAAATACGGCAGCGCTCTATCACCATATGTCCGGTGGACAGTTCTCCGTCCCGCTCGTAGTACGCATGGCCACCGGCGCTGGCCGCCAGGTGGCGGCCCAGCATTCGCACAGCTTCGAGGGATGGTATGCCGGCATACCCGGTGTCAAGGTGCTGGCGCCGGCCACCATCGAAGACGCGCGGCATATGCTCGCACCGGCGCTGGCCGATCCGGATCCGGTACTGATCTTCGAACATGCTGCCCTCTACAATATGGAGGACGAATTACCCGACGTGTCCGGCGTGGATATCCGCTCGGCGAAGGTGCGACGCGAGGGCAAGGACGTGGCCATCGTTGCCTACGGCGGCACGCTGGCGAAGGCGCTGCAGGCGGCCGACACGCTCGCAGCCAAGGGCATCGCCGCCGAAGTGATCGACCTGCGGGTGTTGCGCCCGCTGGACGATGCAACGATCATGGCCTCGGTCGCCAAGTGCCGCCGCGCAGTGATCGTCGACGAGGGCTGGCGTAGCGGCAGCCTCGCCGCCGAAGTGATGGCGCGCATTGTCGAGCAGGTCTTCTACGAACTGGACGCGCCGGTGGCGCGGGTGTGTTCCGAGGAGGTGCCGATCCCCTATGCCAGGCACATGGAAGAGGCGGCGCTGCCCCAGGCCGGCAAGATCGTCGCCGCAGTGAAGCAATTGCTTTCATGAACTCCTCCCTGCCCTCGCCGCCCCTCGCAAGGACGGGCGTGCCAAAATGATCGAGTTCAGGCTGCCCGCGCTGGGTGCCGACATGGACGAGGGCACGCTCCTTGAATGGACCGTGAAGCCCGGCGATCCGCTGAAGAGGGGCCAGGTGGTTGCTGTCGTTGATACCAGCAAGGCGGCCGTCGAAGTTGAGTGCTGGCATGAAGGTACGGTGGCCGAGTTGATCGTCACGCCTGGTGCGAAAATCCCCGTTGGCACGCTCATGGCGGTTTTCCTCGAACCGGGTGAGACACCCGGGGCCGCAAGGCCTGCGACCGGACCCGCCGATGCGCCGGCGCCATCCGCCGCCCACGGGCTGCCCGGCATCGCTATGGCACCGCCGACGCGACACATGGTTTCCCCCGCAGCGCGCAAGTCCGCGCTGGAACTCGGTATCGATATTGACGCCGTTTTCGCCACGGACCCCAATGGCATAGTAAAACTTGCAGATGTGGAGCGGGCAGTACGAGAAAGGGCCGCAGCACCAGTCGACAAATCCGCCGGCATCAGGAAAGCCATCGCCGTGGCGATGGCGCGCTCGAAGCGAGAGATCCCCCACTACTACGTGGGCGAGACGATCCCCCTGGGGGCGACGCTGGCCTGGCTCACGCGGGAGAACGCGAATCGTCCGATGGCCGAGCGCCTGCTACCGGCAGCGCTGCTAATCAAAGCGGTGGCTGTCACTCTGAAGAACTACCCCGAACTCAACGGCTTCTTTCGCGACGAGGTATTCCATGCCGTGTCGCAAGTGCATGTCGGCGTTGCAATCTCGCTGCGCCAGGGCGGGCTGATCGCGCCGGCACTGCTCGACGCAGACACCAAGCCGCTGACACTGCTGATGCGGGAATTGAGCGACCTGGTGAAGCGCTGCCGGGCCGGATCGTTGAGAAGCTCCGAGATGGCAATGCCGACAATCACCGTGACCAACCTCGGAGACCAGGGTGCGGAAGCAGTGTTCGGCGTCATATACCCGCCCCAGGTGGCGTTGGTGGGAATTGGTCGCGTGATAGAGCGGCCCTGGGCCGAGAACGGCGAGCTTAAGGTGGTCCCGGCAGTCACCGCCAGCTTGTCGGCCGATCACCGCGTCTCCGATGGTCATCGCGGCGCCCTGTTCCTCGTCGAACTTCGCGAACTGCTGCAACACCCCGAGGAACTGAACCAATGAAGGATGCCGATATCCGCGCCGTCGCCCTGGCCACCCTCCGCTCGATCGCGCCCGAGGTAGAAGCGGAGAAACTTCGCCCGGATCGTCCGCTGCGGAAACAGGTGGACCTTGACTCGATGGACTGGCTCAATTTCCTGATTGACTTGCACGAGAAGCTGGGCGTGGAAATTCCAGAGTCCGACTATGCCAGGCTGGTTACCCTTGACGATGTTGTCGCTTATATTGCGAACGCAACGGGGAATTAGTTCTACTATGTCACAAATTAAGCGGACCATCCATTGATGCGCAGCACGGGCAAAGGGTCAGAATTCGGTGAAAATCAACACTCGCCCCCCCATCGCTTGCACAACAGTTGCGCCGCGCTAGATGGCCGCGACGAACAGCTGCTGCGATGAATCACCGACTCTAGCATCGCCGCCATCCGAATGGCTTCTTGATCGTGGTCATTCGAGATCGGCGTCGACTCGTGCGATAAGGCCTTCGGCATTTATGAACATCTCCAGCAAACCGATCTCGTGCCCAAAATCGCCGGTGAAATCGACCCGCACGCGCGCCCGATTTTCGTCGCGGATCGCAATCGACAGAAAGCGAGTCACAGTGTGATAGCCGATGAAATACCGCTCGATATAGTCGCGGACGCCCGCATGGCCATCGAAACGGTCGCCGGTAGACGGATCATCGATCACCGCCTCTGGCGTGAACAGAGACAGCGCGCGTTCGACATCAAAAGCGTTCGTTGCGGCGATCAGTGCGTCAGCGGCTTTGCGCAGTTTCTCATTCTGTTGGATCATCACATCAACTCCCGTGCTGCCAACTTTTGTAGACGAACTCTAGGCTGTAGCCGTCCAAGTCCGTGACTTGCGCCGCATTGTATCGAGGATCGTAGTGAAGTTGCGGTCCGGGCGGATGGATCTCAGTCGCGCCGGCCGCCAATGCTTCTGCGTAAGCAGAGCTGACCATCTGTTCGGAGTCTGCAACGAAGCCGACGTGCACGGCGCACGGCGCCGCCGTACCCTGCCTCTGCCGGAAAAATATACGGCCCTTTGTGCAGAAGCCCTTCAGGTAGGGATGACCTGCCAGGCCGTCCTCGCCGTCATAGTCGAGGAGGTTGGGGATTTCGAGGATCGGAGGCACCCTCTCATAGAAGGCAATCGAACGATCGATGTCACTGACGGTAAGAAAGATGTGATCAAGCGTGGAGACATTCCTCAAATAATGTAGCCGCCGGCGACTTCGATCGACTGGCCGTTGATCCAGCCGCCATCCTCCGTCAGCAGAGAGGCGATTACCCGGGCGACGTCCTCCGACTCCCCCACGCGCCCGAGGGCTGTCTGGGAAGTCAGTACGGCTTCGAACTCAACACTCAGCCCGCCACCGAGTTCTGTTCGGATCGCTCCAGGCGATACGGCATTAACCCGAACGCGACGGTCACCGAACTCCTTGGCCATGTATCGGGTCAGCACCTCCAATCCGCCCTTAAACATGGCATAGGGCGCAACACCAACAGTCGCCACACGAGTGGTCGCGCTGGTGAGGTTGACGATGCCTGCGCCCTCCCTCAACAGCGGCAGCCGTGTCTGAGTCAGGAAGAATGGGCCTTTCAGATGCACGCCCATCAAACCATCGAACTGGGCCTCGGTGACGGCTTCGATGGGGTTGTACAGACCATATCCGGCATAGCCTGATGCGGCGCTAAGCTCTGCGCTCTGCTTTGCACCCTCATCGATCATTGGATTGGGTAGGAGTACCAATTCTTGGCGATCTGCGTAAGACACCAAGTAGTCGGCGAGGTAGCGTCTGCCGCGAAACTGAATGAACCCAGGACGCTCACAAAAGCGGCCGATTGCCGGATCGGATTCGATCAACACCCATTGGTCGAACGCGCAGCGTCAGTAGAGGGTCAGCCGCCGCTTCAGCTTCGGGCTGAAGGCTTCTAGGCGGTGCGAGCCACGCGGCCGGACGAGTGCAATCGGCTCCGTTATGTGCAGAGAATCTTCCATAAGATCAATGCCTTACGAGCGGGATTGGAAGTCTAGGACGCCAATTGACAAAATTAATCCGGACTTATGCGAATTGACGGTTTTGCTTCGTTTTGAGTGGAAGCAATATTGTCAATTCGCCGGCCTGGCTTCTATATTCAGCGCGGTTTCGGCGGGATTCCGGAGTGACAGAATTACTTCGTTCTACGCCTGGCCATTCAGAATGGTACATCTCCATAGCGTGGATGAAGTGGGCTTCCCCCTGATGCGAAAGCCCTCCCCCCCGTTCGGCTCTCACTCCGCGGCCCTCCGCTGGGTGATGCCTCCCTAGCATTCCAGCCAGAACAGCTCAATTCTGCAAGAATTCCAGCACGGCGTCCGTGAACCCTTCGACCTGCTCGAGGTTCGAAAGGTGCGCAGCGTCCAGTTCGGCATAACGTGCGCCCGGAATCTTCTGCGCCAAATACTGGCCGTCGTGCGGCGGCGTGGGGATGTCGCCGGAGCCGGCGATCACCAGCGTCGGGCGGGTGATGCCTGCCACGGCATCGCGCAGATCCGAGTCCCGCACCGCGCGACAGTTGGCGGCGTAGCCGGCGGCATCGGTGGCGGACAACATGGCTTGCAGCAATTGCACCAACGCGGGCTGGCCCGCGGCGTAGCCCGGCGTCAGCCATTTGTCGACCACGGCGTTGGCGATCGAACCCACACCGTCGCGTTCCACAGCGGCTGCGCGATTCGTCCAGTTTTCCGCTGGGCCAATATAGGCAGCCGTGTTGCACAGCACAACCTTGTCGAATCGGCCGGCATGGTTCAGCGCAAGCCACATGCCCGTGATGCCGCCCATCGAGAGGCCGCAGAAATGCGCGCGATCGATCTTCAATGCGTCGAGCAATGCGATCACATCTTCGCCGAGCTGCGGGATCGTGTACGGACCAGGCGTGACGGACGACTGGCCATGGCCGCGCGTGTCGTAGCGCAGCACGCGGAAGTGTTTGGCGAAGGCCTCGATCTGCGGATTCCACATGTCGAGGTTGGTGCCAAGCGAATTGGCCAGAACGAGGACGGGAAGCGTGTCGTCCCCGTCGAGGCGGTAGTGCAGGCGCACGCCAGGAAATTCAGCAAAGGGCATGAACGATAGCAGGTTAAGGGCGCGGCGGACAAGGCGCGCGCCGGATTGACGGAACGGCGGCCTTAGTTCTGGGCAATGGCCGAGCTGTGCTGGGCCAGCGCCGTGACGCTGATCTCCATGTACGGATACAGCGGCAGCGACATCAACAGCGTATGCAGTTCGTCGTTGTCACGCACGTCGAAGATGCTGACGTTGGCATACTTGCCGGCCACACGCCACAGATGGCGCCACTTGCCTTCACGCTGCAACTGCTGCGACAGCGCTTTTTCGTTCGCCTTCAGCTTTTCGGCGACTTGCGGGTCGAGATCGTGCGGAATGCGGACGGTCATTTCGGCCATGAACAACATAGGGGTCTCCTTTTGCTAGCGGTGTCGGGGATATCGGGGTGACCGGCGCCTGATGACTAGACGGTGGCGACGGGCGTGACGGGCGAACCCATCGCGCCCGGCAGCCGCAGTGGCGGCGCGGTCAGGAAGAAGCGCGTGCGGCGGTGGCTGCGCAGCCACGCCGCCAACTCGCGCAGGTACCAGAGTTCGCCAAGCGGCAATCCCAGCTTGAACAGGCAATGGTGGTGCAGCGGCAACGCCGGCGCAGCGCCGGCCGCCTCGCGCGCCGGAAATCGTTCGACGGCGTAGTTATCGGCCGCAATGGCGGCGATGCCGGAGTCGGTGATCCATTGCAGCAGCCGTTCGTCGCGGCCATCTAGCGCGGCGCAACTGTTGTGCAAGCGATGGGGATCGGGTTCGCGCTGCATTTCCAGCACCATCTCGGCAAAGCCGGTGCGCAGTACCAGGATGTCGCCTGATTCGACATCGACCTGGTGGGCCTCCATCGCGCGCATCAGGTCATCGTAGCCGATCGTCCGGAACTCCCGCCCAAAATACTCGGCCAGGTCAACCAGCACGCCACGGCCCTGGATGCTGTGCTCGGCCAGCGTCTCGATGCCCAGCGCATTGGCGCGGCTGTGATCATGTCCGCAAGCGTGAGCAGCGAAGCCGTCGTCCTCGCGGTAGTCGACCGGTCCGAGGATGTCGGCGTTGGGGCGGTAGCCGTTGTAGTAGACGCGCTCCGGCACGCCATCGCCGTCGGCGTCGAACAGGGCGCCGACATGGGCCAGCGAATCCCACTGAGTCGAATACTGGAGCGACAACAACACTTGGTCGTCGCTGAGCACGTCGGTCGCGCGAGGATCCACCTTGACGAGGGGAAAGTTGACGTACGCGATGCCTTCACGGTACGTAGGGCGCAGCACCGGCGGATGCCGCCGGATGTTGAGGCCGTTGCCGCCGGGATAGTCCAGCGGTAATGACAGGCAGAAGCGCTGGCCGGTGCGGATTTCGCGAGCCGCGGCGCGGATCCGTTCGGCGGTGAGCAGGTTCAGGCGACCGAGTTGGTCGTCGTGGCCGAAGTCGCCCCAGTTGGAGCCTTCCGGCCGATTCTTCCATCGCATGGCTTGCGTTTTCCAGTAGCGGGCTGGGGCGGCATGATGCCATGCCGCGCGCGTGGCACCGAGGCCTGTCGTTGATTGCGGTTCAGAGGCAGCAGGTGCCGTCGAGATAGGCCTTGCGCCAGCGCATGATGCGGACCTCGGCGAACAGGCTGGCTTTCGTGAAGGGGTCGGCGTCGATGAACGATTGGGCAGCTTCGCGCGTATCGACATCGATGATATAGACACCGCCGCCCGCATCGCTGCCGTCGTCGTTCAACTTGGCACCGCACGCGAGCAGCAGTTGCTTGTGTTGCTCAAGGAACTCGAGGTGGACTTGGCGGATCGCCTGGCGGACCGTCTGGTGGTTCGGCTTGTCCCAAGTTTCGATGAAGTAAGGCATCTAGCGTCGCCTGGTCAATGGCCCGCCGGCAGCGGGCCGTGGCAAATAAAGAGCGGACGCGTCGTCAGACGATCTGCGCGCCCCACAAGAGCATCGACACAATGAAGATGAAGCCCACCCAGAACATCATGATGACGGTATAGCCCATCACGTCCTTCAGGCTGAGCTTGGACAGCGCCAGCGCGGGCAGGATCCAGAACGGCTGCACAAGATCGTTCCAGGCGTTGCCAAGCATCACCGACATCGAGGTCTGGCTCACGGAGCTACCAATCGCCTTGGCGGCGTCGATCATGAACGGACCTTGGATCACCCAGTGGCCACCGCCCGACGGCGCGAAGAAGTTGATCACAAACGAGCTGACCAGGCCCCAGAACGGCAGCGTCTGCGGCGTGGCTATATCGACGAACACGCGCGATATGGTATCGACCAGGCCCGAGCCCGCCATGATCGCCATGATGCCGGCGTAGAACGGATATTGCAGGATGATGCCGGAGATCGTCTTGATGCCCTCGTTGAGCTTCGCCACGTACTTGACGGGCGTGCCCAGCAGCAGCACGCCGATGAACAGGATCAGGAAGTTGATCAGGTTCAGGTCCAGTGTGCCCCCCTGCGTGAAGTACAGCACGGCGTACGCGAGCCCGCACACGCCAATCACGAGGCTCAGCAACCGGCTGTTGTTCATGCGCCAAGCCAGTGTGCCGTCGCCGCCGATGCTGTGCGAGACTGCAGCGGCAGCATCGTCCTTATCCTCGGCGCGCGTGTCCAACTCGACCACGTCCTTGGCATCGCGTGGGTGCAGCCAGGCGTTGAGCAGCGGCAGCGTGACGATGACCGCCAGGCTGGTTAGCAGCATCGGCATGGAAAAGATGGTTTCGGACAAGGGGATCACGCCCATCAGCTTTTCCATCGGGTGCCCCTTGGTGGAGATCAGCACCGGGATGCTGGCCGACAGGCCGAGGCCGTACATCGTGAAGCCGCTATAGGCCGAAGCGATGATCAGCGGGTAGTGCACGCCCTTGACGCGGCGGGCCAGTTTCTTGGCGATGATGCCGCCGATGACCAGACCGAAGCCCCAGTTCAGGTAGCTGCCGATGCCGCCCACCAGGGTGGCAACGATGATGGCGCCATGCGGCGTGTTGACCTTGCCGACGATCCGGTCGAGCAGGCGGTCGGTCAGTGGCGCGGTGGCCAGCACGTAGCCCATGGCCAAAATCACCGCCATCTGCGTGGTGAACGCGAGCAGATTCCAGAAGCCCTTGCCCCAACTGACGATCACGGCCGGCGCGGCTTGGCCCTGCACCAGCATCGCCATAACCATCGTCAGCAGCGTCAGCCCGATGGCGAAAACAAACGGATCCGGCAAATACCGGCGCATCAGTTCTGTAAAGAACCCAGCAATCTTATTCACTTCACTGTCCCCTAAATGTAGCCAAATTCACCGTATGTCGAACATTAGTTCTGTAGACGAACAAATGCGGCGGTTGCGCGCATCCTAGACGCTTAGTTTTGTGGCGTCAAGTCAACAAATAAGCGAATTATTGCGTTTTCACAAATAATCTAAATTTGTGCAGCGCGGCATTGCGAGTCCAAGCGATCGCCCAAAAAGGTCCGCGCCAATCGCTATGACGTCACACTGGCGTACCGACACTGGAGATCGCTCCACTGGGGATGAAGAAACGGCACTCGCTCGGAGGGACGCCCGTGACCATGGAGCAAACCTTGGCGGATTCCTTGGCCGCAAGAGTGATGGCGAGCCCGGCGTGAAGACGATTTGGCTGGGGCTGAAAGAAGTTCATGTCGCGGCGAAGACACTGCGAGGCTTACGAGCCGTCGACGATGGGGGCAACTGTGTATACCCACATGCTCATAGCGATGCACCGCTTCCATCATCAGCGCCACGACCAGATCGATCAGGCTGCGGGCTTCCTCGGGATCCAGGTCCTGGATCAATGCCGTCGAGCCGGCCACATCCGCGAACAGTGCGGAGATGGCCTTGCGCTCACCACCGGCGTCCCCGCCCTTTGCCTCCATGGCGGCCTGCTCGGCGCGAATCCGCTCCGCCAGATGGGGCGGCGTATAAAGAATAGGAGCTGGCAATGCGTGCAGTGCATCTCGCCCCGCGAATGCCTGTGCCTGCCCCGCAGCTGCAATCCGGGCGGTTGGCAAGGCGGCGCTGCAGCAACCGAGACTGCCCTTGCCGCCCCAGGTTTGGCAGAGGGCAGCAAGACACGGCTGGTGCCGGCCGCCGATGAGCTGATGATGGACCTGCGCTTTGTACGGGATAATTTTGGGCACGCGTCCATCTCGACCACCAGCGCCTATCTGCACACCGAGGACGATGCGCGACACGAGGCAACCCAGGAGCGGCACCGAATCGGTTGGACACGCGAAGGGTGACGGGCTATGGCCTGAAGACCGTCGATATCCTTGTCGAACTGGGTCGTCGAAAGATGGTCGGTGGGCAGGAGGATATGATTGTGGACGTCGCACTGGATCTCGCGCGAGAGGCCGTCTGACTCCGTACAATCTGGAACCCCGGGAGCCCCGGGCGCGAGCCGTCCCTCAGGTTCCTGCGTTTCACACGCCAGCGCGATCAACTGTAGCCGCGCCTCGTGCGTGATGCGTGGCGGACGGCCACTATGCTCGCCCTCGCGAATGCCTTGGGCACCGTGCTTGGCAATGCGCTTACGCCAGAGGCAGACCGTTTGTACCGATACGTCCGATTCCCGCGCAATGGCGGTATTGGAGTGGCCCTCGTGGGCCCACAACGCGATTCGCGCGCGCATGACATCTCGCTATTCCACCCATTTACAGGATGTTGTACTAGTCCAGATGTTCCCCAGCTTCATTCTCGCTCGAGAAGAGCCTGAGATCGCCCAGATGCTGCGCCAACGCGCTCTTGAGTTGAGCGCGCTCGAAGGCACTGGTGGTGTAGCGAGTCACGCTGCGATAATAGCGTGCGCTCAAATCGGCCATCATCTCCGCGTAGGCCTCGGCCAGCTCCGGCAGGAAACTGAAATGCTCATAGTTGACGATGGCCGATACCTTCTCGCCGATCGGCGCCAGGCGCTCGTCAACAGCGCGTCGGATACGCTCGATATCGTCGACGCTGCAGACCTCCATTCCCGCGAGATTGATATAGAGGCACTTGGTCTCTGCGTCGTAGCGCAACCGCTGCGCTATCGGCAGATCCAGCAACTGAGCACGCAATCCCATGGGGGCGTGAGCAAAGATGCGCGCGTCCATGATTTTCAGTGGCGTGCGAACAGAGGGACGGAAGGTCATGTGCGCAAGAATATCGCCTTGCAAATCCATCCCCGGTGCGATCTCTGTCAACTCAATCCCGGACTCGCCCAACTCGAATACGCATCGTTCAGTGATGTATAGAACCACTGTTCCGGCCTCGCGTGCGAATCCGCCGCTGAAGGTTCGGTGCTCGACTGCGTCAACGAATTTGACTGCGGGCCTGTCGTGGCGCACGCTCACCCCGCCTTCTTCGACGACAAGCTCGAACTTGTCGGCGGTAAACGTCCCGACAAATACGACCTTGCGCGCGTTCTGCGAGATATTGATGAAACCGCCCGCCCCGGCCAGCCGGTGGCCAAAGCGACTGACGTTGACGTTGCCTTGCGCATCCGCCTGCGCCAGACCGAGAAAGGCAACGTCGAGTCCGCCGCCATCGTAGAAATCGAACTGGCTTGGCTGGTCAATCACGGCTTGCGGATTGGTCGCAGCGCCGAAGTTCAACCCGCTGGCCGGAATGCCGCCAATCACCCCTGGCTCCGCGGTCAGCGTCAGCAGATCAATGATTTTCTCCTCCGCCGCAACGCTTGCGATGCCCTCCGGCATACCGATGCCCAGATTCACAACGTCGTTGTTACGCAGCTCCATCGCCGCACGCCGGGCAATGATTTTCCTCGCGTTCAGGGGCATGCCGCCGATGCTCGCCAGCGGCACACGCAACTCACCCGCGAATGCCGCGCTGTATGGCACGGCAAATGTCTGCATGTGATACTCCGGCTTTTCCGCCACCACCACCGCATCGACCATCACCCCGGGAATCTTGACCTCGCGCGGCCTGAGCGTGCCGCGCTCTGCCAGGCGCTCGACCTGCGCTATGACAATGCCACCGCTGTTATGCGCCGCCATCGCAATGGCTTGTGCTTCGAGCGTCAGCGCCTCGCGCTCCATCGTGATATTGCCATCCGGATCGGCAGTGGTGCCGCGGATGATACCGACGTGGATCGGAAAAGCCTGATAGAAGAGGTACTCGCGGCCATCGATCGGCATCAGCCGCACAAGGTCGGTCTGCGTGCGGGCGTTGAGTTTTCCGCCGCCCCACCGTGGATCGACGAAGGTACCGAGGCCGACGCGCGTCAATGTGCCTGGTTTGCCGGCAGCAATGTCGCGAAACAGGTGGCAGATCACCCCCTGCGGCAAATTCCACGCCTCGATCGCATTGTTGACGGCCAGTTCCCCCAACCGCGGCACCAGGCCCCAGTGACCGCCGATCACGCGTCGTACAAGACCCATGTGGCCGAGATGATTTAGCCCCCGGTCCTTCCCGTCGCCCTGCCCGGCCGCGTAGACCAGTGTCAGATTGCGCGGATAACGCAGATCGGATGACTCGGCTGCCTGGCTCTCCAGAAACAACTCTTCCATCGCGACCGCGATGTTCTCCGCGAAACCGATACCGACGAAGCCGCCAGTGGCAACCGTATCGCCATCCCGTATCAACTGCACCGCCTGGCGCGCGCTCATTATCTTGCCGGTCCGCGCACCATAGAGATCCTGTTTCGCAAAGGAATCGCTCACGTTGTTGTCTCCCGCCCGTCTTTAGTCACAATACGCCGGCTGGCACTATTATGCGATACCTGTGAAGTAGTGCGCTGCCATTGGCGATGGAGGTGTCGGAGGCTGCTGCCAGTGCGCTCCCCATGCCGGCAAATGGGGATCCGGCTGCGTCCGACACCCAGGCAGAAGCCCTCTACTTGCTCCCAGGTTCGAGGCCGCCTACTGCGCCGTCCAGCCGCCGTCAATCTTCAGTTCGGCGCCGCGCATCTCGCTGGCGGCGCCGGAGCACAGGAACACGGCCAGTTCGCCGATCTGCTCCGGCGTGACGAACCGCGCCGAAGGCTGCTTCTCGCCCAGCAGCCTGACGCTGGCCTCGTCCGGCGCAAGGCCTTCGCGCCGGGCAAGGTCGTCGATCTGCTGCTGCACCAGCGGGGTCAGCACCCAGCCCGGACAGATCGCGTTGACCGTGATGCCGCTGCGCGCGGTTTCGAGCGCGGCCACCTTGGTCAGGCCGATCACGCCGTGCTTGGCCGCCACGTAGGCGGACTTGCCCGCAGACGCGACCACCCCGTGGACGGAGGCGATATTGATCACCCGGCCCCAGCCGCGTGCGCGCATGGCCGGCAAGGCAGCGCGCATGGCGTGGAACGTGGCGTTCAGGTTGATGGCGATCACCGCGTCCCAGCGCTCCGCGGGGAAGTCCTCGATGGGCGCGACGAACTGGATGCCGGCATTGTTGACGAGGATGTCCACGCCACCGAAGCGTTCGGCCGCGAAAGCGACCATCGCTTCGATCTCGCCGGGCCGGCTCATGTCCGCGCCGTGGTGGATGGCACGCACGCCAAGCGCCTCGATCTGTGCGACGGCGCCCTCGGCGTCGCCGAATCCGTTCAGCACGATGTCGGCGCCCGCCTTGGCCAACGCCCTGGCGACGCCGAGGCCGATCCCGCTGGTCGAGCCGGTGACGAGGGCGGTCTTGCCCGCGAGCGGGGCGCAAGAGGTAGTAGTCATGATGAATCAGCTCCGAAGCGTGGTCAGACCAGGCCGGTCACATAGAACGTGACAATCACGAAGAACACGGCGAGCGTCTTGATCAGCGTCACGGCGAAGATCTCGCGATAGGATTCCCGGTGCGTCAGCCCGGTCACGGCCAGCAAGGTGATGACCGCGCCGTTGTGCGGCAGCGTATCCATGCCGCCGCTGGCCATCGCGACCACGCGATGCAGGACATCCAGAGGAATCTGCATTTCCTGCGCGGTCTTGATGAAGGTGTCCGACATCGCGGCCAGCGCGATGCTCATGCCGCCCGAGGCCGATCCCGTGATGCCAGCCAGGGTCGAGACCGAGACGGCGGCATTGACGAGCGGGTTCGGGATGCTCTTGAGTGCATCGCCGACCACAAGAAAGCCGGGCAAGGCCGCGATGACGCCGCCGAAACCATACTCCGACGCGGTGTTGAGCGTGGCCAGCAATGCGCCGGAGATCGCCACCTTGGTACCGGAGGCGAAGCGCTCGCGCACGCGGCCAAAGGCGGTGGCCAGGACCAGCAGGATGCCGAGCAGCAACGCGCCCTCGACGGCCCAGATCGCCACCACGCTCTTGATCGACACGGTCAGCGGGGCGTGCACGCCCGGCAGCACGGACGGATCCACCGAGTACTTGTCGCCGTACCACTGCGGGATCAGCTTGGTCAGCGCGAAGTTGGCCACGCCGACCAGAATCAGCGGAGCGATCGCGAGCATCGGGTTGGGCAGGTGGGTGGAGTCGACATGCTCAGGTTCGTTGAGCAGCGAGTCGCCATAGCCCTCGCCTCGCGCGGCCGCCGCGCGCCGGCGCCATTCCAGGTAGGACAGCCCGACCACGACGATGAAGGCCGCGCCGAGGGTACCCAGCATGGGTGCCGCCCAGGCGGTGGTCTTGAAGAAGGTGGTGGGGATGATGTTCTGGATCTGCGGCGTGCCCGGCAGCGAATCCATCGTGAAGCTGAAGGCGCCCAGGGCGATCGCGCCCGGCATCAGCCGCTTGGGGATATTGCTCTGCCGGTACAGTTCCGCAGCGAAAGGATAGACCGCGAACACCACGACGAACAGCGAGACACCGCCGTAGGTCAGCAGCGCGCACACCGCGACGATGACTGCATTGGCGCGTGAGCGGCCGATGTACTTGATTGCCGCGGCAACGATGGATTCCGAAAAGCCCGACAACTCGATGACCTTGCCGAACACGGCGCCGAGCAGGAATACAGGAAAGTACAGCTTGACGAAGCCGACCAGCTTCTCCATGAAGATGCCGGAGAAGACCGGCGCCACGGCTTCGGGGTTGACCAGCAGAACCGCGCCGAGCGCAGCGACGGGGGCGAACAGGATCACGCTATAGCCGCGGTACGCGACCAGCATCAGGAACGCCAGTGCGGCGATCACTATCAGGAAGGACATCTTGTCTCCAATCGTTTTGTCCGTGTGAATACGCTGCCGGGCGGTTGGCTTGCCCGTCAGGGCGCGGTGAAAGGCACCGCGCGGCGGTGATGCAACGCACAAAACGTGCCACTGGCGCGCAAATCCTTGTCCCACGCGGCATTCCGGCTTCCCTGGCGGCTCGCGGCGAGGGCACGGTCCCGTCGGTCCGGTGATTGCGGGTACAATACGTCTCGATCTGGAGACACAACCTGGGGCGATCTCCGCCGCAAGGACCACCGACCACCCCAGTAAGCAGGGAGAGTGGCCGAATGTCTTTCGGATGCCACGTCTCAAAACATGGACACACTGTCTCCATTAAGAGACAAGAGACGAGTAGGCCGGCATGCGCGGCGCCATCAGGAATGTTGAAATGAACGCTAACGACAGCGGCAAGCTGCTGGCCGACTACGGTCACGTACGCAAGCTGGCCATGCAGTCACTGTTCGATACGCTGGACGCCTCGAGCGAAGGCACGGTGGTGGTCGACCAGGATGCGCGCATCGTCTGGATCAACCAGGACTATGCGGCGCGCTTCGGCTTCGCCGATCCGCGCAATGCCATCGGCCGGGACTGCGAAGCCGTGATCCCTCACAGCCTGATGCGCGAGGTGGTGACGAGCGGCGAGCCCATCCTGCTCGATATCCTCGAAACCAGCCGCGACCCGCTGGTGGTCACGCGGCTGCCAATCAAGGACGGCCAGGGGAACACGATCGGCGCGGTGGGCTTCGCTCTGTTCGCCGAGCTGAAGGCGCTGACACCGTTGTTCAGCCAATACTCGCGCCTGCAAGCGGAGTTGATCGCCACACGGCAGTCACTCGCCCAGGCCCGCCGCGCCAAGTACACCTTCTCCAGCTTCGTCGGCACCAGCGCCGCCAGCCTGGAAACCAAACGCCTGGCGCGCCGCGCGGCGCAGCTCGGCTCGCCGGTGCTGCTGCTGGGAGAAACCGGCACCGGCAAGGAACTGCTGGCGCACGCCATCCACGGCGCCTCGGGGCGCGCCGACAGGCCACTGGTCACCGTCAACGTCGCCGCCATCCCGGACACCCTGCTCGAGCTGGAGTTCTTCGGCGCCGCCGCCGGTGCCTATACCGGGGCGGACCGCAAGGGGCGCGTCGGCAAGTTCGAACTCGCGCACGGCGGGACACTGTTCCTCGACGAGATCGGCGACATGCCGCTGCCGCTGCAGGGCAAGCTGCTGCGTGTCCTGCAGGACAAGGAGTTCGAGCCACTGGGTTCCAACCGCATCGTGCGCGCCGACGCCCGCATCATTGCCGCAACCTCAGCCGACCTGCCGGCCCTGGTGGCGCAGGGGAGGTTCCGCGCCGACCTGTACTACCGGCTCAATGTGCTGACCATCCACGTACCGCCGCTGCGCGAGCGCCTGTCGGATATCGAGGCGATGTCCTACGCCATCCTCGACCGACTCTGCTCGCAGCGCGATGCCGGCCATCTGGAGTTGGACGAGGAAGCGTTGCGGCTGCTCTGCGCCTACCACTGGCCCGGCAATGTGCGCGAACTCCAGAACACGCTGGAGCGCGCGGTCATGCTGTCGGACAGCGAGCGAATCGACGCGCGCTCGCTGGCGCGCTTCATCGGCGATGGCCACGGCATGGCGGGCCTCGGCACGCACGCGGATGCCCCGCGCGGCGGGGAGGACGCTGCGCCGGGCAAGGACGATGCGAGCGAGGCGACTGCCGCCGCCACGCCGCAGCGGTACGAGGAGGCGATGCGGGCATTCGAGCAGCGCCTGCTGTCGGATGCGCTGCGCGCCACCGGCGGCCGCGTCGCCGAGGCTGCCAGCCGGCTCGGCATTGGTCGCGCGACGCTGTACAAGAAGATCGCAGCGCTCGGCATCGAACCCTAGATGTCCTCGCGGCGGTTCCGGGAACCGTTCACGAGCAAAGAAACACCCTGCAGCAGGATCGGCGGCAGGGTGAATATGGCAGTTTCATTGCATGTGGCAAGCCTCACGGCGGCGCTTGCCGAATCGGGCCGGCCTGTCGAATGAATCGCCCCGCGACCCCACATCGCGGCGACTCACGGACAATTGCCGATGACATAGCAGCCAGCGGCCGTCTGCGCCAGCGTGTTTGTGTAGAACAAGTTGTCCAGCCCCATGTTCTGGTTCGAGCCGTTCGCGTAGGCAGTACCGGCGCCGTTGTTGCCGGGCCAGTGGAAATATCTGTACCGGGCGGTCGACCAGGCGGGAAATGCCATCAACTTCCTGCTGCGCGCCCAGCGAGACAAGGCCGCAGCACTGCGGTTTTTCGAGAAGGCCATCGCGCAGCACGCCCAGCCGGTGTCACCCGGTGAATCCAGGAGCCTGAATCAAGAACCGCTCTGACAACGTCACGAAGCGCCATAAGTCACGGGGTATCAATCGCTAGAGGCCTACCCTTCTGGTAGCCATAACGTCGCTCACGCACGAGCGCTTCCTCGCTGCCCGGCAACCGCGCGCTGGCTGATGGCCGGCAGCAGGAAGAAGCTCCCGGGCGGCCACCCTGACTGGCGCTCGTTTGCCGCCGCGAAGGCACGCACGATGCGCTATCTGAGTCACGACCTGTGGTAGATCCCGTCCGCTCCGGCATAATGCCCAGCACACCATGGCGGCACTAGATTGAACTGGGTAATGCAAATGAAGCCGGACATCCCTCGCGAAAAGACCTCACAAAGCACAGACGGGGGCGACGACTGCCCCTTGCGCTGGTTCGATGCGGATCGCGGCGCATTCGAGTCGCTCGAACAATGGATCGCCGAGCATCCGGCGGATTTCTTCGCGAGCGAGCGTTTTGATCCGGTCGGCGCTTGCGCCACACGCGAGGCGGTGTTCGCGTCGGTAGAACTGCCAGAGACGCCGACATCGCCGCAAGCGCATGCCGATCATCTGCTCCACGACGTTTTTCGGCACGTGATGCCCGTGGCATCGCCAACATTCGTCGGACACATGACGTCGTCGCTACCGTCGTTCATGCCTTCGCTGGCCAAGGTGGTGGCGGCGCTGAACCAGAACGTCGTGAAACTCGAGACGTCGGGCGCGCTGACAGGACTCGAGCGCCAGGTCATCGGCATGCTGCACAAGCTGGTGTTTGCCCAGGACAGCGCGTTCTATGGGAGGTGGCTGCACGATGCCGACCACGCGCTCGGCGCGATCTGTTCTGGCGGCACGGTCGCCAACCTCACCGCGTTATGGGCGAGCCGCAACAAGTTGCTGGGCGCGTGTGATGGCTTCGCCGGCATCCATCGCGCCGGCATGGTGGCCGCGCTGCGCCACTACGGCCATGACGGGCTCGCGATCGTCGTCTCGGAGCGCGGCCACTACTCGTTGCGAAAAGCAGCCGATGTCCTTGGCATCGGGCGCGACAATCTTGTACCGGTCGCGGTCGATTCGGACGGGCGCATGCGCATCGACCTGCTGCGCGACACCCTGCGTGACCTGCAGCGGCGCAACATCCGGCCGATGGCAATCGTCGGCATAGCGGGGACGACGGAGACGGGCGCGGTCGATCCGCTCGACGCGATCGCGGATGTGGCCCAGGAGGCCGGCTGCCATTTCCACGTGGATGCCGCCTGGGGCGGCGCAACGCTCCTGTCGGAGCGCGAGCGCTGGCGCTTCGCGGGCATCGAGCGTGCCGATTCCGTCGTCATCGATGCGCACAAGCAGTTCTACGTGCCGATGGGCGCCGGCATGGTGCTGTTCCGGAGCCCGGCGTGGACGCAGGAAATCATCCAGCATGCGAACTACATTGTGCGCAAGGGCTCGGTGGACCTGGGGCGCCATACGCTCGAAGGATCGCGAGGCGCTGCGGCAGTCATGCTCTACGCAAACCTGCACCTGCTCGGTCGCAAGGGGTTGGCGCAGTTGATCGATCGCAGCATCGATAACGCCCGCTACTTTGCATCCCTGATAGCGCGGCAGCCGGATTTCGAGCTCAATAGCCGCCCGCAGCTTTGCATCCTGACCTATCGCCATGTGCCCGAGACCGTGCATGCCGCGCTGGCAACGGCGTGCGCCGAAAGGCGCGACAAGATCCTGGACGCCCTGGATGCGCTGACCATCAGCATCCAGGAAATGCAGCGCGATGCCGGCCGTTCGTTCGTATCGCGCACGCAGTTGATGTCGGCACAGTGGGGTGGGCGCCCGATTGCTGTTTTCCGCGTGGTGCTGGCCAACCCGGATACGACGCATGCCATCCTGCAGGACATCCTCGACGAACAGCGCGCGCTGGCGGCGGCCAGCCCATGCATCGCGCCGCTGATGGCGCTGGTGGCGGCGCCGGACGCAGCATGAAGCATTTGCAGCTGGCGGGCGCCATTCGGCGCAAGACCGTGTCTCGCTGGTAACGGACCACCAACGGCACGCGGGCCCGAGTGGCAGGCGCAGGCTGAGGTACTCGCCTGGCTGAAACAATGAAGGGGGTTACGGCTTTCAACTTTGCCGTAACCCCCTTCGACCAGCCTTCGCCCGGCAGGCGCCGGGGCAGAACCTTGATCAGCCTTCCTTCAGGAACGCCTTCAGATGGTCCGCGCGGCTGGGATGGCGCATCTTCTTCATCGCCTTGCTTTCGATCTGGCGAATCCGCTCGCGGGTCACATCGAACTGCTTGCCGACTTCTTCCAGCGTGTAGTCGGTCGACATGTCGATGCCAAAACGCATGCGCAGCACCTTGGCCTCGCGCGGCGTCAGATCGTCGAGCATTTCGCGCACGGTGGCGCGCAGGCTAGCATGCAACGCGGCTTCGGCGGGGGACGCGGTGTCCGAGTCGGCAATCATGTCGCCCAGGCTCGTGTCGCCGTCTTCGCCAACCGGCGTTTCCATCGAAACCGGCTCCTTCGCGATCTTCATGATCGAGCGGACCTTCTCTTCGGGCATCTCCATGCGCTCGGCCAGGGCAGCGGGATCCGCCGCCTTGCCGGTGCGCTGCATGATTTCGCGCGAGATCCGGTTGAGCTTGTTGATCGTCTCGATCATGTGCACCGGCACCCGGATGGTCCGGGCCTGGTCGGCGATCGCGCGCGTCACGGCCTGGCGAACCCACCAGGTTGCATAGGTGGAGAATTTCCAGCCGCGACGGTACTCGAACTTGTCGACCGCCTTCATCAAGCCAATGTTGCCTTCCTGAATCAGGTCCAGGAACTGCATGCCGCGGTTCACGTACTTCTTGGCGATCGAGATGACCAGGCGCAGGTTGGCCTGCGTCATCTCGTGCTTGGCCTGGCGCATCTGCCGCTCGGCTGCCAGCATCTGGCGATTCACCTGCTTCAGTTCCGACAGCGGCAGCACCACGCGTGCGTGGATGTCGATCAGCTTTTGCTGATGCGCTTCGAGGTCCGGCAAGCTGCGGGAAACGGAATCACTGTACGAACGCGACTCGCCGGCGATCGCGCGGCCCCAGGCGAGATTGGTCTCGTTGCCCGGAAAGCGTTCGATGAACTCCTCACGGGGCATGCCGCAACGCTCGACCATCAGTTGCAGGATCTGGCGCTCGACCACGCGTACTTCTTCCACCACCGTCTGCACATCGGCGCACAGGCGCTCAATGGTCTTTGCGGTAAAGCGGATCGACTTGAGCTCCTCCCGAACCGCGAGCTGTGCCACGAGGAAGCCTTCCGACTCCACGCCGTGCGCGGTGTAGGCCTTGCGCATGGCTTCGAAATGATTGGCGACGCGCGCGAAGCGGGTCAGGCAATCGTCACGCAGCTTGGCCAGGCTGGCGGTTTCGTTGGCTTGCGCGGCCGCACCTTCGTCGACGGGCTCGTCCGAGGCACTTTCATCCTCGGCGACGACTTCGTCGCGGCTGGTGTCTTCCTCGGCTTCGGCGACGTCGCCTTCCCCTTCGATCAGGCCGTCGACGAGCTCATCGATACGCGTTTCGTCGCGGGCGACCCGCTCCGACAGCTCAAGAATCGTCGCAATGGTGGACGGGCAGGCAGCGATGGCGTGCACCATGCGGTTCAGGCCGTCCTCGATCCGCTTGGCGATCTCGACTTCCTGCTTGCGGGTCAGCAGCGTTGCCGAGCTCATTTCCCGCATGTACATCCGCACCGGATCGGTGGTGCGGCCGAATTCGGAGTCGACCGTCGAGAGCGCGACTTCCGCCTCTTCATCGGCCTGGTCGTCAGACGCGGCGACCGCGCTGTCGCGCAGCAGCAGCGCTTCGGCATCCGGCGTCTGCTCATAGATCGTCACGCCCATTTCGGCGAACGTGCTGACGATGCTTTCCATCGCCGCTGTGTCCGTGAAATTGCCCTGCAAATGGTCGCTGATATCCGCGTGCGTCAGGTAGCCTCGCTCCCTGCCCAGCTGGATCAGCGCGCGCAGCTGCTGGCTGCGTTCCGTTGCTTCGGTTGCGGGATCAGCTTGAGTCGTGGACGCCGCACCCCTGCCGACAGGCTTTTTGCCGGTCAATGCTGTCTTTGTTTCTGCCACCGTCCGTTGTGCGCCACTCGCCATTAACTGCTGCTCCCTTGCTGAATTACTGCTTAACTGTTGCTGTTGCCCGTACGAGGGTACACCCAACGCACCTCCGGCTGTCAAAGCCGCCACAGGATGGGTACCTGTCGAGAGATGCATGGCTGACGCCACCACTACCGGGTTCTTCCAGTATGGTGGTCCGCGCTCGTTTAGGCCAAAGGGCGATATTCTACATTCGTTGGTGCGACGCAGCACGTGATAAAAGTTTTTTACCGCATCGCCGAGGCCCTTCAGCCCCTCTTAAATTTGCGTTGCCACGTCACTCCATGCTAGGCAATAGCCCTATTTTCACGCACAAAGCGGGCGAATTACCCGCTATATGTGACACAAAGATTACATACAACCTCATCGGGCCTTGTGACCGAAAGCACCGTCAGGATTTACATACAGATTTGTTTTTTTCTTGCCAGCCAGGCTACCGGGCCCGGAAAGGCCGGCTTCTTCTCTTAACGGGGTGGGTGTCGATTTCCCCGGCCGTGCATCCGGCTTGATGTCCTCCAGCCCTTGCGCCCATGCCGCCAGCATCCGCTTGGCGATTTCCCTGAATTCCGGGTAGCGGCCAGCGCACTCAGCCACCATCGGCAGCACGGCTCGAACCGCCTCGGTCACCTGCGCCACGCACGCCGCCATGTCGGTGCGGGACAGCGACAACCGGGCACCGCCGTATTGGGTCAACCACTGCCCGGATGCCCAGGCCCGCTTGCCGGCCAATGGCAGGCCCGGAATATCTGCCTGGTACTCGGGGTAGGCCGTCACCGTGACTATGTCGTAAACCGGCGCCAGCCGCACGTCCTCTGCAGAGGTATAGACCACTGCGAAGTTTTTCAAGTGCGCGTCTGCATTGCGCAGCGCATAGTTCACGAGCAACAGCGTAAACAGCCGCCTCGCGCTCTCCTTGCGATGCGGGGCACTGACGTAAATCGACGACAGTTTTGCCAGGTCCTCAAGACTGCCTTTGTACTTGTTAACGGGATCCAGCCCCTTGAGTGCGCAGAAATCTTCGACCGCCAGGCGGCCTGCGTTGGCCAGCCGGTCGAAACGCCGGATGGCCAGCACCTCCCCATCCTCCGAGAGTTGTGTCTCGGGGACCTCCAGGCCCGCATGCCGCGCGACCTCCAGGCACAGGAACTCATTGACGGACAGGCCGGGCAAGTCGGCCGGACCGGTTTTCAGGATGAACTCGTCGGTCCAGACCGTGGCTTTGTCCTCTGGCCTGGCAAGCATCTTCGGCATGACGCCAGAGACACCTTCGGTAATGCCGGCTTCCAGCTGCCGCAACAGGTTGTCCCGCGAGCCTGTTGCGGCCAGCAGGCTCGCCATGTCCAGGCTGGAGGCGGGGGCGTCCGCCGATACGCCACGGGGCACCACCCTGACCCTGCCGATTCCGTTCGCGCCGGTCAGTGCCAGCAGGCCCTGGTCGCTCACGTCGGCATGGGCGCCAAGCTTTCGGCGCACCAGGTCTTTCTTGTACCCCTCGGGCAGGTTCATCTGAAAAAAAGGCAGCAATCCGGCAGCCCATTTATATGACGCTGCCCGCGCCGGGAGCAGGAGTGAGACGAGGTTGTGCGCCTGAACGTCTGGCAGGTAGGTGAAAACGCTCGCGCGCGCCTCTTCGACCAGCGTGCCCACTGGCGTTGCATTCACGTAGACGTCCAGTACCTTAGCGCTCATCCGTCCTCCCCATGGCTGCCTGGGGCTTGTTGTGGGCATGCCTGACCCGCCGGCGGAGCTCTCCCGCAGCGGCATTGCCTGTTTCGGACTCTGCCAGCACGTCGTCAAGGGTCCTTCGGTGGCCGGCAGGCCGTGCGAACAGCTCAAGCCCGACGGTTTCAAACAGGCTCAGCAGCTTCACGGCGCCCAACTCCGGCAAGCCGCCGGTCTCGAACCGGCTGATCCGCGCACGCGGCACCCCGCTGGAGTCCGCGACTTCCTGCTGGGTTTTGTTGGCAAGAAGCCTGGCGTGCTTGAAGGCCTCCCCCAGTTCGGCGAGATTCATATGCCACCTATAAAACATTAAGCCTTGAAATGCATTTAATGTACTGTATATGAAACAGAAGGCGGCATCAAGATAACGTGACACAAGTAGAACAATAATGGCCAATATCCTAGCAATGCTCCATATGAGGAACATTAAGAAGGTTGCACGGGCACGATATTCAAGAGGTTAGACTGCAAACCTGCCGAACCACCAGCCACCCCACCCCTTAGCCAGAGACATGCACCTGATCGACATTGGCGTGAACTTCCACTCCTCTCAGATTGCCCCGCACACCGCAGTGATCCTGGAGCGGGCTAAGGCAGCGGGCGTGGTCGGCATCCTTGCCACCGGCACCTCGCTGGAATCAAGCCGAGGGGCACGCGACCTGGCCAGCCGGCATCCCCATTTTCTCTTTGCCACGGCCGGCATCCACCCGCACAGCGCCAAGGACTGGTCGCCAACGGTCCTGCAGTCCCTCCAGGCGCTCTGGGAGAGCCCTGACGTGGTGGCAATCGGGGAATGCGGGCTGGACTACAACCGCAACTTCTCTACGCCAGCCGACCAGCGCCACGCCTTCGAGGCGCAACTCGAGGCGGCGGTGCGCTGGAACAAACCGCTGTTCCTCCATTGCCGGGACGCCTTCGACGATCTCTACGCCATGGTCGCACCCGCCGTGCGCGCGGGCGCCCACGGCGTGGTGCACTGCTTCACCGGCGCAGCCGATGAGGCAGCCGCTTTCGTAGCGCTAGGCCTGGACATCGGCATCACCGGCTGGGTCACGGATATCAAGCGCGGCCAGGCGCTGCGGGAGGCCGTGCAAGCCATCCCGCTCGAGCACCTGCACCTGGAGACGGACGCGCCGTATCTCGGCCCGAAAAACCACAAGAACCGGCGGCCGTACAACGAGCCCGCGAATCTTCCCTGGATTGCGCAAGCAGTCGCCGAACTGAAGGGACTGAGCATGCGCGAAGTGGCGGATCAGTGCACCCGCAACAGCCGCCGCCTGTTTGGCATTCCGGCCTGATGCGCTCCGCCCCGCACCAGCAACTTCAAGCTTTGCGCCTGAACGTGCCCGCATTGCGCCGCCACATCAGCCAGCCAACTCGCCCACCGCCCGCCACGCCTGATCAATGGCGGCCGTCAACGACGGGCTGCCCGCGCTATCGCTATTGGCGATCACCACATTGCCAGCGCGGGCGCGCGAGCGGTCCAGCACGGCCTGCGCCGCCGCTTCTTCCTCGAACAAGCTGTTGGGCATATAGCTGTAACCGTGCGCCCAGCGGTTGACCGTGATGCCCCGGATGACGTCCTTGCCGGCAAAGCCGCCTGGCGCCAGCATGCGATCCAGCTGGCTGCGCACGCCCTTCTCCAGTTCGCTGAACGGCGTACCCAGCAAGAAGGCGCGCCCCGCGCGAAAGCGCTCGCGCGCCTGCATGCCGCTGTCCGGCACGGTGGGCACATAGAGCATATGCAGCACCACCGGATCGGCCGGACGCGTGCCGGCTGGCTTCTCCAGCCACAGGTCGGTGTAGGCCATGGCCGGCGCGTGGATGCGGCTGGTCTTGAGCGCCTCGAAGGCACGCCAGTTGTCCAGCGCCACCTTGGTGTAGACCACAGGCGCCTTCACGTCGGAGCGCAACGCTTGCTTTTGCGCGTCCGGCAGGCCGGGCATGATGAACGGGATCATCATGTTGTAGCCCGCCAGCACCACATGCGCGGCTTCGACCCGGTGCAGGTTCCCACTCCAGCCGTAGGTCACGCGCGTGATGCGCTGGTCGGGCTCGATGGCGATGGCGGTGCTGTTCAGCCGCACCCTCACCTTTGCATCCTCGGCATCGAGCCGGTTGTAGTCGAAGCTGGCCGCTCCGATCGCATCGGGGCTGGCGATGCTTGCCACGCCCGGGATCAGGTTCTGCACCAGCAGCCGCGCCAGCGTGGCGTTGCCGTCGGCAAACCAGAGCTTTGACGCGGGCGACTTGCCAAGCCGCGGATTCAGGCTCGCTGGTGGCATGTTCTTGCCCGCCGGCAGGCCGATGGCGAGCGCGTCGAACACGGACACGCCGTCGGCGTCGAGTGCATAGGCATCGTTGCTGCGGCTGCGGAAAAAGCGCTGGCCATCCAGTCCCAGGCCGGCCTTCTCGCGCAGGAACACCGCGTAGCTGGTGCGCTTCAGGTAGGCCAGCCGCTCGCCTTCGCTCATGCCGGCCAGGTAATCCGTGCCGCCGTCGGCCAGCCGCGCCAGCGCGGCGCGGTCTTGCTGGGGCAACGGCGCCTTGTCGAGGAAGGCTTTGAAGGCGGCGGCATCCGCAGCCTGCGCGCCCGCCCCCTGCGTTCCTATTCCCTGCGTTCCTATTCCATTGCGGGCATCGATCAGCCCCGCAAACGGATCGCCGGCAAGCAACTGGTCCCGGCCGAAATGCTCCTGGTCGAAGAACACCGAGCGGCCCATGCCCAGCTCGCGGTAAGGGTCGCGTTCGGCGGCTTGATGGCGCTTCGCGTCTACACCGAGGCCGGCCAGCAGCGTCGCCACCGCGCGGCTGTCCAGCGCGGTCGATGGCATCTCGGCGCTGCCGCCGTAGGTCACCAGTTTCTGCCCGCGCACGGTAAATTCGTTGCGCTTGGCGTGCCCGCCGAAATCGTCGTGGTTGTCCAGGATCAGGATGCGCTTGCCGGCGCCAAAGCGGCGCTGGTAGAACCACGCGGCCGCCAACCCGCTGAGCCCGCCACCCACCACCACCAGGTCGTAGACTTCGCGCGCCATGACGGCGGGATACTTGGCGCCCTCACGCGCCAGGCTGTGCGCGAGCGTATAGGTGCCCGCATGGTTGCCGCGCAGCCCGGTCAGCGCGGGCGGGTAGCCGGCACCGCGTTCGGCGGCCTGCAATAGCTGGGACGGCGCCAGCCCAGCGGCAATGGTGAGTGCGGCGCCGTTGAGGAAATCTCTGCGCGTGATGGTCATGGCAATAGGATTCGCTTGATGTAGGTGGCGCGCGGGCTCAACGGGATTCGGCGGCGTCGCGCTGGCGCCCGAGCGCGGCGCGGCGGGCGGCGACAGTCGCCTCCTTGACCTGGCTGGCCTGGTTGCCCCAGCCGGTGCGGATAAAGGTCAGCACATTCGCCAGTTCCTGGTTGTCCAGCGTCCAGCCATAGCCGGGCATGTGGTAATCGGTCGCCGCGGTGCCCACGTGCGCCGTCACGGCGCCATCGAGCAGCAGGTTGGCCAGCGAGGACGGATCGGGATCCACCACGGTGGGATTGCCCGCCAGCGGTGGGAAAACGCGGGCAAAGCCCTTGCCGTTGGCGCCATGGCAAGGCATGCAGAACTCGGCGTACTGGCGCGCGCCGGTAGCATCGAAACGGCCCTGCGCAAGCGCGTCGGCGGTATGGGCGTCATAGGCATACGGCGTTTCGTCGCTGCGCGCGCCGGGCACGGACTTGAGGTACACCGCAACGGCATCGAGGTCCGGGCGTGTCATGAACTGCGTGGACGACGCGATCACCTCGGACATCGGCCCGAAGGAAGTCGCATGCGCATTGCGGCCGGTATGCAGGTATTCGGCAATGTCCTCGCGCGACCAGGTGCCCAGCCCAGTGCGCGGATCGCCGCGCAGGTTGGTGGAGGCCCAGCCTTCCACACTGGCGCCGGCCAGGAAGTGCCGGCTGCGCTCGTCCAGCCCCTTCTCGGCCATCAGCATGCCGCGCGGCGTATGGCATGCGCCGCAGTGGGCCACCGCCTGGACCAGGTAAGCCCCGCGATTCCACTCGACGCTCTGACCTGCATTGGCAGGAACCGGGCCGGACTCCAGGAACAGCCAGTTCCAGACGCGCAGCAGCCAGCGCATGCCAAACGGCCAGCGCATCTCGGGCTCGGCGGTTGCTTGCCGCACGGCTTTCACTTCGGTGCGCAGATAGGCGTATAGCGCCTGCACATCCGGCTCGGCGAGCCTGGCGTAGGACGGGTAAGGCATGGCGGGATACAGCCGCTTGCCATGCCTGGCCACGCCCTCGCGCAGCGCGCGGTCGAATTCCTCGAACGAGTAAGCGCCAATGCCGCTGTCCACGTCCGGCGTGATGTTGGTCGAGTAGACGGTGCCGACGCCGGTCTTCAACGGCAAGCCGCCGGCAAACGGCGCGCCGCCGACGCTGGTGTGGCAGGCCGCGCAATTGGCAACCTTGGCCAGGTAGCGGCCGCGCTCGACCTGCGCGGCACCGGGGGCGTCAGCCGCCGCCGCGAAGCACGGCGCCAGCAATAGGACAGCAAAGGCAACGGTGGCGGAAAACCGCCTTGTGGCAAGGCTCATGGGGGCTGTTTGTCGTTTCAAGCGCCGCGATGGCATTCAGTACGGCGAACGTGCACAGCCCGCACGCGGCGGGCTGCACTTCGTGGTTGCGGGCCTGGATGGCCCCGTGGGCACGGGAAAAATTGGCGGGCTCGCGGCTCAGGCGTGGGTCACCGCCCAGTGCGCCAGCGACACGAGCAGCAGCACCAGCCCCGCCGCCAGCGCCACCCCCGTCAGGATCAACGGCACCGGCCGCACGGCCTGCAGGTCGCGCAGATGTTCCTGGCCCTTGCGCAGGCCAAAAAATCCCCACAGCACTGTGAGCACCAATCTCAAGGGGTTCATTTCGCTCTTCCTTACATGCGTGCCAACCGCCGCGTGACCTTGCGGCGCTTTGGCTTTTGGTAGTTACGGGGGATTATGGCGTCGGCTGGCAAGGAATAACAGAATCAGATCTGCGATAATTTTGCGTATCAGTTTGAGCGCCTGAGACTGCGCTCATCGCCACGGCAACGCCCCCTGCCCCCCTGCCCCAATGAAGCGCTACGAAGAACTGGCGGAAACGCTGGCCAAGGACATCCGCAACGGTAACCTGCCGCCCGGCACCAAGATGCCGTCGATCCGCAAGACCGTGACCCAGTTCGGCGTGAGCCCCGCCACCGCGTTCCAGGCCTACTACCGGCTGGAGGAGCGCGGCCTGGTGCGGGCACGCGAGCGCTCCGGCTATTACGTGACCGGCCAGGCCGGCCGGCCGCTGCCGCAGCCGGCTGCGCGGCCCTCGCACCAGGTCTCGACCGACGTTGATATTTCCAAGCTGGTCTTTTCCGTGCTGGACGCCGCGCGCGATCCGCAGCTCATCCAGCTTGGCTCGGCCTTCCCTTCGCCCGAGCTGTACCCCTGGGAGCGGCTGGGCAAATCGCTGGCCCGGGCCGGGCGCGAGCTCGACCCCTGGTATTCCGTCAACGACATGCCCGCCGGGCACCTTGCCCTGCGCCAGCAGATCGGGCTGCGCTACCTCGGCGCGGGCGCGCCGCAGCCCACCGACGAGATCATCGTCACCAACGGTGCGCTGGAAGCGCTGAATCTGTGCCTGATGGCAGTGACCCAGCCCGGCGACGTGGTGGCGATCGAGTCTCCCGGCTTCTATGCCGCGCTGCAGGCGCTGGAGCGGCTGCGTCTGCGGGCGGTGGAAATCCCGGTGGACCCGCGCGAAGGCATCGACCTGGACGCACTGGATACCGCGCTCCAGCGCCATCCGATCAAGGCCTGCTGGTTCATGACGCAGTTCCAGAATCCAATGGGCGCGAGCATGTCCGAGGCCAGGAAGCAGGCGCTGGTGGCCTTGCTGGCGCGCCACCGCGTGCCGCTGATCGAGGATGACGTCTACGGCGAGCTGTA
Source organism: Cupriavidus basilensis (assembly GCF_000832305.1). Taxonomy (NCBI): domain Bacteria; kingdom Pseudomonadati; phylum Pseudomonadota; class Betaproteobacteria; order Burkholderiales; family Burkholderiaceae; genus Cupriavidus; species Cupriavidus basilensis. The sequence goes on from NZ_CP010536.1 coordinate 2,306,266, forward strand.
TTTCGGCAATCGCTGCCCCCTGCCCGCCAAGGCCTTCGACCAGGAGGGGCTGGTCATGCACTGCAGCTCGTTTTCCAAGACGCTGGCGCCGGGCTTCCGGGTGGGCTGGGTGGCCCCCGGGCGGTATGGCGAGGCGATCAAGCGGCTGCGGCTGATGACCACGCTGTCGGCGGGCGTGCCCACGCAGGTGGCGCTGGCCGAGTACCTGCAGAACGGCGGCTACGACAAGCACCTGCGGCGCCTGCGCCATCTGCTCGAGATGCAGCAGGGCCAGCTGATCGCGGCCATCGGCCTGCACTTCCCGGAGAACGTGCGGGTCTCGCAGCCCGCCGGCGGGTACTTCCTGTGGGTGGAGTTTGCGGCCGGATTCGATGCGCTGGCGCTGCATCGCGCCGCGCTGGAACATGGCATCGGCATTGCGCCGGGCCCGATCTTTTCAGCGCGCCAAGGCTATCGCAACTGCATCCGGCTGAACTATGGCCACCTGTGGAGCGATGCCGTGGAAGCCGCCGTGGCCAAGCTGGGCGAGCTGGCGAAAGCGCAATTGCAATAGGGCGAAATAGGTCTAAATAGGGCGAAATAAATTGCAGTAAGGCGCAGTACGCCGCAACAAAGCGCGTCAGGTTACCGTCCCGCTCCGGGCATGCCTGCCCAGATACCACTCCCCCAGCCCGAAGCCAGCCTGCACCAGCAGTGCAAGCACCGCGGCCGGGATGGCGCCCGCCATCAGCAGCACATGGTCGTTCAGCGCCAGCCCGGTGGCGATGCGCTCGCCATAGCCGCCGGCACCGACAAAGGCGGCAATGGTGGCGGTGCCCACGCTGATGATGGCGGCGGTCTTGATGCCGGCCAGCAGCACCGGCATCGACAGCGGCAGCTCCACATAGCGCAGCACCTGGCCGGGCGTGAAGCCCAGGGCGCGCGCTGCCTCGCGCATGCCGGCTGGCACCTGCTGCAAGCCGGTCAGCGTGTTGCGCACGATGGGCAGCAGTGCATAGAGAAACAGCGCCACCATCGCCGGCCAGACGCCGATGCGCCCCAGCAGCGGGATCAGCATCGCCAGCAGGGCCAGAGACGGCACGGTCTGCAGCACGCTCACCGTGGCCATCAGCACCTGCCCCAGCCGCCGCCGGCGTGCGGCGACGATGCCAAGCGGCACGCCCAGCAAGCTGGCCGCGCCAACCGCGCCCAGCACCAGGGCCAGGTGGCGGCAGGTCAGCCGCAAGGTATCGCGCCCGAACAAGGTGCCGGCAAGGCCGGCCCGCGCGCTTGCCGTTGCATCGGCCACGCTGGCGTTGCCATGCGCCAGGAAGGCCCTCGCCACGGCGGCAAAGGATTGCCCATCCAGTTCCGCCGCGGCATTCATGGCGATCATGTCCGCCGCGCTCACCTTGCCGGCCAGCCCCGTCAATGCCTGCCAGGCGGCCGGGAAGCGCTGCGGCAGGTCCAGGCGGTACAGCACCACGGCGTCATAGCGGGGAAAGTAGTGGCGGTCGTCCGTCAGCACGCGCAGACCGTATTTGCGGATCTTCGCATCGGTGGAATAGATATCAATGGCGTCGACCTGCCCGTTGGCCAGGGCTTCGTAGGCCACGCCGTGGTCCAGCCCCAGGGGCCGCTGGGGCAAGCCGTAGCGCCGCGCCAGCCCGGGCCAGCCGTCCGCCCGGCCCAGGAATTCATGCGACAGCCCGAGGCGCAGTTGCGGCTGCGCGGCCAGGTCGCCCAGCGCCGCCAGCCCGAGCTGCCGGGCCTTGTGCTCCTCCATGGCAAGCGCATAGGTGTTCTCGAAGCCAAGCGGAATCCCTGCCGCCAGGCCCAGCGGCGCCAGCGCCTGGTTGATCTGCGCCAGGCTGGCGCCGGGGGGCAGCTTGAGGATTTCACTGGAGACGGTGCCGGTGTAATCGGGATAGAGGTCGATGCTGCCGGCCTTGAGCGCCTCGAACACGATCGCCGTATTGCCAAGGCCGGGCGTGTGCTGCGCACTGGCTTGGGCCGCGGCGGTCTGGGTGAGCACCTCCCCGAGGATGTAGGACTCGGTAAAGCGCTTGGAGCCGACCCGCAGGGTATCGGCGCGGGCCGTGCCGGCTGTGGCCAGCAGCGACAAACAGGCCACTGCCCAGCACAGGAGCAAGGCCAGCCAGGGCTCGGCACGGCGGGGATTTCCGGGTTGCAAGGTCAAATGAAGCGCTCTCGTGGGCATCGTGCGTGGCACGCGGACTGCCGGGCCGGTTCATCACATGATACGTGCATGGCCGCGACGGCGACGCCGGCGCGCACCCACTTTGTGCCGCATGAGCACATACGAAAATAGTATTTGCAATCCGAATGCTAGCGGGGCGAGAATCCACAAAACACATACATAGCATCAGCAACTCGGGCCCCCATGGAAATCCGGCAACTGGAAGCCTTCGCGGCAGTCATGACCAGCGGCAGCGTGACCGCCGCCGGGCGCCTGCTGGGGCGCTCCCAGCCGGCCATCACGCGGCTGATCCAGGAGCTGGAAAGCGAGATCGGCTTTGCCCTCTTTGCCCGCAGCGGGCCGCGCGTCAGCCCGACCGAGCGCGGCTTCCTGCTGTACGAGGAGGTAGAGCACGCGCTGGTTGGCCTGCAACAGATCCGCGCCCGCGCCGCTGAAATCGCCCGCGAGGAAAACCGCTCGCTGCAGATCGCGGCCACGCCGGCCCTGGCGGCCGGGTTATTGCCCCTGGCCCTGGCCGGCCACCAGCCGGACCATGCGACGGCCGGGGCGGCCGGGGTGGCAAGCGGGGCAGCCCACGCCAGCCATATCCATATCAGTAGCGCCTCCCCCGAAAAAGTCGTGCATTCGGTGCTGACCGGCGCGGCCGAGATCGGCCTGACCAGCTTGCCGCTGGAGCATCGCGGCGTCACCGTGCACTGGATCGGACAAGCTGCCTGCGTGGCCGCGGTGCGTGCCGACGATCCCCTGGCGGCGCTGGCTACGATTGCGCTGTCAGCCTGCAGCGGCCGGCGCATCGTCACCATGCAGAATCCCTACCGGCTGCGCCGCCGCCTGGACGAGGCGTTTGCCCGCGCCGGGGTGGAGCCGGCCGCGCTGATCGACACCAACTCCTCGCTCAATGCGCTCACCGCCGTGCGCGCCGGGCTGGGCATTGCCGTGCTAGAGCCAGTGACCGCGCGCGGCGTGCCGCTGGCCGATATCGTGGTGCGCCCGATCGATGCCGACATTCCCTTTTACTTTGGCGTGATCACCCCGCAGGCCAGGCCGGCCAGCGCTGCGGTGCTGGCGCTGATCGACACGCTGGCCGACGCGGCCCGCGCGCTGCTGCCGGATTTCACCCAACGCGGCCCGGAACAGCATGGTGCGCTGCTGCAAGCGCTGTATGGCGACGCCACCGCCACCGAGCCGGCCGCCGGCACGCCCTACGACACGGAACACACCGACCTATGAACTCGCCCGCTGACACCTGCCCGGCCGCCGCCAACGCCGCCGGCCTTGCCGCCCTGGAAGCGCGCCTGCGCCAGGACCTGTCCTGGCTGGAACTCCCGGCCAAAAGCTGGACCGTGGCTCGCACGCATGACGGCAAGCCGGTGCTGGACGTTGCCGTGATCGGCGGCGGCATGGCCGGCATGGCCGCGGCGGCTACGCTCAAGCACCTGGGCATCAACGCGCGCATCTTCGATCGTTCGCCGGAAGGCTTCGAAGGCCCTTGGGCTACCACCGCGCGCATGGAAACGCTGCGCTCGCCCAAGCAACTCACCGGCCCCGCGCTCGGCCTGCCCGCCCTGACCTTCCGAGCCTGGTTCGAGGCACAGTTCGGCGCCAGCGCCTGGGAAGCGCTGGACAAGATCCCGCGGCTGCAATGGATGGATTACCTGCGCTGGTACCGCCGGGTGCTGGACCTGGACGTGCGCAACGAACATGTGGTCGAGCGTGTGGTGCCCCGCCCCGATGGCCTGGTGGCACTGGAACTCCGCTCCCCCGCCGGCGCGCTGAGCGTGCTGGCGCGCCGCGTGGTGCTGGCCACCGGCCGCGACGGCCTGGGCGGCGCGCATGTGCCGCCCTTCGCGCAGGACCTGCCGCGCTCGCGCTGGGCGCACTCGAGCGATGTGTTCGACTACACCACCTTGTGTGGCAAGCGCGTGGGCGTGATCGGCGCCGGCGCGTCGGCCATGGACAGCGCCGCCACCGCGCTGGAAGCGGGCGCGGCCAGCGTGGACCTGCTGATCCGGCGCGCCGACATCCCGCGCGTCAACAAGGGCAAGGGCGCGGGCAACCCTGGCCTCACGCATGGCCACCCGAGCCTGCCGGATGACTGGAAATGGCGCATCCGCCACTACATCAACGCGCAGCAGGTGCCACCGCCGCGCGGCAGCACGCTGCGCGTCTCCCGCCACGAGAATGCACGTTTCAACCTGGCCTGCCCCATCGAGCGCATCGAACAAGCCGGGGACGCGCTGCTGGTGCATACGCCCAAGGGCGCGTTCGAGCTGGATTTCCTGATCTTCTCCACCGGCTTTCGTATCGCGCTGGAGACGCGCGAGGAGTTCGGCGCCTTCGCGCGCCATATCCGCTACTGGCGTGACCGCTACACGCCGGCCGCGGGGCAGGAAGACCAGGAGCTGTCGGACTCGCCGGACCTTGGCCCGGCCTTCGAATTCCTGGAGAAGACGGCGCACGCATGCCCCGGCCTGTCGCGCATCCACTGCTTCTGCTATCCGGCGGCGCTGACGCACGGCACGGTATCGGGCGACATCCCCGCCATCAGCGACGGCGCCAGGCGCCTCGGCCAAGGCATCGCCGCGCTGCTCTACCAGGAAGACGTGGCGCTGCACTACGCCAATATGGAAGCCTTCGACGAGCCCGAGGTGTTCGGCGATGAGTGGATTCCCGCCGGGCCACCCCCGGCGCTGCCCAGCGACGCGGCGAACGCATCATGAGCCGCTGGCCGATCCGATGGCTGGCCAGGCGGCTGGCGCAATCGCTGCTGGTCGTGCTGGCGATGACGGTGATCGTGTTTGCCGGCCTGCACGCGATCGGCAACCCGGTCGATATCCTGATCGGCCAGGACGTGGACCAGGTCGAGCGCGCGCGCATCATCGCCAGGCTGGGGCTGGACCAGCCACTCTGGCGCCAGTATCTCGCCTTCCTGCAAGGCGCCCTGCACGGCAACCTGGGCAACAGCTTTGTCTATAACGTGCCCGCCATCGGGCTGATCCTGCAGCGGCTGCCCGCCACGCTGGAGCTCGCCGTGGCGGCGCTGCTGCTGGCGGTGCTGGTGGGCGTACCCTGCGGCCTCTTTGCCGGGCTGTATCCGGAGCATCCGGTCTCGCGCTTGCTGATGACCGGCAGCATCGTCGGCTTCTCGCTGCCGACCTTCTGGGTCGGGCTGATGCTGATCATGGCCTTCAGCGTGCGGCTGGGCTGGCTGCCCTCGGGCGGGCGCGGCGCCACCGCCGAGTGGCTGGGCGTGCCGTGGTCGTGGCTGACCACCGACGGCCTGCGCCACCTGATCCTGCCGGCCATCAACCTGTCGCTGTTCAAGGTGTCGCTGGTGCTGCGGCTGACCCGCGCCGGCGTGCGCGAGGTGCTGCCGCAGGATTGGGTCAGGTTCGCGCGCGCCAAGGGCTTGTCGCCGATCCGCGTGGTGCTGGGCCATGTGCTGCGCAACACGATGATTCCGCTGGTCACCGTGCTGGGGCTGGAGTTCGGCTCGACCATCGCATTTGCCGTGGTGACCGAGAGCATCTTCGCCTGGCCCGGCGCCGGCAAGCTGATTCTCGACAGCATCAACGCGCTCGACCGCCCGGTGATCGTTTCCTACCTGATCGTGGTGGTGTGCCTATTTGTCACGCTGAACCTGATCGTGGACATTCTCTACAAGCTGCTCGACCCGCGCGTGCGGCTGGAGGCCGCCACATGAGCGCCATCGACAACCCCGTTGCCACCGCCCCGGCGGCGCCCCAGGCGCTGCGCCGGGAATCGCCGTGGCGCCGCATGGCGGCGGATTTCTTCGCCTCGCGCACCGCCGTGTTTGGCCTGGTGCTGCTGGCGATCCTGGTGCTGGCCGCGGTCTTTGCACCGCTGGTCACCCCGCAGAATCCGTATGACCTGCTCCAGCTCGACGTCATGGACGCGCGCCTCGCGCCCGGCACGCCAAGCGGCGCCGGCGCCTACAGCTATTGGCTCGGCACCGACGGCCAGGGGCGCGACATCTTCTCGGGCATCCTCTACGGCCTGCGCATCAGCCTGAGCGTGGGCGTGGGCTCGGCGCTGATCGCCGGCGTCATCGGCACCCTGCTTGGCCTGCTGGCCGCCTATGCCGGCGGCCGCGTGGACAGCGTGATCATGCGCACCGTGGACCTGCTGCTGTCGTTCCCGTCGATCCTGGTCGCGATGATGATCCTGGCCTTCCTCGGCAAGGGCGTGACCAATGTGGTGCTGACACTCGTGATCCTGGAGTGGGCCTACTACGCCCGCGCCGCGCGCGGCCAGGCGCTGGTGGAAAGCCGGCGCGAGTACGTGGAAGCCGCTCGCGGCCAGGGCATTTCCAACTGGCGCATCGTGGTGGGCCATATCCTGCCGAACTGCCTGCCGCCGCTGATCGTGATCGCCTCGCTGCAGGTGGCGCGTGCCATCACGCTGGAGGCTACCCTGTCGTTCCTTGGCCTGGGCGTGCCGGTGACCGAGCCCTCGCTGGGCCTGCTGATTGCCAACGGCTATCAGTTCATGCTGTCCGACGAGTACTGGATCAGCTTCTTCCCCGGCGTCGCGCTGCTGGTCACGGTGGTGGCCATCAACCTGGTGGGCGACCGCCTGCGCGACGTGCTCAACCCGAGGTTGCAGAAATGACGGCGCCGGACATCGACAACGCCGTGCCGACGCTGGAGGTCCGCCACCTGCGCACGCACTTCGAAACCCGCGCCGGCGTGCTGCCGGCAGTCGACGACGTCTCCTTTACCGTGCCGCGCGGCCGCATTCTCGGGCTGGTGGGCGAATCCGGCTCCGGCAAATCGGTCACGGGGTTTTCCATCATGGGCCTGGTGGATCCGCCGGGACGCATTGCCGGCGGCGAGATCCTGTTCCAGGGACGCGAGCTGACCCGCATGCGGCCCGCTGAGCTGCGCCAGTTGCAGGGCAACCGCATCGCGATGATCTTCCAGGATCCGATGATGACGCTCAACCCGGTGATGCGGGTGGACGCCCAGATGATCGAGGCGGTGCGCGCGCATAGCCCGGCGAGCCACAAACAGGCGCGCGAACTGGCGCGCGATACGCTGGGCATGATGGGCATCCCCAGCCCGGAGGAGCGCCTGCGCGCCTATCCGCACCAGCTCTCCGGCGGCATGCGCCAGCGCGTGGCGATTGCCATCGCCATGCTGCACCGGCCCGACCTGATCATTGCCGACGAGCCCACCACCGCGCTGGACGTCACCATCCAGGCGCAGATCCTGTCCGAGGTGCAGAAGCTGGCGCGCCTGCACGGCACCGCGCTGATCTGGATCACGCACGACCTGTCCGTGGTGGCCGGGCTGGCCGATGAAGTCGCCGTGATGTACGCCGGGCGCATCGTCGAGCAAGGGCCGGTCGATGCCGTACTGGACCATCCACTGCACCCCTACACCGCCGGCCTGATCGGCAGCTTGCCCAGCCTGAACCAGCGCGGCCAGCGGCTGCGCCAGATCCCCGGCATGACGCCCAACCTGCTGACGATGCCGCCCGGCTGCGCCTTCGCGGCGCGCTGCCCGCGCGTCTCCGGGGCGTGCGTGCAGGCGCCCGCCATCACCTCGCCGCAAGCGCTGCGCCAGGTGCGCTGCTTCCATCCGGGCCAACCGGCCATTGCCGCGGAGTTCGCATGAAACCGACTGAACACGCTGCCGGCGAGCAGCCGCAATTACCTGCCCTGATCGATGCCCGCCATCTCGCCAAGCGCTTTGGTGAGCAGCATCCCGGCCGCATTGGCCGCGCGCTGCAGCGCATGGGCTGGTCGGTACCCGCGCCGGTCACGCACGCCGTGGACGGGGTGGACCTGCAGATCCGCCGTGGCGAAGTGGTCGGCCTGGTCGGCGAATCCGGCTGCGGCAAGTCCACGCTTGGCCGCATGGTGGCCGGCCTGCTGCAACCTTCAGCGGGGGAAATCCGCGTGGACGGCCAGCGCATCGAGGGCCTGGACGCCAGCGCCCGCCGCGCACTGCGGTTGAAGATCCAGATGGTGTTCCAGGATCCGTACGCCAGCCTCAACCCGCGCCTGCGCGTGGACCGCATCGTCGGCGAAGGCGCGCGCCTGCACGGCCTGGTGGACGCGGCCGGCTTCGACGACTACGTCAGCGCCCAACTGGAGCGCGCCGGGCTGGACCCGGCCCTGCGCCAGCGCTACCCGCATCAGTTCAGCGGCGGGCAGCGCCAGCGCATCGGCATTGCGCGCGCACTTGCCGTGCAGCCGGAACTGCTGGTGTGCGACGAAGCGGTGGCCGCGCTGGACGTGTCGATCCAGGCGCAGGTGCTCAACCTGTTCATGGACCTGCGCGAGCAGCTTGGCCTGACCTATCTCTTTATCAGCCACGACCTTGGCGTGGTCGAGCACGTATCGGACCGCGTGGTCATCATGTACTTGGGCCGCGTGGTGGAGAGCGCGCCGACGGAAGAGATCTTCCGGCAGCCCAACCACCCGTACACACAGGCGCTGCTGGCGGAAATCCCGCGCCTGGACTCGCGCCACAAGATCTTCACCGCCATCAGAGGCGAGATCCCCAGCCCGCTGGCGCCGCCACCGGGCTGCCACTTCCATCCGCGCTGCCCGCATGCCATGGCGCGCTGCCGGACCGAGGTGCCGCGCCTGCGCGGCATCGCCGTGAACCATCTCAGCGCCTGCCACCTGAACGAGGCTGGCTAGATGTTGCACATCGGCTGGCTAACTGTTGGCTAACTGTTGGCCAATGCGCGCCACGCCTCTCAACCCTTCTCACGCCCCGAGGAAACCTGCCCATGAAACGCCTGCTGTCCCTCTCGATCAGCGCCGCCGTTGCCGCCATGCTCTGCGCCGGCGCGGCCAGCGCGCAGTCCCTGTCAATCGCGTTTGCCGATCCGCTTTCGTCGCTGGACCCGCAGCTCAACAACCATGCCGGCGACCGCTCCGTCGACCTGCATTTCTGGGACCTGCTGATCGAAAACAAGGACAACAAGCTGCAGCCGGGGCTGGCCCTGTCGTGGAAAGCGCTGGACGACAAGACCTGGGAGTTCAAGCTGCGCCGCGACGTGAAGTGGCAAGACGGCAAGCCCTTCGGCGCGCAAGACGTGATCTTCTCCTACCAGCGCGCGCGCAACGTGCCGGGCAGCGTGGCGTCGTACGCGGGCTACCTGCGCACCATCGAGTCGATGAATGCCAAGGATCCGTACACCCTGGTCATCAAGACCAATATCCCCAACCCGGATCTGCCCCTGAACCTGGCCTCGATCCACATCGTCAGCAAGCACGTCGGCGAGAAGTCCAGCACCGAGGACTACAACAGCGGCCGCGCCGTGGTTGGCACCGGTCCGTACAAGTTCATCTCCTACACGCCAGGCGATCGCGTGATGATGGCGCGCAATGATGGCTACTGGGGCGGCAAGCCAGCCTGGCAGCAGGTCAGCTACCGCTACATCAACAACGGCCCGGCACGCACCGCCGCGCTGTTGTCCGGCGACGTCGATGTGATCGACAAAGTCTCGGTGTCGGACCTGGCCAAGCTCAAGCAATCGCCCAGCATCAGCGTGTTTCCCTATGCCGGCCTGCGCGTGATGCTGCTGCAGCCCAGCTTCAAGCCCGGCCCCAATCCGTACATCACTGACAACGCCGGCAAGCCGCTGGACCAGAACCCGTTGCTGGACGTGCGTGTGCGCCGCGCCCTGTCGCTCGCCATCAACCGGCAGGCGGTGGTGGGCCGCATCCTGCAGAACACCGCTAGCGTGGCCAACCAGTGGATGCCGAAAAACACCTTCGGCTACAACCCGGAGGTCAAGGACATCCCCTTCGATCCGGAGCAAGCCAGGAAGCTGCTGGCCGAGGCCGGGTTCAAGGATGGCTTCAAGCTGACCATCCACGCCCCCAACGACCGCTATCCGCAAGGCCCGGAGACGGCGCAGGCGGTTGCCCAGTTCTGGACCCGCATCGGCGTCAAGACCCAGGTGGAAGTGGTGCCCTGGTCGGTCTACTCTGGCCGCGCCAACAAGAACGAGTACGCGGTTAGCATGCTGGCCTGGGGTAACGGCACCGGCGAGGCCAGCTATGCGCTGGTCAACGTGCTGGCCACCGTGGATGCCAAGAAGGGCCTGGGCGCCTCCAACTGGGGCCACTACAGCAACCCGGCCGTGGACAAGGCCCTGGACGAATCCACCGCTGAGTTCGATGTGCCCAAGCGCGAGGCCATCCTGCGCCGCTCGGTCAAGCTGGTGTCGGACGACGTAGGCGTGCTTCCGCTCTACCACTACCAGAACATCTGGGCCGCCAGGAAGGGCCTGAAGGTGGCGCCGATGACCAGCGACCGCACCGCGGCGATGATGGTCACCCGCGACGGCAAGTGAGGCGGGGGCGGACATGGCACAGCTTCATATCACCCCGGCCGACGACCTGATCGACGTCGCGCGGCGGATTTCCGTGTCTGGACTGCGTCCCGGCGAAACCATTGCCATCGCCACGCGCACGCTGCGCGGCCCGGAGCTGGCCTGGGCCAGCGAAGCCACGTTCGCGGCGAACGCCGCCGGCACCGTGGACCTGGAGCGCGACGCGCCGCTGTCGGGCAGCTACACGGGCGTGAGCCCGATGGGCCTGCTGTGGTCCCAGCGCCCGGTCGATAGCGACAGCCGCGAGCAGTTCCATGCCGACGCCACCCGGGCGCTCGTGACCGAGATCACGGTGCGGGCCGATGGCGCGCAAGCACGCGGCGAACTGGTGCAGCGCCTGGCGGCTGCCGGCGTGACCCGCCGGGAAGTGCGCGAGGACGGGCTGGTCGGCACGCTTTACCTGCCCGCGGGCCCCGGCCCGCATCCGGCGGTGATGGTGCTCAATGGCTCGGGCGGCGGCATCAACGAACCGCGCGCCGCGCTCTACGCCTCGCGCGGGTATGCCGCGCTGGCCTTGGCCTACTTCAAGGCGCCGGGGCTATCGGACTACATCTCCAACACGCCGCTGGAATACTTCGAGTGCGGCCTGCGCTGGATCCGCGAGCATGTCCGGCCTGCGCGCAACTTCATCGCGCTGTCGGGCCAGTCGCGCGGCGGCGAGCTTGTGCTGCTGCTGGGCGCAACCTTCCCCGAGCTGGTCTCGGCTGTGATCGGCTACGTGCCCGGCGCGGTGGTGCACAGCGCGCAGAACGCCGCCGATCCCGCCATCGGCCGCGAAGGCCCCGCCTGGCTGCACCACGGCAAGCCGCTGCCGCATGTGTGGGAGAACAACCGCACGGCAAGCTGGGCGCCCTTTGACGAAGGCCCGGCGCCCCACCGGCACGAACGCGCCATCCTGACCGCGCTGCAAGACCCCGAAGCGGTGGCGCGCGCCCGCATCCGCGTGGAGGCGATCCGCGGGCCGGTGATGCTGCTGTCGGGGACCGATGACGGCTCCTGGCCTTCCAGCCTGTATGCGCGCATGGTGGCGGACAAGCTGGCCGAAGCGGGGCATGCCCACGACGTCAGGCACCTTGATTTCGAGCAAGCCGGCCACGCCATCCTCTTCCCGTATGTGCCGACCACCCAGATGGTCTATGCGCATCCGGTATCCGGACGCATCAGCACCACGGGTGGCACGGCGGCCGCCAATGCCGAGGCGGACGAGCAATCGTGGATCGCCGTGCGCGACTTCCTGGCGCGCGCCGTGGCGCGCCACGCTGGCCAAGCCTGAGTTGCCGAACAACAAAATCACTGAGTCAAGACCGAGAACCCCATCATGACCCAAGCCAATCCAGCCACCGCCGACGTGGTGGACAACGTTGCCGGCCTCGCCGCCGGCTCGGCCACCCACGCACTGCGCCATCAGCGTGAGAAGGTCGCCGCCGCCACGCAAGGCAGCTATGACGCGCTGTTCGATCCCGCCCTGCCCGGCCTGCCGCTGACCGAGCGCCTGCTGGTGGCGCTGTACGCCGCGCGCCTCACGCCCGCGCCGGAACTGGTTGCGCATTACAGCGCGCGCCTGGCGCAAGCCGGCGCCGATGCCGACCTGGTCACCGTGGCCGGGCAAGGCAATGCGGATTCGCTGGCCGATCCGCGCCTGCGTGCCATCCTCGCCTTCACCCGCACGCTGATCGAGAACCCGGTAGCGGGCGACGAAGCCGCCCTCAAGGCCCTGCCCGCCGCCGGCCTGGCCACGCCCGAGGTGGTGACGCTGGCGCAGCTGATCGCCTTCCTGTCCTACCAGGTGCGCCTGGTAGCCGGCCTGAAGGCCCTGAAGGCCCTGAACACCCTGCAATCCCAGGAGGCTGCAGCATGAGCGCACCCATCAAGGCAAACGGCTTCACCAACGAGGTGCTCGACTGGAAAGCCTGGCTGGACGTGGTCCAGGTGGACCAGGCCACGCCAGAGCAGATCGCGGTGCTGGAAGAAAGCCATCCCAAGGCCAAGGTATCCGACTACTACCTGTTCCTGGTGCATCAGCCCGAAATCCTGCGCCAGCGCTCCACCGCCTTCAACGCCATCATGTACGCCCCCGGCGGCATGGCGCGCGCGGAGCGCGAGCTGGCCAGCACGGTGGTGTCGCGCATCAACGGCTGCGTGTACTGCGCGTCGGTGCATGCCCAGCGCTTCGAGCAACTGGCCAAGCGCAACGATGTGATCACGCAGGTGTTCGAGGACCCGCATACGGCGGGCACCAGCGCGCGCGAGCAGGCGATCTCGAAGTTCTCGATCGCGCTGACCGAGCGGCCGGATGCGGTGAATGCCGACACCTTGCGCGCGCTGCGCGAGGTGGGCGTGAGCGATGCCGAAATCCTCGACCTGATTCACTCGATCGCCATCTTTGCGTGGGCGAACCGGTTGATGCTGAACCTGGGGGAGCCGGTGTTTCCGGCTGCGGAGAGTTAACGCAGGGCGCTGACGCCAGTCAGCCCTGCGCGGCCGGCTCGCAATGCACCGCGAGCCAGACCGTAGGCTGTTGCGCATCCGTCCACGCCACGCGATGCCGGCAATGCGCCGGCAGGTGCAGGTAGTCGCCGGGCGCGAGCGTGCGCGGCGCGGCCTCGCCGTCCAGGTGCAGGCCCGCGCTGCCGCTCAGCAGCAGCACCCACTCGTCCTGCGCGCTGTCGTACCAGAAGCCCTTTGGGCTGGCCTGGCCGTTCGAGACGATGCGCTCGATCTTCAGGCCGGGCCGCTCCAGCAAGGCTTCGAAGCGCTCGGCAGTGCGGTCGACCGGCACCTGCGCCAGCAGGTTGCCCTGTGGCGCAGGCGGCGGGTTGCCCTTGGCATCCATCATCGTCTCCGGTTGGGCGCAACGTCTGCCGCCAACGTCAATCGCCCGGGCCCGGCGCAAGCACGTCGCGCGCGCCGTTGCGGCCCATCGGCGAGACCAGTCCCGCCACTTCCATCTGCTCGATCAGGCGCGCCGCACGGTTGTAGCCAATGCGCAACTGGCGCTGCACGGCGGAAATCGAGGCCCGCCGGCTGGTAAGCACGAAGGAGGCCGCTTCGTCGTATAGCAGGTCGGCCTCCACATCGCCACCACCTTCGCCGAACAGGTCCGACGCTGCGGCCTCGGCGGGATCGCCCGCGAGGATGGCCTCGTCGTAGTCGGGCTCGCCGAACTGCTTCCAGTGCTCCACCACGCGGTGCACTTCGTCATCGGCCACAAAGGCGCCGTGCACGCGTTGCGGATAGCCGGTGCCCGGTGGCAGGAACAGCATGTCGCCCTGTCCCAGCAGGCTCTCGGCGCCCATCTGGTCAAGGATGGTGCGCGAGTCGATCTTGGACGAGACCTGGAAAGCCACCCGGGTCGGGATGTTGGCCTTGATCAGGCCGGTGATCACATCCACCGACGGGCGCTGCGTGGCCAGGATCAGGTGGATGCCCGCGGCGCGGGCCTTCTGCGCCAGCCGTGCGATCAGTTCTTCGATCTTCTTGCCCGCCACCATCATCAGGTCGGCCAGCTCATCGATCACTACCACGATGAACGGCAGCGTGCGCAGCGGCTCGGGCGCATCGGGCGTCAGCGAGAACGGATTGGGCACGTGCTCGCCCGCTGCCTCGGCGGCGCGGATCTTCTGGTTGAAGCCGGCCAGGTTGCGCACGCCCAGCGCCGACATCAGGCGGTAGCGCTTTTCCATTTCGCCCACGCACCAGTTCAGCGCGTGCGCGGCCTGCTTCATGTCGGTCACCACCGGCGAGAGCAGGTGCGGGATGCCTTCGTAGACCGACAGCTCCAGCATCTTGGGGTCGATCATGATCAGGCGCACGTCGTCCGGCGTGGCCTTGTACAGCAAGGACAGGATCATGGCATTGACCGCCACGGACTTGCCCGAGCCGGTGGTACCGGCCACCAGCAGGTGCGGCGCGCGCGCGAGATCGGTCACCACCGGGTTGCCGGTGATGTCCTTGCCCATCGCCAGCACCAGGTGCGAGTTGTGCGCGAGGAACGATGAGGCTGCCACGATCTCGGACAGGCGGATCATCTGGCGCCGCGCGTTCGGCAGCTCCAGCCCCATGCAGGTCTTGCCCGGAATGGTCTCGACCACGCGGATCGAGGTCACGCCCAGCGCCCGCGCCAGGTCCTTCATCAGGCCGACCACCTGCGCACCGCGCACGCCCATGGCGGGATCCACCTCGAAGCGCGTGATGACCGGGCCGGCCGAGGCGCCAACCACCGACACCGGCACCTTGAACTCCGCCAGGCGCTGCGCGATCAGGTTGCCGGTTTCCTGCAACTGCGCCTCGGTCACCTGCTGGATGTCTGCGGTGGCGGTTTCCAGCAAGCCCAGGTCCGGCAAACGGTAGTCCGAAATACGGGATGGCGGCGGCGTGACGGCAATGACTTGCGACGCCGGCACGGCGCTGGCTGCTGGCGCGGCGGTTACAACGAATGCGGCGGGTGCGGCGGGTGCGGGCACATCGAGCGCCACCATCTTGCCGACCACGGCCGGAAGCACAATGCGCGGCTTGGGCGCCGGCGGCGTGACCGGCAATGTTTCGGGCAGCGGAGCCGGCGCTGCCTCTATCTCGGGCGCGGGGCCGGCAGCGCTAACCTCGCTGCGGTGCTCGACCAGCAGATTGGCATCGAGAACGCCTTCGGCGATCTCTTCCGTGGCGGCTTCAGGCTCGGCCTCAGATTCGGCTTCAGGTTCGGGGTCGCCTACGGGCATCAGGTCGGCTTCGGCATCCTGAACGAACAGGATATTGGGTGCGGCTTGTGCTTCTACTTCCGGCTCTGCTCCGGCCTGCGCAGCCGGCTCGGCGGCGCCTTCCGGCGCCTGAAGCACTGCCGGTTCGTCCACCTCGGGCGCCAGGACAACCTCTGGCAAGGCAAGCGCCTCGGGCTCGGCCGGGACAGCTACTTCGATATCCACGGCGGACGGTTCGGCAACGACTCCGTCGCTGGGTTCGGCTGTTGCTTCGGCCGTTGCTTCGGCCGGGCTTTCGATCGAGGCTTCAGCCACGACCGGCGCTGCTACCTCGCTTGCGCCACCGGCGACAACATCGGTGCCTGCCTCGGCGACAACAGCGGCAACTGCGGGAGCGGCTTCCGGCTCCGGCTGCGCGTCGGCCGCCGGAGCGGCGGGCCGCGTCGACTTCCAGGCGCTGGCCAGTGCGCTCAGCTCCGCCATCAGCGCCTCGGCTTCCAGCCGGAGCGCATCCAGCGTCACGGTGGGCGCCGCGCCTGCGGATTCCACGTGCGGCTCCGCAATCTGCGGGGCGTCAACGGATGCAGCGGCGGGAATGGCCATGTCCTCGGTGGACAGCACCACCACAGGCTGCGGCTCGGCGGGCGCCACGGCGGGGACGGCCTCGGCCTCCAGCACTTCCGTTTCCTGCGCCTGGCCGGACAGCGATTCAGGCGCTGCCGGCCCGGATGGCACGGTGGCAACCTGTTCGCTTCGGTGCTTGCGCGCATCGTCGTCCTGCCCAACCGACGTCACGACTGGCGTGACTACCGGCATGACAACCGGCCGCACCGCGGCAGCTGTCGTCCCGCTCTTTGCAGCGGGCTGGGCGGGCTGGGCGGGCTGCGCATTGGGCCGCACATTGGCTTGCGGCAGCGTCGTGATGGCCGAGCGTGCGCTCATCTGCGGCTGGCGCACCGGGCTGCTGGCCACGGCCGCGCGTGCAGCCGTAGCCGGGGCAGGACTGGCTGCCCGGGCCTGCATGGCCGCCGCGGCACCAGCAGCAGACGCCGCGACGGATGCAGTGCGCGCGGTTGCCGGGCTGGCGGCTTGCGGCTGGCTGGGGGTGCGCAACGGCGCCGGCCTGACGGGCGCCTTGGCTGCAGGTGGCGGCGAGGCGGGCGCAGGGGCCTGCGGCTTGGCGGCACCCGGCGGCCCGGCCTGCTGCAACCAGATCTCGCCCGGCTGCGGCGGCGAATTGCGGGTGCGCGCCGGCGGCTGCCACACTGGCTGGCGTCGCGCCGATACGGCTTCGATGCCCTTGTGGCGCGGCACATAGTCGGTCGACCCCGGCACGGCGGTGTGCGTGGCGCCGAGGTGAGTGGTCTCCCAGCTGTCCGGCTCGCGCGCGGCGCGGGCGGGCGGGCGCTGGGGCGCCAGCTCGGCCTCGTCCGGCTCCGGCAGGCTGGGCTTGCGCAGGAACAGGCTGCGCCAGGTTTCGCCGAACACCATCGGCGCGGCCAGGGCCAGCACGCCCAGCATCAGCATCAGGCTGGCGCTCCAGCCGAGCATGCCGGAAACCAGGGTGCCCAGCGCGCGCCCGGCGCTGCCGCCCGACGTGCTGCCTGCCATGCCGCCCTCGCCCGCCGCGCCTGTCAGCGCTTCGAGCGAAGCGCTTGCGCACAGCACGATCAACGTGCCAAGCCATACCCGCAGCGTACCGCGTCCACTGAAGAACCGGCGCTCGCCGGCGAGCAGGCGCGCCGCCTGGCGCCACACCAGCGGCACAAGCCACAAGGTCGAAAATCCGAACCAGCCAAAACCCATTATCGAAACGCCATCATCAAATACCTCGGGCGACGATTGTAGCGGGTCTGGGCGCTGCGTTTCCGCCCAAGATGGCACTCGCAACGGAATATCGCCCGCTTTCCGGCGCCTGGCCCCCTCCCCCGCCGCGCGAACCCTGTGCGCCGACGTCGGCAAACGCCGGCGCAAAGGCGTGCCCGCCGTGCAGCATGTGCACTACTATGGACGAAGCCTGCCTCGAATCCACTCCGCCCGTTCTCATCGGCCGATTTCCATCGACCCCATCTCGAGCCAACCATGCAGACGCGCTACGCCGGACTGTCCGCCCTGGTGGTCGATGACCACCCGTTCCAATTGCTGGCGGCGGAACAGTTGCTGACCCAGCTCGGCGTCAGCGACGTGCACTGCGCCGCGGACGGCCGCATTGCGCTGGACCTGCTTGCCGCGCGCAAGGTCGACCTCGTGCTCTGCGATATCGAGATGCCGGGGCTCAACGGGCCCGGCATGATGGACGAGCTGACCCGGCGCAAGGACCACGCCTTCGCCGGCGCCCAGCCCCTGTGGGTATGGGTGTCGGCGCTGCAGGACGACATCATCGACTCCCATGTGAGCCTGGCCGATTCGGTTGGGCTCGCCCATGTGCGCGCGGTGCGCAAGCCGATCTCGGCGGTGGTGCTGGAAGAAATCCTGCAGGATGCGCTGGAGCGCGACCTCACCGCCGAAGCCCCGGCGGCGGCGCCAAGCCAGACGGATGACCGCGAGCTGCTGGCCGCGGTGCAGACGCCCGGCGCCATCGTCATCATGCTGCAACCGCAGTTCAGGATCAGCACCGGCGCGCTGGCCGGCGCGGAAGCGCTTTGCCGCTGGCGCCATCCGACCATGGGCCTGATCCGGCCCGACCTCTTCATCCCAAGGCTCGAGGCGCTGGGCGAGGCCGATGCCATCTTCCAGCTGGCGGGCCAGCAATGCCTGTCGGTGCAGCGCCAGCTGCTGGCGCGCGGCGTGCGCATCCCGCTGAGCATCAATGCATCCGCGCAGACGCTGTGCCGGCCCGGCGTGCTTGACGCCTTCGACGCCATGGTGGAAGCCAGCGGCATGCCGCGCCAGTTGCTGAATATCGAATTGACCGAGGGCTACCCGGTCTGCGACACCCGTGCCCTGTCGATCGCGCTGAACCGCCTGCGCCTGCTCGGCTACGGCGTGGCCATCGACGATTTCGGGATCGGCATCGCCACCCTCAAGCTGCTGGCGGACCTGCCCTTCACCCAGATCAAGCTCGACCGCTCGTTCGTGGTGGCGGTGCCTGGCAACAGCCAGCGCGCGGCGATCTGCCGCAACGTCATCAACCTCGCGCGCGACCTCAAGCTGGAATGCGTGGCCGAGGGCATCGAGACCCCCGCGCAGCGCGACGCGCTGCAAGCCCTGGGCTGCGACCTTGGCCAGGGCTACCTGTGGTCCCCCGCGCTGCCGCCCGACATGTTCGTGGCCGAAACGCTGGGCCGCTGGACGCCCTGAGGACGCACTCGGGACGCCCCCAAGCGGCAGCTACACTAATTCCACTTGCCGTTGATGCCGCCCACGCTCAGGCGCCCCGCACCCAGCAGCGCGACCGCGAGGGCGCCGCCCAGGAACATCGCTTGCAACTCCAGCGCCCAGCCGCCGGTGTCGGCCATCATGCCTAGCTGCTTCACATGGACGAGGCCCACCGCCACCAGCATGTTGACGACGACAATCAGCGCGGCGACCCGGGCCCACAAGCCAAGGATCAGCAGCACCGGCGCCACCACTTCCCCGATGTAGACACCATAGGCCAGCACCACGGGCAGGCCGGCCTGCGTCACCACCTGCGTCACGAATCCCGGCCCGGCGATAAGCTTGGAGATCCCGTGCAGCAGGATCAGCGCGCCGAGCACAATGCGCAGTACCGCCTTGCCCAGGTCCTGCGATGGCTGAGAACCACTCATGGTCGTCACTCCTTGTCCGCATCAGAAAAGCGCGAATGAGCCGCCTGCAGCCGAAGCGCCTTTGGCTCCACGCGCGGCACGCATATTTACCTTAGTGCGCCGCGCGGTGAAGGTAAAGGCACAAGTTGCGCTGGCGTGTCTCAGACCTGGCCGACGGGCCGATGCATACCCGGCTGGCGCGGCGGCTGCATGCCCGCCTTGCAGGCCGTCTCGGGCAAGATGTCGGCAAGGAAATCCAGGAAGCGCCGCAGCGCCGGCGGCATGCCCTTGCGCGAGGGAAAGACCGCGTGCAACGTCCCGACCGGCATGATCCACTGCGGCAGCAGCACCTCCAGTTCCCCGCTCTCGATGGCATCGCGGCAGAACATGCGCGGCAGCATCGCCACGCCGACGCCCGCGATGGCGGCCGCGCGCAGCAAGGCGAATTCGTCGGTGACAAGCCGCGGATCGTACGGCACGTGGATCGACTGCCCGGTATTGCAGGTCAGCGTCCAGACATGCTTGCCGTCGTGCGGCTTCTGGTTAACGCCCGGCATGCCATCCAGCGCCTCTGGCGTGCGCGGGCGGCCGATGCTGTCCAGCAGCGCCGGGCTGGCTACCAGCATGAGCGGGCTCTCGCCGTAGGTGCGCACCACCAGCGACGAGTCGTCCATCACGTCGCGCACCCGCAGTGCCAGGTCAAAGCCTTCGGCGATCACGTCCACGCGGCGGTTGGTGGCTTCCAGTTCGATGCGCACGCCGGGATTGGCCTGCATGAAATGCCCGATGGCGGGCGCCAGCAGGCTCTGGGCAATGGCCACGGGGCAGCTCACGCGCAAGGTGCCGCCGGGCTGGTCGCGAGCCTGCTCGATCACTTCGCGCGCCGCTTCGGCCTCGGCCAGCATGGCGCGGCAGCGCTCGTAGTAGGCCTCGCCGATAGGCGTCACGCGCACCTGCCGGGTAGTCCGGCGCAACAATTGCACCCCCAGGTCGCGCTCCAGCTGGGCAATGCGCCGGCTGAGCCGGGACTTCGGCACGCCGCTGGCACGGCTCGCGGCCGAAAAACTGCCGTGCTGGACCACCTGGGCAAACAGAGAAAGATCGTTCAGGTCTTGCATGGGTCATCCTTGGCAGTAGGAGCGTGCCAGGGTAGCAGCACGCCTGCGTTCTGCGCCTGGAACAATAAGTTCTATTTTGCCCCACTACCGGCATCAATGGCAGACCGCTATCTTTCATTCATCCAACCCGAACCCCAGTGGAGATGAACATGAAGATCTTGCAAATCGACTCGAGCGTACTTGGCGGCCATTCCGCTTCCCGCAGCCTGACCGCCAAGGTGGTCGCCGACCTGCGCGCCAAGCACCCCGAAGCCACCCTGACCGTGCGCGATCTGGACCAGGACGCGCCGGCGCACCTGTCCGGCGCGCTGCTGCCCGTGCTGGGCGGCCCGAAGGACGGCCTCAACGCCGTGCAGCAAAGCGAGCTGCAACGCACCGAAGCCTTCCTCAAGGAATTCCTCGAAGCCGACGTGCTGGTCGTCGGTGTGCCGCAATACAACTTCGGCATCCCCAGCCAGCTCAAGTCCTGGATCGACCGCATCGCCCAGGCTGGCCGCACCTTCAAGTACACCGAGACCGGCCCGGTCGGCCTGGCCGGCGGCAAGCGCGTGATCGTGGTGTCGTCGCGCGGCGGCGTGCGCCAGGACGCCAACGCCCTGGACCTGCATGAGCAGACCGTGGATGTCGTGTTCCGTTTCCTGGGCATCACCGACATCACGTACGTGCGCGCCCACGGCCTGGCGATGGGCCCCGAAGCCCGCGAAGCCAGCCTGGTCGCCGCCAACGGCGCGGTGCAAGCCCTGGCAGCCTGATCCCGGCACGGCGGCCTCGCGCCGCCCAGTCCAGCGCAAAACGCCCGCCCGCAGTCATGCCGGCGGGCGTTTTGCATTCCTGCGTTTCAGCCCTCGCGCCTTGCAGCGCTGCGCCCTGCCACGGATTCTTGCAGGCGCGAGCCGCCTATGCCCACCGCGCGATCGGGTCTATGATGGTTCCGAACGCCTGAGCGGTTTCGGTGCATTTCCATCCAGGGGGAAGCCCGCGCGGCCTTGTTGTGCAGGCCCGGGTCGGAACCTGTCCGCAATCCACACGCCACGGCCAGCCGCCGCCCAAAGCGGCATCCGCGGCGGATGCATAGTCCGATCCGGGAGCCCGCATGTCCTCTGCCCTGCTGCCTGCCAGCGCCGTGCATCCTCCGCACGAGCCAGCCCTGCTGTCCCAGTACCGCCATGTGCGCGCGGCTACCGAAGCCATGGTCGCCGACCTCACCGACGCCGACGCCACGGTGCAGTCCATGGACGACGCCAGCCCCGCCAAATGGCACCTGGCGCATACCACCTGGTTCTTCGAGGAATTCGTGCTGACGGCGCGTATCCCGGACTACGAGCCGGTCGATCCGCAGTATCGCTACCTGTTCAACTCCTACTACGAATCCGTCGGCGCCCGCCACCCGAGGCCACGCCGCGGCCTGCTGTCGCGGCCGTCACTCGACGAGATCCTGGCTTACCGCGAGGCGGTCGACGAAACCATGCTCGGGCTGCTGACCACCGCGCAGACCGATGCCGAGGCGGCGCTGATCGAGCTTGGCCTGAACCACGAGCAACAGCACCAGGAGCTGCTGCTGACCGACATCCTGCATCTGTTCGCGCAAAACCCGCTCAAGCCGGCCTTCGCGCCGGAGCTGCTGGCGCCCGTGATCGCCGATCCGCGCCCGGCGCCGGAATGGATCCGCTTTGCCGGTGGCGTGGTCGCCATCGGCCATGACGGCGACGGCTTTGCCTTCGATTGCGAAGGCCCGCGGCACAACGTGCTCCTGCAGCCTTACCAGTTGTGCTCGCACCCGGTCACCAACCACCAGTGGTTTGAATTTATCGAGGATGGCGCCTACCGGACTGCCGGACTGTGGCTGTCGGATGGATGGCGCTGGGTGTGCGAACACGGCATCGAGGCACCGCTGTACTGGGAGGAGCGCGAAGGCACCTGGTGGCAAATGAGCCTGCGCGGCATGCAGCCGGTGGACCCGGATAGCCCGGTCACGCATATCAGCTTCTATGAGGCCGATGCCTTTGCCCGCTGGGCCGAGCGGCGCCTGCCAACCGAGGCGGAATGGGAGCATGCCGTGCGCAAC
The DNA here is from genome assembly GCF_000832305.1 of Cupriavidus basilensis. NCBI lineage: Bacteria > Pseudomonadati > Pseudomonadota > Betaproteobacteria > Burkholderiales > Burkholderiaceae > Cupriavidus > Cupriavidus basilensis. Next base: position 2,328,450 of record NZ_CP010536.1, read on the forward strand.
CTGCCGGCTACCGGGAATTTTGTCGAGGGACGCGTGCTGCGGCCGCTGCCCGATCGCCAGAATACCGCCGGCGTGCTGCGGCAGATGTTCGGCGACGTGTGGGAATGGACTGCCAGCCCCTTCCAGCCCTACCCGGGCTTCCGGCCTGGCGCCGGCGCGGTGGGGGAATACAACGGCAAATTCATGTGCAGCCAGATGGTGCTGCGCGGCGGCTCCTGCGTCACGCCGGAGTCGCATATCCGCGCCAGCTACCGCAATTTCTTCTACCCGCACCAGCGCTGGCAGTTCACCGGCCTGCGCCTGGCCGACGACGCCTGAGCAGAAACCAGGCAAAAACGCGCCGGGTTTTGGCCCGGCGCGTCTTCATTAAGTCAGTTCCACCCCTTTTGTGGAGGCTGCGCGCTTAACGGCGTCTGCGGATACAGCTTCTGCCAGCGCGACTTCAGCCCTTCCGCGATCTCCTTCTGGTGATAGCGCTCGGCAAAATCGATCACGGTCATGCCCTGCTGGTTCTTCAGGCGCATGTCGGCGCCTTCGTCCAGCAGCAACTTGACCGTCTCGATATGCCCGCCGCGCGCCGCCATCATCAGCGGCGTGCTGCCATTGGGGCTTTCCGCGTCGATATAAGCCGCGTGGTCGACCAGGAACTTGACGATCTCGTTGTTGCCGTTGGTCGCGGCGTAGTGCAGCGGCGTCCAGCCAGTCTTGTTGATCTCGACCTCCATCTGGTCGACCATCAGCTTGACCAGGTCCAGTTCGTTCTGCAGGCTGGCCATCATCAGCGGTGTCTCGCCGGCCGCATTGGTCTTGTCGAAGTCGATGTCCTTGGCACGGATCAGCGCCTGCGCCACCTTCAGCGACTTCTCGCGCAATGCCACCACCAGCATGGGATTGCCCTTGGCGTCCACCAGGTTCGGATCGACCCCGCGCGCCAGCATCTTCTGGGCAGCCTTGACGTCATCGAACTCCACCGCATGGCGCATATCGTCCACAGGCGCGGCCCAGGCCACGGCGCTCACCAGCATGGCCGCAACGGCGGCAAGGCGTCGGACGGTATTCATGTTAAGCATGAGATTTCCTATCTATATGCTTGAAAAGACGGAAAAAATTATCCGACGTATGTTCCGCGAGCGCCTCAACCGGCATGCCACGCAGGTTGGCGATGAACTCACCCACATGGCGCACCCATGCGGGCTGGTTGGTCTTGCCGCGGTACGGCACGGGCGCCAGGTACGGCGAATCGGTCTCGATCAGCATGCGGTCCAGCGGGATCTTGCGCGCCGTTTCCTGCAACTCCACCGCATTCTTGAAGGTGACGATGCCGGAGAATGAAATATGAAAGCCCTCGTCCAGCGATTGCCGGGCGACCTCCCAGTTCTCGGTGAAGCAATGCATCACCCCGCCGGCTTCGCCCGCGCTTTCCTCGCGCATCACGCGCAAGGTGTCTTCGGCGGACGAACGGGTATGGATGATCAGGGGCTTGCCAGTCTGCCGCGCGGCACGGATATGGGTGCGGAAACGCTCACGCTGCCATTCCATGTCCGCGATGCTGCGGCCCTCCAGCCGGTAGTAATCGAGGCCGGTCTCGCCAGTACCGACCACCCGCGGATGCGCCGACAGCGCCAGCAGGCGCTCCAGAGTGGGCTCCTCGCCCTCCTCATAGTCGGGATGCACCCCGACGGTGGCGTACAGGTGCGGATGCTGCTCGGCGAGCGCCAGCACGCGCGGAAAATCTTCCAGCGTGACCGAAATGCACAGGGCATGCGACACCTGGTTGGCGCGCATGTTCTCCAGTAGTTCGGGCAGGCGCGCGGCCAGGTCGGGGAAATCTAGATGGCAGTGGGAATCGACAAACATTGGGGCGGTTTCCGGATAAAGACGCCGCCGCGGGCGGCGCCACCCGCCATTGTATCCGGTCGTGCCAGCGAGCCAGCGAGCCAGCGTGCCCACTGCACTGCCAGGCGGCGCCTGGCTCGCGGCCGCTTCTACTCGGCCGGCTTCGTCAGATGCCGCCCGAGGATGATCAGGTCGCGCTCGACCCCATCGAGCACAGCCACGCGCGGCAGGTTGCCCCAGCGCTCGAAGCCCAGCGAGGTGAACAGGGCCAGGCTGGGCCCGTTATGACCAAAGATGAAGCCCAGTAGCGTATTGACCCCGATCTGTGGCGCATGCGCGATGGCCTGCTGCAGCAGGTAGCGTCCCAGGCCCTGCCCGCGGCGGGTGGCGTCCAGGTAAATCGAGACTTCGGCGGTGGCGCCGTAGGCCGGGCGCCCATAAAAGTCGGAAAAACTGAGCCACCCGGCCATGCGCCCTTCACCGTCCTCGGCCACCCACAGCGGACGCCGCTCCGGCTGATGCGCATCGAACCAGGCCTGGCGCGATTCCACCGCCACGGGCTCGGTGTCCGCGGTGACCATGCGTGACGCGACGGTGCTGTTGTAGATGGCGACGATGCTGGCCAGGTCACGCTGCAGCGCGGGCCGCACGGTAAAGGCGGAATCACTCATTGTTGAATTTCTTCTCGGATGGACCAGAAAATCTGGCAAAAATCAACCATATCAAATACTTATGCCAGACAGCTGATGTCGGTTATAACGTCTGGCTGGGCCGACCGGACTCAATGGTCTTGCCCAGGATCTCTTCCACCGCGCGGCGCAGGTTGCGGCCGTTGTCGTCATCCGGCAGGTGAATCCCGATGCCGGGCGTCTTGTTGGGCGTGCCGACCGGGGTAATCCATGCCACGTGGCCGGCAATCTGGTACTTCTGCGGCCGGTCCACCAGCGAAAGCACCAGGAAGACCTGCTCGCCCAGCCGGAAGGGCCGGTTGCTCGGGACAAAGATGCCGCCGCGGTGCAGGAACGGCATGTAGGCCGCATAGAGACCCGCCTGGTCCTTGATCGACAGCGAAAGCACGTTGGGCCGGGAAGCTGCACCCGGCACCGTCGGCGCCCCGATACCGCCGGCGGCGGCCAAGCCTGCGGCTCCGGGAACGCTGGCGCCCCGTGCCCCTGTCACCTCTGTATTCATGACTGACCCCTTGTTACTGACTGTTGGCCTTCAGGCCATATTGGATTTGTTCAACGTCTTGGGCTTACTGAAACAACTGCCGGTATTCCAGAAACACGGCCTCCATCACCAGCCGGGCCGCCAGCGGATGGTTCTCGCTGCGGCGATGGCCCACCAGGCGCGTGGAGAACGCCTGCAACCGGTGAGCATCGGTTGCCTGTGCGCAACGCGCCAGGGCTGCCTGCTCGCGCGGAAAATAACGCGGCCCCAGCGTTGCGGCCAAGCGGGCCGACAGCAGATCGTACGTCCAGCGCTGCAGGATGCCAAGCACCGACGGCACCGGCAGCTTCTGCACCTGCTCGGCCGCCGCCAGCGCATCGAAGCCAGCGCCTGCGCCAAGCTGGCTCACCAGCCAGCGCTGCATCGGCTGCTCCTCGGCCTCGGCGGCATGCAGCGCGGTCAGCGGGGAGCCACCGGCCAGCGCCAGCTGCGCCTCGGCGTCTCCCACGCCCTGGCTGCTCAGCCAGCGCATGGCCGCATCGGCCGTGGGCCGTTGCACGGAAAACTGGCGGCAACGCGACAGGATGGTGGGCAGCACACGATCCAGCCGGTCTGTCACCAGCAGGAACACGGTGGACGGCGGCGGCTCCTCCAGCGTCTTGAGCAAGGCGTTGGCGCCCTCATGCTGCAAGGCGTCGAGGGGATACACCACCACCAGGCGCAAGCCGGCGCGGTGCGTGCCGATGCCGACCGTTTCAATCAGGGCCCGCACCTGCTCCATGCGGATGACCTTGCTGGGCGTTTTCTTCTTGCCGCTTTCATCCGTCTGCACTTCGTCCGTCGCCTCCATGGCCTCCGGGCGCACCACGCTGAAGTCCGGGTGGTTGCCTTGGCTGAACCAGTGGCAGGCCGAGCATGTGCCGCAAGGCTGCCCGTCGGGGCGCGGCGTCTCGCACAGCAGACCCTGGGCAAAATGCAGCGCCAGGTCGCGTTTGCCGATGCCTTGCTGGCCGTGAATGAGCAAGGCATGCGGGAGCCGCTCGCGCAGCGCGTTCAGCCGTTGCCAGTCTTCTTTCTGCCAGGGATAAAGCATGCGGATCAGTGAGTTAGGGTTGAAACCTGGTGTAACTATGCACGTGAGGCGAGCGATGGGCGATGGCAGGCTCGGCCAACCCCATTACTATCGATATCGATATTCCCGAATCACGCTGCCAATTCAAAGTGTTGCGAGGATTTTCTCAAGCTCTACCTGAATCTCGGGAATGCTCCGGGTCGCGTCGATGACCCGGAAACGCTGCGCAGACTCCGCCGCGCGGCGCAGGTATTCCTGCCGCGTGCGCTCGAAGAAGGCGCGCGACTCGGCCTCGAACTTGTCGGGCTCGCGTGCGCCGGCCAGGCGCGCGCTGGCGGTTTCCAGCGGCACATCGAACAACAGCGTCAGATCGGGCTGCAGACCATCCTGCACCCAGGTCTCCAGCACCTCCAGCCGTGCGCGCGGCAGGCCCCGGCCACCGCCCTGGTAGGCAAAGGTGGCATCGGTGAAGCGGTCGGAAACCACCCAGTCACCGCGCGTCAGCGCGGGTTCGATGACTTCGGCAATATGTTCGCGGCGGGCGGCGAACATCAGCAAGGCCTCGGTTTCGAGATGCATCTTGCGGTGCAGCAGCAACTGCCGCAGATCCTCGCCAAGCGGAGTCCCGCCGGGCTCGCGGGTGGTAACAACCGATGCGTGACCTGCCAGGCGGGCGCGCAGGCGGTCCGCCACCCACTCCACGTGGGTGCTCTTGCCGGCACCGTCGATGCCTTCGAATGTGATGAATTTTCCGCGCATGGGGAGACTTATTTGCCGCGCTGGTATTTATCTACCGCGCGGTTGTGTTCGGGAAGCGAGTTGGAGAAATGGCTGCTGCCGTCGCCGCGCGCCACGAAATACAGTGCGTCGGACGGGGCCGGCGCGGTGGCGGCGGCCAGCGAGGCCAGCCCGGGCAACGCGATCGGGGTGGGCGGCAGGCCGTTGCGCGTGTAGGTATTGTAAGGGGTGTCGGACTGCAGGTCGCGCTTGCGGATATTGCCCTCGAACGCCTCGCCCATGCCGTAGATCACCGTGGGATCGGTCTGCAGCATCATGCCCTTCCTGAGCCGGTTGACGAACACGGCCGCAATCAGCGGGCGCTCGGCCGGCTGGCCGGTTTCCTTCTCCACGATCGAGGCCATGATCAGCGCCTCATAGGGCGACTTGTACGGCAGGTCAGGCGCCCTGGCGTTCCAGGCGTCTGTCAGGCGCCGCTGCATGGCGCGATAGGCATGCTTGTACAGTTCAAGATCGCTGCTGCCGCGGGCAAACAAGTAGGTGTCGGGGAAAAACAGGCCCTCCGGCGCCGGCTCCGGCGCACCGATGGCCTTCATCAGTTCCACGTCCGACAAGCCTCGGCTATCGTGCTTGAGCGCCGGATGCGCATCCACGGCAGCGCGCATCTTGCGGAATTCCCAGCCTTCGATGACGGTCAGCACATAGTGGTTGACCTCGCCCCGGGCGATCTTGCCGATCACCGACAGCGGCGTGGCACTGCTGTCGAACTCATAGCCGCCGGCCTTGAGGTCGGCGCCGTGGCCGGTAAGCCGCACCAGCAGCGCGAACAGGCGGGGGTCCATCCGCACCCCGCCACGCTGGATCTGGCGGCCAACGCTTGCCACGCTGGAATTGGGCTTGATCACCACCTCAATGGGCGAGGCTGTCAGCGCGAGCGGACGATTGGCCCACCAGGCAAAGGCGCCGGCGGCGGCAATCGTGAAAATCACGGCGACCAGCAGCAGCCGCAGGAAAAGACGTTTCATGTAAAAGAGAAAGTAGCGGCGCACAATGCACCGCGGCAAAGCCGGGATGCCCGGTGTCGGCCATGGGCATCCCGGCTGAAATGGCGACAGCCTCATATAATACCGGGAGCCTTGCACCTTTAGCCGCTTGTAGCTCCTTGCACCTTCCATCCGGCGCGCCCGTGCGCGCCTTGCCTGCGATACCTGCCATGAATGCCCCTGCCCCAGACCGTGCCACCCAGTTCGAAGCCGTGCGCCAAAGCGGAGTCGTCTGCCGACCCGCGCACCAGGGCCTGATCCGGGTTGCCGGCGAAGACGCCGGCAGTTTCCTGCATACCCAGCTGACCAATGCCGTGGATGACCTGGACACCGGCGCCGCCCGCCTGGCCGGCTACTGCTCGCCCAAGGGACGGCTGCTGGCCAGCTTCCTGATGTGGCGTGACGAGGAAGGCATCGTGCTCCAGCTGTCCGCCGACCTGCAGCCCGCTATCCAGAAGCGCTTGTCGATGTTCGTGCTGCGCGCCAAGGCCAAGCTGTCCGATCTCACGCCGGCTCGCGCCGTGCTGGGTGTGGCAGGTGCCAGTGGCGCCGCCGCCCTGCAGGCGGCCGGCCTGCCCGCACCGGCCGCGCCCTGGGCCAGCGCCGCGGCCGCCAGCGCCACCGTGATCCGGCTGCCCGACGGCGCCGGGCTGCCGCGCTGGCAGGTGGTCCTGCCGGCCGAGCAGGCCGACGAAGTCCAGGCCGCGCTGTCGGCGCAGCTGGTGCCGGTGGATGCCGCGGTGTGGGACTGGCTGGAGGTGCAAGCCGGCGTGCCGCGCATCGCCGCGGCCACGCAGGAGCAATTCGTGCCTCAGATGATCAACCTGGAACTGGTCGGCGGCGTGAGCTTTCGCAAGGGCTGCTATCCGGGCCAGGAAATCGTCGCGCGCAGCCAGTACCGCGGCACGCTCAAACGACGCATGTGGCTGATCCATGGCGAAGGCGAAGTGCCGGGCGCGGCCACGGAGATCTTCCGCCCCGAGGATCCTGAGCAGCCCTGCGGCATGGTGGTCAATGCTGCCGCCGCGCCACAAGGCGGCTGGGACGGCCTGGCCGAACTGAAGATCGACGCGGCGGGTGGCGCCCTGCACCTGGGCAGCGCCGCCGGCAGCGCGGTGCGCGTCGGTGAGCTGCCCTATGCGGTCCCCTTCGGCGACGCCGCCTGATGAACCCTTGGCAACACTGGGAATAGCCATGAGCGACCACCTGTACGTCTATTTCCGGGTACCGGAAGCCCGTGCCGATGAGGCCATCGCACACTGGCACAGCTGGATGGAGACCGTTGCCGAAGCGAGCGGAATTGGTGGTACGCTCTTACGCAGGCCCGAGGCGCGCGACGGCATGCAGACCTGGATGGAAGCCTACGCCGATGTGCCGCCAGCCTTCGACCAGTTGCTCGACGGGCTATGGCGGCAAAGCGGGCTGCAGCAGTGGATCAGCGGCGAGCGGCAGGTGGAGCGCTTTGTCGATATCGACCAGCTCTGAGGGTGGCCGTGGAACGGCCCCGCCGAGATGGTCCCTGAATGACGAAGCCGATGATCGAATCGCAGTCAATGCAGTGAATGCGGCAATCGCAGTGAATGCAGCAAAGGAAGCGCTATGTGCTTGATTCTGGTGGCCTGGCAATCGCACCCGGACTATGCCCTGGTGGTGGCCGGCAACCGCGACGAGTTTTATGCCCGCCCGGCGGCGCCCGTGCATTGGTGGGAAGACGCCCCCCAGGTGCTGGCCGGCCGCGACATGGCGGAAGTGATCGGCGAGCCAGGCACCTGGATGGGCTTGGCCGGCGACGGCCGCTTTGCCGCCCTGACCAACTACCGCGCCCCGTCCGAGAAACGCACCGATGCGCGCTCGCGCGGTGAGCTGGTTGCCGGCTTCCTGCGTGGCGACAGCGATCCGCAATCCTATCTGGCCGGGCTGGCGCCCCGCACCGGCGCTTACAACGGCTTCAACTTGCTGGCGTGCGACCTGCGCGAACTCTGGTGGTACAGCAACCGCGGCGCCTCGCCCAATCCGCAGCGCCTCAAGCCTGGCATCTATGGTCTGTCCAACGCCTTGCTGGATACGCCGTGGCCCAAGGTGCGCAGCCGCGTCGGCGCGCTCGCCGAAACACTCGCCGCCGACACCGGCTTGGCCGGCGCCAGCATCGAACCCTATCTCGAGCTGCTGGCCAACGATCGCCAGGCCTTGGATTGCGAGCTTCCGCGCACGGGGGTGACCCCGGAGTGGGAAAAGCTGCTGTCCTCCGCCTTCATCCGCTCGCCCAGCTATGGCACCCGCGCCAGCACCGTGCTGCGCGTGCGCCATGACGGCCGCTTCGAGCTTAGCGAACGCAGCTTCGACGCCAACGGCCGCACCGGCGAAGTGTCCTACCGTGGGCACCTGCGCGTTGCCCGCGACGCCGGCTCGGTGCAAGCGCCGCGCTAAGGCGGGCGCGCTCAGTACTGCCGGGCCGCCAGGCCGGTCGGGCGCAATGCCACGTTCAGCGCCCGGATCGCGGCGGGGTCATTGCGCACCACCAGCAGCCATGCATCCTCGAAGTGCCCGATCTCCAGCAATTGCATGCCGTGCGGCGCCAGTTCGCGGTTGACGTGCGCCAGGTAGAGCGCAGCAGGCTCCATATCGAAATCGTTGTCGTCGCCACCTAGCGGAATGCCGTCTTCGTCATAGAGATCGTCGACGTCGATGGCCGAGACACCCGCCGCGCGCAGCGTGGCGAGGCGCGCCACGGCCTGCACGCCCAGCGTGCTGAACTCCCGCCAGTCCACCTTGACCAGGCAGTGCTCCGCCAGCCAGGGCCGCAACCATGCCGAGAGCAGGTTTTCGCCGGCGGGCGGTTCGCCCGCCGGCGCACGGTCGAGGTCAAGGGCGGGCGTGGCATCGGCCAGGGCCTGGAGCAGGCGGGAACGGATTTCAGACATAGACAAGATCAACGCGAAAGCGGCGGCAAAAACAAAGACCGCGATGGTACAGCGTAGGCGGCTGGCTGCAAGCCCCGCAAGTTATCGCTCCATTCAGGCCACGGCCGCCAGCCTGGCCGGCAATGCAGCCCGAACCGCCTCGCTCACGATGCCTGCCAGCCGCGTGGCGGGTGCCTCCAGCTCGGCATCCTTGCGGTAAAGCGCAAGCGCCAGCGAGGGCAACTCAGGCAGCCCGCCCTCGCCCGGCTCCCAGGCCCGCACGGAAGGTGGCAAGCCCATGCCGGTGCGGATGGTCAGCCCCAGCCCGGCCGCCGTCCCCGCCCACAAGCCGCCCAGGCTCGCGCTGCTGAAAGCCACCCGCCAGGCAATGCCGGCGCGGTCCAGGGCGGCCGTGCCCGCGGAGCGGAAACGGCATGGCGGCTCGAACGCCACCAAGGGCAGCGGGCCGTTGCCTTGCCATGGCGCACGCGCGGCGGCGGGCCCGATCCAGCGCATCGGCAACAGCGCCACCTGCTCCACATGCGGCATGCGCACGCCATCGTCCCACGCCAGCGCCAGGTCCAGGCGGCCGGCGGCCACGCTGTCCAGCAGCTCGGTGTTGCGCGCCACGCGTGCCTCGATCTTCACCTTGGGGTGCGCGCGGGCGAACCGACCGAGCACCTCGGGCAGCAGCACCTCGCCAAAGTCCTGCTGCAGGCCGAACCGCACCCAGCCTTCCAGCGCCACGCCGTGCACGGCGGCGGCAGCCTCGTCGTTGAGCTCCAGCAGCCTGCGGGCATAGGCCAGCATGGTCTCGCCCGCCTCCGTCAGCGCCAGCCCCCGCCCGGCCTTGCGAAAGATCGCCGTGCCCGCCTGTTCCTCCAGCTTCTTGAGCTGCGCGCTGACCGCCGAGGTGGAGCGGCCCAGCCGGTCGGCGGCCCGGGCATAGCTGCCAAGCTCCATGCCGACAACGAAGCTGCGCAGCACATCAAGGTCGAAGTTCACCGCTGCCATGTCAAACCATCCTGTTATTTGGGATGTTTAATCAATAATTATCTGATATTCAGGATCATTCTGCGGCGGCAGAATCAGGGCGTCAAGGCTTGCATATGCCGTTTTCCCAAGGATGATCCCGTGCCCCGTGCTCCCGCCCCACTCCCGTTTGCCGCTGTGCCTGGCCCTGCCGGCGCAGCCCTCGCCCCGCGCCATGGCCCGGGCCATCGCTGGAAAGTGCTGGCCCTCGGCGTCGCGGCCAATGCCAGCTTTGCCGCGGCGTTCTCGGGCATTCCCACCACGGCAGTGCTGATGCGCGCCGGCTACCGGATCAGCGATGGCGAGCTGGGTTTCTGCCTGGGCATGATGGGACTTGGCATTGCGGCGAGCGAAGTGCCGTGGGGCTTGGTGACCGACCGCTGGGGCGACCGCCGCGTGCTGCTGACCGGCTTGATGGCCACCGCGCTGTGGCTGGCGTTGATGGCGGTGTTCGTGGCGCCGCTGCCCGGCCATATCCCGGGCAACGCCGCGCTGGCGCTAGGCCTGTTGGGGCTGGGCCTGCTGGGCGGCAGCGTCAACGGCTCCAGCGGCCGCGCCGTGATGGCATGGTTCCGCGAAGGCGAACGGGGCCTGGCCATGAGCATCCGCCAGACCGCGGTGCCCGCCGGCGGCGGGATTGGCGCGCTGATGCTGCCGCTGCTGGCGCAGTCCTTTGGCTTTACCGCCGTCTACGGCGCGCTGGCGGTCTTCTGTGGCGTCACCGCGGCCTTTGCCTGGCACTGGATGCACGAGCCGCCGGCCGAGCCTGCGCGCGCTACGCTGCCGGCAAGCGGCGCGCACGGCAAGGCAGGGGCCGGCCCGCTGAGAAGCGCGCAGGTCTGGCGGCTGGTGAGCGGCATGGGCCTGATGTGCGTGCCGCAAGTGGCTGTGCTGACGTTCGCAACGGTCTTCCTGCACGATTTCAGCCACGTCGGCATTGCCGCGGCGGGCATGGCCGTGGCGGCGGTTCAGGCAGGCGCTGCCGTCATGCGGGTGTGGAGCGGCCGCTGGACCGACCGCCATGGCAACCGCCGCGCCTATATGCGCGCCTGCAGCTTGCTGACCTTGCTTGTGTTCGCCACGCTGGCAGGGCTGACCTGGCTGTGTGCCGCCGCACCGGACTGGCACGCCTTGCTGACGCCGGTGCTGATGGCATGCCTGGTGCTGGGCGGCATCTGCACGTCAGCCTGGCATGGCGTGGCCTTCACCGAGCTGGCGACGATCGCGGGCGCCAGCCGCGCAGGCACCGCGCTCGGGCTGGGCAATACCTTTGCGTTTTCGGGCTTTTTCCTGGTGCCGCTGGCGATCCCGGCGATGGCCGCCGGCTATGGCTGGGCGGCCGTGTGGCTGGCGGCCAGCGTCAGCGCGCTATTGGCGCTGCCCTTGTTTGCTCGTCAGGCTCGCGCCTGACGACAACCGCCCGTGGCGTTCAGCGCAGCAATTTGCGCATTTCCACGTGAGCAATGCCGGCCTCTTCAAATTCCTCGCCGACCTGCTCGAAGCCCACACGCGCGTAGAACGGTGCCGCATAGCGCTGCGCATTGAGCACCAGCTCAGGGTAGCCAAGCTCCGCGGCCTTGGCCATCAGCGCATCCAGCACCATGGCGCCGACGCCGCTGCCACGCGCGGGCTTGAGCACCGCCATGCGGCCGATGTGGCCATCCGGCAGCAGGCGGCCTGTGGCCAGCGCGCTGCCGTCCTCGGCCAGCGCCAGGGCGTGCCAGCTCGGCTCATCCCATTCATCCCATTCCAGCTCCACCGGCACGCCCTGTTCTTCGACGAAGACGGCATAGCGGATGGCGCGCGCAGTATCGCGGGCTTCGGACCAGGGGGCGAGGCGGATGGTGATCGTCATGGTTGTTCGGTGCGCAAAGCGCAAGGCGGTGAAAAAACGGCCAGAGGGGCGGCCGTCATGATACTCCGGCCACGGCGCCGGCAACCGATGCCGACCACTGCTGCAATGCAGCATTAAGGAAAGGGATAGGGGTAGGGGTAATTCCCGATCCGCATTCTTCCCGGAAAATTTGTATGATGACCATATTACCTAATCACCTGAGGCCTCCCGTGTTCCAGAAAGTCCCGGCCCGAGCCCTGACAGACACCGTTGCTGAGCAACTGCTGGAGAAGATCGAAAGCGGCGCTTTCGGCCGCGGCGACAAGCTGCCCACGGAGGCGGTACTGTCCGAGGAGTTCGGCGTCAGCCGCACCGTGATCCGCGAAGCCATCGCCCGGCTGCGCCACGAAGGCGTGGTGGAGTCGCGCCAGGGCAGCGGCGTGTTCGTCACCGAGCAGGCCGGCATCCGGCCGCTGCGGATCGACTACACCGATGTGGCCACGCTCGAATCGGTGCTGCAGATCGTGGAACTGCGCCGGGCCATCGAGGCCGAGGTGGCCGCACAGGCTGCGCGCGAGCGCACCGATGCCAGCATGATGGCCATCGACGCCGCGCTGGCGCGCATCGACGCCGAGGAATCCGCCGGCGGCGATGGCGTGGCGGCCGACGTGGCCTTTCACCGGACCATCGCCGAAGCCACCGGCAACCCGTTTTTTCTCAAGACGCTGGCGTTCCTGAGCCAGTACCTGGAAACCGCCACCCGCGTGACCCGTACCAACGAGGCACGCCGGGCGGACTTCTCGCGCCAGGTGCGCGAGGAACACCAGGCCATCGTGGCCGCCATCCGCGCCGGCGACGCGCTGGCCGCGCGCAACGCGGCCGAGACCCATATGTACAACGCGGCGCGGCGCCTGTCCCATGGCGGGCAGCCCGAGACCGCCACCGACCTTGCCGACGCGCCCGCGCGCGGCCTTTCCCACTGATCGACTGATCCGCTGATCACAGCCCCCTGGCAGGAGTCTTCATGAGCAAATCAATTGGCGTCATCGGCCTCGGCGCGATGGGCAACGGCGTAGCGCACAGCCTGCTGCGCGCCGGCTTCAAGGTACATGCCTGCGACCTGCGGCCCGACGTGCTGCAGCGCTTTGCCGACGCGGGGGGCATCCCCTGCGCCAGCCCGGCCGAGCTCGGCGGCAAATGCGATGTGGTGGTTACGCTGGTGGTCAACGCCGCGCAGACCGAGGCCGTGCTGTTCGGCGAACAAGGCGCGGCAAGCGGCCTGCGCCCCGGCACGCTGGTGATCGCCAGCGCGACGGTGCCGCCGAGCTTCGCCGAGGCACTGGGCAAGCGGCTGGGCGAGCGCGGCATCCTGCTGCTGGACGCACCGGTCTCCGGTGGCGCCGCCCGCGCCGCCAGCGGCGAAATGACCATGATGACTTCTGGCCCGGCCGAGGCCTATGCGCTGGCCGAGGACGTGCTGGCCGCCATGGCCGGCAAGGTCTACCGCCTGGGCGACGCGCATGGCGCCGGCTCCAAGGTGAAGATCATCAACCAGCTGTTGGCTGGCGTGCATATCGCCGCAGCGGCAGAAGCCATGGCGCTGGGTCTGCGTGAAGGCGTGGATGCCGATGCCCTGTATGAAGTCATCACCCACAGCGCGGGCAATTCGTGGATGTTCGAGAACCGCGTGCCGCATATCCTGTCGGGAGACTACACGCCGCTGTCCGCGGTCGATATCTTCGTCAAGGACCTCGGCCTGGTGCTCGATACCGCGCGCACCAGCAAGTTCCCGCTGCCGCTGTCGGCCGCGGCGCACCAGATGTTCATGATGGCATCCAGCGCGGGACACGGCGGCGAGGACGATTCCGCCGTGATCAAGATATTTCCCGGCATCGAGCTGCCGGCGAAAAAGGCTGAGTGAGGCAAGCCAGCATGACTGCACAGAACCCTTCCTCGCGCGCCTTGCTTGGCTGCATCGCCGACGACTTCACCGGCGCCACCGACCTGGCCAACACGCTTGTGCGTAACGGCATGCGCACCGTGCAGGCCATCGGCGTGCCGGCGGGCGGCGCGGCGCTGCCCGGCGTGGAGCAGGCCGATGCGCTGGTGGTCGCGCTCAAGTCGCGCACCATCCCGGCGGCCGATGCCATCGCGCAATCGCTGGCTGCGCTGCGCTGGTTGCAAGCCCAGGGCTGCCGCCAGTTCTTTTTCAAGTACTGCTCGACCTTCGACTCCACCGATGCCGGCAATATCGGCCCGGTGACCGAGGCTCTGCTGGCGGCGCTCGGCAGCGACTTCACCATCGCCTGCCCGGCATTCCCGGAGAACGGCCGCACCATCTTCCGCGGGCACCTGTTCGTGGGCGATGTCCTGCTCAATGAGTCGGGCATGGAGAACCACCCGCTCACGCCAATGCATGACGCCAACCTGGTCCGCGTGCTGCAGCGCCAGAGCCAGGCCAAGGTGGGCCTGCTGCGCTACGACGCCGTGGCGCGCGGCAGCGACGCGGCCCGCCAGGCCATGGCCACCTTGCGCGGCGATGGCGTGAAACTGGCGATTGCCGACGCCGTAAGCGATGCCGACCTGCATACGCTGGGCGAGGCGTGCGCTGACCTGCCGTTGCTCACCGGCGGCTCGGGCCTGGCGCTCGGCCTGCCCGCCAACTTCCGCCGCGCCGGCTCGCTGCCGCAACGCGCGGATGCCGACAGCGTGGCGCCGGTGGCCGGGCCGGCCGTGGTGCTGGCCGGCAGCGCGTCCAAGGCGACCAATGCGCAGGTGGCGCAATGGCTCGTGGCCAAGCGCCCCGCCCTGCGCATCGACCCGCTCGCGCTGGCGCAAGGCGCGCCCGTGGTTGAACAGGCGCTGGCCCTGGCGGGCGCCCATGCGCAGCCGGTGCTGTTCTACGCCACCACCACGCCGGAGGAGGTCAAATCGGTACAGGCCGCCCTCGGCGTGGAGCGCGCCGGCCATCTGGTCGAGCAGGCACTGGCGGACATCGCCGCCGCGCTCAAAGCACGCGGCACGCGCCGCTTCGTGGTGGCCGGCGGCGAAACCTCGGGCGCGGTGGTGCAGGCGCTGGGCGTGCAAGCGCTGCGCATCGGCACGCAGATCGCGCCGGGCGTGCCCGCCACCGTCACGCTGCAAGCGCAGCCGCTGGCGCTGGCGCTCAAGTCAGGCAATTTTGGCGGCGTGGACTTCTTTGACGAAGCGCTGCGCCAGCTTGGAGGGCAAGCATGAGCACCGAAGCCAGCCTGCGCGAAGAAATCTGCCGCATCGGCGCCAGCCTCTACCAGCGTGGCTACACCGTCGGCAGCGCCGGCAATATCAGCGCGCGCATGGAGGACGGCTGGCTGATCACGCCGACCGATGCCTGCCTGGGCATGCTGGACCCGGCCGCCATCGCGAAGGTGGACAGCGGCGGCAACTGGGTGGCCGGCGACAAGCCGTCCAAGACGCTGACCCTGCACCGCGCCGTCTACGACAACAACCCCCAGGCCCATGGCGTGGTGCATACGCACTCCACCCACCTGGTGGCGCTGAGCCTGGCGGGCGCCTGGCGGCCGGACGATGTGCTGCCGCCGATCACACCTTACTACGTGATGAAAGTCGGGCATATTCCGCTGATTCCCTACCATCGCCCGGGCGACCCGGCGGTGGCGGCGCGCGTTGCGCAGCTTGCCGCCGAAGTGCGTGGCGTGCTGCTCGCGCGTCTTGGTCCGGTGGTGTGGGAGGCCACCGTCTCGCGCGCCGCCTTCGCGCTCGAGGAACTTGAAGAAACCGCCAGGCTCTGGCTGATGCTCAAGGACAAGCCTGACCCGCTCGACGAGCAGGCGCTCGCCGAACTGCGCGATACGTTCAAAGCGCGCTGGTAGGGACCGCGCGCGCAGGTACGAGAAAGCCCTAGCAACAAAAGCACAAGCAAAGCAGAACCGCCCGCCGCACGCCCTCGCTAACGCCTGGGCCGCGGCAAGGGCAGCGTTCGCCCCCGGTTTGCCGCTAACAACGGGAATCAAACCGGAACCAAGCCGATATACGGAGACAACCATGCATACATCCACCAAGGCCGCGCTAGCCGGCGCCGGCCAAGACATCGACCGCGACATCGAGAAACGCGCTTACAGCAAGGTGTTCTGGCGCATCATGCCGTTCCTGATGCTGTGCTACGTCATTGCTTACCTGGATCGCGTCAACGTGGGCTTCGCCAAGCTGCAGATGGCGCAGGACCTGGCGTTTTCCGAAACCGTGTTCGGCCTTGGCGCCGGGCTGTTCTTCATCGGCTACTTCCTGTTCGAAGTCCCCAGCAACCTGCTGATGCACAAGCTCGGCGCGCGCGTCTGGATCGCGCGGATCATGATCACGTGGGGCATCATCTCGGCGCTGTTCGTCTTCGTGAAGACGCCCACCACCTTCTACATCATGCGCTTCCTGCTCGGCCTGGCCGAGGCGGGTTTCTATCCGGGCGTGATCCTCTACCTGACCTACTGGTATCCCGCCAACCGGCGCGCCAAGATGATCGCGCTGTTCATGTCGGGCATCCCGGTGGCAGGCATGCTCGGCAACCCGCTGTCGGGCTGGATCATGGACGCCTTCCATGACTACGGCGGCATGCGCGGCTGGCAATGGATGTTCCTGATCGAGGCCCTGCCCGCACTGCTGATCGGCATCGTCACCGTGTTCGTGCTCAAGAACGGCATCGACCAGGCGCCGTGGCTGGACGCCAACGAGAAGCGCGTGCTCAAACGCAATATCGAGGAAGACGCGCGCCAGGCCGGCGCCTCGGGCACCGGCCACTCGCTCGGCGCCGTGTTCAAGGACAGCCGCGTCTGGTGGATGTGCATGATCTACTTCTGCTTTGTCACCGGGCAATATGCGCTGACGTTCTGGATGCCCACGCTGGTCAAGACCAGCGGCGTTACCGGCAACCTGAATATCGGCCTGCTCAGCGCCATTCCCTTTATCTGCGCCATCGTGGTGATGAACTTTCTCGGCCACAGTGCCGACGCCCGCCGCGAGCGCCGCTGGCACCTGATCGTGCCGGCGCTGATGGGCGCCGTGGGCTTTGCCATTGCCGCGTCGTTTACCCACAATACCGTGGTGGCCATCGCCGCGCTGTCGCTGGCCGCCGCCGGCGTGCTGACCTGCGCCCCGCTGTTCTGGTCGCTGCCCACCGCCTTCCTGTCCGGGCTGGCCG
Organism: Cupriavidus basilensis; assembly: GCF_000832305.1. Taxonomy (NCBI): domain Bacteria; kingdom Pseudomonadati; phylum Pseudomonadota; class Betaproteobacteria; order Burkholderiales; family Burkholderiaceae; genus Cupriavidus; species Cupriavidus basilensis. Next base: position 2,345,266 of record NZ_CP010536.1, read on the forward strand.
CTGCCTCGGGCATTGCGGTGGTGAATTCGGTGGGCAACCTGGCGGGCTTTGTGGCACCGTACATGGTGGGCTACCTGACCGATCTCACCCACAGCACGCAGTCGAGCATGTATGTGCTGTCGGGCATGCTGGTGCTCGGGGCCGGACTGGTCTGGCTCACGCCGGCCAAGCTGGTCAACCGGTAGGCCAAGAACGCAAGAACAACAAATTTCTCCTGGAGCACCGCATGCCGCGTTTTGCCGCCAACCTGTCGATGATGTACACCGAGCACGCCTTCCTGGATCGCTTCGCCGCCGCGGCGGCGGACGGTTTCAAGGCCGTGGAGTATCTCTTCCCGTACGAGCACACTGCCGCGGATATCCGCGCACGGCTCGATGCCAACGGCCTGACGCAGGCGCTGTTCAACGCGCCGCCGGGCGACTGGGCCGCCGGCGAGCGCGGCATGGCCGCCCTGCCCGGGCGCCAGGCCGAGTTCCGCGACGCGTTCGGCCGCGCGCTGGAATACGCTGCCGTGATCGGCAATGACAAGATCCACGTGATGGCCGGCCTGGTGCCGGCCGGCGCGGACCACGGGCGTCATCGCGCCTGCTACCTGGAAAACCTGGCGCATGCCGCGCAGGCTGCGGCGGCACAGGGCATCACGGTCCTGATCGAGCCGATCAACGGACGCGACATGCCGGGCTACTTCCTCAATCGCCAGGACGACGGCCAGGCCATTTGCAAGGAAGTGGGCGCGGCCAACCTGAAGGTGCAGTTCGACTGCTACCACTGCCAGATCGTGGAAGGCGACCTTACCGTCAAGCTCAAGCGCGACTTTGCCGGCATCGGCCACATTCAGATTGCCGGCGTGCCAGAGCGCCACGAGCCAGACCTGGGCGAGCTGAACTACCCGTACCTGTTCGACGTGATCGATGGCCTTGGCTATGACGGCTGGATCGGCTGCGAGTATCGTCCGCGCGCCGGTACCTCGGCGGGTCTGGGCTGGCTCAAGCCTTACTGGAAGGCCTGAGCAGCCGCTGTCTCCATGCCGCCCACGGCGGCACAACCGGAAAACGAACATGCAAGTACTGATCACCGGCGGGGCCGGGTTTCTCGGCCTGCAACTGGCCCGCCAACTACTAAAGCGCGGCACCCTGGACATCGACGGCAAGCCCGTCGCCATCGCGGGCCTGACGCTGCTCGACGTGGTAGCGCCGCCTGCGCTGAACGACGCGCGCGTACGCGTGGTCACCGGCGACCTGTCGGATCCCGCCGTGCTGGCGCAGGCCGTCGATGAACACACCAGCGCGGTGTTCCACCTGGCGGCGGTGGTCAGTGGCCAGGCCGAGGCAGATTTTGACCTGGGCATGCGCGTGAACCTGGATGCCGCGCGCGCGTTGCTGGAAACCTGCCGGGCGCTTCATGTGAAACATGGCAGCCGGCCACGCGTGGTGTTCACCAGTTCGGTGGCGGTGTACGGCGGCACCCTGCCCGCTGTGGTGCAGGACGATACCGCGCTCAATCCGCAATCCTCCTACGGCGCGCAGAAGGCCATCGGCGAGTTGCTGCTGTCGGACTACAGCCGCCGCGGCTTTGTCGACGGCCGCGTGCTGCGCCTGCCGACCATCAGCGTGCGGCCAGGCAAGCCCAATGCCGCGGCTTCGTCGTTCGCCAGCGGCATCATCCGCGAGCCACTGGCAGGCGTTGCCGCCAATTGCCCGGTCGCGCCGGAAACGCCGCTGTGGCTGCTGTCCCCGCGCGGGGCGATTGCCGCGCTGGCGCGGGGCATGGAGATCGATGGCGCCAAGCTTGGCGAACGCCGCACGGTGAACCTGCCCGGCTTGTCGGTCACGCCCAAGGAGATGGTGGCGGCGTTGCGGCGGGTGGCCGGCGACGCCGTGGCGGATCGCGTGAGCTGGGAGCGCGAGGCGCGCATCGAGAATATCGTCGGCACGTGGCCTGCCGCGTGGAATACGGAGCGCGCGCTGGCGCTGGGGTTCCAGGGCGACGAGGATTTCGATGCGGTGATCCGGGCTTATATCGAGGATGCGGGCATAGCGGCGCGCTGAACCCGCAGACGCGTCCTGGCGGCGCTGGCTTGCAAGCAGGCCGACGCCGCCGCACCTGACACCATGAAAGCCGGACAGCTCAAGCGTGCGGCTTCACCACTTCATACGCCGTGATCGTTTCCCGCACCGGACCCGGAATCGGCGCCGACTTCTGCGTAGCGGGATCCGCGCAGACATAGACGATCTCGCCCGTGACCAGGTGCTCGTCGCCACGGTACATCTCCACGCGGAACAACATGCTGGAGCGGCCCAGGCGCGCAATCCGCCCCCGGATCTCCAGCATGTCGTCAAAGCGCGCCGACGCGTGATACTCCAGCGTGGATTTCACCACGAAGATATCCACGCCGTGCGCGTGCAGCACATCCTCCGGATACCGGATCCCCACCGCCCGCCAGTACTCCGTCACGCAGATATCGCAGTAGGTCAGGTAGTGCGCGTTGAACACGATCGACTGCGGATCCACTTCGGCCCAACGCACGCGCAGCGGCATGCTGTGACGGAAATCTTCCTTCGCCATGTCGGCGTCCCCCCTTGATTGCCGGCCGGATATCGGCCTGATATCGGCCTGATAGGAAAACGGCGCCGGCCCCGGACAGGGCGGCGCCGGCATAAAGCGGCTAAACCGGGCTTATTGCGGCTTGTTCAGCCCCAGCTTGTCGATGATGGCCTTTTCCTTCTTGACCGTATCGGCGGCGAAGTGCGCGTATTGCTCGCTGCTCATATAGAACGGCTCCATGTCGAACTTGGCCAGCGCATCGCGATAGTTCTGCATTTCCATGGCCTTCTTGAAGCCGTCATGCAGCTTCTTGACGATCTTCGGATCGGTGCCCTTGGGTGCCACCACGCCGAACGGCGAGGTCTGCACGATGCCCAGGCCCAGCTCCTTCAACGTCGGCACATTGGGGAAGCGCGCCGAGCGCTTCTCGCCCCAGGTCGACAGCAGGCGCAGCTTGCCGGACTCCACGTACGGTGCCCAGGCCGGGGTGTCCGCCACCGACATCACGTGCCCGCCCAGCAGGGCCTGCATCGATTCCGAGTTGCCCTTGTACGGAATATGCGAGAACTGCACGTTCTGCTTCATGGCCAGCTCTTCCATGGTCAGGTGCAGCGTGGTCATCGAGCCCGGCGAGCCGTAGGTCAGGCGGCCCGGGTTGGCCTTGGCGTAGGCGATGTAGTCCTGCATGGTCTTGATCGGCGAATCCGCCGGCACAACCAGGCCAAACGAGTACCCGGCCAGGTTGATCACGTACGACAAGTCCTTGACCGGATCCCAGTTGATCTTGGTGGTGTACGGCAGGCGGTAGACCGGCATGGCGACCTGCGCCAGCGTGTAGCCGTCCGGCTGGGTCGATTGCATCAGCTGGGCGGGCAATACGCCGCCCGCGCCAGGCTTGTTCTCGATGATCACCGGCTGGCCGAGGATCTTGGAAGCGTTTTCCGCCAGCACGCGGAACGGCAGGTCGGTGGAACCGCCCGCGGTATAGCCGATGATCAGGCGAATCGGCCGTTGCGGGAAATTGTCCGCCTGCGCCAGGGCCGGCGCGCTGGCCAGCCCCAGGGTAGCCGCGGTGGCGGCGAGCGCGCCCGCATGGGCGAGGAAATGGCGGCGTTGCATGAGTCTGTGTCTCCTTTTGCTACTGATACAAGTAATGCACTACACGTAAAGCCAATGAAACCCGGGGTTCTGCGACCGCTTCGATCTGGCTGCCGGCCCCTGCCGGCGAGTCCCGCTCAGCCGTCGAAGGCAGCACGCAAGGCGGCGACCGCATCGCCGTGGGCGTCGGCCACCGCCGGGACAAAGCGTCCCAGCTTGAAAAAATCGTGGATCATGCCCTGATAGTCCGCCAATTGCGCCGGGACACCCGCGGCGCGCAGCTTGGCCGCGTAGGCCACGCCTTCATCGTGCAGCGGGTCGTAGCCCGCCACGGCGATCCAGGCGGGGCAGCAGCCGCGCACGTCGGCACCGGTGCCACCACCGTCCAGCGGGGCAAAACGCCAGTCGTCGCGGCTGGTTTCGCTGTCCAGGTATTGCGAGAAAAACCACTGGATCATCGGCGCGGTCAGCAGATAGCCATCGGCCAGCGCGCGATGCGAAGGCGTGTCCTGGCGGGCGCAGGTGCCAGGATAGATCAGCATCTGCAGGACAGGCTCCAGGCCCAGATCGCGCGCGTGCACGGCGCAGGCGCTGGCCAGGGTGCCGCCCGCGCTGTCGCCGCCCAGGGCGATACGGCTGGCATCGGCGCCCAGGCGCGCGGCTTCGGCGAAGACCCACGCCATGACATCGAACGCATCGTTCGCCGCATGAGGAAACTTCCACTGCGGGCCAAGCCGATAGTCCACCGACAGCACCATGCAATCAGCCTGCATGCACAGCAGCCGGCTCAGGGGATCGTGCGAGTTGACGCTGCCCACCGTGAAGCCGCCACCATGGAAGTACACCAGCAAGGGCAACGGCTCGGCCCAGCTGGCCTCGCGCGGCGCATACAGCCGCACCGGGATGTCGTAGCCATCGCGCGCGGCTACCGTCAGGTTTTCCACGCTGTGCACGGGCAGCGGCGCGATATCCATGATGGGCGCGCTCTTTTCGTACGCGGTCTTGGCGTCGGCCGGGTCCAGTTCGTGGATGGACGGACGCTTCACGCGCCCGATCAGCTCCAGCAACGCCGCCACCTGCGGGTCGAGCGGCACCGGCGGCATGCCGGGCAAGGCAAGCACGGGCCACGCGGGCGCAGCGGTGGAATCAGGCGGGACAGCGGACATGGACACTCAGAATCAGTAGCAACGAACCTTCGGCAGCAGCCGAATCTCCAGTGGCGTCAGCGCCACTGGCGTTCGAATTGTGAACGATCGTTCGATTTTAGTATGATTCCAGATGTTTCTGCAGCAAAGCATATGAAATTTCCCTGGGGCTGGTCAGGGCGGCAGGTTTTGCGCGATCATCGACCATCGTCAGAAAAGCCAGAAGTCAGAAGCCAGAAGAAATGGAAAACCCTCACCGACGGAGACAGCATAGATGGCCTTCATTTATTACCTGACCCACATTCACCTGGATTTCGGCACCATCAGCCAGCTCAAGGCAGAGTGCGAGCGCATCGGCATCCGGCGCCCGCTGGTCGTCACCGATAAAGGCGTGGTTGCCGCCGGGGTGGCCCAACAGGCCATCGTGGCCCTGGGCGGCCTGCCGCACGAGATCTTCGACGAAACCCCTTCCAACCCGACCGAAGCCATGGTCAAGAAAGCCGCGGCGCAGTATCGGGATAGCGGCTGCGACGGGCTGATCGCGGTCGGCGGCGGCTCCTCCATCGACCTGGCCAAGGGCATCGCCATCCTCGCCACCCATCCCGGCGAGCTGACCACCTACGCCACCATCGAAGGCGGCAGTGCCAGGCTCACCGAGCGCGCCGCGCCGCTGATCGCCGTGCCGACCACCTCGGGCACCGGCAGCGAGGTCGCGCGCGGCGCCATCATCATCCTGGAGGATGGTCGCAAGCTCGGCTTCCACTCCTGGCACCTGTTGCCGAAATCCGCCATATGCGACCCGGGCCTCACGCTCGGCCTGCCGGCCGGCCTGACCGCCGCCACCGGCATGGACGCCATCGCGCATTGCGTGGAAACCTTCCTGGCGCCCGCTTTCAACCCGCCCGCCGATGGCATCGCCCTGGACGGCCTGGAGCGCGGCTGGAAGCATATCGAACGCGCCACCCGCGACGGCCAGGACCGCGACGCGCGCCTGAACATGATGAGCGCCTCCATGCAGGGCGCCATGGCCTTCCAGAAGGGACTGGGCTGCGTGCATTCGCTATCGCACCCGCTCGGCGGCCTCAAGGTGGACGGCAAGACCGGCCTGCACCACGGCACCCTGAATGCGGTGGTGATGCCGGCGGTGCTGCGCTTCAACGCTGACGCGCCCAGCGTGGTGCGCGACAACCGCTACGCCCGCCTGCGCCACGCCATGGGCCTGCCCCAGGACGCCGACCTGGCCCAGGCCGTGCACGACATGACCGCGCGCCTCGGGCTGCCCACCGGTCTGCGCCAGATGGGTGTCACCGAAGACATGTTCGACAAGGTGATCGCCGGTGCACTGGTCGACCATTGCCACAAGACCAACCCGAAAGAGGCCAGCGCCGCGGATTATCGGCGTATGCTGGCGGAATCCATGTAAGTGCCGCGGCGGGCCAGCAGCACAGGTGCGCGCAACAGCCGGGGCGATCCAGCTTTACCACCCAGCACGGAGAAGAGGTCATGACAGGGGAACACCTGCAGGTCTTGCACGGAGACATCACCCGCATGGAAGTCGACGCCATCGTCAATGCCGCCAATAGCGGCTTGCTCGGTGGCGGCGGTGTCGACGGCGCCATCCACGGCGCTGGCGGTCCCGCCATCATGGCCGCCTGTCGCGGCATTCGCGAAACCAAGGGCGGCTGCCCCACCGGCCAGGCGGTGATCACCACCGGTGGCCTGCTGCCCGCGCCTTACGTCATCCACGCGGTCGGCCCGGTCTGGCAAGGGGGCGACCACGGCGAGGACGCCCTCCTTGCCAGCGCCTACCAGGCCAGCATCGCGCTAGCCGCGCAGCACAAGCTGCGCACCATCGCCTTTCCCAATATCAGTACCGGCATCTACGGTTTCCCGCGCGAGCGCGCCGTGGATATTGCCATCGAGGCCGTACGCAAGGCCCTGGTGGCCGCACCCACCATCGAGCAGGTCAGTTTTGTCTGCTTCGATGACGAGAATTACCGGTTGTATCGGCACAGGTTGAGTTGAATGGCTGACGGGAAATCGGCATTCTCCTGCGATTTCCCGTTTTGCTGTTTTGCTGTTTTTCTTCGCTGTCGGCGCCCTCTTTCCGGGTGTTCACTTCTTCGCCTGCCACTTCAGGCTTTCCCGCGAGAGACGTTACCGTACTCAGGCAGCATCCAATTCGATATGCACACGCCGGCCAAGGGCGGTAGCGATATTCACCAGCGCGTCAAGGGAGAACCGGGATACGCGCCCACGCAGCAGGTCATTGATCCGCGGTTGGGTAACACCACAATGGCTGGCCGCATCGGCCTGTTTCCAGTCATTGGACTTGATGATAGCCGCGATTTGTTGCATCAATTCCGCCCGCGCGCAGAGATTGGCGGCTTGTTCCGGGGTGTCCGCAATGGCATCCCATACGCTGTTAAAAGTTTCGATGTCAGTCATTTGGCACCTCTCATGAGCTCCATGTACCGGATCCTGGCCAGATCGATATCGCGCTGCGACGTGGCCTGTGTTTTCTTCTGGAAGGCATGCAGTACGTAGACCGCGTCGGCCAACCTCGCCGTGTAGACCACACGATAGGTTCCTGAATCGTCCCACACGCGAATCTCTTCTACACCCTTGCCAATGTCGGGCATGGGCTTGAAGTCGTCTGGCTGCTGCCCACGCTGGACCTTGTCCAGTTGGTAGCCGGCATCTTGCCTGGCAGGCTCCGGGAACTCTCGCAAGGACTTGAGCGAGTTTCCGAGGAATCGGATTAGCTTCATCGCTCGAATATACTGATTTGGATATAAAAAAACAAGTCCTTTGCGACAACGCCTGCGATGCGAGCCGAACCCGTCCCCTTCCCGACCTAATTCGCCACCACCACCCCCTCCAACGCCAGCCCCACCGCAGCCTGCGCATGCAAAGCCGTGGTATCGAACACCGGCAGCGCCACGTCATCCTGCCCGATCAGCAGCGCGATCTCGGTGCAGCCCAGAATCACCCCGCCCACGCCCTGCGCCTGCAAGCCGCCGATGATGCGCCGGTACACATCGCGCGAGGCGTCGCGCACGATGCCGTGGCATAGCTCGTCGTAAATGATCGCGTGGACCAGCGCGCGGTCGGCGGCGTCCGGGACCACGACTTCGATGCCGTGCTTGTCCTGCATGCGGCCGCGATAGAAGTCCTGCTCCATGGTGAAGGCCGTGCCAAGCAAGGCCACGCGCCGGATGCCGGCGGCGCGCAATGCTTGCGCGGTGGGATCGACGATGTGGAGAAAGGGAATGTCGAGCGCGGCTTCCAGGACAGGGGCCACCCGGTGCATGGTGTTGGTGCAGAGCAGCACGAAATCCGCGCCGGCGGCCTGTACCTGCAGGGCGGCTTGCCGCATGGCTTCGCCGAGTTCGTCCCAGCGTTGCGCGTGCTGCAGTGCCTTGATCTGCTCGAAGCTGACCGTGACCATGACGCTGCGCGCGTTGTGGTGGCCGCCGAGACGTTGTTTCATGTCCTGGTTGATCAGGCGGTAGTACTCGGCCGAGGATTCCCAGCTCATGCCGCCGATCAGTCCGATCGTCTTCATCTTGACCTTCCTTGCGCACCGGCGCCGTCGAATCAGGTCAATGTAGCAGCAGGCGCCGCCCCGCCCCATGCACACTGCGGCGGGTTCCGACCGGGCCAGCGCAGGCGCGCATGCCTGACGCGGTCTGGCATGCACGACAAATCAGGGCAAAGCGCTCCGGATCAACAGGTTGATGCGCTCCGGCTGCTCGTGGATGACCCAGTGGGTGCCATCCGGAATGCGTTCCAGCCGCATGTCCGGGATGAACTTGTCCAGGCCATCCAGCAGGCTCTTGGGCAGCGCGGTGTCGCGCTCGCCCCAGACCACCAGCGTCGGCACACGCACGGTGAAGGCGGCGGGATCGAGCCTGGAGATATCGGGAGGCGTCTCGCCAGGGCCCGGCGGATGCATGGGCGACGCGCGGTAATAGTTCACACCGCCGGTCAGCGGGTGAGAGCCGCCGGCGCCGGGCTGCGACCAGGCCGCGTGGTATTTCTCGCGGGTCTCGCCGGTAAACCAGGGCGCGGGCTGCTTGCCCTGCCCATTCAGGAAGCCCTCGAGCTTGGCGAAGCCGTCCGCCGCCAGCGCTTGTTCCGATCCCGGCTCGCGCAGCCAGTTCATGTAGGCCGACGCGGCTTGCTGCTGGGGATCGCTGGTCAGCGCCTTGGCAAACACATAGGGATGCGGCGAATTGATGATGACCAGCCGCTCCACCATCTGCGGAAACTGGATGGCGAGGTTCCAGCAGATTGCCCCGCCCCAGTCGTGCGCCACCACCACGCAATGCGAGTAGCCCAGCGCGTTGATGAACTGGACCAGGTCCTCGACGATGTGGCGGGGACGGTAGGCCTCGACTTGCGCGGGCTTGCTGGAGAGGTTGAAGCCGCGCAGGTCCGGCGCCACGGCGAAGTGGGTCTTGCCGAACTCGGCCAGCTGGGCTTCCCACTCGTACCAGAACTCGGGAAAGCCATGCACGAACAACACCAGCGGCTTGCCGCGCTCGCCGGCGCTGGCGTAGTGCAGGCGCGTGCCATTGGGCAAGGTGGCGTACTGCAGATGGCGAATGACTGCAGGTTTGGTCATGAATTCCTCCCTTGCCGCAATGGCTGTCTCTGGCTGTCTGTGGCTGTCTGTGGCTGTCTCTGGTGGACTTGCTGCTGGCCGCACCTGGCGGCTCCCCCTCGGTTATCCGCGCAAGGCGGCGATGAGCCCGGCGCGCACTTCCGGCTTGTCGGCGAACGGGTCGCTTGGGTTGCGTTGGCCAATGATATCTTCGAAGCGCTGCCGCACGGGATCCAGTTGCTGCGGATGCGAGTAAATATAGAAGCCGTTGTCGCGGATGGCGTCGAAAGTAAGTTGTGCCACTTCGGCGGCCGTGACCTTGCCCGAACTGACCGCTTTGTCCGACATGGCTTGCGACACCAGTTGCGAGCGCGTGGGCGGAGCGTCATTGGCCAGCCCGGCCGGCCGGTTGCGGCCCGATTGCGTGATGCCGGTCGGCACGAAATACGGGCACAGCACCGAGCAGCGCACCTGCTCGCTGACCAGGCTGAGATCCTGGTACAGCGATTCGGACAGGGAAACCACGGCGTGCTTGGAGACGTTGTAGACGCCCATCGCGGGCGGGCTGAGCAAGCCGGCCATGGAGGCCGTATTGACGATATGGCCTTCGAACGACGGGTCCTTGGCCGCGGCCGCGAGCATCAGCGGGGTAAAGATGCGCACACCGTGGATCACGCCAAAGAGGTTGACGCCCAGCACCCACTCCCAGTCGCGCTCGGTGTTTTCCCACATCAGGCCGCCCGCGCCCACGCCGGCGTTGTTGAACAGCAGGTTGACCTGGCCAAAGGTGGCGATGGCGGCATCGGCCAGCGCCTGCACCTGCTCGGCCTTGGACACATCCACGCGCACGCCGATCACCGGCACGCCTTGCGCCTTGAACTCCGCCACGGTGGCATCCAGCGCGTCCTCCTGCACGTCGGCCAGCACCAGCTTCATGCCGAGTCCCGCACCCAGCTTGGCGAATTCCTTGCCGAAGCCCGATGCACCGCCGGTGATCACAGCCACCTTGCCTTGGAATTGCTTCATGTTGTCTGCCTCTCGTTGCTGTCGTTGTGATGGGATTGCCTTGCCGCGCGGGTCTTAGAGGCCATTTCAAAAAGATTCTGGCGTCGTTGCGCGGCCTTGCCGTACCAGTTGTACTGTCTGCGGCCGCGCGCCTAGCCAGAACCGCTTCGCTTCATTTTGAAACAGCCTCTTAGCCCGCGTGCTGCACTTGATAGCCTTGGCGCGGGAAATGCACGTTGACCGCGCCTGCACGCGGGTCCTGGCGGCGCAAGGTGGCACGGTGGGCGTCCAGCGCCACCAGCACGCCGGCCACGGGATCGCGCGCGTAGTCCGTTGGCGTCACGGTGACCGCATCACCCGCTTCGAAGCCGCTGCCGGCAGCCACCCCGCCAGGCAACGCTGCCGGATCGGCGTACCGTGCCACCTCCAGCGCCGACGCCGCGCTGACCACCCGCACCGTGCCATGGCCAAAGGCCTTCATGCGCGCATACCAGGCTTGCACCGCCGGATACGCATCCAGCAGCCTGGCCAGCTCGCTGGCGCGCTGGATGAACCAGACATTGTGGTACAGCGAAAAATCCGCCACCGACAGCTCGGCCCCGGCCACATGCGCCACGCCTGCATTAAATTGCTGCTCGAGCCGCCCGAAGGTTTCCTGCAGCATGGCGATGGCCTCGGGCAGCGGCATGCGCAGCGCATTGGTATCGCCACGCATGGCCTTGCGATCTGCCGAGAAAGCCTGCATTTGCGCCGGCGTGAGGTGGCCCAGCATGCTTTGCGCGCCGGCCGGCTGGAACAGGTAGGTGACGGCGGCGGTAAACAGCGCGGTATCGATCCAGCCAGCGACCAGGCGCGTGGTGGCGGCTTGCGCGGCAGGATAGAGCGGGCACGCGGGCGCCGCGCTGTCGATCACCTCGCAGATCAACGCGGTGTCGCAATAGATGTCGGCCCCCACCTGCAGGATCGGGGTGCGGCGGTAGCCGCCGGTCAGCGCCACCACGTCTGGCTTGGGCATGATGGGCGGGATTTCCACCGCTTGCCACGCCAGGCCCTTCGCGCCCATCAGCAGGCGGATCTTCTCGGAGAACGGCGACGTTGCGTACTGGTGAAGGATAAGGTCTGCCATGGTGTCGGAATCGCTTGTGTTGCCAGTCTGAAGCCAATCTATCGCCAATCTATAACCAGATTGAACTCAGGCTGAAATTTCTCTTATGCCTGCTGCCGGTGCGTCGGGCGGATGCCGCCACGGCTATCAGCAAGGCGCGTGCCTGTTATTGCTCGATCTCTTCTGTCACGCCGTCGTGCTGCCACGCTCTCACGCTCTCAACCGCACTACCGCCCCGTTTGCTTCAGCGCCTTGAGCGCCATGTTCTCGACCAGGCGCGGCGCCAGCAGCTTAAGCCACAGCCCAAGCCGGCCCTTGCCGGTCATCACCAGTTCGCGCTTGCGCGCGGCCATGGCTGCCAGCATCTGGCGCGCGCATTCCTGCGCGCTCATGGCCCCCTCCTCGCGCAGCCGGCTCTCGCCCAGTGGGCGGCCGTCGGGGCCGAAGCCATTGACGCGTGTATCGGTCGCCACCACGCCGGGGAACACCACGCACACATCCACGCCGGAGCCGCGCAGCTCGGCCCGCAGCGCCTCGCAGAATCCCGCCAGCGCGAACTTACTGGCCGAGTAGGCGGTACGGCCCGGCACGCCGATCTTGCCAGCCAGGCTGGACACCGCCACCATCAGGCCGCCGCGCTCGCGCAGGTGCGGCAGCGCCTCGCGCGTGCACCACATGGCGCCGAAGTAGTTCACGCGCATGACTTGCTCGTAGTAGCTGTAGTCCGATACCTGTTCGAAGTAGCCGTGGGCGGACACGCCGGCATTGTTGACCAGCACGTCGAGCCCGCCATACTGCGCCACCACCGTGGCCACCAGCCGCCGGCAGTCAAACTCGTCGGACACGTCGACGCGCCACACGCCGACGTCGGCGGCCGGGTGCTGGCGGCGGATGCGCTCCGCCAGCGCCTGCAGCAGGTCGACACGGCGCGCCGCCAGCGCAAGCCGTGCACCCTGGCGCGCCAGCAGCAGGGCCAGTTCGGCGCCAATGCCGTCGGACGCGCCGGTGATCAGCACGACCTTGCCAGTGAATGGAGCAAAGGCGGCCATGACTTCAATCCAGCAGGTCGGGCTGTTCCTTGACGATGCGGGCATACAGCGGCTGGAACTGGAACCAGCCCGCCTGCGCAGTGCCAACGATCGAGTACGCCTGGCGCGCCGCGGCGTCGGAGATCACCTTCAGCGGCGCATTGGTGCGCCCGGCGGCGGCCTCGGCCAGCAACTGCACCTGGCATGAGCGCTCCATGGTGATGAACCACCAGGCGGCTTCGTCCACCGTCTTGCCCACCGTCAGCAGGCCATGGTTCTGCAGGATCGCGGCCTTGTTGCCGCCCAGCGCGTTGGCGATGCGCTGGCCTTCGTCCAACTCCACCACCACGCCGCCGAAATCGTCGTAGAGGGCATGGTCGTTGTAGAAGGCGCACACGTCCTGCGTCAGCGGGTCGAGCGTGCGGCCCAGCGTGGACCAGGCACGGCCATAGGTGCTATGCGAGTGCGCGGCGGCGACCGCATCCTCACGGGTCTGGTGCACGCGCGAATGGATGGCGAAGGCCGCGGCGTTGACCGGGTAGTCGCCCTCCACCACGTCGCCATGGTGATCGCAGCGGATCAGGTTGGACACCTTGACCTGGCTGAAATGCACGCCGAACGGGTTGACCCAGAACGTATCCGGGAACTCGGGATCGCGCGCGGTGATGTGGCCGGCCACGCCCTCGTCAAAGCCGAACTTGGAAAACAGCCGGAAGGCCGCGGCCAGCCGCTGCTTGCGGTGCAGGCGCTCCTCTGCCGGTGTATCGAACTTCGGCGGGCGCGGCAGTACGCGGTACTTGGCCTTGACCGCTTCGGACAGGCCGGCGGCCATTTCGTCCTGGTCGGCCTGGGGCCTGGTGCTTTGTGCAGGGGCATTCATGGGGAATCTCCTTGATTGACCGCTGCCGCGCGCAGGCATCGAGGCGGCGCGCGGCAACTACGGACTTAAACCAGCTTGACCAGTTGCTTGCCGAAATTCTTGCCCTTGAGCAGGCCCATGAACGCTTCCGGCGCGCTCGCCAGGCCTTGCGCGACGCTCTCGCGGAACTTGAGCTTGCCTTGCGCCACCGCGGTGCCCAGCTCTTGCAGCGCTTGCGGCCACACGTCCATGTGCTCGGACACGATAAAGCCTTCCACGGTCAGGCGCGACACCAGGATCAGCTGCGGGTTCTTCAGCGGCATCGGCTGGCCATCGTAGCCGGCGATCATGCCGCAGATGGCGATGCGCCCAAAGGCGTTCATGCGGGCGAGCACGGTGTCGAGGATCTCGCCGCCGACGTTCTCGAAGTAGCCATCCACGCCGTCCGGGGTGGCTTCCTTGAACATCGTGTACAGCGCCTTGCTGTCCTTGGCCGCCTTGTAGTCGACACAGGCATCGAAGCCGAGTTCATTGACCACGTAGTCGCACTTGTCCTTGCCGCCGGCAAAGCCGACCACGCGGCAGCCCTGGAGCTTGGCCAGCTGGCCCACCACGCTGCCGACCGCGCCGGAGGCCGCGCTCACCACGATGGTCTTGCCGGCCTTCGGCTGGATGATCTTGTTCAGGCCATACCAGGCCGTGACGCCGGGCATGCCGACCGAGCCGAGGTAGGCCGACAGCGGAATATGGGTGGTATCGACCTTCTGGATGCCGATGCCATTGGTGACGCCCATTTCCTGCCAGCCGAACATGCCGACCACCTTGTCGCCGACTGCGTACTTGGGGTTCTTCGTCGCCACGATCTCGCCAACCGTGCCGCCGATCATCACGTCGCCCAGCGGCTGCGGGGTAGCGTACGACTTGCCTTCGTTCATGCGGCCGCGCATATACGGATCGAGCGACAGGAAATGATTGCGGACCAGCACCTCGCCTTCGCCGATCTCGGGCACAGGCACCTCTTCCAGGCGGAAGTTGTCAGGGGTCACGGCGCCGGTGGGACGCGATGCCAAGACGATGCGCTTGTAGGTGTTCGACATGATGGCTTCCTTACAGTGAAATGGACAAGGACACTCGCCCTTTGTCGCTCGTTGTCGTTCGTTGTGGGTAGTTGCCAGCTAGCTGGTCAGCTTGCCGGCTTGTTTGGTAATTTCATCAATGACAGCGCCAGTGCCCGATACGCGCGATGCGTGACGGGGTCGTTGGCGCCGTTGGCGGCGATGGGATGCGAGGCGTAGCGCACGATGGTGAGCTCCGCCTTGGGATCGACGTAGATACGCTGGCCGTGGATGCCGCGCGCCTCGAACACGCCGTGGTCGTCGTTCGAGACCCACCACATCGAGCGGTAGCTCCAGCCGGGCAAGGTGGCATAGCCAGCCTTGGCAAACTTGCCGGGATCGCCGCCGCGGCGGATGTCCGCCACCACTTCGGCCGGGATGACCTGCCGGCCATTGAAGCGGCCGCCGTTGCGCATGGTCTCGCCAAAGCGGGCCAGGTCGCGCAGCGTAGTGTTCAGGCCGCCGCCACCGGACTCGCTGCCGATGCTGTCCACCATGAAGTAGGCATCGTTCTCCGCGCCCATTTTTTGCCAGACGCGCTCGGAGAGCAGCCTGGCCAGCGACTGCCCGGACACGCGCTTGACGATCCAGGCCAGGACTTCGGCATTGACCGTCTTGTAGGCGAAGACCTGGTCATGCTCGCCGTCCTTCTTCAAGGTGGCCAGGAATTCGTAGAACGTCCTGGGTCCGGCATAGCCGGGCTCGAGCGGCATCATGCCGCCGGCGCGGCTGTAGTCCCAGATCTCGGCCTTGGGATCGGCGTAATTCTCCGAGTACTTGACGCCCACCGTCATGTCCATGACTTCGCGCACGGTCGCATCGCCGTAGGCGGTGCCCGCCATCTCCGGCAGGTAGCGCGTAACGGGCGCGGCGGGGTCCAGCTTGCCGTCCGCCACCAGCATGGCGGCCAGCGTGCCGACGAAGGACTTGGTGACCGACATGGCGATGTGCGGCGTATGGTCGTCCAGCGCGCCGAAGTACTTCTCATAGACGATCCGGCCCTTGTGCATCACCAGGATGCCGTCGGTATAGGTCAGGCCGAGCATGTCGCTGAACGTGCGGCGGGTGCCGTCGGCATCGGTAAACGGCACGCCACCGATATCGCGCTCGGCACGCGGCAGTGCCGAAACCGGGCCGCGCCCGTGCCAGACCGAGGCCGTCGGGACCAGTTCGCGGATATGCGAAAAGCTCCAGCGCGTGCGCGGAAAGCCGTTGCTGGCAGGGGTGAAGCTGATGACCTTGGCGGCTGCGGGAGGAAAGCCCTGCATCCAGCCCGCCGCGACGGGATCGGTGGCGGCCGCGTCCGGGAACACCGGCGCGGCAGGCGCCGCAACCGGCGCGCCGGCCGAAGGAACAGGTGCATTCTGGGCTTGGCCCGGCTGATACATGGCAAGGGCTCCTGCGCCGAAGGCGGCGAGCACGGTCAGTTTCAATCGCCGCGTGGCGGCAATCCGTTCAAACAGCATCTTGTCTCCTTTTTTTTGTTTTACAGCTGCTGCGCGCCGCCGGCTCTGGCGGCCCTGCCGGTCTTATGGCTGATATCCCTTCTCCGTCCCGCGGCCTCAGCCGTCCGCGCCGGTATCCGAAGCGCCGCTTGCCGCCCGCTGCGGCGGCACGCGCTTGACGAACTTGAACGTGCCCGACCCGCGCGACACGGTCTTGCCATCGGCGTCGACGATCTCCGCCTCGCAAAAAGCCATGGTGCTGGTACGGTGCACGCACAGGCCGCGCGCGATGAGCTTGCCGCGGCCGGGCGCCATGAAACTGGTCTTCATCTCGATGGTCACCACCCCGCGGCCATCGGGATCGGCGCCGCGACCGGCGATGGCCATGGCCACGTCGAGCAGCGTCATCAGCACGCCGCCATGGGCCATGTCCCAGCTGTTCTGGTGACGCGTTTCCAGCGCCAGTTCGATCTCGCTGCCCTCCTTGTCCATGCGGGTGCATTGCACGCCGAGATCGGCAAGGAAAGGAATCTTGAGGGGAAATCCGTTGGTTTTGGTCATGATTGCTAGTGTGGCGAAGACGATACGGCTGGCCGGCCGGCGCGGCGGAACGCCCGCCCCGCATGAGCCAACCGCATTGGAGCATGGACTTTATACCGCGCTCACGCCGCCATCCACCGCCAGCACCTGGCCGGTGATGTGCTTGCCGGCGGCGCTGGCAAACAGCAGCGCCGCGCCCTTCAGGTCTTCGTCGTCACCCAGCCGGTGCAGCGGTACCGATGCGCACATGGCCTCCACCCCAAGGCGGTCCAGCGAGCCCTGCGTCATCTTGGAGGGGAAGAAGCCCGGCGCCAGCGCGTTCACCGTGATATTGTGCTCGCCCCACTCGGCCGCCAGCGTGCGGGTGAAGTTCACCACCGCGCCCTTGGAGGTGTTGTAGGCAATGGTTTCCATCGATCCCGGCGGGTTGCCCGCCAGGCCGGCGATGGAGGCCACGTTGATGATGCGGCCATAGCGGCGCGGAATCATCGACAGCTTGCCGATGCGCTGCGACAGCAGGAACACGCCGCGGATATTCAGGTTCATCACCTTGTCCCACGCTTCTACCGGGTGATCTTCGGCAGGCGCGCCCCACGTGGCGCCGGCATTGTTGACCAGGATGTCGATATGGCCCAGCTTGGCCAGGGCCTCGTCGGCCAGGCGCACGATATCCGCATCGCGCGCGCCGTCGGCGGCGATCCACTCGGCATCAATGCCCAGCGCCTTGAGGTGGGCTTGCGCCGCTTGCAGCTCATCGGCCTTGCGCGCCGACAGCACGATGCGCGCGCCCTGCTCGCCAAGCGCTTCGGCGATCTGCAGGCCAAGCCCGCGCGAGCCGCCGGTGATCAGTGCCGTCTTGCCCGTCAGGTCGAACAATTGCTGGATGGTGTTCATGGTGTCTCCCGATTGGTTTTGACGCGCGCAGCAAGGTGCGCGCGCTCGATGATCTTGTGCCGGGCGCCGGTCAGAACCAGGCGTCCTGCATATCCAGCGTGGTGCGGTCCAGCGACGCCAGCAGGTCGAGCTGCGGGCCCACCTTGGGCAACTCCCAGCGGAAGAAATACGCCGCTGCCGCCAGCTTGCCGCGATAGAAGTCCTGGTCCTCCTGGCTCCTGGCGCCAGCAAGCGCGGCCTGCGCCACCAGTTCCTGCTCCAGCCACGTCCACGACAGCACGACATGACCGAAGGCCTCCAGGTAGACCGAGGCGTTGGCCAGCGTCACCGTGGCGTCGCCCGCCGCCCACAACGCCTGCGTGACTTGCGCCACGCGCTTGACGGCGGCGCCCAGCGCCTTGGCGTGGCTACCCAGCTCGGCATCGCCGCTGGCCAGGGCGCGGCCGATGGTGGCCTGGATCTCTTCGCCCAGCACGTTGAAGGCCGCGCCGTCCTTCATCACCACCTTGCGGCCCAGCAGGTCCAGGCCCTGGATGCCGTGCGTGCCTTCATGGATCGGGTTGAGGCGGTTGTCGCGGTAGAACTGCTCGACGTTGTATTCGCGGGTGTAGCCGTAGCCGCCATGCACCTGGATGGCCAGGTTGTTGGCTTCCAGGCACCACTGCGACGGCCAGCTCTTGGCGATGGGCGTGAGGATATCGAGCAGCAGTGCCAGGCGTTCATGCTCCGCACCCTCCGCCGCACGCTCCTGGTCCACCAGTTGCGCGCAATACAGGTTGAGCGCCAGGCCGCCTTCCACATAGCTCTTCTGCGCCAGCAGCATGCGGCGGATGTCCGCATGCTCGACCAGCCGCACCTGCGGGCTGGCCGGATCCTTGCCCCCAGGGCCGATCGGGCGGCCTTGCGGGCGGTTGCGCGCGTAGTCGACCGAGTGCAGGTAGCCGGTATAGCCCAGCATGACTGCGCCCAGGCCAACGCCGATGCGGGCCTCGTTCATCATATGGAACATGCAGGCCAGGCCCTTGTGCGCCTCGCCCACCAGGTAACCAATGGCACCCGCCTTGCCGCCCGGTTTGTACTTCATGCCTTCGCCGAAGTTCAGCAGGCAGTTGGTGGTGCCGCGATAGCCCATCTTGTGGTTCAGACCGGCCAGCACCACGTCGTTGTGCTCCCCCAGGCTGCCGTCTGCGTTGACCAGGTACTTCGGCACGATAAACAGCGAGATGCCCTTCACGCCCGGGATCAGCTTGCCGTCCGGGCCGGGGATCTTGGCCAGCACGAGGTGGACGATATTGTCGGAGAGCTCATGCTCGCCGGCCGAAATCCACATCTTGTTGCCGCGCAGGCGGTATTGCTGGCCGAGCGGCGATTCGCCCTCATAGTCGGCGCGCGTGGTGATGTCCGACAGCGACGAGCCGGCCTGCGGCTCGGACAGGCACATGGTGCCGAAAAAGCGGCCTTCCATTTCCGGCTTGACGAAGGTCTCCACCTGCGCCGGCGTGCCGTGCGTGAGCAGCAGGTTGGCGTTGCCGATGGTCAGGAAGGGGTAGGAACTGGTGCCGACGTTGGCGCCCTTGAAGTAGGCAAAGCCGGCCTTCTCCACCACCACGGGCAGTTGCATGCCGCCGATGTCGTAGTCCTGCCCGGCGGCCATCAGGCCAGCCTCGCAGAAGGCCTTCAGCGCAGTCTTGACCTCGGGGATGATGCTGACGGTCTCGCCGTCGAAATGCGGCTCTTGCTGGTCGTTCTTCTTGTTATGCGGCGCGAACAGGTCGGCGGCGATCTTCTCGCAGGTATCGAGCGCGGCGTCGAAGGTCTCGCGGGAATGGTCGGCGTAGCGCGGAATGCGGGTCAGCCCCTCGACCTTGAGCCATTCGTACAGCACGAAGTTCAGGTCACGGCGGGAAAGGATCAGCGACATGGCAGGAAACGGCTCCCAGACTGAAAGGGAAATTCAAAGATGCGCGACCCGGCGGCGGCTGCATCAACTGCAAGCCTCGCGGCGGGGATCGTCGCTGTCTCCACAACGGCACGCTCTCGTGGCGCACCGCGAATTCTGTATCTCTAAATGGCGCGGGGAAAGAAAAAGGCGCTCGCGCGCCCGTCTCTTTCCTGCCGTGCTCAGCTACCTTCGCCCAGGCGGGCGATCAGCGTGTCGCCGATCGCCGGACGCAGGTAGTTGATCTTGTACTCGGAGGTCGCCACCGGCGCGGCCAGATCGGCGCCGACCATCACCGAGAAGGGCTGGCTGGCCAGCACCTCCCGGCCATGGGCCAGCATCGGGTCGGCGGAATCGCTCACGGTACCGGGCCGCCTCAGAAGACTTCGAACAGTCCGGCAGCACCCTGGCCGCCGCCGATGCACATGGTCACCACCACGTACTTCGCGCCACGGCGCTTGCCTTCGATCAGCGCATGGCCGACCAGGCGGGCACCCGACACGCCATAGGGATGGCCCACCGCGATGGCGCCGCCATTGACGTTCAGGCGGTCCATGGGGATGCCCAGGGTGTCGGCGCAGTACAGCACCTGCACGGCGAAGGCTTCGTTCAGCTCCCACAGGCCGATGTCGGCCACCGTCAGGCCAGCCTTCTTCAGCAGCTTGGGCACCGCGAACACCGGGCCGATGCCCATTTCGTCAGGCTCGCAGCCGGCCACGGCAAAGCCGCGGAACGCGCCCAGCGGCTGCAGGCCGCGGGCCTCGGCCACCTTCGAATCCATGACCACGACCGCCGAAGCACCGTCGGAGAACTGCGATGCATTGCCTGCCGAGACCACGCCGCCGGGCATGGCGGTGCGGATCTTCGACACGGCTTCCAGCGTGGTATCGCCGCGGATGCCTTCGTCGGCCGAGACCGTGACTTCCTTGGTCATCAGCTGGCCGGTCGCCTTGTCGGCCACGCCGGCGAGCACCGTGATCGGCACGATTTCATCGTTGAACTTGCCGGCTTCCAGGGCGGCGAAGGCGCGCTGCTGGCTGCGCACGCCGTATTCGTCCTGGCGCTCGCGCGAGATGTTGTAGCGCTTGGCCACGTTCTCGGCGGTTTGCAGCATGTTCCAGTAGATTTCCGGCTTGTTCTTGGTCAGCCAGTTTTCCTGGATCATGTGGCGGTTCATTTCCTGCTGCACGCAGGAGATGCTCTCCACGCCGCCGGCCACGAAGATGTCGCCTTCATCGGCGATCACGCGTTGCGCGGCCATGGCGATGGTTTGCAGGCCGGACGAGCAGAAACGGTTCACGGTGGCGCCGGGCACGGTAACCGGGCAGCCCGCGCGCAGCGCGATCTGGCGCGCGATATTGGCGCCGGTGGCGCCTTCCGGGTTGGCACAGCCCATCAGCACGTCTTCCACTTCGCCGGCGTCGATCTTGGCGCGCGCAATGGCGTGCTGGACCGCATGGCCGCCCAGGGTCGCGCCGTGGGTCATGTTGAAAGCACCCTTCCAGCTCTTGGCCAGGCCGGTACGTGCGGTGGAAACGATGACTGCCTCTTTCATGTCTTGCTCCTCGGTATCTCTGGTATCTGGTGACCTGCGGCGTGCGTTCACGTCCGGCAGTGTCATGCAATATGTCGTTGGCTGGGTTCAGCCGTGTCAGCTTGGCTTGGCTTGGCGATTCTTCGGGTTCAGGACAACAGCGCGGCCGATTGCATGCGTCGCACGCCCGCGGCTTCCAGGTCTTGCCGCGCACGCGCCAGTGACCCGTCGAGGTCGATGGCGCGGCAGGCATCCTCGACCACGACGGCCTCGAACCCCGCCGCGCGGGCATCCAGCGCGCTCCAGGCAACGCAGTAATCCGTTGCCAGTCCCACGCAAAACACCCGGCGCACGCCGCGCTCGCGCAGATAGCCCGCGAGCCCCGTCGGGGTGGCGCGGTCGGCCTCCATGAAGGCCGAGTAGCTATCCACCTCGCGATGATGGCCCTTGCGGATCACCATCTGCGCATGCTGCACTTCCAGCCCGGCATGCAACGCCGCGCCGTGGGTGCCCTGCACGCAATGCGTGGGCCACAGGACTTGCTGGCCATAGGGCAACGCCACGGTCTGGAACGGCTGCGTGCCGGCATGGTTGGCGGCAAACGAAACGTGATCGGCGGGATGCCAGTCCTGGGTCAGCACCACTCGTGCAAACGCCGTCGCGAGACGGTTGATCACAGGGACGACTTCATCGCCATGCGCCACGGCAAGCGCGCCGCCCGGCATGAAGTCGTTCTGCACGTCGATGACCAGCAGGCAATCTTCGGGGCCGTATTGCTTGGCCATGCCGCTACTCCTCGCTTGGTGACCGGTTTGCGATCCGTGATGAGAACCCCGCGCGGCCTGACTGCGCCGCGCGAAATCGCCTTGGCTGTGCTTAGCCGTTGAAGCCCTTGCCCTCGGCCGCCAGCTTGACCAGCAGCGGGGCTGCTTGCCAGGCTTCGCCGTGGTAGCCCTTGGCATAACGCGCCATCGACTGCGCCACATTGAACAGGCCAACCTGGTCCGCGTACAGCATCGGGCCACCGCGGAACAGCGGGAAACCGTAGCCGGTCAGGTAGACCATGTCGATATCCGAGGCCTTGGAGGCAATGCCTTCCTCCAGGATCTTGGCGCCTTCGTTGACCAGCGCGAACACCAGGCGCTCGACGATTTCCTCATCGGAGATCTTGCGGCGGGTGATGCCCAGGTCCTTGGAATGCTGCACGATCATGTCGTTGACCTGCTGGTTCGGGTACGGCTTGCGGTCGCCCGCCTTGTAGTCGTACCAGCCCGCGCCGGTCTTCTGGCCATAGCGGCCCAGTTCGCACAGCAGGTCGGCGGTCTTGGAGTACTGGATTTCCGGCTTGTCGATCGCGCGGCGCTTGCGGATCGCCCAGCCGATGTCGTTGCCGGCCAGGTCGCCCATGCGGAACGGGCCCATGGCAAAGCCGAACTTCTCGATGGCCTTGTCCACCTGCTCCGGCAGCGCGCCTTCGTCCAGCAGGTAGCCAGCCTGGCGGCTGTACTGCTCGATCATGCGGTTGCCGATAAAGCCGTCGCACACGCCCGATACCACGGCGGTCTTCTTGATCTTCTTGGCGAGCTGCATGACGGTTGCCAGCACGTCCTTGCCGGTCTTTTCGCCGCGCACCACTTCCAGCAGCTTCATCACGTTGGCCGGGCTGAAGAAGTGCATGCCGACCACGTCTTGCGGACGTTTGGTGAAGGAGGCGATCTTGTTGACGTCCAGCGTGGAGGTGTTCGAAGCCAGGATCGCACCCTGCTTCATCACTTCATCCAGCTTCTTGAAGACGATTTCCTTGACGCCCATTTCCTCGAACACGGCCTCGATGACCATGTCCGCGTCCTTGATCTCGTCATAGGACAGCGTGGTGGTCAGCAGGCCCATGCGCTGCTCGACCTTCTCTTGCGTGAGCTTGCCCTTCTTGGCGCTGTTTTCGTAATTCTTGCGGATCGTGGCCACGCCGCGGTCCAGCGCTTCCTGCTTGGTTTCCAGCATGATCACCGGCACGCCGGCGTTCAGGAAGTTCATGGTGATGCCGCCGCCCATGGTGCCGGCGCCGATCACGGCGACCCGCTCGATCTTGCGGGTTGCCGTGCCTTCCGGCACGTCAGGAATCTTGCTGGCGGCGCGTTCGCCAAAGAAGGCGTGGCGCAGCGCGCGCGATTCCGGCGTCGTGATCAGGTACATGAAGCCTTCGCGCTCGGCCTTCAGGCCAGCTTCGAACGGCTTGAGCGAGGCGGCCACGGCATCCACGCACTTCAGCGGCGCCGGGAAGTTCTTGGCAACGGCTGCCACGGTATTGCGCGAGAAAGCGATAAAGCCTTCCGCGTTCTCGTGCTTGACCTTCAGGTCGCGCACCTTGGGATACGGGCCGGGGTTGGCCGCCGCCGTCTTGGCAAAAGCCACGGCCGCGGGCAGCACGTCACCGTCAACGATCTCGTCGAACAGCTTGGTGCCGGCGAATTTCTCGCTGGGGATGGCGTTGCCCGACACGATCATGTTCAAGGCCGCTTCCAGGCCGATCACACGCGGCAGGCGCTGCGTGCCGCCGGCGCCGGGCAGCAGGCCCAGCTTTACTTCCGGCAGGGCGATCTGCGCGCCCTTCGAAGCCACACGGTAGTTACAACCCAGCGCCAGTTCCAGGCCACCGCCCATGGCGACGGAATGGATCGCCGCCACGACGGGCTTGCTCGAACCTTCCACGACCTTGATCACCGAGTGCAGCGTCGGCTCCTGGGTGGCCTTGGGCGTATTGAATTCACGGATATCGGCGCCGCCCGAGAAGGCTTTGCCGGCGCCGGTAATGACGATGGCCTTGACGGCCGCATCGTCCAGCGCACGGGTCATGCCTTCGACGATGCCAAGCCGGGTGCTCAGACCCAGGCCATTGACGGGGGGATTGTCGAGCGTGATGACGGCGACGCCGTCCTGAACCTGATACTGCGCTGTCATGCTGGTTCCTTTGGTAACTAGAACTAGAAGTTGTCTCGGGATTCGAATTCTCGAATTATGTTTTTCCGCGGGGCCCCAAACCACCGCCCGGCCACCGGGGAAGCCCTGTGCTTGCCCCCGTCGACCGATGCCCACCCTATCGCGAGCGGATCAAGCATACACAAAATAGCACGGTCGTTCAATTTCATTTTGGGGCTTCGCTGGCACTCCCATGCGCCTCGTTCATGGCGGATCTCGCCGGCGTGCATGCAGGCTGCCAAAAGGTTGCCAAAGGCCACCAATACACTAGGGTAAGCCCGGAGTTTCATGGCCCATGCAGCACATTACCCCACCCCTGAGGATTACCTCTAGTCACAGTAGGCGACTTTCCTGACATAAACCGCCCCAACCCTCGGATTTACCCGCATAACCCGGTAAACTCGCGCCCTTTGCCCGCACGGGCGCCCCACAAGGCGTCGCCCGCGCCGAAGCCGCGGCCCCGCCCGCCGAAGTTCCAGTGACCCTGATGTCTTCCCATCCCCATCCTCACCAGCACCCCGTCGTCGAGCACGACGACCTGCAGCGCAAGCTCAAGGCCCGCCACCTGACCATGATCGCCATCGGTGGCGCGGTCGGCACCGGGCTGTTCGTGGCCTCCGGCGCGTCGATCTCCCAGGCGGGACCCGGTGGCGCACTGCTGATGTACTGCCTGATCGGCCTGATGGTGTACTGCCTGATGACCAGCCTGGGCGAGCTCGCCGTGCATATGCCAGTGGCCGGCTCTTTCGTCACCTACAGCGCGCTGTACGTAGAAGAAGGCTTTGGCTTCGCGCTTGGCTGGAGTTACTGGTTCAGCCTCGCAGTCACGATTGCCGTGGAGCTGGCGGCGGCGCAACTAGTGATGCAGTACTGGTTTCCGCACGTCTCCGGCGTAGTGTGGAGCGCAGGATTCCTGCTGCTGATGTTTGGCCTCAATGCCTTTTCGGTACGCGGCTTCGGTGAGGCCGAGTACTGGTTCGCGCTGATCAAGGTGGCCACGATCCTGATCTTCCTGGCGGCAGGCCTGATGATGATCTTCGGCATCATGCAGGGCGGCCCGCAGTCCGGCTGGCACAACTTCACGCTGGGCGATGCGCCCTTCGTTGGCGGCATCCCCGCCATGTTCGGCGTGGCCATGATTGCCGGGTTCTCCTTCCAGGGCACGGAAACGGTCGGTGTGGCCGCCGGCGAAGCCGCCGACCCGGCACGCACCATTCCGCGCGCCATCCGCCAGACCTTCTGGCGCATCCTGCTGTTCTACGTGCTGGCGATCCTGATCATTGGCGTGCTGATCCCCTACACCGATCCCAGCCTGCTGCGCAACGACGTCACCGACATCGGCGTCAGCCCCTTCGCGCTGGTGTTCCGCCACGCTGGCCTGGCCTTCGCCGCCGGCCTGATGAATGCCGTAGTGCTGACCGCCCTGCTCTCCGCCGGCACCTCCAGCATGTACGCCTCCACCCGGATCCTTTACGGGCTGGCGGTCAGCGGGCGGGCGCCGCGCGCGCTGGCGCGGCTCTCGGCCAACGGCGTGCCCTACGTCGCGCTGTTCGCCACCACCGCCGTCGGCGCCCTGTGCTTCCTCAGCTCGCTGTTTGGCGACAAGGCGGTCTACCTGTGGCTGCTGAACACGTCCGGCATGACTGGCTTTATCGCCTGGCTGGGTATCGCCATTAGCCACTACCGCTTTCGCCGGGGGCTGGTGCACCAGGGCTACAAGCCGTCCGACCTGGCTTACCGCTCGCCGCTCTACCCGTTTGGCCCCCTCTTTGCCATCGTGCTGTGCGTGGTGATCGTGCTCGGCCAGAACTACCAGGCCTTCTCCGACGTGCGCGGGCGCTGGCTGGAGATTGTCGGCACCTATATCGGCGTGCCGCTGTTCCTGGTTCTCTGGCTTGGCTATCGGCTGGTCAAGAAGACGCGGCTGATCGACTATGAAGATATGCCGTTCAACTGCAAGCGGGCAGCGGAGGCAGGACCGGCTGCAGCTTCACTGCCCAGGCACTCAGCGGGCTAGCCACGCGCGCCGCGTTGGGGGCTGGGATTGCAACGGCGTGCGAATGCCGGCGCCAGGCGGGCCAGCGGCTAGACGCACTAAAACCCACCCCTCTCTAGATGTGTCGCTTGATCGCCTTGAGAGGGGGCTTGCAAGAGCATGCCCGGCATTCTCATAAGCAAATTGCTTTTCCGTGCGATCAAGCCATGCGCGCCGGGGAAGGTATCGCTGGTGCGACCGGTTCGCCGTGACCGGCGGCCACATCGACGCAGAGCGGGTCGAACTCTTCCTCGGTACCCAGCTCCCCTTCCCATTTGGCAACGACGGCAGTGGCAATGCTATTGCCCAGGACATTGGTCGCCGTGCGGCCCATATCCAGGAACTGATCGATTCCCATCACCAGCAACAGGCCGGCCTCCGGCAAGCCGAACATCGGCAAGATGGCGGCCACCACCACCAGCGAGCCGCGCGGGACCGCGGCCATGCCCTTGCTGCTGACCATCAGGATCAGCAGCATGGTGATCTGGTGCCCGAGCGACATATGGATATCGAAGGCCTGCGCGATAAAGACCGCCGCGAACGCCTGATACACCATGGAACCGTCGAGGTTGAAGGAGTATCCCAGCGGCAGGACAAAGCCGACCAGGCGCTTGTTCACCCCGAAGCGCTGCAGCCGCTCGATCATCTTCGGGTAAGCCGCCTCGCTGCTGGCGGTGGAAAAGGCAATCATCATGGGTTCGCGGATACCCTTTGCCAGATCGAACATGCGCCCCTTGAGAACCACATATCCCGCGATAAAGAGCACGGCCCACAGGGTAAGCAAAGCGAGATAGAACGCGCCAATGAACTTGCCATAGGTCACCAGTACGTCAAGGCCCTGCACGGTGATGGCCGCGGCAAGCGCCGCAAAGATGCCGGCCGGCGCGAACAACATCACCGCATTCGTGACGCGCAGCATCACGTGCATCAGTTCGTCGACGGACCGCTTCAGGAATTGGCCCGAGCTGCCGGTCGTCTTGCCCAGCGCAATGCCGAAGAAAAGCGAAAAGATCAGGATCTGCATGATCTCGTTGGTCGCCATGGCCTCGAAGAGGCTCTTCGGGAAAATATGCGTGACGAACTCTTTCAGGTTGAGCGCGCTGGTCTTGAGATTCGTGCTTGCGCCAGCGTCCGGCAGGACCATGTTCAGGTTGACACCGGGTTGCGCCAGGTTCACGAACAGCAGTCCGATGCTGAGCGACACGAGTGACGCGAGGATGAACCATGTCAAGGCCTTGGCGCCGATGCGGCCAATCGTCTTGGTGTCGTCCATGCTCGCGATGCCCGAGACCAGGGTCGCAAACACGAGCGGGGCGATGATCATCTTGATCATGCGCAGGAAAATCTCGGTGATGATCGAGAAATTCCCGGCAATCGTCTTGGCAGCTGCCGCGTCTGCCGCCATGCGGTGACAGGCATAGCCGACGATGACACCCAGGACCATGCTTAGCATGATCCTGCGGGTAAGTCTGTTAGTGGTTTTCAAAGCTTCGCCTCCTGGCCAGTTTCCAATATCGACGCGCAGTGCATTCCGCCCATGTCGATAAGACAGATTATCCAACACTAGACAAAACGTCAACACGATGAAAACCCGGAGTGTTTCGGCAAGCCGAGCGCACAGCGCCGGTGGCAAGCGCATGCCTCCTGGCAACGGCAGCAAAGCGGAAACAATGGAGGGGATGGCCAGAGCGAGGCCAGGCATGCAATGGCGATACCGGGGGGGATTCCCGGTGAAGGCAAACGCCATCGCGCGCGGCCTGATGGACAGGCGCACGCGGATGGCGATCGGCAGGAATGGCGCCCCCGGCATCATGCCGACGGCGCCACGCGGCATGGCCGGGCGGTGCCATGCGCACCGCCCGGCCCGCGCGCGGAACGGGTCAATCAGCCAGCAAGCAACGCCGCGAACCGGTCGATATCGATGTTCCCGCCGCTGATGAGGACACCCACGCGCTTGCCTTGCAGTTCGGCCTTCATGGCACGCACAGCGGCAAAGCCGAGGCAGCCGGTGGGTTCCACCACCAGCTTCATGCGCGACGCGAAAAAGCGCATGCAGTCGACCAGCTCGTCGTCGGTCGCGGTAACGATGTCATCGACATCGCGGCGAATGATCTCGAACGTGTAGTTGCCAAGGTGCTGCGTCTGCGCGCCGTCGGCGATGGTCTTGGGGGTCTCGATATGCACGATCGAGCCAGTGCGAAACGACTGCTGGCCGTCGTTGCCAGCGGCAGGCTCCACGCCATAGATCTTGCATTGGGGAGACAGCGCCCGCGCGGACAACGCGGACCCGGAAAGCAGCCCGCCGCCGCCAAGGCAGACGAACAGGGCATCGAGTTCGCCGGTTTCCTCGAACAACTCCTTGGCCGCGGTACCCTGCCCGGCGATGACATCCGGGTGGTCATACGGCGGGATCAGGGTCAGGCCATGTTCCTCGGCCAGCTTGCGGCCGATGGCCTCGCGATCTTCCGTATAGCGGTCATAGATGACCACCTTGGCGCCGTAGCCCCGGGTCGCGGCCACCTTGGCGGCCGGCGCATCATGGGGCATCACGATCGTTGCAGGGATGCCGAGAATCGACGCCGCCAGCGCAATGCCTTGCGCGTGATTGCCCGACGAGTAAGCTACCACCCCCGCCCGCCTCTGGCGCTCGTCGAACTTCGAGACCGCATTGAAGGCGCCACGAAACTTGAAGGCGCCCATGCGCTGCAGGTTCTCGCACTTGAAGAAGAGCTCCGCGCCCACGTCCTTGTCCGCGGTGCGCGAGCGCATGACGGGGGTGCGGTGCGCGTAGCCCTCAATCCGCGCAGCGGCGGCTGACACATCATCAAAGGTCGGTAGATTCAGCATGGTCGTAAGTCTCGTTTGAGTAAAAAGGCTACCAGGGCCAGTGGATGCTGGTGCCAGCTTGCGCGGTGGCGGCTCGCCGCTGGAGCAGGCGGGCCACCGTCAGGTCCTGCAACGCCAGGCCTGTCATATCGAAGACGGTGATGTCGGTGTCGTGGCGCTCAACTTGCACCTTGCCGCCCAGCACGTCGCCGATTTCCGTGCAAGGCGTGTCCGGCGCCCACTGCGTCTCGCCGATCTGGCGGGCCTGGGCCCGATCGTCGACGAACAGCCGCGCGCGCGCCAGCAGGCCGTCGGGCAACTCGCGCTTGCCACGCGTGTCCGCGCCCACGCAGTTCAGGTGCGTGCCTGGCTGCACGGCTTGCAGGTCGAACAGCGCACCGCCGCCAGGCGTAGCCGTGATCACTACGTCGCTGCCCGCCACCGCCGCATTGCGATCAGGGGCATGGGAGATCTCACAACGCTCGGCAAAGGCGCGCTCGAACGCCGCGTCGTGCTGGCCCGTCACCGTAACGTATTGAACCTGCTTGAGCGAGGGCAGCAGCGCCAGGGCAAACGTCAACTGAATCCGCGCCTGCACGCCCGTGCCGAACAGGCACAGGCGCTCGCTGTCCTGGCGTGCCAGCCACTGAAGCCCCAGGCCGCCGGCGGCACCGGTGCGCATCGTGGTGACGGCGTTGCCATCGATCATGCACACTGGCCGCCCGGTTGCCGGATCGATCAGCATGATCGTGGCCTGATGCGGCTCGCCGCCCACCTCGCGGTTGGCCGGCCAGAATCCGGCCGCCTTGAAACCCAGCAAGCCTTGCGACTGGACGTCGCCGGACTTGATGCCGAACACGCCACCGGTCGCCAGCGGCTCCCGAACCAGCGGAAAGACACGGCCCTCTCCCTCGCTATGCAGGGCAAAGGCTTCGCTCACCGCCTCCATGGCATCCGCCGGCTGCAGCAGTGACTCGACCTGGTTCTTGTCGAGCAGGAGCAAACGCGCTTCACTTCGCATAGCTATACACCGTAGCCCGCGACACGCCGAGATGCAGCGCCACGATTTCCATGGCGCGGCGCACCTCCATGAACCCCGCCTCCTTGAGCTCGCGCAGCAACGCACGCCTGTCTTCGGCCTTGAGGGACCGCGGCGTGGTGGCCAGCCGCGCGGCAAACTGGTCGATGCGGGCCCGGATGGCATCTGCGCCGGCCGGGTCGAGCGACTCCTTCATCGCCGCGCCGGCGTCCACGCTGCCGAACTGGCCCAGCACGTTCTGCAAGCTGCGGAACAGCGTCAGGTCGACGTTCATGCACAGGGCTGCCACATAGCCCCCGGTCGAATCCTTGATGCCGATCGACGTGCTCTTGGCCTGCCGCCCGTCGGCGAACTGATTCGCATAATTGGCGATCACCTGCGGATACTCGGGGTCGGCGATCCGGGCAAGCCCCAGCTCGGTTGCGGGGTCTCCCACCTGGCGGCCCGACAAGTTGTTATGGATGGCGAGAATGGCGTGCTTGGGGTCCAGCAGATCGTGAACAACCACCTCGCAAAAGGGCGCGAAGGTCTCGCTCAAACCTTGAGCCACCTGCTTGAGTTGCTCGAGCAGCGCTTGCTGCTCGGGCGTGCGTTCTGGTGTACGTTTTTTCATATGGACAGGTTATCCAAATGTAGACAATTCGTCAACACCAGGTTTGATACCAGGTTTGATCACAGCACTGACTGGGAAAAACCATGTCGTACCAAGAAAAACCATGATCAGCGCGTGCGGCCATTGTCAGACCGAGACACTTGACTGTCACGCGAGCGTCACACCTTCATCACGCCACCGTCACGTGGCCCATGCATCGTAGCGGTCTTTCTACACCATTCTTCTCCTACATGCGCATCCTCCCGTCCGCGACCGTCGTTGCCGTTATCGCCGTCACCGCTGCGGCCTGGGCTCTGCCCGCCGCGGCCCAGGCCACAGCCCCTGCCGCGTACCCCGCCACCCTCGCCGGCCACGCCATCCTGCCCGCGCAGAGCTATATCGCCGCGCCCAAGGACGCGCCGCAGGACCTGCAGGAGAGCGGCAAGTTCACCACCGGCGCGCGCGTGGAAAAGATCGGCGCGGTGGAAGGCCAGTCGAACAACCGGCCGACGGGTGTGTCGCTGCCCTTCAAGGGCCAGCCGCTGCAAGGCCATTCCGGCATCAAGCACATGGCGGACGGCAGCTTCTGGGTGCTGACCGACAATGGCGCCGGCAGCAAGGCGAACTCGCCGGACTTCATGCTCTACCTGAATCACTACAAGGTGGACTTCAAGAGCGGCAAGCTCCATCGCCTGGGCACTGTGTTCCTGCACGATCCGGACAAGAAGGTGCCCTTCCGCGTCGTCCACGAAGGCACCAGGCAACGCTACCTGACCGGTGCGGACTTCGACACGGAAAGCTTCCAGTTCGCCGGCGGCGCGCTGTGGATCGGCGACGAGTTCGGGCCCTTCCTGATCAAGGCCGACCTGCAAGGCAAGGTGCTGGCCGTGTACGACACGCTGGTCGACGCAAAGGTTGTCCGCTCGCCGGACCATCCCGCCGTGACCACGCCGGGCGTGCCGGGCGGCGCTGTGGACTTCCAGGTCAAGCGCTCCAAGGGCTTCGAAGGCATGGCCTCGTCGCCGGACGGCAGCAAGCTCTACGCGCTGCTGGAAGGCCCCGTGTGGAACGCCGAAGCCAAGGATTTTGAGCGTATCGGCGGCAAGGAAGCCCTGCGGGTGCTGGAGTTCGACACCCAGGCCGGCAAGTGGACGGGCCGCTCTTGGAAGTACCCGCTGGAAGCCAATGGCAACGCCATCGGCGACTTCAACATGATCGACGCCAGCACCGGCCTCATCATCGAGCGCGACAACGGCGAAGGCACGGCCGACAAAGCCTGCCCCGAAGGCCAGAAGCGCAACGACTGCTTCGCGGATATCGCCAAATTCAAGCGCATCTACAAGATCGAACTGAGCGACGCCAACGCGGGCGGCGCGGTGCGCAAGATCGGCTACATCGACCTGCTCAATATCGCCGACCCCGACAAGCTGGCCCGCAAGCCGCTCAACGAAGGCGTGCTCAAGTTCCCGTTCTTCACCATCGAGAACGTGGATGTGGTCGACCCGACCCATATCGTGGTCGGCAACGACAACAACCTGCCCTTCTCCAGCAGCCGCGAGCCTAACAAGGCCGACGACAATGAACTGGTGCTGCTTGAGGTCGGTGAGTTCCTGAGGGCGAAGTAATTGGCCTCAGGGCAGTGCCGGCGCACGAGCCGGCATGGATGGGTGTCCCGGGCTAGCGAGGACACCCATCCGGCCTACACTTCCAGCCATTCCTTGCGAATGGCGGCATTGGCCTTCAGGTCTCCTGGCGTGCCCTCGAACACAATGTGCCCGTGCCCCATCACATAGACCCGCTGCGAAATATCGAGCGCGATAGCCAGCTTCTGCTCGATCAGCAGCACCGACACGCCACGCTCCTTCAGGACCTTCAGGTAATCGCCCACCAGCGCGACGATCATCGGGGCCAGCCCTTCGGTAGGCTCGTCGATCAGCACCAGGTCGGGGTCGCCCATCAGGGTGCGGCACAGCGTGAGCATCTGCTGCTCGCCGCCGGAGAGCACGCCGGCTGACGTATTCTCGCGCTCCTTCAGGCGCGGGAACATGTTGTACATGTCCTGCACCGTCCAGCGAGGCTTGGACTGGCGCGGATTGCGCTTCTCCCCGAGTTGCAGGTTCTGGCGTACCGTCAGCGTGGGAAAGATATCGCGGTTCTCCGGCACGTAGCCCACGCCCAGGTGGGCGATCTCGAAGGTGCGCCGCCCGAGGATCTCTTCGTCGCGAAAGCGCACCGAGCCCTCCGCCTTGACCATGCCGAGGATAGCCTTGGCCATGGTCGAGCGCCCCACGCCGTTGCGGCCCAGCAGCGCAACGATCTCGCCTTCGTCGATATGCGCGTCGACGCCGTGGAGGATATGGCTTTTTCCGTAGTAGGCGTGCAGGCCCTGCACGTCCAGCATGCGCTTGCCCATCAGTGCGCTCCCTCAGTAGCAGGTTCGTCCAGGGTCGTGCCCAGGTAGGCTTCCTTGACCTTGCGGTTGGCGCGGATGGCCTCGGGCGTGTCGGTGGCGATGACCTCGCCGTAGACCAGCACCGAGATCCGGTCGGCCAGCCCGAACACCACGCTCATGTCGTGCTCCACCATCACCAGGGTCTTGCCCACGGTGACGCGGCGGATCAGTTCCACCGCATGGTCGGACTCCGAGCGGCTCATGCCGGCCGTGGGCTCGTCCAGCAGGATCACCTCGGCGCCACCGGCGATGGTGATGCCGATCTCCAGCGCGCGCTGTTCCGCATAGGTCAGCAGGCTGGCCTGGGTGCTATGGCGGTGCTGCAGGCCGATCAGCTCCAGCACTTCGTCCGCCCGCTCGCGCGCGTCGCGCAGCTCGGACAGGCGATGCCAGAACGAGTACTTGTAGCCCAATGACCAGAGCACCGCGCAGCGCAGGTTTTCGAACACCGACAAGCGGTGAAAGATATTGGTGATCTGGAAGCTGCGCGACAGCCCCATGCGGTTGATCACGAATGGCTGCAGCCCGCCGATCTCCTGGCCGTTCAGCCTGACCGTGCCCGAACTCGGCGCGAAACGCCCCGAGATCAGGTTGAAGGTGGTCGATTTACCGGCGCCGTTGGGGCCGATCAACGCATGCCGCTCCCCCTTGGGGATGCTCAGGTTGACGCCCCGGATGATCTCGGTCTGGCCGAATTTCTTGCGTACGTCGTTCAGTTCCAGTGCGGCGCTCATGCCGTGCCTCCCGCCATCTCGGCCTGTACCTTGTCCCATGTGGCGCGCACCCGCGCGCGCGCGGCGCGGCAAGCCAGCAGGCCGGCCACCCACAACGCTGCGGCCACCAGCCACGGCTTCACCGTCGCGGCGTCAAAGCCGATGCGCAACAGCGACATCTCGGTCCCGTTGGCGCTGTCCACCTGCACCTTGTAGACCAGCTCCACGGTGAGGATCACCGCGGCGAGCAGCACCAGCCCGGCAGCCGCGGCGCGGCCGTAGTCGGGCAACATGGCGCGCAGCTTGCCGCGCGCGAGCAGCGGCACCTGCATCATCAGCAAGCTGGCGATGCCGCCCGGCACGAACATGACCATCAGCACGAAAAACAGGCCAAGGTACAGCAGCCAGGCCTTGGTCAGGTCCGACAGCGCCACCGCGAACAGGATGAACACCACCGCGCCGATCACCGGCCCGAAGAACACGCCCGCACCGCCAATGAAGGCGGCCAGCAGCACCCCGCCGGAGCGCACCGCGCTGACGTTTTCGGCCGACACGATCTCGAAGTTGATCGCCGACAGCGCCCCCGAGATGCCGGCGAAGAATGCCGACAGGATCAGCACCAGGTAGCGCACGCGCTGCGTGTTGTAGCCGATGAATTCCACCCGCTCCGGGTTGTCGCGCACCGCGTTGGCAATGCGGCCGAGCGGCGTCTGGGTCCAGGCGTACATGGCCACCATCGACAGCAGGCACCACACGGCGATCAGGTAATACACCTGGCGCCCGGGGCCGTAGGTGATGCCGAACACGGGATCGCCCACCATGCGGTTGGTGGAGATACCGCCCTCGCCGCCAAAGAAATCCGGGAACATCAGCGAGCTGGCAAATACCATTTCCCCGATGCCCATGGTGATCATCGCAAAGGTGGTGCCGGACTTCTTGGTGGTGACATAGCCGAACAGCACGCCGAAGAAGGCGCCGGCCAGGCCGCCAACCACCGGCAGCAGCGAAACCGGCAGCCACACCTTGCCCGCCCCCACCATATTGAGCACGTGGATGGCGATGAACGCGCCCAGGCCCGCGTACACCGCATGGCCAAACGACAGCATCCCGGTCTGCCCGAGCAGCATGTTGTAGGACAGCGCGAAAATAATCATGATGCCCATCTGGGACATCAGCGTGATGGCGAACCCGCCGGTGAAGAACAGCGGCATCACCAGCATCAGGGCCGCGGTCAGGCCCCAGATCGCCCAGCGTGCCAGGTTCATCGGGCGGTAGCGCATGGTGCTGCCGGTCACAACCGTCTCGCGGCGTTGTTGCATTGTCGTCTCCATGCTCATGCTATCAACCCTCCCTGGTGCCCATCAAACCACGCGGGCGGAAGATCAGCATCACCACCAGCAACAGATACGGCAGTACCGGGGCAACCTGCGCCACCGTGAGCTTCCATAGCGAGGACAGCGGCGTGCTGTCGGTAACCTGCAGGCCGATCGAGCCCAGCAGGCCAGCCAGCGAGGCATCAAGCGTGACGGCAAAGGTTTGCAGCACACCGATCAGCAGCGAGGCAATGAACGCCCCCACTAGAGACCCCATGCCGCCCACCACCGCCACCACGAAGATGATCGACCCCACCGCCGCCGCCATCGACGGCTCGGTGATAAAGGCATTGCCGCCGATCACGCCGGCCAGCCCCGCCAGCGCGGCGCCACCACCGAACACCATCATGAACACGCGCGGCACATTATGGCCAAGCGCCTCGACCATTTCCGGATGCGTCAGCGCGGCCTGGATCACCAGCCCGATACGGGTGCGGGTGAGCACCAGGTAGATCGCCACCAGCATGGCCAGCGACACCAGCATCATGAAGGCGCGGTACTTGGGGAACGACGAGGTGAATACGGTAAACAGCGGCCCATCCAGCTCTGCCGGGATGCGGTAGGGTACGGCGGCAAGGCCCCATACCAGCTTCACGCCTTCCTCGATCAGGTAAGCCAGGCCGAAGGTAAACAGCAGTTCTGCCACGTGCCCGTACTTGTGCACGGTGCGCAGCCCGAAGCGCTCCACCAGCGCGCCGGCGCCGGCCACCAGCAGCGGCGCGAAGATCAGCGCGGGCCAGAAGCCGATCTTGCTGGCAATGGTGTAGGCAAAGTACGCGCCCAGCATATAGAAGCTGGCGTGCGCGAAGTTCAGCACGCCCATCATGCTGAAGATCAGCGTAAGCCCGGAAGAGAGCATGAACAGCAACAGCCCGTAGCTGACGCCGTTCAACAGGGAAATGACGAAGAATTCCACAACTTATCCTTCATTCTGACGCTCGTGGCCAGTTGGCGGCCACCGATCGGCGGCCGGAGAACGGGCGCGCACGGGTGAGCGCCGCCCACCCGAACGCGGCATGCAACGCGCCGGGCCGGCCGAAGTATGCAGGATCGGGTGGCGCGCCGGAACTGGCCGCGCCACCCGCCGCGCGCAGGCTTAGCCCGGGCGCTTCATCTGGCAGGAAGTCGGCTGCGCTGCCACGTACTGGTCCATCAGCGCATCGGTCTTCCAGCCAAAGCCGGTGTTTTCCTGATCGAACTTGACCTCCTTGCCGTCAACCTTGGTCCAGGTAGCCACCACCAGCGATTGCTGGGCCTGGTGATCCGAGCCGCGCATCTCCACCGTGCCGTTCAGGCTCTCGGCCTTGATGCCTTCGAGCGCCTTGGCCACCTTGACCGGATCCGTCGACTTGATGTCCGTAAACGCCTTGCCCAGCATGGCGATGCCGGTGTAGGCGGCCATCACGTAGAAGTCATCGTTGTACTTCTTCTTGAAGCCTTCGATGATATCGCCGCCCTTGAAGCCCTTGTTGTTGGGGTTGTAGTAGCCGACGTACTTGACATGCCCGGCTTCCGACGCACCCATGGCGGTCGGCACGCCGGTGGTGCCGGCGTAGTAGGTGTAGTAGTTGGTGGCCAGGCCCGCGTCCTTGCCGGCCTTGATCAGCAGCGCAAGGTCGCTGCCCCAGTTGCCGGTGATCACCGTGTCGGCCCCGGAGGCCTTGATCTTGGCCGCGTACGGGGCAAAGTCCTTGACCTGTGCCAGCGGGTGCAGGTCTTCGCCGACGATCTGGATGTCCGGGCGCTTGCGTTTCAGGTATTCCTTGGCGGCGCGCGCCACCTGGTGGCCGAAGGAGTAGTTCTGGTTGATCAGGTAGACCTTCTTGACGCCGGGATCCTTGGCCAGGTAAGTGGTCAGCGCCTCCATCTTCATGTCGGAGTTCGCGTCCAGGCGGAAGTGCCAGTAGTTGCACTTGCCGTTGGTCATGTCCGGGTCCACCGCGGCGTAGTTCAGGTAGATGATCTCCTTGCCCGGATTGCGCTCATTGTGCTTGGCCACCGCGTCTTCCAGCGCCAGGCCCACGGAGGAGCCGTTGCCCTGCACGATGTAGCGGATGCCCTGGTCCACCGCCTGCTTGAGGATGGTCAGGCTTTCCTGTGGCGAGAGCTTGTTGTCAAAGCCGACCACTTCGAACTTGTTCCCGCCGCCCCAGTTCTTCTGGTTGGCGATGTCCGCGACGAACTGCCAGCTCTTCAGCTGGTTCTGCCCCACCGGCGCCATCAGGCCGGACAGCGGGTCGATAAAGGCGATCTTCACCGTTTCGGCAGCCGCAACCCCGGAACCCATTGCCGCGAAAATGGCCGTGGCGGCCACGAGCGGACGCAATCTGATCATGCTTGTCTCCTTCTGTCTTATTGTTGGCTGTGGATGATCCCGATTCGCGGTGGCGCTCTCTCCCAAGACCGCGCGCGCCGCAAACCTGTCCTGCAATCGCCGGCATCAACGCCCGGCAAGCATTGGCGGCTCTCTGGCCGCCTTGGGGTCAGGCCGCCGGCAGGCGGTAGTCCTTGAACTGCTCGCGCAGCTTGAGCTTCTGCATCTTGCCGGTAGCGGTGAGCGGAATCTCGGTGACAAAGGCGACATCGTCGGGGATCCACCATTTGGCGACCTTGCCTTCGAAGTACTTCAGCAATTCCTCGCGCGTCACCTCGGCGCCGGGCTTCTTCATCACCACCAGCAGCGGGCGCTCGTCCCACTTGGGGTGATAGCAGGAAATGCAGGCCGCCATATGCACCGCCGGGTGGGCGGCCGCCACGTTCTCGATATCGATCGAGGAGATCCACTCGCCGCCGGACTTGATCACGTCCTTGCTGCGGTCGGTGATCTGCATGTAGCCGTCGGGGTCGATGGTGGCCACGTCGCCCGTGGGGAACCAGCCATCCACCAGCGGCGACGCGTCGTTGCGGTAGTAGTGCTCGATCACCCAGGGGCCGCGCACGTGCAGGTCGCCGAACGCCTTGCCATCCCAGGGCAGCTCGTTGCCGTCGCCGTCGACGATCTTCATGTCCACGCCGTAGATCACGCGGCCCTGCTTTTCCTGGATCTTCTGCTGTTCAGCTTCCGGCAGCTCTTCGTGGCGCGCCAGCAGCCTGCAGGACGTGCCCAGCGGGGACATCTCCGTCATGCCCCAGGCGTGAATGGTCTCCACGCCGAGCGCCTTGAGCGCGCGGATCATGGCGGGCGGCGCCGCCGAGCCGCCGATCACGGTGCGGTTGAAGGTGGAGAACTTGAGATTGTTGGCCTGTACATGCTGCAGCAGGCCCAGCCATACCGTGGGCACGCCGGCCGAGAAGGTCACCTTCTCCTTCTCGAACAGCTCATAGACCGAGGCGCCGTCCAGCTTGGCGCCCGGCAGCACCAGCTTGGCGCCCACCAGCGGCACCGAATACGGCAGGCCCCAGGCGTTGACGTGGAACATCGGCACCACGGGCAGGATCACGTCACGCGCCGAGCAGCCCAGCGCGTCCGGCAGCGCCGATGCGTAGGAGTGCAGCACGGTGGAGCGATGCGAATATAGCGCGCCCTTGGGGTTGCCGGTGGTGCCGGAGGTGTAGCACAGGCTGGAGGCCGTGTTCTCATCGAACTGCGGCCACGTGTAGTTGCCGTCCTGCGCGTCGATCAGGTCCTCGTAGCACAGCAGCGGCACCTTGGCTTGCGCCGGCATGTGCGAGCGGTCGCTCATCATCACCCAGCCCTTCACGCCCGGACAGTGCGCCGCCACGCCTTCGACCAGCGGCAGGAAGGTGGCATCGAAGAACACGTACTGGTCTTCGGCATGGTTGATGATGTAGGCGACCTGCTCGGGGAACAGGCGCGGGTTGACGGTATGGCATACCGCTCCCGAGCCCGATACGCCGTAGTAGATCTCCAGGTGACGATAGCCATTCCAGGCCAGCGTGCCAACACGGTCGCCCGACTGCACGCCCAGCGCGGCGATGGCCTGGGCCAGCTTGCGCGAGCGCAGCTCGCAATCGCGGTAGGTATAACGGTGCAGATCGCCTTCGGTCCGTCGCGAGACGATTTCCGTGCCGCCATAGTGGCGTGCGGCGTGCTTGATGATGGAGGAAATGAGCAGGGGTTCGCTCATCATTTGACCCATCAATGCCATGGAATAGTCTCCTGTAAATTTCGAAATCCGTCAAAAAAACGAACAACCGTTCTATTTTTTGGCCGATTGTTGCCATTCATTGATGAAACGTCAACGGGAATCCGTTGTGCAGCGCCATATCCGGGAGGCCGGCGGGCTGCACTCCGGCCCCATGGCGGTGCGCCGGGGGCGGGATTCAAGGGATATCCGGAAACATTGTGGTGACAACGACGGTCAGAGATGCGAATGACGGCGTGGAAGTACAATAACGCCTGCCATGTTGCACCTCAACATGTCGTTTTCCCTAGCCTGCAAGCGCACTTGCGCGAAATCCGACATGCCGGCGCTGCACCGCCCAGCCACCCATAGTGATGCCCCAGTGAACTCTCCCGAGCCAACCGACGCCCCCCAAGCCTTGCCAGACGCCGCAGGCCCCGCCCCATTGAATGCTGCCGAGCCGCGGCCGCCGTTTGCTGGCGTGCCTGGCTTTGCGCAGCTCGGCCCGCGCTTCTTTACACGGCTCGCGCCGACGCCGCTCCCCTCGCCCAGGCTGGTCAGCGTGTCGGCCAGCGCAGCCGGGTTGCTGGGCTGGGATGCGGATGCCGCAACGCAGCGTAGCTTCATCGAAACTTTTGCAGGAAATCACGTGCCCGAGTGGGCCGACCCCCTCGCCAGCGTGTACTCCGGCCATCAGTTCGGGGTCTGGGCGGGACAGTTGGGCGACGGCCGGGCGATACGCCTGGCCGAGGCGCGCACCGCCTCCGGCCCCTGGGAAATCCAGCTCAAGGGCGCCGGCATGACGCCCTACTCGCGCATGGCCGATGGCCGCGCCGTGCTGCGCTCCTCGATCCGGGAATACCTGTGCTCCGAGGCGATGCAGGCACTGGGGGTGCCCACCACGCGCGCCCTGTGCATCATCGGATCGGACGCCCCGGTGCGCCGCGAGACCATCGAGACCGCCTCCGTGGTGACGCGCCTGGCGCCGTCCTTTATCCGCTTTGGCCATTTCGAGCATTTCGCGGCCCGCGAGGACCTCGGCTCGCTGCGCCAGCTGGCGGATTTCGTGATCGACCGCTTCATGCCCGAGTGCCGTGACGACAAGCAGCCCTACCAGGCGCTGCTGCGTGAAGTCGCCCTGCGCACCGCCGACCTGATGGCCAGGTGGCAGGCCGTGGGCTTCTGCCACGGCGTGATGAACACCGACAATATGTCGATCCTCGGACTGACCATCGACTACGGCCCCTTTGGCTTCCTCGATGCGTTCGACGCCAACCACATCTGCAACCATTCCGATTCGCAAGGCCGCTATGCCTACAGCCAGCAGCCGCAGGTTGCGTTCTGGAACCTGCACTGCCTGGCCCAGGCCCTGATGCCGCTGTGGCGAGAGGGCGATGGCAAGGCCGACGCCGAAACCGGCAAGGCGGCCACCGACGCCGCGGTGGAAGCCGCGCGCGCCGCGCTGGATCCGTTCCGCGAACGCTACGGCGCCGCCTTCTTCCAGCAATACCGGGACAAGCTTGGCCTGCGCCCGACGGGCGGCCCCGATGCCGACGACGAGCCGCTGCTGACTGACCTGTTCCAGCTGATGCACGCCCAGCGTGTGGACTACACCTTGTTTTGGCGCAACCTCGCCCGCATCTCCTGTGCCGATGGCAGCCAGGATGCCCCGGTGCGCGACCTGTTCCTGGACCGCGCGGCGTGGGATGCCTGGGCCGAGGCCTACCGCGCCCGCCTGCGTGCCGAGAACTCCGTTGACGCCGTGCGCGCCGTGGCCATGCTGGCGGTCAACCCGAAGTACGTGCTGCGCAACCACCTGGCCGAAACCGCCATCCAGCGCGCGCGCGAGAACGATTTCAGCGAGGTGGATCGCCTGCTGGCCGTGCTGTCGCGCCCGTTCGACGAGCAGCCGGAGGCCGAAGGCTACGCCGCGCTGCCGCCGGACTGGGCAGCCGGGCTGGAAGTGAGCTGCTCGTCGTGAAGGCGCGGCGCCACTGCAAGCACCGTAAGGTTTGACAGGCAAGAAACGACCAACTGGCCTTGGGTGACGAAAAGCGGGCGGCGCAACAAGCTGTGCGCCGGCCAAGTCGCCCGGCCAACGAGAAAGGAAAGCCGATTATGACCACGCACAAGACCGAAGCCGAGTGGCGCGAGCAACTCTCCGACATCGAGTACCGCGTTGCCCGCGAAGCCGCCACGGAGCGGCCCTTCACCGGCCGCTACTGGGATCACTGGGAGCGCGGCACCTACCGTTGCGTCGGCTGCGGCACGCCGCTGTTCGAAGCCAGCACCAAGTTCGACGCCGGTTGCGGCTGGCCGAGCTACTTCCGCCCGATCAACGGCGAGGTGATCGACGAGCACACCGACCACACGCACGGCATGGTCCGGGTGGAAGTTCGCTGCAAGGAATGCGGCAGCCACCTTGGCCACGTTTTCGAAGATGGCCCCGCGCCCACCGGTTTGCGCTACTGCATCAACTCGGCTGCGCTAAAATTCGACCAGCGCGACCCTGCCGACCTCAACGCGGGTGACGCCGCGCCGACATCGCCCGACACGCCGCGCTAAGCCCGAACCGCCCGCGCGGCGGTTCGCCGCCAACCAAGCCTTCGACCCTGCGTCGCTCAATCCTGTTCGCATGAAATTCCTGTTCGACCTGTTTCCGGTCATCCTGTTCTTCGTCGCCTTCAAGTTCGCCGGCATCTACGCCGCCACCGGCGTGGCGATCGCCGCCACCGTGGTGCAGATCGGCTGGGTCTGGCTGCGCCACCGCAAGGTCGAGCCGATGCAGTGGGTCAGCCTGGCGATCATCTCGGTGTTCGGCGGCGCCACGCTGCTGCTGCATAACGAGACCTTCATCAAGTGGAAACCCACCGTGCTGTACTGGCTGTTCGCCGCCACGCTGACCCTGTCGGCGCTGATCTGGCGCAAGAACCTGATCCGCGCCATGCTGGGCAAGCAGGTCACCATGCCGGAAGCCGCCTGGGGCAGGCTCAACGCCGCCTGGGCCGCTTTCTTCGCCGTGATGGGCGTGGTCAACCTCTATGTGGCCTACCAGTTCTCCACCGACGCCTGGGTCAACTTCAAGCTGTTCGGCAGCATGGGCCTGATGCTGGTGTTCATCCTGGCACAAAGCGTCTGGCTGTCCCGCCACATGCAGGAAAACACCCCCGAGTAAGCGTGGCGGCGGGCCCTGCCCGCCGCGCCTGCCTCGATTGATCTCCCGGCTCAGGCCGGGCCCCACCAGGATACGCATTCACCGATGGCCGCAGAACCCGCACAAATCGAAGCCCTGCTGCGCGCAGCCCTTTCGCCCTCCAGCATCGAAGTACGCGACGACAGCGCGCTGCACGCCGGCCACGCCGGCGCCGCCTCCGGCGGCGGGCATTACCACGTCACCATCGTCAGCGCGCAATTTGCCGGCAGCACCCGGGTGGCACGCCATCGCATGGTGTATGATGCGCTGCGCGATCTATTCCCCGCGCAAATCCACGCGCTGGCGGTGACCGCGCTGACTGACCAAGAACTTGAATCCCGCGAAACCTCCCGCGATTCCTCGAGCAACTCTCAGACCTGATTCCATGAAGACCACAGTCCTCTCGTTCAGCCTGGCGGCTGTGCTTGCCGCTGGCAGCTTGCCCGCCCTCGCCCAGAACGCCGCCGTCGTGAATGGCAAGGCGATCCCCTCGGCCAAGCTGGACAAGCTCGTAGCCGGCACCGGACAGCCTCCCAGCGCAGAACTGCGCGACCGTGCCCGCACCATGCTGATCGACCGTGAGCTGCTGCTGCAGGAAGCCAACAAGCGCGGCCTGACCCAGCGCGACGACCTGCAGGAACAGCTGGAACAAGCCAAGCTGAACGTGCTGGCCGGTGCCGTGTTCGAGGACTACGTCAAGACCCACGGCGCCAGCGACGACGAACTGCGCAAGCAGTACGACAAGATCAAGACCCAGTTCGGCAGCGGCAAGGAATACCACGCCCGCCACATCCTGGTCGAGAAGGAAGCCGACGCGCGCGCCATCATCGCCAAGATCAAGGCCGGCGCCAAGTTCGAAGACATGGCCAAGGCCTCGTCCAAGGACCCGGGCTCCGCAGCCAACGGCGGCGACCTCGACTGGGCCAACAGCAGCAGCTACGTGCCGGAATTCTCGGCCGCCATGACCGCGCTGAAGAAGGGCCAGATGACCGAAACCCCGGTCAAGACCCAGTTCGGCTGGCACATCATCCAGCTCGACGACACCCGCGACGCCAAGATCCCGACGTTCGAGGAAGTCAAGCCGCAGCTGGTGCAGATGCTGATGGGCGACCAGAACTGGCAGCGCGAGCAGTTCCAGGCAATGATGAAGTCGCTCAAGGACAAGGCCAAGATCCAGTAAGTGGACTCGGGCTTGCCGTGACGGGAAAACCGGCGCCGATGGCGCCGGTTTTCATTTGCGCCTCAGACTGTTCCCTCCTGCCCGCCAAGCGTTCGCAGGTATCCATGCGCCGCGCCCCGCAGTTGTCGCATTAGCCGCGGGAAATCGATCCCCTCCCCTTCATCGATGCAAGCATGCGAGATCAGGCCATAGACGATGGCCTGCAGCGTCACCGAGGCCTCCTCGACCACCCCTGCCTGCGGCGCGTCGGCCGCGCTTAGCAGCGCCCTGCTCCACCCGTTCACAAACCGCGCGTACATCTTCTGGTAGGCCGCGCGCCCCGAGTAATGCCGCTCCAGCAGGTAGATCGGCCCCCAACGCTCCGGCGTCTCCCGGTGGTGCTCTACGTTGACGGCGATCAGCGCGTCCACGATGGCCGCCATCGATTCGCCCCGGCACCGCGCCAGTCCGGCGTCCATCGCCAGCACGATCCGCTTGGCGCGCAGGTGCAGGCATACCTGCGCCAGTTCTTCCTTGCTGCCGAAGTACTCGTAGAACGTCCCCAGCCC
Organism: Cupriavidus basilensis; assembly: GCF_000832305.1. Lineage (NCBI taxonomy): Bacteria > Pseudomonadati > Pseudomonadota > Betaproteobacteria > Burkholderiales > Burkholderiaceae > Cupriavidus > Cupriavidus basilensis. Next base: position 2,389,138 of record NZ_CP010536.1, read on the forward strand.
CACGCCGGCCAGGTCCACGATGGCGCGGATCGTCACCTGCCCATAGTCCTGCCCGGCCAAAAGCCGAACAAAGGCCTCCTGGATGGCCAGGGAGGTCTGCCATGAGCGCGACTGCACCGGCCTGCGGCGCGGCTTTGCCGGGCCTTTTTGCTGTGGGTTCATGGTGCTCCGAAAGCCGAACATGCAGGCTGGCCATTCTATCTAGAATGACCTTTCGAATCTAACGGGTGGCGGCAAGCCCGGCCGCCCGGCCCAAGGAGACAGCCCGCCATGAACGCCACGCACGCCACCCACACCACCCACGTCATCACCAACCAGGTCCCCGAGCTCAAGGACTACAACCTCTACACCAGCGACCCTGGCATCCGCCGCGCGGTTGCACGCGCCGGCGCGGGATGGAACGAGGGGGAACTCGAACGCCAGGGCGCGGTGCTCGGCGCCGAGCAAACGATCCAGCATGCCGAAGACGCCAATCGTCATCATCCCGAGCTGCACACACATTCGCGCATCGGCGAGCGCATCGACCAGGTGCGTTTTCACCCAGCCTGGCATGAGCTGATGGCCATGGCGCGCCACAGCGGGCTGGCCAACCTGCCCTTCGCCGATACGCGCCCCTCGGCCTGGGCTTCCTACGCAGCCTCGCTCTATATGCATAGCCAGATCGAGTCCGGCTCGCTGTGCCCCACCAATATGACCCAGGCCTGCATCCCCGTGCTGCGCAAGGAGCCGGGATTGTTCGCGCAGTTCGGCGACAAACTGCTGACGCAGGCCTACGACCCGCGCGACCTTCCCATCGCGCACAAGCGCTCGATCAACGTGGGCATGGGCATGACCGAGAAACAAGGCGGCTCCGACGTGCGTGCCAACACCACGCGCGCCGTACCCGGCCGCGGCGAGGGGCGTGGAGCCGAGTACCTGATCACCGGCCACAAGTGGTTCTTCTCCGCGCCGATGTCGGATGCCCACCTGGTGCTGGCAAACACCGAGGCCGGCTCCTCCTGCTTCTTCGTGCCGCGCTGGCGCCCCGACGGCAGCAAGAACCCCATCGAGATCCAGCGCCTGAAGGACAAGGTAGGCAACCGCTCCAACTCCAGCAGCGAGGTCGAGTTCCGCGATGCCTGGGGCATCATGGTCGGCGAGGAAGGCCGCGGCATTCCCACCATCCTGGAGATGGCCACATATAGCCGGCTTAACTGCTCGCTATCCAGTGCCGGCTTCCTGCGCCAGGCGCTGGTGCAGGCCCTGCACTACGCGCGCCACCGCAGTGCCTTCGGCAAGCCGCTGATCCGCCAGCCGCTGATGGTCAGGCTGCTGGCCGACATGGCGCTGGAGGCGGAGGCTGCCATGCTGCTGGCCATGGACCTGGCCACTGCCTTCGAAGCCACCGACGACCCCGCCCGCCTGGCATGGCGCCGCATCCTCACGCCGGCTTCCAAATTCTGGATCTGCAAGCGCGCGGTAGAGATGACCGGCGAGGCCATGGAAGTCTTCGGTGGCAACGGCTATGTGGAAGATGGGCCCATGGGCCGGCTGTTCCGCGAAGCCCCGGTCAACTCGATCTGGGAGGGCTCCGGCAACGTGATGTGCCTGGACGTGCTACGCGCCATCGGCCGCAACCCGCACGACTACCTGCGGGTGCTGGAACACATGAGCGTGGTCGGCGCGGACGAGCCACGCATCCAGGCCAGCGTCGCGGCATTGCGCGCGGCGCTGCGCCTGCCCGAGGAAGAGCAGCAGGCCGAGGCACGCCGCACCACCACGCGGCTGGTGCTGACCGCCCAGGCCTGCCTGATGCTCCAGCACGCCGATACGGCCACCGCCGACGCCTTCCTTGCCAGCCGCTTCGACCCCGAATGGGGCGCCGTCATGGGTATCAGCGCGGGCCAGAGCCATGCCGCGCGCATCCTGGAGATGGCCTGGGCCGCCTGACGCCAGCACAGCCTTACCGCACCGTGGCAGGGTTCAGGCCGCGCAGAGCTCCAGCAATTGCTCGTCGCGAAAGCCCCATTGCGCCGGATCCTCGAACCCCGCCACGGTATCCTCCGTCTCGCGCAGATCGAGCGTCTCGGGGCCGAGGCGGGCGGCCTCGCTCACCGAGTAGAACACCTTGACCTGCGGGCGCAGCGGCTCGTTGTCGTTCTGCGCGAAGACCACCGCCAGCCGTCCGGAACGCAAGCGCAGCACCGTGCCCAGCGGATAGATGCCAATGGACCGGGTGAAGGCCTGGAACACGGTACGATCGAACAGTGTATCCACCCGCACCGCCATATACTCCAGCGCCCGCGCGGGCGTCCACGCCTGGTGCCCGGGCCGGTTGGAGGTCAGGGAGTCATAGGCGTCGCACACCGCGGCAATCTTGGCGTGCACGCTGATCTCGTTGCCATGCAGGCCAAACGGATAGCCGCGCCCGTCGATGCGCTCGTGGTGGTGCATGCAGACATCGAGGGGAATATTGCTGTAGAGCTTGGCCTCGTTGAGGACGCGGTAACCCACCGAAGGATGACGCTGCACCATCGCTACCTCGGCGGCGGTCATTTCGCCCTGCTTGTGCAGCACGTGCGTGGGCACGGAAATCTTGCCGATATCGTGCACCAGGCCCGCCAGCCCGAGCTGCTGCACCGCAGCATTGTCCAGGCCAAGGGTGCGGCCGAGCGCGATCATCAGCGCGCAGACCGCGAAGGAATGCAGATAGGTGTAGTCGTCCCGCACCTTGAGCCGCGCCAGCGCGATCAGCGCCTGCGAATGGCGGGTCAGCGAATTCGATACGGAATCGACCAGCATCAGGGCACCCTCCACCTCCAGTGCCCGGCCCATGCGGGCATTCGTGAACATCGACCCGACCACCGCCTTGCCGTTCTTCATCACCTCCCGGGCCAGCCCGAACTCCACCTCCAGCGGCACCCCCGACTGCGGCACGGCGCCGGCCGGCTCGTCCGCGACGGGCTTCACGCTCAAGGACCCCGACGCCGCCAGTTGCACGGGCGGCGGCACACCCTTGCCCTTGAGCAGATCGATCCAGACCTCCTCGACCTTGGAGGCGATCATCTGGTCGATCTGTTCCTGGTTGTTCACCAGGAAGCGGGAGCGCCAGAAGGGATGCTCCAGCCATGCCCCCCCCACCCTGGCCACGAACATTCCGACTTGAAGCTGTTGGGTCTTGATCCGTTTCAGCATGCCAGCTCCTCGCGTACAGATTGAATAAGGCGTGGCCACTTAACGGCAAGGAGACGAAATACTTTAGGGCTGACGGGCATTCCCTTGGCCCGGGCAGGCACCCGCATGCACGGATGGGGCAGGCAAATGGCACTTCAGCCCTTCAACGCTTCAACGCTTCAACCCTTACCCCGCGGCCGCCTGGCGGCAGGTTTCGGCGCGGCTTCCGTCTCCCCGGCCTGGGCGGACTTCATGAAGCTGCTTTCGCTGGTCATCACGCCGACGATCCGCGCAAGCTGGCGGCTGAGGCTGATGTAGGCGTGGCCCATGCGGGCATCGAAGTACAGCGAATCGCCGCGCGCCAGGCGCACCCGCTCGCCGCCGTCGAAATGCACCTCGATCTCCCCGGAGAGTACGTACACGAACTCCTCCCCGGGATGGCGCGCGAAATCCTCGGGTCCCGCGATACGGCGCGCGTGCACGGTGCTGACCACCGGAATCATCTGCTTTCCCACCGCCTCGGTACCGAGGAACTCATAGGAAAACGACACGCCCCGATAGGTCACGCCCTCGCCGGCCCGCGTCACGACGGGCCCCTGGAATGGCGCTGGCTTGGCGCCGGCGCCCGCGAACATCGAGCCCATGTCCATCCGCAGCGCCTTGCCCAGCGCGGCAAAATTCTCGTAGCCCAATGCCAGCTGCCCGCGCTCCGCGCGCGAGATGGTGGTGATCGACACGCCCGACAGCTCGGCCAGATGTGCCAGCGTCCAGCCAAAGGCCTTGCGCGCACTGCGCAGGCGCTTGCCAAAGGTCTCGCGGTCGAGCGTGCGCGACTCGTCGCTATCGTCGCTGCCGCGCCCCGGGGCGATGTGTGTTTTCAAGCCTGCGTCCTTTTTTCCGTTGGAGCGGATGCTATCAGACGGCACAGCCGGGTACATCCCATGCTGCTCACTTTAGTGCAAAATTTGCGTATTCGCAATTTGCATATTCGCAAATTCTTGAATACACTCACTCGCATTCCAAAGCACCAGCGCCCACGAGCGCGCTCAGTCCCACCACCATCATGCGCACAACTCACGCCGCTTCGCCGATATCAGCCGACTACCTCGTCATCGGGGGTGGCATTGCCGGCGCGTCCGTCGCGCACTGGCTCGCGCCGCATGGCCGCGTCATCGTGCTCGAGCGCGAGGCCCAGCCTGGCTACCACTCGACCGGCCGCTCGGCGGCGCTCTTCATGGAGAGCTATGGCACGCAGCAGGTACGCGCGCTGACCATGGCAAGCCGCGCTTTCCTGCAGGACCCGCCGCCGGGCTTTGCCTCGCATCCGCTGCTCACCCCGCGCGGCGCGCTCATGATCGCCGGCCCCGGACAATTGCCGCTGCTCGAAGCGCACTGGGAGATGCTGCGCGCCATGGACCCCGATGCGCGCCGCCTGAGCGCCGAGCAAGCACGCGAGCGCGTGCCGGCGCTGCGCCCAGAACAGGTGCTGGGCGCCGTGTATGAGCCCAACGCGGCGGACATGGATGTGCATGCCATCCACCAAGGCTATCTGCGCGGCATGCGCCAGGCCGGCGGCAAGCTGGTGTGCGATGCCGAAGTCAGCGCCATTGCGCGCGTGCAGGGCCACTGGCGCGTGGAGGCGGGCGGGGCGGTCTATGAAGCGCCCGTGCTGCTCAACGCCGCCGGCGCCTGGGTCGACGCCATTGCGCGGCTGGCCGGCGTGCAGCCGCTGGGAATCGAGCCCCGCCGCCGCTCCGCGTTCATCTTCGCGCCGCCCGCGGACATGGACACGGACCGCTGGCCCATGGTCTTCGGCGCCGGCGAGGACTGGTACTTCAAGCCCGATGCCGGCATGTTGCTGGGCTCGCCGGCCAATGCCGATCCGGTCGAGCCACAGGACATCCAGCCCGAGGAAATGGATATCGCGCTCGCCATCCACCGCATCGAGCAAGCCACCTCGCTGGCAATCCGCCGCCCCACCCGCACCTGGGCCGGGCTGCGCTCCTTCGTCGCCGACGGCGACCTGGTCGGCGGCTTTGACGACGCGGCACCCGGCTTCTTCTGGGTGGCTGGCCAGGGCGGCTACGGCATCCAGACTTCGGCCGCCATGGGCGAAACCTGCGCCGCGCTTGCGCGCGGCCTGCCCGTGCCCGCGCATCCCGCATCGTTCGGCCTGACCGCCGAGATGCTGGGGCCCGCGCGGCTGCGCCGCCTGGCTGACCCGACCTGAATCGCGTTGCCCCCCCCAAATCGCCGATCGCCAATCGCCAAATTGACCAGGAGTTCACCACCGTGCGTGTCTTCAGTGCCTCCCTCGCCACCGAAACCAACACCTTCGGGCCGATGCCGACCGGCCTCGCCTCCTTCAGGGACCGCGGCTACTTCCCGGCCGGCCAGCACCCAGAGCAGATGACGTTCTTCTCCGGCCCGCTGTGGGCCGCCCGGCTGCGCGGCAAGGAGCGCGGCTGGCAGTTGTCCGAAGGCATGGTAGCCGGCGCGCAGCCCAGCGGCACCACCACGCGCCATGCCTACGAAACCCTGCGCGAGGAACTGCTGGCCGACCTGCGCGCGGCGCTGCCCGTGGACATGGTGCTGCTAGGCCTGCACGGCGCGATGGTGGCCGATGGCTACGACGACTGCGAAGGCGACCTGCTGCAGCGCGTGCGCGCCATCGTCGGGCCGCAGGTGGTGATCGGCGCGGAACTCGATCCGCACAGCCACCTGACGCCGGAGATGGTCGAGCATGCCGACGTGCTGATCGCCTTCAAGGAATACCCGCACACCGACGTGCTGGAGCGCGCCCTGGAACTGGTCGACCTGTGCGCGGCCAAGGTGCAGGGCAAGGTCCGCCCCGTGGCTGCCGTGGTCGACTGCGAGATGATCGTTACCGTTCATACCTCGCGCGAGCCGGCGCGCGGCTTCGTGGACCGCATCCAGTCGCTGGAAGGCCGCGACGGCGTGCTGTCGGTCTCGATCGCGCACGGCTTCTCGTGGGGAGACGTGCCCGGCATGGGCACCAAGGTGCTGGTCTACACCGATGGCAACCAGGCCCAGGCCGATGCGCTGGCCCGCCAGCTGGCCGACGAGCTGATCGGCATGCGCGAGGCGCTCACGGTGCGCTATCCCGACATCGACACCGCGCTCGACGAGGCCCTGGCCTTCGACGGCGGCCCGGTGGTGCTGGCAGACGGCGCCGACAATCCCGGGGGCGGCGCGGCAAGCGACTCCACCTTTATCCTGCGCCGCATGATCGAGCGCGGCATCGCCAACGCCGCCGTCGGCCCGCTGTGGGACCCGATCGCGGTGCGCATCGCCTTTGATGCGGGTGTGGGCGCGCGCCTGGCGATGCGCATCGGCGGCAAGATCAGCCCGCTCTCGGGTGATCCGCTGGACCTGGACTGCACGATCAAGGCCTTGCTGCCCGACATGGTGATGACGGGCCTGTCGAACACGCCGATGCAGATGGGCGATTGCGCGCTGGTGGAAGCCAACGGCATCGACATCGTGCTGATTACCCTGCGCAACCAGGCGATGGGCACGGATCTGTTCACGCAACTGGGCTGCGACCTCGCGCGCAAGAAGATCATCGTGGTCAAGTCCTCGCAACATTTTTACGCCTCGTTCTCGACGGTGGCCAGGCACGTGATCTACGTAGGCGCCCCCGGCGCCGTGACGCTCGACCTCACGACCCTGCCCTACCGCAAGGTGCGCCGGCCCAAGTGGCCGCTTGACGCAGCGGCGGCCTGAGCACCGCGCGCCGGTTCGCAACGGCAACAACGATAACAACGACAACAACAAGAAAGGAGACACGCCCATGAAACCGAATCCCACCCTGCGCACCGCTCTGGCGGCGAGCGCACTCGCCCTGGCCAGCGCCAGCCTTCCCGTGCTGGCGCAGACCAAGACCCTCAAGGTCGTAGCCCATGCCGACCTGAAGATCCTCGACCCGACTTTCACCACCGCCTACATCACGCGCAACTTCGGCTACATGGTCTACGACACGCTGTTCGCGCAGGACGCGAGCGGCAAGCCGCAACCGCAGATGGTGGAAAAGTACAGCAGTGCCAAGGACGGCAAGCAGTGGAGCTTCACCCTGCGCCCCGGCCTCAAGTTCTCGGATGGCAGCGCGGTCACCGCGGCCGACGCCGTCGCATCGCTGCAGCGCTGGAGCGCGCGCGACAGCCTGGGCCGCGCCATGGGCGACGCTGGCGCCGAATGGAAGGCGCTCGACGCGCGCAGTTTCACGCTCACGCTCAAGGAGCCCTTTGGCATGGTGCTCGATGCGCTGGCCAAGCCTTCGGGCTTCCCGCCGGTGATCCTGCCGGAGCGCCTGGCCAGGATGCCCGCCACCGCGCCGCTGCCCGAGGTGATGGGCTCCGGCCCCTTCATCTTCAAGCGCGACGAATGGGTACCGGGCAACAAGGCGGTCTTCGTGCGCAACCCGAACTACGTGGCGCGCAGCGAACCGGCGAGCGGCCTCGCCGGCAGCAAGAAGAGCCAGTTCGACCGCGTGGAATGGCTCTACCTGCCGGATGCCAACAGCGCCATCGCGGCGCTCAAGCGCGGCGAGGTCGACCTGGTCGAGCAGGTGCCGCCGGACTACATCGCCCCGCTGCGTGCCGACACCAGCGTCAAGATCGGCTCGGGCGGCGCCTACCAGGGCGTGCTGGTGATGAACCAGCTCCATCCGCCCTTCAATAACCCGAAGGTCCGCCAGGCCTTCCTGCAGGCGGTAAGCCAGGAGCGCTTCACCGCGGCCATGGGGTATCCACTCGATATGCGCATGAACTACTGCGCCACCTACTTCATCTGCGGCGGCCCCAACGATACGACGGCCGGCGCCGAGCCGTATCGCAAGGCCGACCTGGCGCGCGCCAAGCAGTTGCTCGGCGCGGCCGGCTACAAGGGCGAGAAGGTGGTGGTGCTGGTGCCGACCGACGTGCCCCAGCTCAACGCCGAGGCCCTGATGGCGGCGCAGACCATGCGCAGCATGGGCATGAACGTGGACATGCAGAACATGGACTGGGCATCCATCGGTGCGCGCCGCGCCAAGCGCGAAGCGCCCGAGGCCGGTGGCTGGAGCATGTACGTGACCGTGGCGGGCGAGTTCGATTCGAATTCGCCGATCACCAACGCCTACCTCAGCGCCGCCTGCGGCAACAGCCTGCCCGGCTGGCCCTGCGACAAGCCGCTCGATGCGCTACGCACCGCCTGGATCCGCGAGACCGTGCCGGCCAAGCGCAAGGAATTGCTCGATGCCTTCCAGAAGCGCGCCTATGAGGCCGTGCCCTATGTGAATGCCGGCCAGTACTCGGCGGCCTTCGCGGCACGCGCCAGCCTCAAGGGCGTCGACAAGCTGTGGGCTGGCATGCCCACGGTCTGGATGCTCGACAAGTAAAAACGACGAACGACGAACAAAAAACGAAGAACGACCCACCGAGGAGACACGACGATGGGCTACCTGCTCCGACGCCTGGCCGCGACGCTACCCGTGATGGCGGTGGTCGCCATCGTGGTGTTCCTGCTGATCCACTTGTCGCCGGGCGACCCGGCCGCACTGATCGCGGGCGACCTTGCCACGGTCGACGACATCACCAGACTGCGTGGCGCGCTGGGCCTGGACCTGCCGCTGTGGCGGCAGTTCGTGCTGTGGCTCGGCCGGCTCGCCACCGGCGACCTCGGCACCTCGATCTTCACCCAGGTGCCGGTGGCCCGGTTGCTGGCGCAGCGGCTGGAACCCACGGCCTGCATTGCCGCGCTGACCATGCTGCTGACCTTGCTGGTCGCGGTGCCGCTGGGCACGCTTGCGGCCTACCGCGCCGGCAGCTGGATCGACCGGCTGGTGATGTTGTTCGCGGTGCTGGCGTTTTCCCTGCCGGTGTTCCTGGTGGGCTACCTGCTGGTCTATGCCTTCGCCATCCAGCTGCCGTGGTTTCCGGTGCAGGGCTATGCGCGCCTGGCCGACGGCATCGGCGAATGGCTGCGCAGCCTGGTCCTGCCCTGCGTCAACCTGGCGCTGGTCTATATCGCGCTGGTGACGCGCATGACGCGCGCCACCGTGCTTGAGGTGCTGCACGAGGACTACATCCGCACCGCGCGCGCCAAAGGCCTGGGCGTGCTGCCGGTGCTGGGCCATGCGCTGCGCAACGCGGCAATCCCGATCGCCACCACCATCGGCATGGGCATCGCGCTGCTGATCGGCGGCGTGGTCGTCACCGAGACCGTGTTCGCGATTCCCGGCGTCGGCCGCCTGGTGGTCGACTCGGTGCAGCGCCACGATTACCCGGTGATCCAGAGCGTGCTGTTGATCTCGGCCGGCGTCTACGTGCTGATCAACCTGATGATCGACCTGAGCTACCGCCTGTTCGATCCGCGCATCAAGTACTGACATCCGGTACCAACCCCATCCTTGCCGCGAGACCTGTCACCATGTCCACCTCCCTGCCTGTGACCGATGGCGCTGCCCCCAGCGCGGCGGTGCCTCAGGACACCCCGTTCGTGCTGCCGCGCTGGCACTGGGCGCGCAAGCACCCCACGCTGATCGTCGGCGCGCTGTTGCTGGTCGCGATTGCCGCGCTCTCCATCGGCGCGCCCTGGATCGCCACCTTCGATCCCCAGGATATCGATCCGCTGGCGCGCATGCAGCCGCCCTCGGCCGAGCACTGGTTCGGCACCGACGCGCTGGGCCGCGATGTGTTCAGCCGCGCGGTCTGGGGCGGGCGCGTCTCGATGGTCGTCGGCGGCTCGGTCGGCCTGCTGGCAACCGGTTTCGGCGTGCTGCTTGGCCTCGCCGCGGGCTTCGTGCGCTGGGCCGACTCCTTCGTGATGCGCGTGATGGACGGCTTGATGGCCATCCCGGGCATCTTGCTGGCAATCGCGCTGATGGCGGTCACGCAGGCCAGCCTCACGGCCGTGATCGTCGCCATCACCATCCCCGAGGTCCCGCGCGTGGTGCGGCTGGTGCGCTCGCTGGCGCTCACGCTGCGCGAGCAACTCTACGTCGAAGCCGCGCATGCGGTGGGCACCCGCCTGCCGGTGATCCTGGCGCGCCATGTGGTGCCCAACATGGTGGCGCCGCTGATCGTGCAGGCCACCTTCGTGGCCGCCGCCGCCGTGCTGACGGAAGCGGCCCTGTCCTTCCTCGGCGTCGGCGTGCCCGGGCAGACACCGAGCTGGGGCAACATGATGGCCGAGGGCCGCAACTTCGTGGCGGTGGCGTTCCATATCATCCTTTACCCCGGCATCCTGCTGGCCGCGACGGTGCTGGCGATCAACCTGCTGGGCGACGGCTTGCGAGACGCGCTCGATCCGCGCCTGGCGCGGCAACTCTGAAAGGGGGCTCACCAATGACGACGACAATGTCCCGCGTTGCCCTGCCCACCGGGGAGCCGTTGCTCGAGGTGGACGACCTGCACACCCATTTCGACACGCTCACCGGCCCGGCCCGCTCGGTCAACGGCGTCTCGTACACCGTGCGCGCCGGCCAGACGCTTGGCGTGGTCGGCGAGTCCGGCTGCGGCAAGAGCGTGACCGCGCTGTCGATCATGCGGCTACTGCCCACGCCGCCGGCACGCATGCGCGGCGCCGTGCGGCTGCGCGGCATCGACCTGCTGCAACTCAGCGAGCGCGAGATGCGCCGTATCCGCGGCAACCGTGTCTCGATGATCTTCCAGGAGCCGATGACCTCGCTGAACCCGGTGCTCACGATCGGCCGCCAGATTGCCGAGACGGTGCAGCTGCACCAAGGCGCAAGCCGTGCCGATGCGCTGAAGCGCGCAGCGGAAATGCTGCGGCTGGTGCAGATCCCCGAGCCCGAGCGCCGCGTCAACGAATACCCGCACCAGCTCTCCGGCGGCATGCGCCAGCGCGTGATGATCGCACTGGCGCTGGCCTGCAACCCGGAGGTGCTGATCGCCGACGAGCCCACCACCGCGCTCGACGTCACCATCCAGGCCCAGATCCTGGACCTGATCCGCCGCTTGCAGAAAGAACTAGGCATGGGGGTAGTGATGATCACGCACGACCTCGGCGTGGTGGCGGAGTGCTGCGACCGCGTGATCGTGATGTACGCCGGGCGCAAGGTCGAGGAAGCCAGCGTCATCGATCTGTTCGACCGCCCGCTGCACCCCTACACCCGCGCGCTGATGGCCTCGATGCCTTCGATGAACACCAGCAGCCAGCGCCTGGCCGAAATCCCCGGGCTAGTGCCATCGCCGCAGCAAGCGCGCCGCGGCTGCGCGTTCGCGGCGCGCTGCCCGCATGCCGACACGCGCTGCGCGCGCGAAATCCCGCAACTCACGCGCCACGGCGCAGACCATGCGGTGGCCTGCTTCGCGGTCGAGGAAGGCCGCATCGAATGCAACCAGCCAGCCCAGGAAGCCATCGCATGAGCACCCCCACTGTCCCGCCCTCTCCCCTGCTCAAGGTCGACCGGCTCAAGAAGCACTACATCGCGCCGCAGCGCTGGCTGGCGCCGCGCAAGCCGCCCATCCAGGCGGTGGACGGCGTGTCCTTCACCGTCGAGCGCGGCGAGACGCTCTCGCTGGTTGGCGAATCCGGCTGCGGCAAGACCACCACCGCCAAGTCGGTGCTGCGCCTGGTCGAGCCCACCTCCGGCTCGGTGCAACTCGATGGCGAGGAGCTGCTGGGCCTGTCGGCAAACGCCATGCGCCTGCGCCGGCGGGATCTGCAGATCATCTTCCAGGACCCCTACGCTTCGCTAAGCCCGCGCCTGACGGCGGGCGAGATCGTCAGCGAGCCGCTGCGCAATTTCGGCATGCGCTCGCGCACCGAGCGCAGCGAACGCGTGCAGTGGCTGTTTGCCAAGGTCGGGCTGCGCCCGGAGGCGGCCAGGAAATTCCCTCACGAATTCTCGGGCGGCCAGCGGCAGCGGCTGGGCATCGCGCGCGCGCTCGCGCTCAACCCCAAGCTGATCGTCTGCGACGAGCCGGTGTCGGCGCTCGACGTCTCGGTGCAGGCGCAGGTGGTCAACCTGCTGATGGACCTGCAGGCCGAACTCGGCATCGCCTACCTGTTCGTTGCGCACGACCTGGCGGTGGTGCGCCATATCAGCCACCGGGTCGCTGTGATGTACCTCGGCCAGATCGTGGAGCTGGCCGACCGCGACACGCTGTTCAGCGCGCCGCGCCACCCGTACACGGAGATCCTGCTGTCCGCGGTGCCAGTGCCCAATCCGCGCACGCCGGCCCGGCGCCTGCTGCTGCAAGGCGACCCGCCGAGCCCGGCCAACCCGCCGCCGGGCTGCCGCTTTCACACACGCTGCCCGCTGGCGCAAGCCATATGCAAGGAACAGGCGCCCGCCCTCACCGAACGGCCCTCCGCCGGCGGCGGGCATCAGGTCGCCTGCCACTTCCGCTGACCCGCCGACTCGCTGACCCGCTGACCGACTCGCTGCAGACCCAAAAAAGGAACCCGATGTCCAATCCTGATTCCACGCACTACGACCTGCTGATCGCTGGCGGCACCGTGATCGACGGCAGCAAGGCCCCCCGCTTCAGCGCCGATATCGGCGTGCGCGGGGGCCGCATCGCGGCGATCGGCAATCTAACCGGGCACACGGCCGACCGGACGCTGGACGCGTCGGGCCAGATCGTCGCCCCGGGCTTCATCGACGCGCACACGCATGACGACCAGGCCGTGCTGTCCCAGGCCACCATGCCCTTCAAGGTCTCACAGGGTGTCACGACCGTGATCGCCGGCAACTGCGGCATCAGCGCCGCCCCGTTGCGCGCGGACATGGACCTGCCCATGCCGCTAAGCCTGATCGACTCGCCGGCCGAGGGCCGCTTCACCACCTTCGCGGCTTACCTCGATGCGCTGCGCGCCACGCCAAGCTCGGTCAACGTGGCGGCGATGGTCGGGCATTCGACCTTGCGCGCGGTCACCATGCCGGCGCTCGACCGGCCCGCCAATGCCGAAGAGATTGCCGCCATGCGGGCACTGGTCGAGCAAGCCATGCAAGCCGGCGCGATCGGCCTGTCGACCGGCACCTTCTACCCGCCCGCCGCCAAGGCGACGACCGAGGAAATCATCGAGGTCTGCCGGCCACTCAGCGCGCGCAAGGCGCTGTACGTGACGCATATGCGCGACGAGTCCGACCATGTCATGCAGTCGCTGGAAGAAACCTTCCGCATTGGCCGCGAGCTCGGCGTGCCGGTGGTGGTGTCGCACCACAAGGTGCAGAACACGGCGAACTTCGGCAGGAGCCGGGTCACGCTGCCCTTCATCCGTGAAACCATGAAGCACCAGTGCGTCTCGCTCGACTGCTACCCGTACACGGCCGGCTCCACCATGATCCGCACCGACCGCGGCATGCTCGAAGGCCGGGTGCTGATCTCCGCCAGCCAGCCGCACCCCGAATGCGCGGGCCGCGACCTCGACGACATCGCCAGGGAATGGGGCGTGGCCAAGGACGAGGCGGCGCGCCGCCTGCAGCCCGGCAGCGCGGTCTACTTCCTGATGGACGAAAACGACGTCCAGCGCATCCTCGCCTTCGACGACACCATGATCGGCTCCGACGGCATTCCCGTTGGCGCAAGCCCGCATCCGCGCCTGTGGGGCACCTTCCCACGCGTACTCGGCCACTACTGCCGCGAGATCGGGCTGTTCCCGCTCGAAACGGCGGTCTGGAAGATGACCGGGCTGACGGCGCGCAACTTCGGCCTGCATCAACGCGGCACGCTGGAGGTGGGCCACCATGCCGATATCGTCGTCTTCAATGCCGAGAACGTGCGCGATGCCGCCAGCTACGAAACCCCCACCCGCCCGGCCGAAGGCATCGGCGCCGTGATCGTCAACGGCGCCATTACCTGGCAGTACGGCGCGCATAGCGGGGCGCGCAACGGGCAGGTCATCACACGGCAGGCACGGCAGGACTAGCGGGGCGATGGATCGCCAGCCAGCCCCTGCCGGGACCGCTGGCCGCACCGCTATCGCCCGGGCGGGGACTTGTCAACCCGTCTAAATTATCCGGCCAATGCCCTCGGACATTCAGCCCAGGGCCCCGCCGCACGGCTACAATGGCGCGCCACACGCTTGCCGTTCACACCATGTCCACAACGTACACGCTTGTCGGAATTGCGCGCGCCAAGGCTCACCGCCGTGAGGTCCTGGTTGCCAAGCTGGCCGCGCTGCGCCTGCGCGGCGCCATGGAGCCCGGCTGCCTGCGCTATCACGTGGGAGAAGACGCCGAGGATGCCGAGGTGTTCGTGCTCTACATGGAGTGGAATTCCAGGCATGCGCTGGAATCGCACCTCAACAGCGAGTATGTGCGTGACTTTCACGCCACCCGGCAGGAATTTCTTGAGGGCGACATCAATTTCCGGTGGCTGAACGCTGCCTGACGGCCACCCTGGCGCCGCTATCCCAACGTCGCGCAAAACCCGCTTTTCCAGCCCAAGCCGAACCCGTGCGCCATGCGGGTTTCCCGGCACGCCTTGTCATTCCCCCAACGCCGATCTATCACTCTGAGTGACGCTCCGATCCATCCGGAGCGCAACGCGCGGAGTGCATCATGGACGTCAAGGATGGTTTCGTCGGCACCATCGGCCATACACCGCTGATCCGGCTGGCAGGCCTGAGCGAGGAGACCGGTTGCGAAATCCTCGGCAAGGCTGAGTTCCTGAATCCGGGCGGCTCGGTCAAGGACCGGGCGGCGCTCTACATCATCCGCGACGCCGAGCGGCGCGGCGCGCTCAAGCCCGGCGGGACCGTGGTGGAAGGCACCGCCGGCAATACCGGCATCGGCCTGGCGCATCTGTGCGCCGCGCGCGGCTACCGCTGCATCGTGGTGATCCCCGACACCCAGTCCCCGGAAAAGATGGACCGCCTGCGGCTGCTCGGCGCCGAGGTGCGCCCGGTGCCAGCGGCGCCCTACGCCGACCCCAACAACTACCAGAAGGTGGCCGGGCGCCTGGCCCAGGAGACGGAAAACGCCATCTGGGCGAACCAGTTCGACAACCTGGCCAATCGGCAGGCGCACTACGAAACCACCGGTCCGGAAATCTGGCACGACACCGCCGGCAAGATCGATGCCTTTGTCTGTGCCACCGGCACCGGCGGCACGCTGGCCGGCGTCGCGCGTTTCCTGAAGGAGAAGGAGCGCAACCCACCCGTGCGCATCGTGCTGGCCGATCCGCACGGCAGCGGGCTGTACCACTTCGTCAAGCACCACGAGGTCAAGGCCAAGGGCAACTCCATCACCGAGGGGATCGGCTCCAGCCGCGTCACCGCCAACCTGGCGGACACCCCGATCGACGATGCGGTCCGGATCGACGACCAGGCTTGCGTCGACATGGTTTACCGGCTGCTGCGCGAGGAAGGCTTATGGGTGGGCGGCTCGTCCGGCATCAATGTGGCGGCGGCGGCCTGGCTGGCCCGTGAGATGGGGCCGGGCCACACCATCGTCACCCTGCTGTGCGACCGCGGCGACCTGTATGCCGGGCGCCTGTTCAATGCGGACTGGCTGGCGGCCAAGGGGCTGACACCGCAGCCCGTCGTGTCACGGCACGTGGCGCAGCCGTGACATGGCTACGGCGCCTCTTTCAGGCGCCGCCACAGGGTCGTGGCGCTGATGCCCAACTGATGACAGGCTGCGGCACGGTTGCCCCCGCATTGCGCCAGCACGCGCCGGATATGCTCGGCCTGACTGGTGCGTGCCACGCCGGCGAGCGAGCCCGCCTCAGTCGGATCGTCACCTCCCGTACCACCCGCACTACCCTTGGCCACCGCGCCGCGCAAGCCGCCAGCCAGCGGCGCAGGATCACCCTGCGGCTCCGGGCCAAACAACTCCGGCGCCGCCGCCTGCAATTCATCGAGCAAATCCCGGGGCGCCAGCTTGCGCCCCGCCACCAGCACGGCAATGCGTTCGGTCACGTTTTCCAGCTCGCGGATATTGCCCGGCCAGGCATAGCCCGCCAGCCTCGCCCGCACCGCTTGCGGCAGCGGCTGTGGCGCCGGCTGCCCCAGGCGTTCCTGGGCACGGCGGTACAGCAGTTCCGCCAGCTCGGGCAGGTCGCCGGCGCGCTCGCGCAGCGGCGGCATCTCGATGCGCAGGATATTGAGGCGGTAGTAGAGATCCTGGCGGAAGCTGCCCTGCCGGACCAGCTCGCCCAGGTTGCGGTGCGTGGCGGCAATCACCCGCACATTGACCGGCACGGCATCCAGGCCGCCGATCGGCAGCACCTGTTTTTCCTGCAGCACACGCAGCAAGCGGGTCTGCAGCGCGGGCGGCATATCGCCCACCTCGTCCAGGAACAGCGTGCCATTGTGGGCGGACTCGAACAAGCCCGCCTTGCCGCCGCGGCGTGCGCCGGTAAAGGCGCCCTCTTCGTAGCCGAACAGCTCGCTTTCCAGCAGCGTCTCGGGGAACGCCGCGCAATTGACCGCCACGAACGGGAATACGCGGCGCGGGCTGGCGTCGTGCATGCCCTGGGCCAGCACCTCCTTGCCGGTGCCGCTTTCGCCGCCCACCAGCACGGTGGAATCCACCGCCGCATAGCGCCGCGCCAGTTCGCGCAGGTGATGCATGGCCGGGGAAGCACCAGCGAGGTCGTCCAGGCTGTAGCGCACGCCAGCCGGCCTCGCGCGGCTGCGCGAGCGCAGGTTGCGGTCGACCCGATGGATGGCATTGGCATCCTGCAGCGTCAGCACCGCGCCGGTGGCGCCGCTCTCGGTGACGATGGGGATGCGGTTGACCACCACCATCTTGTCGCCAAGCTTGTGGATGGCTTCGAGTTCCTTGCTGCCGCTCTGCATCACGCCATCGAGCGAGAGCGCGGGGGCCAGCGCTTGCAGCTTGCGGCCCAGCGCAGCGGCCGGCGCCGTGCCGAGAAAACGCTCCATGGCCGGGTTGTAAGTCTGGATGCGCCCGTCCGCGTCGACTGCGGCCACGCCTTCGTTCAGGTGAGCCAGGATGGTGTTGACGTAGTCGCGCCGGCCGGACTCGATGCGGCGCAAGCGAGCCGCTTCGATCACATCCTCCAGCGCACCCCGCACCGAATTGCCTGAGTACAGGAACACGCCGATCAGGCCGATCTTGTCCGCCAGGTCGGTCACCATGCCCGGCCCCACCACCACTTTGACGCCCTCCTGCTTGAGGGCCTTCACGCGGGCCGCGGCATCGTCCTCGGTCAGGTACGTGTAAGCTGGGATGGACAGCGAAAAAGACCGCACGAACTCATCCACCTCCGGATAGGTGGCGGCGTGCGTCACCAGCGCCACCTTCGGCGAGATGCGCCGCGCCGTCGCCAGCGCGCTCATCACATCGAAGCCGGTCACCTTGACCAGCACCACTGGCACATCGACGTGCTGGCGCAGGTAGGCGCCATTGGAGCCGCCCGCCACCACGGCATCGAGCCTGCCCTCGCGCGCTTCGCGGGCGACGGCGCTGGCAGCCGCCGCGTAGCCTTTGCCCAAGATGCGGAACTCGGCCTGCGCGGCGTAGGCCGGGATCAGGTCGGCAAAGGCCCGGGACAGGCGGCTAATGCCGATCGCCCAGATCCGCGGGCGGGCCGGCGTGGTGCCGCCGGTGGGGGGAATGGGCGAGAGGATGCCGGATTGCATGGAGATGGAAAACGCTGCAGATACGCCGGATGGCGCTAATCTTGAGATTGTGCGCCCCCACGGATTGCATTTCAATATTGAAAAGCAATTCTTTCAATTTTGAAATTCATCACGCGTCAGCGACGCAACGCAGGGGCCGGCCGCGAAGCCTCGGGAATCGCCGCCAGCCCAGGCCTGGCAAGGGTGCCGCCCTACGCCCGCGCTCCTGCGTGAGGCGCGATGCGCAGCCAAAAACAGGCTGGCACACCCCTTGCGCTTATCAGCCGTCCACTCCTAAAGCGATGATCATGACCTTCTCCACTTCCGACCTCGCCCGCTCCGCCGGCGCCCGTTTCCGCCAGGCCCTGGCCGATGAGCATCCCCTGCAGGTCGTCGGCACGATCAATGCCAACCATGCCCTGCTGGCCAAGCGTGCGGGCTACCGCGCCATCTACCTGTCTGGCGGCGGCGTGGCCGCGGGCTCACTCGGCCTGCCGGACCTGGGCATCTCCAACCTGGACGACGTGCTGACCGACGTGCGCCGCATCACCGACGTGTGTGATGTGCCGCTGCTGGTCGACGTGGACACCGGCTTTGGCGCCTCCGCCTTCAACGTGGCGCGCACCACCAGGTCGCTGATCAAGTTCGGCGCGGGCGCAATGCATATCGAAGACCAGGTCGGCGCCAAGCGCTGCGGCCACCGCCCGGGCAAGGAAATCGTCTCGCAGGGAGAAATGGCCGACCGCATCAAGGCGGCCGTCGATGCCCGTACCGACGAGAACTTCGTCATCATGGCCCGCACCGACGCACTGGCCGTGGAAGGCCTGGACAAGGCCATCGAGCGGGCCGTGGCCTGCGTGGAAGCCGGCGCCGACGCCATCTTCCCGGAGGCCATGACCGACCTGGCCATGTACCGCAAGTTCGTTGACGCCGTGAAGGTGCCGGTGCTGGCGAACATCACCGAATTTGGCGCTACGCCGCTGTTCACCACCGAGGAACTGGGCGGTGCCGGCGTGTCGATGGTCCTCTACCCGCTGTCGGCCTTCCGTGCCATGAACAAGGCCGCCGAAAACGTGTACGCTGCAATCCGCCGCGACGGCACGCAGCAGAACGTGGTCGATACCATGCAGACGCGCGCCGAGCTGTACGAAAGCATCGGCTATCACGCCTATGAGCAAAAACTGGACGCCCTGTTTGCCCAGGGCAAGGCCAAGTAAGCCCACCAGCAGCACCCGAACAGCACACGTGCACACGAGCACACGAGCACAGCAACCCCAAGGAGACTCCCCCATGTCCGAAGCGCAACCGCTAGTCGCCCCGAAGCCGAAGAAATCCGTCGCCCTGTCGGGCGTGACCGCCGGCAACACCGCGCTGTGCACGGTCGGCCGTACCGGCAACGACCTGCACTACCGCGGCTACGACATCCTCGACATCGCCGAGACCTGCGAATTCGAGGAAATCGCCCACCTGCTGGTGCACGGCAAGCTCCCCACCCGCGCCGAACTGGCTGCCTACAAGGCCAAGCTCAAGGCCCTGCGCGGCCTGCCCGCCAACGTCAAGGCCGCCCTCGAATGGGTGCCCGCCAGCGCCCACCCGATGGACGTGATGCGCACCGGCGTGTCCGTGCTCGGCACCGTGCTGCCGGAAAAGGACGACCACAACACCCCAGGTGCGCGCGACATCGCCGACCGCCTGATGGCCAGCCTGGGCTCCATGCTGCTGTACTGGTACCACTACAGCCATAATGGCCGGCGCATCGAAGTCGAGACCGACGACGACACCATCGGCGCGCACTTCCTGCACCTGCTGCACGGCCAGAAGCCGTCCGCGCTGTGGGAGCGCGCCATGCAGACCTCGCTCAACCTGTACGCCGAGCACGAGTTCAACGCCTCCACCTTCGCCGGCCGCGTGATCGCCGGCACGGGCTCGGACATGTACTCGTCAATCTGCGGCGCCATCGGCGCGCTGCGCGGCCCCAAGCACGGCGGCGCCAACGAAGTGGCGTTCGAGATCCAGAAGCGCTACGACAGCCCGGACGAGGCGCATATCGACATCTCGCGCCGCGTGGAGAACAAGGAAGTGGTGATCGGTTTCGGCCACCCGGTGTACACCACCGGCGACCCGCGCAACCAGGTGATCAAGGAAGTGGCGCGGCGCCTGTCCAAGGATGCCGGCTCGATGAAGATGTTCGACATCGCCGAGCGCCTGGAAACCACCATGTGGGACGCCAAGAAGATGTTCCCCAACCTGGACTGGTTCAGCGCGGTGAGCTATCACATGATGGGCGTGCCCACCGCCATGTTCACCCCGCTGTTCGTGATCGCGCGCACCTCGGGCTGGGCTGCGCATATCATCGAGCAACGCATCGACAACAAGATCATCCGCCCCAGCGCCAACTACACGGGCCCGGAAAACCTGAAGTTCGTGCCGATCAAGGATCGCAAGTAATCTAGCCGGCTGCCGGTTTGCTCCCCTGCATCGCCCGTGGGAGAAGGGGGTAGTTGGCCGCAAAGCTGGGCCACTACCCCCTGATCATGACTCTCTTTCGTCCCTAAAAAATGAACACTGCAAACCGCAAACCGCTGCCCGGCACCCAGCTGGATTTCTTCGACACGCGTGCCGCGGTCGACGCCATCCAGCCGGGCGCTTATGACAAGCTGCCGTACACGTCGCGCGTGCTGGCCGAGAACCTCGTGCGCCGCTGCGACCCGGCTACGCTGACCGATTCCCTCAAGCAGATCATCGAACGCAAGCAGGAACTGGATTTTCCCTGGTTCCCGGCGCGCGTGGTCTGCCATGACATCCTGGGCCAGACCGCGCTGGTCGACCTCGCCGGGCTGCGCGACGCCATTGCCGCCCAGGGCGGCGACCCGGTCATGGTCAACCCGGTCGTGCCGACCCAGCTGGTGGTGGACCACTCGCTGGCCGTCGAGTGCGGCGGTTTCGATCCCGATGCGTTCGCGAAGAACCGCGCCATCGAAGACCGCCGCAACGAAGACCGCTTCGACTTCATCAACTGGACCAAGAAGGCCTTCAAGAACGTCGACGTGATTCCGCCGGGCAACGGCATCCTGCACCAGATCAACCTCGAGCGCATGAGCCCGGTGGTGCAGGTGAAAGACGGCGTGGCCTTCCCCGACACGCTGGTCGGCACCGACTCCCACACCCCCATGGTGGACGCGCTGGGCGTGATCGCCATCGGCGTGGGCGGCCTGGAAGCCGAAAGCGTGATGCTGGGCCGCGCTTCCTGGATGCGCCTGCCGGACATCATCGGCGTGGAGCTGACCGGCAAGCCGCAGCCGGGCATCACCGCGACCGACACCGTGCTGGCCCTGACCGAATTCCTGCGCAAGGAAAAGGTCGTGTCGTCCTACCTCGAATTCTTCGGCGAAGGCACCACCCACCTGACGCTGGGCGACCGCGCCACCATTTCCAACATGGCGCCGGAGTTTGGCTCCACTGCCGCGATGTTCTACATCGACGAGCAGACCATCAAGTACCTCAAGCTCACCGGCCGCGACGATGCGCTGGTCAAGCTGGTGGAAACCTACGCCAAGGAAGCCGGCCTCTGGGCGGACAGCCTGAAAAACGCCGAGTACCCGCGCGTGCTCAGGTTCGACCTGTCCACCGTGGTGCGCAACATCGCCGGCCCATCCAACCCGCACAAGCGCGTGCCCACCTCCGAGCTGGCCGCGCGCGGCATCAGCGGCAAGGTCGAGAACGAGCCCGGCCTGATGCCGGACGGTGCGGTGATCATCGCCGCCGTCACCAGCTGCACCAACACCAACAACCCGCGCAACATGGTGGCCGCCGGGCTGCTGGCGCGCAACGCCAACAAGCTTGGCCTCACCCGCAAGCCGTGGGTGAAGAGCTCGCTGGCGCCGGGTTCCAAGGCGGTGACGCTCTACCTGGAAGAAGCCAACCTGCTGCCGGAACTGGAGCAGTTGGGCTTCGGGGTGGTGGCGTATGCCTGCACCTCCTGCAACGGCATGTCCGGCGCACTGGACCCGGTGATCCAGAAGGAAGTCGTGGACCGCGACCTGTACGCCACCGCCGTGCTGTCCGGCAACCGCAACTTCGACGGCCGCATCCATCCGTATGCCAAGCAGGCCTTCCTGGCCTCGCCGCCGCTGGTGGTGGCCTACGCCATTGCCGGCACCATCCGCTTCGATATCGAGAAGGATGTGCTGGGCACCGATGCCGATGGCAAGCCGGTGACGTTGAAGGACATCTGGCCGTCCGACGAAGAGATCGACGCGGTGGTTGCCGCCAGCGTGAAGCCAGCGCAGTTCCGCAAGGTCTACGAGCCAATGTTCGCCGTGACCGCCGACACCGGCGAAAAGGCCAGCCCGCTGTACGACTGGCGCGAGATGAGCACCTACATCCGCCGCCCGCCCTACTGGGAAGGCGCGTTGGCTGGCGAACGCGCGCTCACCGGCATGCGGCCCCTGGCCGTGCTGGGCGACAACATCACCACCGACCACCTGTCGCCGTCCAACGCCATCATGCTCGATAGCGCCGCCGGCGAGTACCTGGCCAAAATGGGCCTGCCGGAAGAAGACTTCAACTCCTACGCGACCCACCGCGGCGACCACCTGACCGCGCAGCGCGCCACCTTTGCCAACCCCACCCTGAAGAACGAAATGGTGGTGGTGGACGGCAAGGTCAAGCCGGGCTCGCTTGCCCGCATCGAGCCGGAGGGCAAGGTCACCCGCATGTGGGAAGCCATCGAGACCTACATGGCCCGCAAGCAGCCGCTGATCGTTGTGGCCGGCGCCGACTACGGCCAGGGTTCCTCGCGCGACTGGGCCGCCAAGGGCGTGCGCCTGGCCGGCGTGGAGGCGATCGTGGCCGAAGGCTTCGAGCGCATCCACCGCACCAACCTGGTCGGCATGGGCGTGCTGCCGCTGGAGTTCAAGCCTGGTGTCAACC
The DNA here is from genome assembly GCF_000832305.1 of Cupriavidus basilensis. Lineage (NCBI taxonomy): Bacteria > Pseudomonadati > Pseudomonadota > Betaproteobacteria > Burkholderiales > Burkholderiaceae > Cupriavidus > Cupriavidus basilensis. The sequence continues at coordinate 2,411,785 of NZ_CP010536.1, forward strand.
GCGCCACGCTGGGCATCGACGGCACCGAGACCTACGACGTGATCGGCGACCGCACGCCGCGCTGCGATCTCACCCTGGTGATGCATCGCAAGAACGGCGAGCGCGTGGAAGTGCCGGTGACCTGCCGCCTCGATACCGCGGAAGAAGTGTCGATCTACGAAGCCGGCGGCGTGCTGCAGCGCTTCGCGCAGGACTTCCTCGAATCGTCGAAGGCCGCTGCGTAAGCGCGCACAGGCGCATCGACCAGCAACGTGTTCGGGCGGTATGGCGACGTACCGCCCGCTTTCATCAGGACGAATTTTCCATGGCCCACGTACCCCAGATCAAGATCCCCGCCACCTACATCCGTGGCGGGACCAGCAAAGGCGTGTTCTTCCGCCTGCAGGATCTGCCCGAAGCCGCGCAGGTGCCGGGCGCCGCCCGCGACGCGCTGCTGATGCGCGTCATCGGCAGCCCCGATCCCTACGGCAAGCAGATCGATGGCATGGGTGCCGCCACCTCCAGCACCAGCAAGACCGTCATCCTCTCAAAAAGCAGCAAGCCCGATCACGACGTCGACTACCTGTTCGGCCAGGTCTCCATCGACCAGCCGTTTGTCGACTGGAGCGGCAACTGCGGCAACCTCTCCGCCGCCGTCGGCCCCTTCGCCATCAGTGCCGGCCTGGTCGACCCCAGCCGCATCCCGCACAACGGCGTGGCCATCGTGCGCATCTGGCAGGCCAATATCGGCAAGACCATCATCGGGCACGTACCCATCACCAATGGCGCCGTGCAGGAAACCGGTGACTTCGAACTCGACGGCGTGACCTTCCCCGCCGCCGAAGTCCAGCTCGAGTTCATGGATCCGGCGGCCGAGGAAGACGGCGCCGGCGGTGCCATGTTCCCCACCGGCAACCTGATCGACGATCTCGAGGTTCCCGGCGTTGGCACGCTGAAGGCCACCATGATCAATGCGGGCATTCCGACCATCTTCCTGGACGCGGAGTCCATCGGCTACAAAGGCACCGAGCTGCAGGACGCCATCAACGGCGACCCCAAGGCGCTGGCGATGTTCGAGACCATTCGCGCCCACGGCGCGGTGCGCATGGGCCTGATCAAACATATCGATGAGGCCGCCACCCGGCAGCACACGCCGAAGGTCGCCTTTGTCGCCAAGCCGGCCGACTATGTGGCCTCCAGCGGCAAACAGGTTGCCGCCGGCGACGTCGACCTGCTCGTGCGCGCCTTGTCCATGGGCAAGCTGCATCACGCCATGATGGGCACGGCCGCGGTCGCCATCGGCACCGCGGCGGCCATCACCGGCACACTGGTGAACCTGGCGGCCGGCGGCGGCGCGCGCAACGCAGTGCGCTTCGGCCATCCCTCGGGCACCTTGCGGGTGGGCGCCGAAGCCAGCCAGGTCGATGGCGAATGGACCGTGACCAAGGCCATCATGAGCCGCAGCGCCCGGGTGCTGATGGAAGGATGGGTGCGCGTGCCCGGCGACGCGTTCTGAGGCACGCTGACGTGGCGGCATGGGTTTCACGCTGGATTGCGCTTGACCGGGTGAGCCGTGCCCTTGGCTGCGTAGTTGCGTAGCTGCGTAGTTCCAGCCACGGCGCCGGCCACCGGGACTTGTTCGAAGCCACCTCCATCTGCAACGAGCCAGAGTGGACCAGCATCTCCCGCCCTGTCCGCGCCGCTTGAATGGCAGTCCGGTCGCGTAGCGAGCGGACTGCCATTTTCCATTCAAGCCTTACCGCTCGCCCTGCAGGCTCGCCTGGCCTGCCGAAGCCACGCGTGGCCCGAATTGCGGCACCCCATGAGACGGCACCGGTTGGGTCGTAGGGCGCAAATATCTGGCCGTTAATTGCACTAATGATGCCGAGCCAGGAATCTCAATCGTGGGGCACAGGCAGCTTGGCGGTCTGCGGCTCGACAGGCACGAAGATGACCTCGCCCGAGGCCACCAGCCGAAGCGCGCCGCCGGCCTGCTCCGCGAACACTTCCGCCCTGGCAAACACCTGCCGCTTGCCGGCCTTGGTCACGCTGGCCCGCGCCACGAACGCCTGCCCCACGGCCGGCGCCATGCAGTTCACCGAATAGTGGGAAGCCATCACCGGCCCCCCTACCGTGGTGGCCGCGAATCCACAGGCGGTATCGACCAGGGCGCCGATCACGCCCGCACGGAGGAATCCCGCGTATTGCGTGGCTTGGTCGTGCCAGGCCATGCGCAGCTCCGCCGCCCCGCCCTGCGCGCTGATCACCTCGAAGCCCAGCCACCGGTTGAAGGCGGCGCTCTGGTTGACACGCTTGACCGTGTCCAGCGAATAGGCGCCGTTGGTGGTCGCGCTGGTGGCCGCGCCGGTGGCCGCGCTGGTGCTGCTCGTATCTGCTGTCATTGCATTACCCTGCCTGATCAAGATTCAAGGAGAAAACTCACTGCATGGCCCGGAACGTCGCGTTGGCCCTGGCGCAAGCCACGCCGTCGGCGGTGACGAAAGCCTGGGCAAAGCACAGCGTGCCGCCGACCTTGGTGAATGACGTTTCGAACATCAGCCACTGCCCGATCCTTGCGACGTTAAGGAAGTCGATCGACAGGTTCACGGTGACCAGGCTGCGCGGCTCGGTGAATTGCATGCCGCACGACAGCCCCATGGCGTTGTCCGCCAGGGCCGTGATCAGTCCGCCATGGGCAAAGCCGCGTGCGTTGGTGTGAGCCCGGGCGAGCTTTACCGCCAGCACGATGGCCTGGTCCGTGCGTCTCGAGTACAGCGGCTCCCAGGGGTCGGTCAGCGGACTATGGCGAAAATGTGGCACGAAGCCCGCGGGAAGGTCGGCGGGAAGGTCGGCACGTTCGGCCGTGGCGCTGGTCATCGTGGTGTCTCCTGGTTGCATCGTTGAGGCTGTGATGGCTCAACCACTATTTTTAATGTAGACCAGTCTATATAATTCCAGCAGGATATCAACCCCTCCCACGACCGAGGACTTCATCACATGGCCGCTCAAGCCAAACATCGGGACAAGATCGTCCGCGCCGCTGCCGTGCTCTTTCGCCGCTATGGCTACGCCGCCAGCGGCACCAATGACATCGTTGCGTTGAGCGGCGCGCCAAAGGGCTCGCTCTATCACTACTTCCCGAAAGGCAAGGAGCAGATCGCCGAGGAAGTCATCGTGTACGCCGGTGAACTGGTGCGCGCGACGCTCGCGCAGCTATGCGCGGAACACGACTCGCCGGGGGCGATCGTGCGGGCCTATGGCGTCTTGATGGCCGGCTGGATGGCCCAGTCCGACTATCGTGATGGCTGCCCGATCTCCACCATCCTGCTGGAAATCGCCCCGGAGGCCGAGGGCGTGGCATCGGCAGGCAACGCGGCCTTTGCCGCATGGGAAGCCGTGCTGGCCGATGCCTTCGCGGCGCGCGGGATCCCACGGGTACGCGCCACCGAGCTCGCGGGGCTGGTGATCTGCGGCTGGCAAGGGGCACTGACGCTTGCCAAAGTGGCCAGGAGCGGCCAGCCAATCCGGCGCGCGGTGGATGAGCTGGCGCGACAACTCGACGCCGAGCCGCGGAACATCGCCCAGGGGCAGCCCGGCTGATGCGGCTTTCGCGATCGGCGCGTCACTCTTCAGCCCAAGACACATGATGTCCTACAACATAGGGAGCATCGAGAACCTCATTTGTGCCAGCCTGCCATCTGAAATTGGTGCCGAAGCACCGTGATTCGTGACGGCACCTACGAAAGACGACCGAGCTGCCGGACTTAGGCAAAGTTGCCATACAACATCGAGCGAGCGAGCGCCCCAACATGGGTCAGCACGGCCCTGCCGCACCTGGACAGGACGCGCGCCGGCTCACGACCATGAGTCAGGCGCCCTCGAAGATTCGACGCCTGGCATTCTCGATATGCCGGCGCATCGCGATCGAGGCTTGAGTCGGCGAGCGCTGCGCAATCGCCTCGATGATCGCCAGATGCTCGGCCTGGACCTGCTCGAAGCGCGTGGGATTGCGCGTCTGCCCCAGGTTACGGGCCAGTTCCATGCACTGGCGAATCGGGCCGAGCGCATGCTCGACCGTGGGCACGAAGAACGGATTGTGAGATGCCCGCGCAATGGCCAGATGCAACTGCAGATCCTCCTCCACGCCCGACGTCTCGCTTTCCTGCGTGCGGTCCAGCGCGGCGTAGGCGGCGCGAATGGCGTCGATGTCGGCATCGGTGCGCATCTGCGCTGAAATCTCAGCCACGCCGACTTCCACACAAAGGCGGAACGCATAGTAGTGCTCGATGTCGGCGATGCTGGAGATCTGGGGCGTGACCGGCTGCCCGCGTACCGGCATGCGCTGGATATAGCTTCCGGATCCCCGCCGCGAGACCACGATGCCTTCGGATCGCAAGCGCGACAGCGCCTCCCGCACGGTTGTCCGGGATACCGCGTAACGGCTGGCCAGATCGGCTTCCGTCGGCAGCTTCTGGTCTGCGGAAAACTCTCCCCGCAGGATCGCTCCGATGATCAGCTTGCAAACCTGCTCCGAAAGACTGGCGCTGTCGGTTGCCGTCAATACCAATTCGTCCACACCTTGCTCCTGCTGCTCCGCCGGCTGGCCGGCGTATGGGTTGTTGCGCAAGCTGTCAGACTAACATACTGGATGTGGGGTCCATCAACCGTTCGGCACGCCAATTTCCTTTTTAAATATGGTCATTACGCCATCTACGGTTGGGGGTAAACCCGATTTCCCCATTGTTGTCGTTGACAAGCCTTTGAAATCCTAAGAAAGTTGTCCTACTTTACTTGCACTTGTCGGACAAATAAATTTAACTCATGTTGTATGACGTCTCATGAATGATTGCGATGCCAGTTCAGCTGGCACTCTTCATGGGATCAGAGCGCGAGCGCTCCATACGCCAGGCCAAACCAAACAAGACGGAGATTTCATATCGTGACCAAGATTGCATTAAGCGGCGCCGGTGGCCAGTTGGGCACCGTGCTGCGGACCGCCCTGCTGGCGCGAGGCTATGACCTGCGCTCGTCGGGCAACTCGCAGTCGCTCGCACCAGTCGCCGAGGGCGAAGAGGTAATGCGTGGCGACTTGTGCGACCCGGCCGTGGTCGACCGCCTGCTGGACGGTGTCGACGTGTTGATCCATATGGCTGGAACGAGTGTCGAACGCCCCCTGCCGGAGATCATCGACAACAACCTGCGGGCGCTCGTCGAGGTCTATGAGGGTGCGCGGCGCCAGAAAGTCGGCCGCATCGTGTTCGCCAGCTCCAATCACGCCATCGGCATGTATCCGGTGGACCAGCAACTCTCGACCGACTGCGAGTTTCGCCCGGATGGCTTTTACGGCTTGAGCAAGATGTGGGGCGAAGGGCTTGCCCGTCTGTACTGGGACAAGCACGGCATCGAGAGCGTCTGCGTGCGCATCGGCAGCTGCGTGGAAAGGCCGCAAGAGTTTCGGCATCTGAGTACTTGGCTGGGACACGAAGATCTCGTGCATCTCATCGAGCAGGGCATCACGGTTCCTGACCTTGGCTTCCTCGTCGTGTGGGGCGTCTCCGCCAATGCACGCAGCTGCTGGAACAACGACGGCGCGGCGCGCCTGCGCTACCGGCCCAAGCAGAATGCCGAAGATTTCGCCGAAGAGATTCTCGCCGGCCCGAACCCGCTCGATGCCATCGGCCGCCAGTACCAGGGCGGCAGTTTCGCGAGCATCGATTTCACGCCAGAGGCGCAGCGCCATGGCGGCGCGCACAGGTAACGCGTAAGCCAGGAAGCTTGATTTCCGGCCCCTGCCCCACGCCGAGGATCAATGGCCGCTTGCTTTGGCCGGCTGACCTGCGTGGATTGGCCCTGGGGCCAACCCGGATCGGGAACGACGCAAAGCGTCACACGGCTTTGCCGCGAACCCATAAATACAAGGAGACATGATGAAACACATAAAGGGCATGCGCTGGTGGATGGTCAGCCTGGTCACGATGGGCCTGATCGTCAACTACCTGGCGCGCAATACGCTATCCGTTGCCGCACCGACAATGATGTCGGAGTTGCATATGACGACACAGCAGTACTCCTATGTGGTCGTGGCCTGGCAGGTCTGCTACGCCATGATGCAGCCGGTCGCCGGCCTGGTACTGGACGCCATCGGCACCAAGATCGGCTTTGGCATCTTCGCGCTGGCGTGGTCGCTGGCATGCGCCGCCGCCGCATTGGCCTCAGGCTGGCAAGGCCTGGCGTTCTTTCGCGGCCTGCTTGGCCTGGCCGAAGCCGCAGGCATCCCCGGTGGCGTAAAGGCGACGACGGAATGGTTCCCCGCCAAGGAACGCTCGATCGCCATCGGCTGGTTCAACATCGGCTCGTCGATCGGCGCGCTGTGCGCCCCGCCGCTGGTCGTGTGGACGATCCTGAACGGCGGCTGGCAACGGGCCTTCATCATCGTCGGCGCGCTGGGCGTGGCATGGACCGTGCTTTGGATGCTCTGCTACAAGCATCCGAAGAACCAGCAGCGCCTGTCGGACCAGGAACGCGAGTACATCCTTGCCGGCCAGGAGGCGCAGCACAAGGATGCCAACATGGCCAAGGCAAGCTGGCTCGAGATCATGCGCAGCCGGAATTTCTGGTCGATCGCGATTCCCCGTTTCCTGTCGGAGCCGGCCTGGCAGACCTTCAACGCCTGGATTCCGCTTTACATGGCAACCGAGCGCCATATGAACATCAAGGAGATCGCGATGTTTGCATGGCTGCCCTTCCTCGCCGCCGACATCGGCTGCGTGCTGGGGGGCTATCTCAGCCCGTGGTTCCACAAGCACCTCAAGGTGTCGCTGTTTACCTCGCGCAAGCTGGTCATGCTGGTCGGCTGCCTGGCGATGATCGGTCCGGCCTGCGTGGGCCTGGTGGACAGCCCGTACAGCGCCATCGCGCTGTTGTGCGTCGGCGGCTTCGCCCACCAGACCTTGTCGGGCGCGCTCTACTCGATCACGTCAGACGCGTTCGGCAAGAACGAAGTGGCGACAGCCACCGGCCTGGCCGGCATGAGCGGCTACCTGGGCGCGACCCTGTTCACGCTGCTGTTCGGCATCGCCGTCACGCATATCGGCTACAGCCCGCTGTTCGTCCTGCTGGCAGTGTTCGACCTGATCGCCGCCGCCATCGTCTTCCTGATGGCGCGTGAACGCGCTGCGCCCGGCGCGGCGGCTGCCAACCTCGGCTCCCCCGCACTCCACTCCTGACACCTGACGAAACACAGGCCGCGTCAAGCCTGCCGGGCCCGAACGCACACGCGTTCGTGGCCCAGGCGAAGTGCCGCCCACGATTGGCGGACGCACGCCCACCGGCACGGCGCACGGATAGCGGCTCGCGGTTGTGCAAGAACATCGGCACGGGACCAGCCGTGCTCGAAAAATCCAAGAACCTTAGAGGAGATCGTTGAAATGAGAATGAAATTGCTTGCCGCCACAATGGCTGCCCTGGCCGCTGGCGGCGCAAATGCTCAGTCGAGCGTGACGCTGTATGGCGTGGCGGATGCCGGCCTCGAATACACGAACAAATCCTCCGCGACAGCCGCTGGCGCTCCCGGCGGCAACGCTTATCGGCTGACCTCGGGCAATCAGTCCGGCTCGCGTTGGGGCATGCGCGGCGTCGAGGATATCGGCGGCGGCCTGAAGGGCATCTTCGTGCTGGAAAGCGGCGTGAACTTCGACACCGGCTCGTCGGGGCAAGGTGGCCGCCTCTTCGGGCGCGCAGCCTATGTCGGCCTGCAAAGCCCGTACGGCACGTTCACCCTGGGCCGCCACACGACCCCGTTCTTCGACTTCGGCCTGCTCTACGATCCGATGGCGATCTCGACACGCTACGGCATTACCTCGACCGCGCCGGAATTTGGCTCGCGTGCCGACAACAGCGGCAAGTACACCGGCACGTTCGGCGGCCTGACCGTGTCCGGTCTCTACAGCTTCACCAACAATGGCAACGAGGTGGCGGGAGCCTTCACCAACGGGCGCGAATACAGCTTCCTGGCCAGCTACGCGGCGGGTCCCTTCGCGATGGGCGCGGCTTATGACCAGGCGAACAACACCGGGGCTGCCAGTGCGCAGATGATTCGCCGTGCCACCGCGGCTGGCTCGTACACGCTGGGCGTTGCCAAGGCATTCCTGGGCTACCGCTGGGCAAAGGCTTACAACGGCGCCTCGCTGCCCGGCGGCCAGTTCACCAACGGCGGGTCGAACCTGTACTGGGCAGGCCTGGCCTACCAGCTGACCCCGGCATTCTCGCTGACAGGCGCCGCGTACTACCAGGACTTCCGCAATAGCGGCGCCGACCCTTGGGACTTCGTCGCGACAGCGGATTACGCCTTGTCCAAGCGCACCGACCTTTACGCTTCCCTGTCTTACGTCAAGAACAAGGGCAACTCAAACCTGAGCGTGAACGGCTTCAACAACAACAGCCCGACCGATAGTGCGTACGTTCAGGCTGGCGCGAACCAGTTTGGCGCAACGCTCGGCATTCGCCACAAGTTCTGATCCGGTGCGCGACGCCGGCATCCTGACCGATGCCGGCGTGGTGGCGGCCAAGGCCGGCGCGGCCAGCCGTTTATAATGAGCGCCCATCCGCCCCGCCACCCAGCCGCATGCCGTCAAACCCGCAAGACTCCTGCCAATCCGCCCAGCCAACCGAAGGGCAGCCGGGGTCACAGCCGAATTCACCACGCGGCGACGAAAGCCTGTTCGACCGCCCGGACAGCCCGTGCATCGGCATCTGCTCGACCTTGTTCGACGAGATCTGCCAGGGTTGCGGGCGCAGCGCCATGGAAGTCAGCAACTGGGTCTTCATGGACGACAAGGAAAAGCAGGCCGTGTGGGAACGCATCACGCGCGAGGGCAAAGGCAAGCGCTTCCGCCAGGGCTGAGCCAGGGCCGGCTCTTGCGCCCACGGTGGCCGGCTTAAGCGTAGCTTCAGCCGCCTGCCAGCCGCGGCTCCATATCCTCCACCTCGCGCCGCTCCAGCCGCTGGCGCGCAAGCTTGCGCCAGTTCTCGGCCAGTGCCGGCAGCGTCGCCATGACGCACAGGGCGCCCGCATCCAGCCGATCCACATAGAGCACGTGCAGCAGCCGCTGCAGGCTCCAGTCCGGATACGGCCGCTCGACCAGCACCAGGCTGTCGCCCCGCTCCAGGCCGCCCTCTTCCAGCACCCGGTAGTACCAGCCCGTGCGCAGGCTTTGCTGGACCGCGCGCGCCATGCCGGCGTGCCCGAACCGATGGTTCAGCTTCCAGCATGGCTGGCGCGCCTGCGACACCTCGACCAAGGCCCCGCCCAGGCGAAAACGATCGCCAATGCAGACATCGGCCTCGGTCAGGCCAGCGGTGCTCACGTTCTCGCCAAACGCGCCGGGCCGTGCCAGTACCTCGGCCGCCTGCGTGGACAGCGGCGAGAGTTCCTCGCGCCAGGCCGGATAGTGATCGAAGGCGTAGTGGTGAATGGCCTTTTCCGGGCCGCCATGGTGCCTGGGGTCGCCCTGCCCGTCTCCAGCCAACCCCAGCACGGTGACGCGCACCGCCCCGTCCACCGCCTGCTTGTCGATGCCGCTAGGCACGCCCTTGGGCCCAAACGGGCGCACGGTGCCCAGCAACACGCAGCCAATTGGAATGGACACCCCGGTCATCGTCATCGCCTGCCGGCCGGTTGCAGCACCAGCGTGTCGAATGCCTCGTTGCCCGGCGCGCGGCGGCCCGGCGCCATGGTGATGTACTGCACCGCGGCCCACTTGTCGGTCCAGTCGCGGTAATGGGTCGATGTCACGTTGCCCGATTGCCCGGTCGAATCCATGAAGCGCGACTCGGCCAGGTCCGACAGGTCGTAGATGGCACGCAGGCTGGCCGCGTGCACGCTCTCGAACGGCGCCGCCTCGTCACGCAGGTTGTGGCGCCCCACGTTGACCGTGTAGGTGTCGCCGCCACTGGGCACCTTGACGTTGAACAAACCCGACAGGTAAGGCTGCTTGCCGAACGGCTTGTGCTCGGAGCGGGCCGCGTGCGCCTGGCCCCAGCGCCAGCGCTCAGGCTTGTCGCCGTAGCGCCGGTCCAGGTCGGCAATGGCGAGACGCCAGGCTTTGGCCACGGCATCGTCGCAGCTCTCCGTTGCCGGGGTGGTGCTGTCGTCGCACCAGAACGTGCCTTGCCCCCGCGGATTGCGCAATACGTTGAGCATGGGCTGCTGCACGTTACGCTGCTCCCACAGGCGGTTGAACAGCGTATCTCCGACCTTGTCCTCGAACAGCACGCGCGACAGCTCGCGCAGCCATGCGGTTGCGACCAGCGGCTCGGACAGCCCGGGCTGCATATCGCCATCCCATTTGCGCAGCGATGCGATCAGCGCGCGCTCGCGCTCCGGCAGCGCCGGGTCGCTGGCAATGGGAGATGCCAGCAGCAGCGGCAAGGCATCGCGCACGGCAAGCGAGAGCGTGTCTTTCTGGATCGCGCCAAAACTGTCCAAGGTGTGCCGCTCGGTGGCGTCGATCAGCGTGCGGATGCGCTGGTAGCGATACGGCACGGTCCATTCGCTGGTCAGGAAGTACGGGTAGTCGTCCTCGACGATCTTCTGGTTGGCGGTGGCGATCACGCCCTCGGGCGGATTGAAGCTGCGCGGCAATTGCTCGAAGGGGATGAAGCCGCTCCAGTCGTAGCGCGCGTCCCAGCCGGGGGCCGGCGCCAGCCCTTTCAGGTCATTGTCGGCGCGGCGCAGCGGCACGCGGCCCGGCGCGATAAAGCCGATGTTGCCGTCGACATCGGCGTAGACGATGTTCTGCTGCGGCGAATGGAAATCGCGCAGCGCCGCCAGGAAGCTGGCCCAGTCGGTAGCGCGGTTCAGCGCCAGCCCGGCCTGCACGGTCCGGTCGTCGGCACGCAGCGCGGTCCACTGGAAGGCCACCACGTACTGTGCCCCGAGCGGGGCCGCGGCCGTCGCCACCGGCTCGGCCGCATCCGAAATCACCGGGCCATGGCGCGTCTCACGCACGTTCAGCGTCACGTCGGGTGCGCCCTTGACGTGGATGGTCTCGGTGCGCGTGACGAACTCAGCCCAGCCGTCCGGCGTCTGGTAACGCTGCGTGCTGCCAGGCTGCAAGCGCTCGATATAGAGATCCTGCACATCCGGCGCGGTATTGGTGAAGCCCCAGGCGATGCGCTGGTTATGCCCGAGCACCACCGCCGGCATGCCGGGCAGCGTAGCGCCCGTGACATCCAGCCCGGGAGCCTGCATCTGGGCGAAGTACCACAGCGCCGGCGCCTGCAGCCCGAGGTGCGGATCATTGGCCAGCAGCGGCTTGCCCGAGCGGGTATGGGCGCCCGACACCACCCAGTTGTTCGAGCCCATGCCCTCCACATAGCCCGCCGGCGCCTGCTGCTCGACTCGCGCCATGGCCGTGGCCAGCGGCGCCAGGTGCCGGTAGAGATTGCCGTAATCCATGGTACGCAGCGGCCGCTCGCCAGGATAAGGCGCCAGCAGCTCGTTGATGCGCGACACCGGCAGCACCTGCGCCAGCCGCATGCGCAGCGTCTCCTGGGTCCAGTTGCCGCCCAGGTCCCACGCCATCATGGTCTGCCAGGCCAGCGTATCGGCCGGCTCCCAGTGCTCGGGCCGGGTACGCAAGATCAGGAACTCCGGCGGCAACGGCCCCTTGCGGCCATCGATACAGGCATTCACGCCATCGGCATAGGCCTGCAGCATGGCGCGGGTCTCGGCGGAGGATTGGGCCAGGATGGCTTCGGCATTACGCCGCACGCCCAGGGTACGCAGGAAACGGTCGGTATCCAGCGCGCTCGGCCCCAGGATTTCCGCCAGCCGGCCGGACGCGATGCGCTTGTTCATCTGCAACTGCCACAGCCGATCCTGCGCATGGACGAAGCCTAGCGCAAAGTAGGCATCCTGTGCATTGGCCGCCTTGATATGCGGCACGGCATGGCGGTCCCGCACGATCGATACGCTTTCGCGCAAGCCGGGCAGCTTCAGCGTGCCCGCGGTCTGCGGCTGCGATGCCTGCCGATACCAGACATAAGCGCCAAACGCGCAGACCAGCAGCAGCACCGCCAGCGTCAATACCAGCCAGGTCAGCCGTTTCAACCAACGCATCGATCCCTCTCCCCGCGTGGCGTGTCGCGCCCGCGCCTTTATTTATGTTTTTGGTCCCACGCCTCTTGCCCCGTGCGCAGGTCCGCGTTCAGTCCCGCGTTCAATCCTGCTGGCCGGCCAATGGCACTCCGGCATTATCGCCGAATCATGCCTGCAGCCAACGTGAATCGAGCCAGCGAACCCACCCATGAAAAATGCCCGGACCAGCCGGGCATCGTTCCTCGCCAACCGCCGGCCTCAGGCAGCCGGCTTCTTCATCTGCAGCGACTTGTACTCGAGGAATTCCTCGAGCCCGTACTTGCCGGCCTCGCGCCCGTTGCCGGACTGCTTGTAGCCGCCAAACGGCGCCTGCATGTTGAACGGGCCACCGTTGATGTCAACCTGGCCGGTGCGGATCCGGCGCGCCACGCGGATGGCGCGCGCCTCGTCGCCCGACCACACGCCGCCGCCCAGCCCGTAGATGCTGTCGTTGGCGATGCGCACGGCATCTTCCTCGGTGTCGTAGCAGATGATCGACAGCACCGGGCCGAAGATCTCTTCCTGCGCCACCGTAGCCTTGGGATCGACGTTGCCCAGCACCGTCGGCTTGACGAAAAAGCCCTTGTCCAGCCCTTCGGGCGCCTCGGGGCCGCCTGCGACCAGCTCGGCGCCCTCGTTGATGCCGCGCTGGATATAGCCGGTCACGCGGTCCTTCTGCGCGGCTGAAATCAGCGGGCCAAGGCGGCTGGATTCCAGCAACGGGTCGCCCACGGTATAGCCCTCGACCACCTTCCTGGCAATGGCCTTGACCTCGTCGTAGCGCGCGCGGGGCACCAGCATGCGGGTATGCGCCGAGCAGGTCTGCCCGGAGTTGAGAAAACAGGCGCCCACGGTACCCTTGACCGCGGCAGCCAGGTCCGCGTCGTCCAGGATCACCGAAGCGGACTTGCCGCCCAGCTCCAGCGCCACGCGCTTGACGCTCTGCGCGCCCAGCTCCGACACCCGCTTGCCGGCGCGCGTCGAACCCGTGAACGACACCATGTCGACTTCCGGGTGGCTGGCCAGGACCTCGCCCACCACCGGACCGTAGCCGGTGACCAGGTTGAACACCCCCGGCGGCAGCCCGGCGGCTTCGATCACCTCCGCCAACACGAAGGCATTGAGCGGCGCCACTTCGGATGGCTTGAGCACCACCGTGCAGCCCGCGGCCAGCGCCGGCGCCACTTTCAGCGTGATCTGGTTGAGTGGGTAGTTCCACGGCGTAATGGCCGCGACCACCCCCACCGGCTCCCGAACCACCAGGGAATTGCCGACCTCTTCCTCGAACGCGAAGGTATCGAGCAGCTTGGCGGCCTGTGCCCAGTTGTAGACCGGGCCGCCCACCTGAATGGCGCGCGCCATCTTGATCGGCATGCCGACTTCGCCGGCGATCAGTTGCGCCAGTTCCTCGCTGCGCGCCTTCAGGCCCTCCGCAATCTTGCGGATATAGCCTGCGCGCACGCTGGGCGGCGTGGCCGACCAGCTGTCGAAGGCGGCTCGCGCTGCCTGGATAGCATCCTCGGCGTCGCGCGCGTGGCCTTCGGGGATGCGGCCCATGACGGCTTCGGTCGTGGAGTGGATAACGTTGATCAGGCCGGTACCGTGCGGGGCAACCCACTTACCGTTGATAAAGAGTTTGTCTCGTTGTTGCATGGCCACAGTTTTCAGTTGGGTGAATAGGCGGGTGCAAATTTTGTTACTTTTATGGTGCATCACATTGTAGTGCGCTTTGGCGACTCGTTTTTTTGCAGCGCGCCAGCAGCCACAAACAACGTGGCGATAATCGGCCGGCGCGCCGCATGACGCAAAGTGCGGTATACCACACTACGCTGCGCGGCCTATCACAATGGAGCGAGACATGACCGATCCGGTTTTTCATAAGACCGAGCAAGGCCAGGACGAAATCCGCGCGCGCGCGCGCAAACTGGACCATAAGCTGCGCGCCTTGCTGCTGATCGTCAATGGCGAGCGCCGACGCAGCGAGCTGCTGGCACAGACCGGCGGCATGGGCGTGGGGCCGGAAAGCATCGACGCCCTGCTGGCCGCCGGCCTGATCCGCGCGGAGCATGCGCCACAGCCTGCGGCAGCGGCGACCAGCCCCGCAAACCCGGGCACCAGCGTGGATCGCCACGGCGAGGCCAAGGCCGACAGCCTGTTTCCTATGCACGGCATGCGCGGTGCCGACGTGGCGTCATGGGACGACGCCTTGCCTGCGCCAGCCTCACCGCAACGCGCTGGCGGCACTTACCAGCAGCTTTATCACTTCTACACGGATGTCATCGGCCATCACCTGGGCCTGCGCGGCTACCTGCTGCAAGTCAAGGTGGAAAAGGCCGGCAGCCCGGCGGAACTGGCGGCGCTGCGCGACCCGCTATACAGCGCCCTGCACAAGGCCAAAGGGGAAATCACCGCCGGCGCCATCATCGACCAGCTCGACAAGATGGTGCGCGACGACGGGCATGCATCGGCCTGAGTGGCCTGGGTGGCCTGAGTGGCCGCAATGGATCCCTGCAGGGTGCACCACAAAAGCAAGAAGGGCCGCACATGGCGGCCCTTCTTGTTCGCTCGGCTGGCGCTGCGGCTTAGCCGTCGATACCCTGCGACTCCAGGTACTCGTCATACGTAAACACGCGGTCGTGCGAGACGAGCCTCATATCAGCCCGGAAGCGGGTAGTCCTTGAATGCCTGGCGCAGCCCGAGCTTGTAGAGCTTGCCGGTCGCAGTGAGCGGCAGGGATTCGACGAACACCACGTCGTCCGGCGTCCACCATTTGGCGATCTTTCCGTCCAGGTAGGCCAGTACCGTTGCCTTGTCTACCTCGGCGCCGGGCTTCTTCACGCAGATCAGCAGCGGGCGCTCCTGCCACTTCGGATGCGGCAGCGCAATCACGGCCGCCATCGCGATGCCGGGGCAGCCTACCGCCGCGTTCTCCAGGTCGATCGACGAAATCCATTCGCCGCCGGACTTGATGACGTCCTTCGACCGGTCGACCAGCATGACGTATCCGTCCGCGTCGATCGTGGCGATGTCGCCGGTATCAAAGAAGCCTTCGCTGTCCAGCAGGCCGCCGTCGCCCTTGAAGTAGCGAGCGACGATCCACGGGCCACTGACCATCAGCCGGCCGCTGGCCTTGCCGTCATGCGGCAGCCGCTGGCCCTCCTCGCCGACGATCTTGAGCTGCACGCCGTATACCGCACGGCCTTGTTTCATCTGGATGTCGTAGCGCTGCTCCGCGGACAACCCGGCGTGCTTGGGCAGCAGCCGGCAGACCACGCCAAGCGGGCTCATTTCGGTCATGCCCCAGGCATGCAGCAGGAACGTGCCGAAGTCCCGGTCGAAGCGCTCGATCATCATGCGCGGCGCGGCCGAGCCGCCTACCACCGCGTCTTTCAGACACAGCTCTTCGCGTGGCTTCAGGCCGTTGGCATCGACATACTGGAACAGCATCTGCCAGATCGTCGGGACACCGGCCGCCAGCGTGACCCGCTCGTCACGCAACAGCGCGTAGATGCTCTCGCCGTCCAGGTGCGGGCCCGGCAACACCAGCTTGGCGCCCGTCATTGCCGCCGCATACGGCAGCCCCCATGCATTGACGTGAAACAGAGGCACCACCAGCAGGATGGTGGCGTCGGCCGATGAACCAAGGGAGTCGGAAAGGCTGATGACCTGGTTATGCAGCACCGTCGAGCGGTGCGAGTACAGCACGCCCTTGGGGTTTCCAGTCGTTCCCGAGGTGTAACACAGCGTCGATGCCAAGCGCTCGTCAAACTGCGGCCAGGTGAAGGAAGGATCGGCGGGCGTATCGGCAAACAGGGTTTCGTAGCCAGCGAAATCGCGAATGGCGGGTGCCACCGCCTCTACGGATTCCTGGTCGCCCAGCGCGTAGAAGCGCTTGACGGTCGGCAAGCGCGATTGCAGCTTTTCGACCGAGGGCGCAAAAGCCAGGTCGAAAAACAGCATTTCGTCTTCCGCGTGGTTGACGATGTATTCGAGGTGCGCCGGCGACAGGCGCGGGTTGATCGTGTGCAGCACGGCGCCGATGCCCATGACCGCGAAATACAGTTCGAGATGGCGATAGGTATTGGTCGCCAGCGTCGCGACCATGCTGCCCTGCCTGACCCCTTTTTTCTGCAAGGCAAGCGCCAGGCGGCGCGAACGTTGACCGAGCTCGCGCCAATTGCAGCGATGGATGGGCCCTTCGGCCGTCCTGGTGACGATCTCGACGTTTGGGTGGAAGCGTTCCGCGTGCTCGAGTAACGATGAAATCAGCAGCGGCTTGTCTTGCATCTGGCCTAGCATGTTGTCTCCTGTCTTATCGGAGGTCGAATTGCCTCGATGAATCGAATGAAGGTCTATCTGGTCGCGATCGCGACTTGCGCCAACACCTGTTTCGTATGCTCGCCGACGGCCGGGATCGGCCGCGCGTGCAGTCCTTACAGGTTGCGGCTGATCAGTTCCTTCATGATCTCGTTGGCGCCGCCGTAGATGCGCTGCACGCGGGCATCGGCCCAGGCGCGCGTAATCGGGTATTCCCACATGTAGCCGTAGCCGCCGTGCAGCTGCACGCAGCGATCGAGCGCACGGAACTGCATCTCGGTGGTCCAGTACTTCGCCATTGACGCAGTGGCGGCATCGAGCTTGCCCTCCAGCACCAGTTGCAGGCACCGGTCCACGAATACGCGGCCCATCTCCAGCTCGGTACGGATGTCCGCGAGCGCGTGGGCCACCGTCTGGAATTCGCTGATCGGGCGCTTGAACGCCTTGCGGTCGCGCGTGTAGGCGAGTGTCCATTCGAGCCCGGCCTCGACCGCCGCAACCGCGGTGATTGCGATCTGCAGGCGCTCCCACGACAGCTCCCGCATCAGGTAGCCGAAGCCCTGGCCTTCATCGCCGAGCAGGTTGGCGACCGGCACGCGCACGTTGTCAAAGAACAGCTCGGCCGTGTCCTGTGCCTTCATGCCGGCCTTCTTCAGGCGCTTGCCCTTGGAAAATCCCGGCATCGAGGTGTCGACCACGAACAGGCTGATGCCTTTCGCCCCGGCCTGCGGATCGGTCTTGGCCACGACGATCACGAGGTCGGCATGCCAGCCGTTGGTAATGAAGGTCTTGGAGCCGTTCAGCAGGTAATGGTCGCCGTGGCGCACGGCCGTCGCCTTGATGCCTTGCAGGTCGGATCCGGTACCCGGTTCGGTCATCGCGATCGCGCCGATCATTTCGCCGGCGGCCATCTTTGGCAGGTACGCGGATTTCAAGTATTCACTGCCGTAGTGCTCGATGTACGGGGCAACGATTTCCGAGTGCAGGCCGAAGCCCAGGCCGGTACAGCCGGCGCGCGCCTGCTCTTCCATCAGCACCACGCTGTACAGCTTGTCGCCGCCAGCGCCACCGTACTGCTCGGGCATGCTGGCACACAGGAAGCCGGCCGCGCCGGCCTTCAGCCAGACGTCGCGGTCGACATAACCCTGCTCCTCCCAGCGCTCGTGGTGCGGGGCCACCTCCGTTTCCATGAAGCGGCGCGCGGCGGTGCGCAGCATCTCATGCTCTTCTGTAAATAGGGTGCGGGCTATCATGCGGTCACTCCAGTCTTGTCAACAGAAAAAGAGGGTGCGTCGTGACGCCTGTCATGACGCCTCCTTTGTCCGGCATGGGCAGCGCCTCAGTGCGATTTGCGCGCATTCGGCCTGCCTCCTGCGAGTTGCGAGGGATGGCTCAGGACCTGGCGCGCGTGCGGCGCCTCAGAACGGCGCGTCGCCGATGATGGTTGCGCGCAGCATCCGGCGGCGCGCGGGGAAGTAGTCCTGGATCGCGTAGTGCTGGGTGGAGCGGTTGTCCCAGAAGGCGATCGTGTTGTGGCGCCAGCGCAGGCGAACCTGGTATTCCGGCGCGTTCGCCTGGCGAAACAGGTATTGCAGGAGGTCCATCTCCTCGAGCCGGAAATCGAACCCGAATCGATATTGTCCTTCATGCTTTTCCAGGTAGTCCGCCAGATGCGTCGTGAAGGCCTCGTTCACATACAGGATCTTCTCGCCGGTCTCGGGGTGAATGCGAACGACGGGATGCGTTGCCGCGGGAAACTCCTGGCGACGGGCTTCACGCTGCTCGGCATTCATGCGCGAACCGAAGGCCGGCAGGATATCGTGGACAGCATGGAGGCCGGCAATCCGGTCACGCACCGCCGCAGGCAGGCCCGCGTGTACCGCAACCATATTCACCCAGAGCGTATCGCCTCCGACCGCCGGACATTCGAGGCAGCGCAGGATCGACCCCATCGAAGGCAGCTTGCGCCAGCTCACGTCGGTGTGGAAGATGTTCTCGCGTGCCGCCTGGGCGCTATCGCCACCCAACACCACGAGTTCCCGGTGGTCGGGATGATGGGGAAACACGGGATGCACCTCCAGCTCACCGAATCGGCTCGCCAGCGCGACCTGCTGCGCGGCACTGATGTCCTGGTCTCGAAAAAAGAGCACCTTGTGCTTCAGGAGTGCCGCGCGCAATGCAAGATACTGGTCGTCATCGAGCGGCATCCGCAGATCGATGTTGCCGATCTCCGCGCCGAGGCACGGCGCGATGGGGTCCACCGTGAAGGAGGTCTTCCGCACACCCGACCGGATGATGGCTGGACTCGTCAGATCAGCCGCCCACGTTTGTTGTTCGCTCATTCCATTCTCCTTTTGAGGCAGGCGGTACGGCGCTACCCGGACCGGCTCATTGAAATGACTGCTCTCGTTTGATGAAATCGGTTGAAGGTCAGTGTCGTTGTTTGCTTTGCCTGTCAGTGACTCGAGGCAGGTGCCTGGCCGGCATAGGCGCAACCAACCGTCGCACGCCGGCGGACCGACAATGCGGCCCTGGCTGGATCGATGGCCACAGCGCCCGCCAGAGCGCCGGCAACCATCAACAGCCCGCAGATGGCGAAGCCGGCCTCGTAGCCCTGGCTCCCCGTCATGCCTTGCACCAGGAAGCCGGTGACCAGCGGCGCCAATACACCGGCAAACGATGCGATGGAATTGTCGATGGCCAGGATGCCGCCGCGCTGGGAGACCGGCACCACTTCGGCCAGGATGGCGGGCCCCACCGCATACATGATTTGCGTCAGGCCGAGCGTGAGGCCGATCAGCGCTGCCCGCCACAACGGCGGCAATCCTCCCAGCCACACCAGCATGCATGCCACGCCACCGATGGCGACGACCGTTGCGGCCACGCGGCCACGCGCAGTCCTCGACGACACGCCACGCGCCAGGAGCTGGCGCACCAGCCACGATCCCGCGACACTGATCGGCAAGCTCGTCGCGATGAGCCCTGCATACAGCCGCCCGGATTCGACGGCGCCATACCCCAGGCCTTTCTGCAGATAGGCCGGCAGCCAGGTCAGCGTCAATGCCAGCCCCCAGTAGGAGACGAACTTCATGGCGATGCACGCCGCGACCGTTGGTTCCGCCAGCAGCGTGCGGTAAGGCACGTGCATGGTCTCCCTTTGCTCGCTATTCTCAGCTTCGGCGCCCCTGCCCTCCTTGCCAAAGGCGACCCAGAGCAGCGTCCACGCGAAGCCAATCACGGCCAGCGCGTAGAAGTTGGCGCGCCATCCCCAGTGTGCCGAGACCAGCGGCATGGCCATGCCCGCCAGCAGTAATCCGATGGCCCCCCCTTGTGCCAGGCAGGCCACCGGCAACTCTCGCTTCTCATTGGGGAACCACTTGTAGCAAGCATGTACCGCGACCGGCCACGCCGGACCTTCGGCAGCGCCCAACAGCACACGTGCCGCCACCAGCACTGCCAGGCTGGACGACATGGCCATCGGTACCTGCAACGCCGACCAGGCAAGTGCCATGACAAGAAGGATGCCTGTCGTGGGCAGGCGGTTCGCCATGAAGCCGCCAGTGATGCCGCCAATAGCGAAGAGCCAGAAGAAGCTGCTGCCGATCAGCCCGAACTGCGCGGGCGACAGGTTCAGCTCCGTCATCATCGGCACGGCTAGCAGGCCGACCGCAATCTTGTCTGCGAAATTGATGACCATGTAGACGACGAGCAGCAAGGCTGTGCGCCAGGCCATGACCGGTTGATAGGAGGGCGTCATGCAATCTCCAGCAGGGTGCGAGTACCCGGGCGGGCCACGTCGCAAGCGGCCGCCGGGGAAAACGGAAGGTGGGCTGAGTGGAATGCGGCGCAGGCCGCGCCGGACTGCGTGCGGCGCCGTGTCAGGGCGATGTCACGGTCTTGATCTCGAGGAATTCGGCCAGTCCTTCTGGCCCGCATTCCCTCCCGTTGCCGGAGGTCTTGCATCCGCCGAATGGCGCGGCGATGTCCAGCATGGCACCGTTGAGGAGGACGGTGCCCGCGCGAAGACGCGCTGCCACGCGGCGCGTGCGGTCGGCGTCCGTGCCCGCAACGTAGGCCGCCAAGCCGTAATCGGTGTCGTTGGCAATGGCGATTGCCTCTTCCTCGCTGTCGTATGGGATCATCACGAGTACTGGCCCGAAGATCTCCTCGCGCGCTATCGCCATGTCATTGTGGACGTCGGCGAAAATGGTCGGCCTGGCATAGAAGCCAAGCTCTAGCCCCTCCGGCCGCCCGGGCCCGCCTGCGGCCAACCGTGCGCCTTCCGCCTGGCCAACGCGGATCATGCGCTGCACCTTCTCATACTGGGCGCGGTTCGAGACTGGACCCATGTCGGTCTGCGCAGCGGCGGGGTCGCCCACGCGAATGCCGTTGGCTGCAGCAGCAGCCATGGTCACCGCCTCCTCATAACGCTGGCGCGGCACTAGGATGCGCGTGGGCGCGATGCATGTCTGGCCCGCGTTCAACATGCCTTGCGCCACACTGGTCGCGACTGCCGCCTGCAGATCGGCGTCATCGAGGATGATTAAGGCGGACTTGCCGCCCAATTCCTGTGCGACGCGTTTGACGGTGGCGGCTGCGTTGCGGGCCACTTCCACACCGGCGCGTGTCGATCCGGTAATGGAAATCATGTCCACGTCGCGATGCGACGACAGCGCGGCCCCGACCACCATGCCATCGCCGAACACCATGTTGAACACGCCCGCCGGCACGCCGGCCGCATGCAGAATTTCGGTGAACAGCACCGCATCCAGCGGAGCGATCTCTGACGGCTTGAGCACCATCGTGCAGCCTGCGGCGAGCGCCGGCGCCACCTTTGCAGCGATCTGGTTCAGTGGCCAGTTCCATGGGGTGATCAGCGCCGCCACGCCGATCGCCTCGCGGCGGATCCGGCTGCGGCCGCGCTCGCCCTCGAACTCGAAGCCACGCAACGCCTCCGTGGTTCCCTGGATCTGGCCAAGACCGATAGGCACCTGAAGCATGTTGCAAAGGGTTGCTGGGGCCCCCATCTCCTGCCGCACCGCATCGGCCAGCTCGCCGAAGCGCGCCTGGTAGCAGGCCATCACGCGCTCCAGCAGCGCGATACGGGCCTCGCGCGTGGTCTCCGACCACGCGGGCAGCGCCGCCTTCGCGGCCTGCACCGCGAGCCCCGCGTCCGCGGCGCTCCCCATGGCAACCTTACCGATCGCCGCCTCGGTCGCAGGGTCGATGATGTCGACGTACGTTGCGCCCGCGGACGGCGCCACCCATTCGCCATTGATGTAGAACCTGTCCAGCACCTTCATGTTGTCTCCATATTTATTCGTCTCGCCGCTTGACGGTTGTCGAGGCGTCCCGTTCGTCGCCGGAACTTGATGCGCTCACTGTAGAATTCCCATCTTGATTCGTCCAATGCATAATCTACATCCACTCAATGCGCTAGACACATCGGACCCCGTATGGATCTTCGTCGCCTTAGCCACGTCGTAGCCCTCGCTGAGGAGTTGCATTTCGCGCGCGCTGCCGCGCGCGTCCACCTCAGCCAACCGGCGTTCAGTCGCAGCATTCAGGCCATCGAAGCGGAACTCGGTCTGCGCTTGTTCGAGCGCGGCGACGCCGACGTCCGCCCGACGCCAGCGGGGCAATTTGTGATCGAAGGTGCGCGCAAGCTCCTGTTCGACGCCCGTTGCCTGCAGCGAGACATCGGCCTTTATCGGGACGTGGAGTTGGGCGACACGGCCTTCGGCGTCGGACCGTTCCCGGCAGTCACACTGATGCCGGGCGTCTTGTCTGAATTGCGAAAACGCCACCCCAAAGTCCGCTTGCGGGTGGAGGAAAGCAACTGGGAGCAGTTGCTGGAACGGCTGCGCGCGGAAAGTATCGAGTTCTTTGTCTCTGACACCAATGTGCTTCCCGATGAAGCCGCGCTAACTATCAGGCTCCTGCCTGCGCAGCAAATCGAGCTCTACGCTCGCGCGGGTCATCCGTTGGCTGGCAGCCGATGCACTTTTGCTGAGATCTGGCAATTCGGGCTGGCATCGGCTACGCCCCCGGCCACGATGAGGGCTGAGCTCGCGGCAGCCTTGCAACTATCTTCAAGCGCCACGGTGCCAGCGCTGGAATGCGACAACTTCGGCATCCTGCGCACCGTGGCGCTCAGCACGGATTCCGTTCTGGCAAGTCCTCACGCACTTGTCGCGGCCGACGTCGAAGCCAACGCCTTGGTCAGGCTTGAGGTGACGGATGCGCCGACGCTGATCGTGCGCCCGGGGATCGTTTCGCTGACGGGACGAACACCTTCGCCCATGGCCAGATGCGCCATGGAATGCATAGAACGGGTAGCGAGCGGCTCGTCGGAATCCGCCGCCGGGCAGGCATGACGCGACGGCGACACCGCGCCTGACGCTGCACGCCCTGCATGACATCAGGAATGGGACAACTCGCGTTCGCCCTCCGCAGCGAGATGCGCAAAAGAAACAAAAAGGGCCGCCCGAAGGCAGCCCCATTTGCTTGCAGAGAAATGACTGCTTAGCCGTCGATGCCCTGCGATTCCAGGTACTCGTCGTACGTACCCAGGTAGTCGGTCAGCGTGCCATCGTTGCGCACTTCGATCACGCGCGTGGCCAGGCCGCTGACGAACACGCGGTCGTGCGAGACGAAGACCAGCGTGCCGGTGAACTTGTCCAGCGCGATCTGCAGCGATTCGATGGATTCCATGTCCATGTGGTTGGTCGGCTCGTCGAGCGCCAGCACATTGTGGCGGCCCAGCATCAGCTTGCCCCAGATCATGCGGCCCTTCTCGCCGCCGGACAGCACCTTGACCGACTTCTTGATGTCGTCGGCCGAGAACAGCAGGCGGCCCATGGTGCCGCGCAGCGACTGGTCGTCGTCGCCGGCCTGGGTCCACTGGCTCATCCAGTCGATCAGGTCGCGGTCGACCGGGAATTCCTCGAAGGTGTCCTGCGGCATGTAGCCGACATTGGCGTTCTCGGCCCACTTGATGGTGCCGCGATCGACTTCCACGCCGCCCTTGACGGTGCTGCCCAGCAGGCTGCGCAGCAAGGTGGTCTTGCCGGCGCCGTTTTCGCCAATGATGGCCACGCGCTCGCCGGCCTGGATCGCGATCGACAGGTTGTTGATGACCTTGCGATCGTAGGTCTTGGTCACGCCCTCGGCTTCCACGGCCAGGTTGTGCAGCTTCTTGTCGAACTCGAAGCGGATGAACGGGTTCTGGCGCGACGACGGCTTGATGTCCTCGACCTTGATCTTGTCGATCTGCTTCAGGCGCGAGGTCGCCTGGCGGGCCTTGGACTTGTTGGCCGAGAAGCGGCGCACGAAGTCCTGCAGCTCGCCGATGCGCTCCTTGGCGCGCGTATTGGCCGCCAGCTGGCGCTCGCGAGCCTGCATGGAGGCTTCCATGTAGTCGTCGTAGTTGCCCGGGTAGACCTTGAGCGTGCCGTAGTCCATGTCGGCCATGTGCGTGCACACGGAGTTCAGGAAGTGGCGATCGTGGGAGATGATGATCATGGTGGAATTGCGCTCGTTGAGCACTTCTTCCAGCCAGCGGATCGTATTGATGTCGAGGTTATTGGTCGGCTCGTCGAGCAGCAGCACGTCCGGGTTCGAGAACAGGGCCTGTGCCAGCAGCACGCGCAGCTTCCAGCCCGGCGCCACGTTGCTCATGGTGCCCTGGTGCTGGTCGGTGGGGATGCCCACGCCCAGCAGCAACTCGCCGGCGCGCGCTTCGGCCGTATAGCCGTCGTACTCGGCATACTTGGCCTCCAGCTCGGCGGCCTTCATGTAGTCTTCGTCGGTGGCTTCCGGGTTGGCGTAGATCGCGTCGCGCTCGGCGGCGGCGGCCCACATCTCGGTGTGGCCCATCATGACCACGTCCAGCACGCGCATGTCTTCATAGGCGAACTGGTCCTGGCGCAGCTTGCCCAGGCGCACGCCCGGCTCCAGCATGACGGTGCCGGCGGACTGTTCGAGGTCTCCGCCGAGGATCTTCATGAAGGTGGACTTGCCGCAACCGTTCGCGCCGATCAAGCCGTAGCGGTTGCCCTCGCCGAACTTGACCGAGATATTCTCGAACAACGGCTTGGGGCCGAACTGCATGGTGATGTTTGCGGTAGAAAGCACGTCTGGGACCTTGTATGGATGATGAGGCGCGGGACTTGCCGCGCTTGCCTCGGGCTGCCGCCCTGCTGATGGCTGTGCAAATTGCGGATTGCTTAGTGCTGATCGCTTGATTTGCTTCGCTGCGTGGACGGCGCAAAGCCAGGCATGGCAACCTGGTGGCGCGTTGGCGCGAGGCCCGGGCAGGGAATTCGGGAAACAACCCGCGATTTTACCACTGGCGGGCAAAGGAACGAAGCGATAAGCCTCAGATGTGGGCGCAAGGCGCCGCTTTCAACACCGGGTAACCCGACAGCGACAGCGAAAATCCATCCGCACGTGCGCTCAACTGCGCCTGCCCTCCTACCGGCAGGGTCAGCTTGCGCGGGCAGTGGCCGAACGGCAGGCCGGTGAGGACCGGCACCGCCAGGCGCTCCTGCATGTATGCCACCACGGCGGGCAGGTCATAGCCGTTGTCGTAATCCGTCACGCGGTAATTGGAAAAGTCGCCCAGCAGGACCGCGCGCTGCGCGCCAAGCACGCCAGCCTGGTCCAGCTGCAGCAGCATGCGCTCGACCCGGTAAGGCGGCTCGTTGACGTCTTCCAGGAACAGGATGCCGCCCTGCACCGCCGGCATGAACGGCGTGCCCAGCAAGCTGCACAGCATCGCCATGTTGCCGCCCCACAGCGTGCCCGACAAGGCGCCCGTGAAAGGCTGGCCGCCAGCCTGCGGCGCATCCACGTCGATGGAGTACGCCGGATCGCGCAGCACGCCGTTGAAGTGCTGCCACATGAACGGGTCGACCACGTCCGCGCCAAAATCCGCCAGCAGCATCGGGCCGGCAAAGGTGACGCCACCGGTGGCCGCCAGGTACGCGAGCTGGAAGGCCGTGAAATCGCTGTGGCCGACGATGGGCGTCTGGCTGGCGCGCGCCTGCTCGGCGATGCGGGCAAAGTCCACCTGCTCCAGCAGCCGCGCAATTCCGTAACCGCCGCGCACAGCCAGCGTCAGCTCGTGCGGCGCGCCGGTGCCGATGGCATGCAGGTCGGCCAGCCGTTCGGCATCGCTGCCGCCAAAGCGCAGGTAGCGGCGCGCCAGCACATCCGGGTTGCCGACATGAAAGCCCTGCCCCTTGAGCCAGGCGCAGCCGCGCGCGGCGATGGCGACGTCGTGCGGATAGCCGGAAGACGCGATCAGGCGGACTTCGGTGGCTGGCGTGGGCGTAGGCGTGGGCTGGCTCATGCGTCGGGGTTCTGGCTTGGATCGGTGTCGGTGGCGGCAGCGGCGCAGTGCGCGCAGGCAGGCGCATCGCTTGCCCGCGCAACCTGCGCGGCTTCTTGTACGGCTTCTTGTACAGCCTCTTGCGCGGCTTCTTGCGCCGCTTTCTGCGCGGCCTTCTGCGCCCGGCGCCTGCCGCCGAAGAAATCCTTCAGCATGCGCGAGCACGCGTCGGCCATCACGCCGCCGGCAATGGTGGTCTGGTGATTGAGCTGCGCCTGCTCGAACAGGTTCAGCACACTGCCCGCGGCGCCGGTCTTGGGATCGGTGGCGCCAAACACCACGTGACGAATCCGCGCATGCAGGATCGCGCCGCTGCACATCACGCAGGGTTCCAGCGTCACGTACAGCTCGCACTCCGGCATGCGGTAGTTGCCGATCACGCGGGCAGCGGCGCGCAGCGCCTGCATTTCAGCGTGCGCGGAAGGATCGACCGAGCGGATCGGCAGGTTGTGGCCGCGCGCGATGATGGTGTCGTTCCACACCACGACCGCGCCCACCGGGACTTCGCCGGCGGCTTCGGCCAGGCGCGCCTCGTCGAGCGCGGCCTGCATATAGCGGCGGTCGCGCTCCAGGGCGGGGTCCATGGACAGATCCGGGCTTGCCAGGCTGGCCTCGGGCGGCAGGGTCGGCTCGGTCATCGCGGCTGCATCATGCGGCGAGTCAGTCCTGCGCCGGCAGGCTGAAGGCAGCGCTGACCTCGGCCCAGCAGTTCGGGGTCTCGAACAGCACCAGGCGGGTGAGCTGCAACTGGTGCCCGAAGCAATCCTTGAACACCGGGGCAAGCATGTCGAAGGCGATCTGGGCCAGGTTCTCCACGGTCGGGATGGCATCGAGCACCACCGTCTTGTGCCCGTCCATGGTCTGCAGGAAGTTCAGCAGCGCGGTATCGCCGCGATGGATCAGGAAGGCGTGGTCCCACTTGGACACCAGGTGCTCCGTGGCCAGCGCCTTGATATCGCTGAAGTCCAGGATCATGCCCTCATCCGAGGCGCCGGCGCGATGCAGCACCTCGCCTGACAGCGTCAGGTCCAGGCGATAGCGGTGGCCATGGATGTTGCGGCACTGGCCACCATGGTTGGGAATGCGGTGGCCGGAGTCGAACTCCAGCCGGCGGGTAATGGAAACTTGCTTGTTCATGTGGGCCAATGGGTGCCGAGGTGTGCCGGCGCGTACCGGCGCTATTTGCGCGATTTCCGCGATTTGCTTACCGGATGCCGAGCAGCTTGTGGGTCTGCAGCGAAAGGCGCCAGAGCGGACGGCGCTGGCAGAATTCCACCGCCAGCGCGGTATTTTGCCGTGCCAGCGGGCCATCCATGGCCTGCACCAGGAAATAGCGGAAATCAAGGTGCTCGTATGCGGCGAAATCCTGGCCATCCTGCGGGATCACCACCTTGAGTTCGTCGCCGCGCCTGACCACCAGTTCGGCGCCCATCTTGGGGCTCACGCAAACCCAGTCGATGCCCTCGGGCACCGGCAATGTGCCATTGGTCTCGATGGCGATCTCGAAGCCGCGTGCATGCAGCGCGTCGATCAGCGGCGCATCCAGCTGCAGCAGCGGCTCGCCGCCCGTGCAGACCACCAGCGCATGCCCGGCGGCGTTGCCATCCACGGCCTGCGGCCACTGGGCCGCGATCTTGTCGGCGAGCGCCTCGGCGGTGCGGTACTTGCCGCCCTCGGTGCCATCGGTGCCAACGAAGTCCGTGTCGCAGAACTGGCAGACCGCGCTGGCACGGTCTTCCTCGCGCCCGCTCCAGAGATTGCATCCGGAGAAGCGGCAGAACACGGCTGCGCGGCCCGCGTTGGCGCCTTCGCCCTGCAGTGTGTAGAAGATTTCCTTGACGGCGTAAGTCATGCTGGCTGGTAAAGCTCTGGTAGCTTTTATAGGTGGTGCTGTGGGTGGTGCAGTGAGGCAGCCGGTGCACGGCGCGCGGCGAATGCCGGGCTGGCAACTGGCGACGAGTGGCGGCTGAGTGGCGACTATTGGCCAGGAAACTGCGGCGAACTCGCTATTTTCGCACAGGAGCGCAATCCGCTCCAGCCGCCTCCTTGATTTCCCCTATTGCCAAGGCCACGCCGAGGCGCTGGCCTTGGCCCGCGCCGGCCTAAAGTTGCGCCCACGCCGCCTCGCGCAGCCTGCCGCCCACAAAATCCAGGAAGCTGGCGATGCGCGCCGAGAGCTGGGTATTGAGGTAGTAGACGGCGTTGATCGACTGACGCTCGTCAATGGTGTGCGCCATCAGCACCTGCACGAGGTCGCCGCGGCGCCGGTCCGCGTCGGTCATGAAATCCGACAGGCAGACCAGGCCCTCGCCCGCCAGTGCCAGCTGGCGCAGGGTTTCGCCGCTCGATGCCGACAAATGCGGCGTGATCTGCACCTCCTCGCCCACGGCGCCGCGCAAGGGCCAGCGATTGAGCGATTCGGGCTGGTTAAAGCCGATCAGGCTGTGGCCGGCAAGATCCGCCACGCTTTCCGGGCGGCCCCGCGCCTTGAGATAGGCCGGGCTGGCCAGCACGCGCACACGGCTGCTGGCCAGCGCACGCGCATGCAGGGTGGAGTCCCGCAGCGTGCCGATACGGATCGCCACGTCGGTACGATGTTCGAGCAGGTCGATGATCTGGTCGTTGGTATTGAGCTCCAGCTCGATTTCCGGATACGCCCGGCGGAATTCCCCGATCAGCGGCACGATCACGTGCAGCATGAACGGGGATGCCGCGTTGACCCGCAGCCGTCCCGCCGGCCGCTGGCGGCGCACGGCCATCTGCTCCTCCGCCAGTTCCACCGAAGCCAGGATCGCGCGCGCGTGGGCCAGCAGTGCCTCGCCCTCCTCGCTCAGCGCCAGCCGGCGCGTGGTCCGGTGCAGCAGGGTGGTGCCCACCTTGTCTTCCAGGCGGCTCAGCGCACGGCTGATGCCGGAGACGGTCTGCCCCAGTTGCTCGGCCGCAGCCGTGATGGAGCCGCTGTCCACGACGGTGGCAAAAGCCTGCAGTTCTTCAAGAGTGATCTTCATTGTTGAATATTAAGCAAACATTCAACGAAAATCTCGCCCGGCCCTGCAATAAAGGCCGTAGCCGGCGACTTGCGGCCTGCCGGCGCGAACCACCCGTCCCGCGAGCCGCTCTTGAATATTTATCAAGTATCTTATCCAGATACCCCACTTAATCAGCAAGAAAGACAGCGGCAAACTGCGTCCATCCCAATTCCGGACGCTCCTGGAGCCCACCATGCCCATTGCCCTGTTCGCGCTGACCATCAGTGCGTTTGCCATCGGGACCACCGAATTCGTCATCGTCGGCCTGATCCCCACCATCGCCGCCGATCTGCACATTACCCTGCCGTCGGCCGGCCTGCTGGTCAGCCTCTATGCGCTCGGCGTGGCCATCGGCGCCCCCTTGCTGACCGCCCTCACCGGCCGCCTGCCGCGCAAGGCGCTGCTGCTGTCGCTGATGGCCCTGTTTACGCTGGGCAACCTGCTGGCGTGGAAGGCGCCCGGCTATGAATCGCTGATCCTGGCGCGTATCCTGACCGGCCTCGCCCACGGGGTGTTCTTCTCGATCGGCTCCACCATCGCCACCAGCCTGGTGCCGAAGGAGAAGGCCGCGAGCGCCATCGCCATCATGTTCACCGGCCTGACCGTGGCGCTCGTCACCGGCGTGCCGCTGGGCACCTTTATCGGCCAGCATTTCGGCTGGCGCGAGACCTTCCTCGCGGTGTCGGCGCTTGGCCTGGTCGCCTTTGTCGGCAGCCTGATGTTTGTCCCGGCCAACATCCGCCACGGCGCCCCCGCCTCGTTGCTGCAACAGGCCAAGGTACTGGCCGAACCGCGCCTGCTGCTGGTCTACGCCAAGACCGCGATCGGCTATGGCGGCTCGTTCATCCCCTTCACCTTCCTCGCCCCCATCCTGCAGGACGTATCGGGCTTCAGCGCCGGCGCGGTCGGGCTGGTGATGCTGGTGTACGGCGTATCGGTCGCGGCGGGCAACATCTGGGGTGGCCGCCTGGCCGACCGCCACGGCCCCATCGCCGCGCTCAAGATCGTGTTCCTGCTGCTGTCCATCGTGCTGTTCGCGCTGACCTTCACCGCGCCGCACCGCTGGCTGGTGGTCCTGACCGTGCTGGCCTGGGGCGCCGTCGCCTTCGGCAATGTGCCGGCGCTGCAGGTCTATGTGGTCAAGCAGGCGCAGCGCTATGCGCCGGGTGCCGTCGATGTGGCATCGGGCCTCAATATCGCCGCGTTCAACCTGGGCATCGCCGGCGCGGCCTGGGCCGGCGGCCTGATCGTGACCCATATGGGCCTGATGCATACGCCGTGGATTGGCGCGCTGGTGGTACTGGCGGCGCTTGGCCTGACCGTGTTGAGCGGGCGGCTGGACCGGCTGGAGCAACACCCATTGAGCGAGCGCAAGCTGGCCGCCACCCGGGCTTGACCCCTGCGCATCACGCCTGTTCCAGCACGGATGCGCCGCCGCGCCGCTTCGGACCCAGACAAGGCAAGGCTTGATGTCCCGATTCCCCGCCAGATCAGGACAGGCCGAGATAGTCGCGCTTGCCCACCGGCACGCCCTTGTGGCGCAGGATGTCGTAGGCCGTGGTCACATGAAAATAGAAGTTCGGCAGCACAAAGCCCAGCAGGTAGGACTTGCCATCGAAGGTGACGGGCTCGGGGCGCAGCTTGAGCTCGATGGTGCGCGTTTCGCTGCCCTCGAGCTGGGCGGGCTGGATGGTGTTCAGGAAGGCCACCGTCCTGGCGATGCGCTCCTGCAGTTCGGGGAAGGTGGTTTCGGTGTCCGCAAAAGACGGCATCTCGATGCCGGCCAGCCGCGCCGCGCAACCCTTTGCGCTGTCGCTGGCGCGCTGCACCTGTGCCGGCAGCGGGTCCATGTCCGCCACCAGGCGGGTCTGGATCAGCTCCGCCGGGTCCATGCCCTGCGCCTGCGCGAATGCGGCGCCCTTGTCCAGGATGGCCGACAAGCTGCCGAAAGCCCGGATAAAGGCCGGGATTGATACTTCATACATCGAGAGCGACATGGATGTGTCCTTGAATGGTGATTGCCAGACGCGGCATCCCGCCAGCGCGCGAATTGCGCCGCAGCCGGTTGCACGACACGGCGAGGATAAACCTTCCGGCGGTTTCTCGCCGGCCGGCCGGTTCAATCGCGGCAAGGGCCAGCGCCCGGCGGGGCTCTTGATTTAAGATATCCCCTCCCCTCCGGATGAAGCGCACATCGCCTCGATGACATGAACGCCCCCTTTCCGATTCGCAAGGAGTGTCCGCCAGGCGCCTGCACATGCGGTCGCGAAGCGCTGCTGGACGACCCGCAATCCGACATGCGGATCCTGCGGCTGACCCGGGAAGAGGAAAAGCGACTGATCGCCCGCCTGGAAAGCCTGTCGAGCCTTGCCGAGCTCAAGGACATGGAAAAGCGCATGCATGCGCAACTGGGCATCGTGCTGACGATCACGCCCAGCATCCACGAAGTGCGTACGGTGCGCGGTATCAACATCCAGGTGGAAGAGCAAACCGGGTTGTGCCGCAAGACCAGGCAGGCGATTCCCGCGGCGATACGCCGTTGCCTTGAGACAAAGCCGGAACTAGCGTACGCGATCCTGAATGCACACGACTTGCTGGGCGGTGCCTGAGGCCTTTCCCCCCATTCCACGCCTCATTCCGCCACGATCTTCCTGTCGCTGGAGAAGGTTCGTTCATCATGGGATACGAGAGCCGGCGGCCGCCCGGGCGGAGGACGCCCCGGCGGCCGGCATGGAATGACAATCGCGCAAACACCTTGCGCGACTGGAATGCCGTCAGACGACAGACAGGGGCGAAGGCGACAGATCGAGCATGATACGCAGTTCGACGTTGTCCGGATTGCGCGGCTGCCAAACGCGACCGATGACCACAAAGATGATCGGCTGTCCCGGGAACTGAATCAGGTCGCCGATCACGGGTGTTATCGCGCCGGTGTGGGGTGTCAGGTCCAAGTCGATGTCTCTTGCCGCGGCTTGAGCGGCTGGGGTGAACTCAAGGGTGATCGTGAGCTTCATATGGACCCGTTCGTGGTTGAGAATATTGGATCATTGGATTCCTCCATTCTTCCACATTGCGCTGGCCCGCTCCTGCGCCACCGCGACCTGCCTGCGCGGCGAATGTGCTTTGTCTGTCTGGTGTCCTGAATCACAAATTCGTTGAGTAAGTCGTCCGATAAGACGCACGATCCGTCGTCACGAATGCTCGCAAGGCACCAGCCTTGCTGCGCTTCGCTCCTAGGCTCGCACGCCTTCTCGGACAACTTATTTCTTCAACGAATTTCAGACTCACGACACTAGTTCTTCTGATTGGTGTGTTCGCCGTAGTAGAACATTGCCGAGCGAGCTGCGTGGGTTAGAAAAGATCGGCAATCTTCGTTTCCGAGGCAGATCTTGGAGCGTTCCGTCGCGGCGCCAAGCAATACCTCCCTCGCCGCGCTGTCGGCCCTGTCAAGGGCGACAGCGCGTGCGCGCTGGTCGGTGAGATCGTCATCGACAAGGAAATAGCGCTTTGAGAGCAGATGCGAAAGCATGAAATCGCTCAGTGCCTCCTGTACCGATATCGACAAGCCAAACACTCTCTTCGGCATGTTTGCCGGATTGACGCCTCCCCAGTCATATGTCCCGCCCTCCCGGTTTCGACGTGGGTTGACGGTGAATTTCGATGACATGGTACCGACCGCCATCACGTGAATGCTATCTGTCGGCTGCCCCATGGACGACTGCGCTTCATGGACCGCGAGCATGCCCGGCGCATTGGCGTACAGACCGCCGTCAACATATTGATTGTTGTTGAACGTATATCGTGGGAAGTATGCAGGCGCGGCGCTGGTCGCCATAGCGACATCCACCAGCCGGCACTTATGATCTCGCTTGAAATCCGGATGATGCGGCGTCTTGAAAATCTGCGGCCTGCCCGTCGAGTAATTGATCACCGGTATGATGACCGGATGCCTGCATGCTCCGAGGACTTGATCGCCAAATATCATCTTGTCGCGAAGCAGCGCCTGCAAAGGCGCGGAAGAAAATGGTGCGCGCCAGATTCCCGCCAGAGACCAGCGCCGCTTGAAGATCAATCCCCCATGACTGGCGAGAAGTTCAACAATGCGCTGCGCAGGGATTTCCATCGCAATGGCCAATGCCAGGATGCCACCAATCGATGTGCCCGTCACAAGATCGAACCGGGTGGCGATTGGCGCGCCGATCTCGTCTTCGAAGTCAGCTAGCAATTTGGCCGTATAAAGGCCTCGGAAGCCTCCGCCTGACAGCGCCAGGATCTGAAACCGTCCGGAGTCTGCATTTGTCATTCGGGACCTCCTCGCCGGGTTCTCGGTAACACGCCTTTATCCCGTTGCGTCAACGTGCAGCAGGAAGCATGATAATCATTTCTCGACACAGTTGTCAGCATTCCGAAATGCAGCCTGACGCTGGCGCCGAGCGAGCAGATGGTCAACGAGGGCATGCAAGCCCAGGCCGGCGGCGCGCGACAGCTCAAACAAGCCCTGATGCCATTGTCCGAGGCGGCCAAGCAGACGGTGGCGATCGAAGCGCGCAGCAGATAGCGCTTGAGAGCGAAGCGTAGCCGCGTCGGTCCTTCGCAGGCGAAAAATGCCCGTGCGCGTTTCGCATCGCAAAAACCGCGTATGCGATGCCGTCGCTATGCCTGCTATTCGAAGCACATCGATGGGCGACTAAATCGCAGCTGAATTCGGTGTCCATCTGCGCTCCAAGCGCGCGCGCCGGGCGCCTGCGCCTGTTTAAACTCCGAGCGCGTATGCACCCGTTGCCAAAGCGGCCCTGGTGCAATCCGGAGCGGCGTCCGCGCCGATGCTGGCGCCGAGACCATATTGCTTGGACAGCGCGCCGATCAGGAAGGGAAAGAGTGCGCCGACAGCCCGGCCGAAGTTGTAGCAAAAACCCTGGCCGGAGCCACGCACCCGCGTCGGGAACAGTTCGGTCAGGAACGCGCCCATGCCGCTGAAAATGCCCAAAGCGAAAAAGCCGAGCCAGAACATGGCGCCGTTGCTCAGCGGCAGCATCGTGTAGCCAAAGGCAACCGTCATCGAACCCACCGCGAAGAGAATGAAGTTCGGCTTGCGGCCAAGCCTGTCGGTCAGATAGGAACTGACGAGGTAGCCGATCCACGAGCCGAAGATGATCAAGGCCAGGTATTCCCCCGTCCCCATCACCGTCAGGTGACGCTCGGTCTTCAGGCACGTCGGCAGCCAGGTCGTGAAATAGGTGGCTGGTTGAGCCGCTGTGACGGCGCGCCGGCTGAGCCCAGAGGCAGCCGCCAGCCTTGCAACTGGCGGCCTTCCCTGGTGTTTTCGCGCCCCGATACGGCTCAGGGCTTCTTTGGCCGTACTGCGTCCGCCGTACCCTGGATGAAAGCCTGAATCTTCACCACGTCCTGCTCGGTCAGCTTGCCGGTGAAATCCGGCATGCCCTGCGGTACGAAGGGACCGTTGAACACGATCTTGCCCAGGTTCTCGATCAGGCCGGACCCGACGTAAGCCAGATTGGGGAGTTCGCCGCCTTGTCCACCCCCGGCACGCCATGATTGGCCACGCCGGCCGGATCCATTTCAGGCAGCAAACATGCAGCCCAGCGCCTAGTCTTTCCTTGTGGCAGCAGCCAGGAGAGCGCAATGAACGAAGAAACCTTCAATCTCAGCATCCGCAAGTTCCTCAAAGTCGTCGGCGTGAGCTCCCAGCGGGAGATCGAGCTGGCGGTGTCCAGGGCGATTGCCGCAGGCACCATCAGCGGAACCGAACGCTTCCCGGTCGCGGTCACGCTGGAACTGGCCGCCTTGCAGGTCAAGGTCCGGTTCGACGGCGAGATTCAGCTCGAGTGAAGCCGCTTGCCAATGCACTGTCGCCCTGTTGCGGGAGCGCCCAAGAGCCGCCATCAGCTGGATGAACCCGCTCGGCGGGCGAAGCATAACGAACCGGGATCGTCCATGCAGATCGCGCTCAATGCCGATACTACGGCTGCAGAACCTTACGGCGTTTGCAGCGACACCCCGTACTGCGCAAAGATCTGCTGCAGCTCGCCGCTGCGGCGGATCGCGTCCAGCGCGTTCTGCAGTGACTCGGCGAGTTCGCTCTCGTCGGACTTGACCGCCATGCCTATGGCCCAGCCGCGCGCCGGCAGCAGCGGCGAGGCAACGTCCACCGCGGCGAAACGCGCGGCGGACTGGCCGGCCGCCTTGAGCGCGCTTTCGTATTGCGAGCGCGTGACCATTGCCGCGGCAATCTCGCCGGCAAACAGTGCGCGCAGCGTTTCGTCTGGCCCGGCATAGATCTTCACCTTGTCGCGCAGCGCGCCCTGCGCCCCGGACAACAGGGCATTGGCACCGGCGGAGCCCGCTTCCGCGCCGGTAGCCTGCCCGGCCAGATCCCCTAGCTGCCGGACCTCGGAGACACGCTCGCGGTCGTGTACCAGCACGAACATCTCGCGGTGATAGGGCGCAAAGATCAGCGCCTTGTCGTTCGCGCGCATGAACGCACGGTCCACCGGCACATGCAGCATCACATCCGCCGGGCCATAGCCCAGGTAGTGGCCACGCCAGACCATGTTGCGCAGGTCGTCGGACATGTTCTCGTCGCCGTCGAACGGCAGCAGCGACACCGCCAGTCCCATCTGCTTGCTCAGGGCCTTCGCCAGCGCCACGTCGATACCCGGCAACGGGTTGCCCGCTGCCGTGGAGAATGGCGGCAGGCTTTTGTAGACGGCCACCTTCAATGTCCCGCTCTGGCGGATCTTGGCCATATCGGCCAGCGACGGCTGGGCGCAGGCGAGCGCGGCCACCGCCAGCAGTGCGCTGGCCAGGCGACGGGGGCCAGCCGGGACTGGCTTGGAGGGTGCAAGGCCGCGCAAAGAGCTGGCGCGCATGGGAGGTCTCCTGTTTTTTTGATCTTTGTGGTTGTGAATCCGGGGGTACGGGAATCCGGGGAAGCGTGTGCTGCCCCCTCCTCCTCCCCTCACTCGTGGCGCGACTCGAGGTAAGTCTTGATGGACCAGACGGCTTCCTGGCTCAGCACGCCATCGAACGGCGGCATGTAGACCCGGCCGTCGCGCGTACGCCCCTTGCGCACGGTGGCGGTGAAGTATTGCGAGATCTCGCCCATGCATTCCTGCTTTTTCTTCGCGTTGGCCAGCGCCGTGCAATCGCCATCGAGCTTGCGCAGGTCCGGCGCGATGCCGCCGGACACCGCTTCCAGCCCATGGCAGCGCGCGCAGTTCTGGTTGTAGGCCGAGGAGCCGATACGCAGTGCTTCCTGCTGCGCATCGCCGGTCCTGTATGGATTATCCGGACGCCATTCCTCGCCGAGTTGCGGTAGTGTCTTGGTGTCCACGGCTTGCGGCGTGACGTCGCCATGCGCCGATGCGGCTTGGGGTAGCGCTCCGGCCAGGAGCGTGCAGATGGCAATCAGGGCAAGTGTGCGGCGTGGTGTTTTCATCAGTGTCACCTCCAGTTGTTGAACGCGTTTTGAAGGTGACTTCCGCAAAAGCCATACCAAGCGCAAAGTGGGCGATAAACCGGGCTGCCCCCCGGAAAATGGCTGGCGTGTGACACAGCCTGCCAATGCCAGTGCCCTGGAATGCAACACCCTGGCAAGCGTTTTGCTTCATGACGCAACACTTCCGGGCCATGTCGGTCACGCCAGGACTCGGAGCGACTCGCGCACAGATCGCGGGCGACTTCCACAGGAGACAGAAAAATGACATTCCAAGCGGCCGCTGGCCCGCATGTGCCCGGCGTCTCGCCGGCGGTAACGGGCAACCCGGCGGAGGGCGACCGGCCTGACCTGATCGCCCAGGCCCACCAGCGCTCCGAATCCTATGGCTTGCGGCCCTATGAATCGCCGGACTTCTGCCCGGTGCTGCAAAACGAGCTGAAAACCCAGATAGAGCGCAGCCAGTCGCTGTTCACCTACGCGCTGCCGGTCATGGAGACACTCTATGACCAGATCGTCAACACGCAGAGCATGGTGATCCTGACGGACGCCGCCGGCCTGATCCTGCACTCGCTGGGCGACGACGATTTCCTGGCCAAGGCCAGCAAGGTGGCCTTGCAGCCCGGCGCGCTGTGGTCCGAGGAAAGCCGGGGCACCAACGCCATCGGCACCGCGCTGGCCGAGAACAAGGCCACGCTGGTCCACGGCGCGGAGCATTTCCTGGAAGCCAACCGCTTCCTCACGTGCTCGTGCATGCCCATCCTCGATGCCTACGGCAAGACAGTCGGCGCGCTCGACGTGACGGGTGACCAGCGCGGGTTCCACAAGCACACCATGGCGCTGGTGCGGATGTCGGCGCAAATGATCGAGAACCAGCTGTTCGCCAATGCCTTCCAGGACATGGTGTGTGTCCGGTTCCACTCGCGCGCGGAGTTCATCGGCACCCTGGTCGAGGGCATCGCCTCCTTTACGCCGGGCGGACGCTTCCTGTCGGCCAACCGCAGCGCGCAGTTCCAGCTTGGGATGTCGGTCGCCGCCTTGCACGCGCACACCTTCTCCTCGCTGTTCGGCCAGTCGCTATCGCAGTTGTTCGACGCCGAACGCAAGGCCCCGGGCGGCGTCGTGTACTTGCCGCTGCCAAGCGGCGTCAAGGTCAGCGCACGCATCGAGTGGAAAGCGCCTGCCGCTAGCGTTCCGGCGGTGGCCATCGACCGTGGCAGCGCGCAGGCGCAGTCCAGGCCTGAAGCCACCTGCCTGCCCCACCGTGCGGCCACGCAGCCGACCCAGCCCGGGCTGGACGACCTGGACACCGGCGACGCCCAGATCCAAGGTGTCATCACCAAGCTGCGCAAGGTGATCGGCAAGGATATTCCCGTCATGGTGCTGGGAGAAACCGGCACCGGCAAGGAATTGCTGGCCCGCGCCATCCACGCCGACAGCCCGCGCCATGCCGGGCCCTTCATCGCGGTCAACTGCGCCTCGATACCGGAGACGCTGATCGAATCCGAGCTGTTCGGCTACGAGGAAGGCGCCTTTACCGGCGCCCGCAAGAAGGGCGGTATCGGCAAGATGCTGCTGGCCAACGGCGGCACCCTCTTCCTCGATGAAATCGGCGATATGCCCTTGCACCTGCAGGCGCGCATGCTGCGGGCGCTGCAGGAGCGCGCCGTTACGCCGCTGGGCAGCAGCAAGGTGATCCACGTCGACGTGTCCGTGATCTGCGCCACCAATCGCAATATGCGGGAACAGGTGGCCAATGGCTTGTTCCGGGAGGATCTTTACTACCGCCTGAACGGCCTCGTGGTGCGGCTGCCGGCCTTGCGCGAGCGCAGCGACCTCGATGTGGTGGCCAACAAGCTGTTGCGCGAGGGCCAGGCCAGCGGGGGACCGCGCATCAAGGACTCGGTCATGGCCATGTTCCGCAGCTATCACTGGCCGGGCAATATCCGCCAGCTCGGCAACCTGCTGCGCACCGCGCGGCTGATGGCCGAAGGCGAGGCGGAGATCACCGAGGACCACCTGCCCGACGACTTCCTGGAAGACCGGCTGGCGCGCCAGGCCACCCACCCCGCGCACGGCGCCACGGTGGCACCAGACGCCGCACCGGACGGCGAGCGCGCCGCGGGGGCGGCGCCCCGCGCGCAGCCCACCCGCCTGGCCGACGTCGAGGCGCTGGCCATCGTCGCCGCGGTCAAGGCGCACCACGGCAATATTTCCGCGGCGGCCAAGGCGCTCGGCATCTCGCGCAATACGGTGTACCGGAAGCTGGACGAGGCCAACGCGCTGCCGCAGCAGGATGGCTGAGACGGCAGCCGTGCGCGCCGGCTGGCGCTCAGGCCAGCGGCTCGCCGTTCATCCACAGGTCTTCCAGTTCGCGCCAGGCGTGCTGCACATTCAAGGGATGGCGCGAAGCGAAATAGCGCCAATGGCGGTACGGCCCGGCGGCGGCCGGGCTGAGCACGCGCGCCGCATCGCCCCCTGCTTCCAGTGCGGCGGCGACACCGCCGGCCAACGCGTCCAGGTAGGCCAGCGTGGGCGCCAGCGTTTGCGCCGGCGTGCCCGGCGCGGTGCCCACCACGATATCGGCGGGTAGCGCAGACACGGCGCGCAGCGCGCGCCGCCAGCCTTGCAGGGAAGCCTCCTGCATCTCCGGAACGCGGTCGCGGTAGGCCAGGCCGCCCACGCATAACAGCCGCCGCCGTGGCGCATACAGCACAGTATCCGCAGCGCTATGCGCCCCCGCGTGGACCTGCACTTCCCATGCGGTGGCGCCGGTCTGCAGGCGATCGCCATGGCGCAAGCCGGGTTCAGGCAACACGATCCGCGTGCCGCGCATCGCGGCTGGCCCCAGTTGCGCGGACAGCCGGGCCAGGCACGCCTCGCAGCGCTGCCGCATCAGGCCAGCGGTGGCGGCAGAGGCCAGGAACGCGGGGCGCGGCCGCAAGCGAGCGAACGCCGCGTTGGCCAGCACGTTCTCGGGATGCGCATGGGTGTTGACCACCCAGCGCACCGGCTCGGGCGTCACCGCCCGGATCGCCGCCAGCAGCCCGTTCCCCCAGGCCAGATGCGGGCCCGGGTCGACCACCAGCACCCCGGCTCCGGTCACATGGACCAGGGTCGGCACCACCTCCCCGGCATTGGCCAGCGCCACCTCGGCGTTGGCTGCGCTGGCCACATACACACCAGGCTGCAACCTCGCCAGCACCACGCGGCCCAATGCCGCGGCCGGTCCGGCGCCGCCGAGCGCCATCGCCAGCAGGGCGCCCATGAATCCGCGCCGGGCGGGATCCGTCACCGCTGCCGGCCCGCCGCGCGGATGGCGGCACGCAGGGCCTCGGCCATGGCACCGGCGGGCACGTGTCCGCCAGGCACCCAGACCAGCCGCGCCCGGGGCATGACGGCCTGCAAACGCAGAGCGTTGGCCGGCCGGCAGACCGCATCGGCACGGCCATGCAGCAAGGTCACCGGCACGTCCCGCGCGCCGATCTGCGCCGCCGCCTTCAGCAGCGCCGGCTTGCCCAGTCCGGCGCGGCGGCGCAGGTAATGCGCCTGGACCCGGTATTTGTTCACCGCTGCCATGCGCTCGCGCCACGGCTGGCGCACCGGCCGCGTCCGGCCAAGACCCAGCATCCGCCGTTCGGCGCGCTGCCACTGTCCGGCAGTGTCCAGTTTTTGAACAGTCGTACCACTTTGCAACACTTGCGACACAGTGAGCAGGCGGGCCCGGGCATCGGACGACCGCACGCCCCTTGCCATGACGCGCCGCAGCATCGCGCCGCCGCGCGGGGAAAAGAGCCGATGGATATCGTCGCGGCCAGTCAGGAAAGCGCCCCGCAGGACCAGGGCCGCCACCGCATCGGGATAGCGCGCGGCATAGGCCAGCGCCAGCGCTGCTCCCCAGGATCCGCCCACCACGCCCCAGCGCTGGACGCCAAGCGCCTGGCGCAGCTGCTCCAGGTCTGCCAGCAGCACGCCCGCCGTATTCCGGCGCAGCGTCCCGGCGGGCCGCGAACGGCCCGCGCCACGCTGGTCGGGCATCACCACGCGGTGCCGCAACGGATCGAACCACGCCACCATCGACGGGCTGCAGCCGCTGCCCGGCCCGCCATGAAGCACCAGCCATGGATCGCCCGTGGCCGGCCCCGCCTGCCGCACATGCATGCGGTGGCCATCCCGCATGCGGAGGAAAGAACAGTGGGACGGCGGCGGCGCTGCGGGCATGGATGTTGCCTCGGAAAGAACGCGGCGATGTCCGCCGCAAGACCACACGCTGCATTCACTAACTATGCCACCCCGAGGAGGAGACATGAACTGGACCACCCCCGCCTACAAAGAACTACGCCTGGGTTTCGAAATCACGATGTACATCGCCAACCGCTGAGCCTCTTTGCCTGAACGCGCCAACCTGGCAAGGCCCGCTCCCCGCGGGCCTTTTTTCTCGCTGGCGGGCTTTTTGCTCTTCGACTCTGTCACGAACCCTATCGATACGCGTCATGACAATACTCCGGGTCCTGGGATCGGCCGCAGGCGGTGGCTTTCCCCAGTGGAACTGCAACTGCCGCCATTGCGATGGCGTACGCAACGGCACGCTGCGCGCCACGCCGCGCACGCAGTCATCGATCGCCTTGCGCGACGCAGGACAGGACTGGGTGCTGGTCAACGCCTCGCCCGACATCCTCGAGCAACTGCGCCAGTCGCCAGCGCTGCAGCCGGCGCGCCAGCCGCGCGACACCGGCATTGCCGGGGTGGTGCTGATGGATGCGCAGATCGATCACGTGACCGGCCTCTTGATGTTGCGCGAGCATCGGCAGGCGCTGCCGGTCTACGCCACCGCGGCGGTCCTGCAGGATCTCGCCACAGCATTCCCGCTGACACGCATGCTGTCGCACTACTGCGGGCTGGACACGCACACGCTGGCCCTGGACGACGCGCCCTTCACGGTGCCGCCGCTCCATGGCGTGATGCTGACGGCGGTGCCGCTGGAGAGCAAGGCGCCGCCCTATTCCCCCAACCGCAACGCGCCGCAGCGTGGCGACAATATCGGGCTGCGCATTGTCGATGCCGCCACCGGCCGGCGCGCCTTCTATGCGCCCGGGCTGGGCCGCATCGAGCCGCGCGTGCTCGACGAACTGCAGCGCGCCGACGTAGTGCTGGTGGACGGCACCTGCTGGCGCGACGATGAGATGCAGCAGCTTGGCTTCTCCGCCAAGACCGCCGCGGACATGGGGCATCTCGCGCTGTCCGGCCCGGGCGGCATGATCGAGACGCTCGACCGCCTGCCCGCGGCACGCAAGATCCTGATCCACATCAACAACACCAACCCGATCCTGGTGGACGACTCGCCGCAGCGCGGCCTGCTGGCGGACCACGGCATCGAGGTGGCCTACGACGGCATGGAAATCACGCTATGACACAAGCCACGGCCTGGAGCCCCGCCGAATTCGAAGCGCGCCTGCGCGCGAAAGAGACCGGCTATCACATTCACCACCCGTTCAACCTGCGCATGGCGGCCGGGCAATGCACGCCGGCGCAGATTCGCGCCTGGGTGGCCAACCGCTTCTACTACCAGACCAGCATCCCGCTCAAGGACGCTGCCGTGCTCTCCAACTGCCCCGACCGCGCCACGCGCCGCGAGTGGGTCGTGCGCATCCTGGACCATGACGGCACAGACACCCAGGAGGGCGGCATCGAAGCCTG
Organism: Cupriavidus basilensis; assembly: GCF_000832305.1. Lineage (NCBI taxonomy): Bacteria > Pseudomonadati > Pseudomonadota > Betaproteobacteria > Burkholderiales > Burkholderiaceae > Cupriavidus > Cupriavidus basilensis. Next base: position 2,453,796 of record NZ_CP010536.1, read on the forward strand.
GCTGCGGCTGGGCCTGGCGGTGGGACTCACGCGGGACGCGCTGTGGTCGCACCGGCACGTGCTGCCCGGCGTGCGCTTCGCCGTCGACGCCTATGTGAACTTCGCGCGGCGCGCGCCCTGGCAGGAGGCCGTGTGCTCCTCGCTGACCGAGATGTTCGCCCCGGAAATCCACAAGGAGCGCCTGGCCGGCTGGCCGGGGCACTATCCGTGGATCGAAGCGCAGGGACTGGATTATTTCCGCTCGCGCATTCCGCTTGCGCAGCGCGACGTCGATCACGGCCTGCGCGTGACGCTCGGCTACTTCCGCACGCCGGAGCAGCAGCAGCGCGCGCTGGACATCCTGCAATTCAAGCTCGACATCCTGTGGTCGATGCTCGACGCCATCCAACTCGCCCACCCATGACCCCGACCGAAGCCGACCTGACCAAGCCGACGCTGCACCGGACCTTTCGCCTGCAGTGGGAAGACGCCCAGCAGAGCTGGATCCTGCTGTATCCGGAAGGCATGGTCACGCTCAACGACAGCGCGGCTGCCATCCTGCAGCGCTGCGACGGCAGCCACACTCTCGACATGCTGATCGACGACCTGCAGTCCGCCTTCGGCGTGCAGGGCATCGCACCGGAGGTACACGCCTTTGTCAAACATGCCATCGAACGCGGCTGGCTGGTCTGAGCCGCCAGCAGCCATGGCGCCGCCCGGGCCGCCGCTATGGCTGCTGGCGGAACTGACCTACCGCTGCCCGCTCCATTGCGCCTTCTGCTCAAACCCGGTGGACTATGCCCGGCATGATGCCGAGCTCGACACCGCGCAGTGGCGCGACGTCTTCACCCAGGCGCGCGCACTGGGCGCCGTGCAACTGGGCCTGTCGGGCGGCGAACCCCTGCTGCGAAAAGACCTGGAAACACTGGTCGGACATGCCCACGGGCTGGGCTTCTACACCAACCTCATCACCTCCGGCATCGGCCTCACGGATGCGCGGCTGGCCGCCTTGCGCGTTGCCGGGCTCGACCATATCCAGCTATCGTTCCAGGACTCCACGCGCGAACTCAACGATTTTCTCTCCAGCACCCGCACCTTCGACCTGAAGCAGCGCGTGGCCCGCCTGATCAAGGCGCACGGCTATCCGATGGTGATGAACTGCGTGCTGCACCGGCATAACCTGCCACACGTCGGCGCCATCATCGAGATGGCGCTGGAGATGGGCGCCGAATACCTGGAACTGGCCAACACCCAATACTACGGATGGGCCTGGGAGAACCGGCAGGCGCTGATGCCCACGCATGAGCAACTGCGCGAAGCCGAAGCGGTCGTGAATGCCTACCGCGCACGCATCGGCAACCGGTGCAAGATCCTGTTCGTGGTGCCCGATTACTTCGAGCAACGGCCCAAGAAATGCATGAACGGGTGGGGCACCACCTTCCTTGGCGTGGCGCCCGACGGCGTCGCGCTGCCCTGCCACGCGGCCCGCATGCTGCCCGGGCTCGACCTGCCGAACGTCACCACGCGATCGCTGCGTGAAATATGGCGCGACAGCGACGCCTTCCAGCGTTTTCGCGGCACGCACTGGCTGCCGCAGCCTTGCCGATCCTGCGACTCGCAGGCGCAGGACCATGGCGGGTGCCGCTGTCAGGCGTTCCTGCTGACCGGCGATGCCGCCGCCATGGATCCGGTTTGCGATCGGTCGGGAGAACATGGGAAGGTCATGGAGATCGTGCTACAGGGCAGGCTCGCCGAGGCGCAGGCGCGCACACGGGAGCACGGGATGGTCTTCCGCAGCGATGGGAATTCGCTCAGGCTGAGCAGCGAAGCTGGCTGCGCCGGCAGAAAAAGCGCCAAATAGAAAATTCGAAAACTCGAAAACTCGAAAACAGAAAAATCAAAGACGTTTCACACCGTGCCTGGGCAGCCATGCGGGCCGATGTGAAACGTCCTTGCGAATCCGTCCTTCGTATCCGGTTTTTATCCGACCGTCAGGCCTGACACCGGTCTATTCCAAGGCTCATCCGATACTCACCCGATGCTCACCCGATACTCAGAACCCACTCTGCCAGCTTCCTGGCATCCGTCTCGCTGAGATTGTCGTGTGGCGGCATGGGAATCCGTCCCCAAACGCCTTTCCCGCCCTCACGGATCTTTTTCGCGAGCCGCTCGGGTGCTTCCCCGTCGCCCTTGTACTTGCCCGCCACCTCGACAAAGCCTGGCCCGACTACCTTGGTCTTCATGCCATGACAAGAAAAGCAGCCGCTCTTGTCAGCCAGCGCCTGCATATCGGGCGCCGCTTCGACACGGGCGGCACACAGCATCATCGTCACCACCACCACGGTGCCCGTCAACGGCAGGAATCCTTTCGCCTTCTGCATATCTACGTCCCAATGCTCTGATCATCGACCCGCCCTCGCGCGTGCCGGCGCCGGTGTGCGATGCCGGCACGCGCAGGACAGCTACGCTACATGGTGTCCGGCAACATTCAGCTCTTGTGCAGCTTGAACACCCACACCGATCCGCCCTGCTCCAGGAAATTCACGCGCTTGGCCACTTCCCCGCCCCACAGCGGCACGGCGCCGCCCCAGCCCGACACCACCGCCACATACTGCTCGCCGCCCTCCTCCCAGGTAACCGGCGGCGCCACCACGCCGCTGCCCGTCTGGAACTTCCACAGTTCCTTGCCGGTCTTGGCATCCGCGGCCTTCAGGTAGCCCTCCGGCGTGCCCCAGAACACCAGCCCGCCGGCGGTGGTCATCACCCCGCCCCACAGCGGCGCGTAGTTCTTGACTTCCCACTCGATCTTGCCGGTCTTGGGGTTGATCGCGCGCAGCGAGCCGATGTAGTCCTCGTTGAGCGGATGGATGGTGAAGCCGGCGCCGAGGAACGCGGCGCCCTTCTTGTAGCCCACGGGTTCGTTCCAGATATCCATGCCCCATTCATTGGCCGGCACATAGAACAGGCCGGTCTGCGGGCTGTAGGCCATCGGCTGCTGGTTCTTGCCGCCGAGGAAGCCCGGCGCGGCGAACACGGACTGGCCCTTCTTCGGATCGCCGCCCGCCGCCGGGTCGCCCGGCCGGCTTTCCGCGATCATGTTGGGTCGTCCGGTCTTGAGGTCGATGCTGCTGGCCCAGGTGATCTTCTTGACGAAGGGAAAGGCGTTCACCAGCTTGCCGCTGGTGGCGTCGTTGACGTAAAAGAAGCCATTGCGGTCGGCCTTGCCGCCCAGGCGCTTCCCATCCTGGTCGAAGGTCACGAACTCATTGACGCCGTCGAAATCCCAGCCATCGTTAGGCGTGTTCTGGTAATGCCATACGATCTTGCCGGTGGCGGGGTCGAGCGCCACGGTCGAGGCCGAATACAGGTTGTCGCCCTTGCGCATGTGGCTGTTCCACGGCCCCGGGTTGCCGGTGCCGAAGTAGGCAAGGCCGGTCTGCGGATCGTAGGTGCCGCCAAGCCAGGTGGCCGCGCCGCCGGTCTTCCAGGTCTCGCCGGGCCAGCTGGCGTTCTGGGTGCCGGTCACACCGTTCTCGGTCTTGTTGCCGTCCTTGTCATACTTGTAGCCCATATGGCCTTCCACCACTGGCCTGGACCACACCATCTGCCCGGTCTTGGCGTCGCGTGCCTCGACCCGTCCCACCACGCCGAACTCGCCGCCCGAGATGCCGGTCAGCACCATGCCTTTGACGATCAGGGGGGCCGCCGTGTAAGAGTATCCGGCAGCATAGTCTTCGATCTTCTCCTTCCACACCACCTTGCCGGTCTTCTGGTCCAGCGCCACCAGTTGCGCATCGAGCGTGCCGAAGATCACCAGGTTGTCGTACAGGGCCGCGCCACGGTTGACCACGTCGCAGCAGGGCATGATGCCTTCGGGCAGGCGGTGCTCATATTTCCACAGCTTGGTGCCTGTCTTCAGGTCGAGCGCGTAGATGCGGGAATAGGAGGCGGTCACGAACATCTTGCCGTCGTGGATCAACGGCTGCGCTTCCTGCCCGCGCTGCTTCTCGCCGCCGAAAGAGAACGACCACGCCGGCACCAGCTGGCTGATGTTCTTGGTGTTGATGCGGTTCAGCGTGGAAAAGCGCTGGCCTTGCGGGCCCATCCCCCACGACAGCACGTCGCCCGGCGACTTCGCGTCGTTCTCGATCATGGCATCGGTCACCGCGGCCTGCGCCACCAGGCTCGCGGTTGTCGCCGCGAGCACCATCATCACGCGTAACGTCCTCATTGTCTGCTCCTCTGTCTTGTTGTCGATCTTCGCCGGTGTGCCACGCACACCAGACGGACACTTGGCAATTCCCATGCCAAGGGAAAACACCCGCATCCGGGCCCATAGCAGCCCGATAGCGGCCCCATCGCGGCCTACGGATGCCTTGATGGCGTACCAGCGCGGAACACTCCGTTGCCGTTGTTGCGGAATTGAACAGCACACCTGCCCTGACTCAGCGTCCCAGCGCGGCGTCCTCATACGCCGGGTAGAGGTGCGTCACATTGCGCAAGTACTCCGCCGGCATGGCGCCCCAGTGGGCATATGCCTGCGGCACCGGCATGGCGATCACCTCGGCCAGGTCGCGCCCCTGGGATGCCGCCTGGGTCATGCGGGCATCCAGCCACTGCAGGTAGCCGCGTGTCTGCGCGATGGCATCCGCGCTGCCGAGCGCCGGCCCGTGGCTGGGGATCAGCAGCCGCGCGCCGCTGTCGCGCAGCAGCGCCTGCAATTGGTCCAGGCTGGCCAGCCAGCGCTTGAGATCCGCGTGGGGCGTGGTCGGCACGCGCTCGCGGAACGCCACACCGCCCGCGAACACAATGCCGGCGCTGCGGTCCACGATCACCAGGTCGTCGGCGGTGTGGCCGTCCATCCGGACCAGATCAAAGGTGTGCCTGCCGATCGTGCGCCGGCCCGGGGTCAGCACGTGGCGCGGCGGCGCCGGTTCGGTGTCGCGCATCCAGTTGCCGCACAGGCGATAGAGGTTGTCGGCATAGGCAGGCCCTTCGCGCCGGGCGCCGTCGATGGTGCCGGCCAGCGCGCTGGCGCCCACGTCGGCATAGGCCTGGTTGCCGAAGAAGTAGTCCGGATGCAGGTTGAGATTGAACACCAGCCGTACCGGCGCCGCCGTGACCGAAGCAATGGCGCGGCGCTGCTGCTCGCCATATTGGCGCGATGGCCCGGTATTGATCACCACCACGCCATCACCCGTGTCGATAAAGGCGGTGTTGATGATGTTGCAGCCGTTGTCCGGCGCGAAATCCGCGTTCGCCCCTTCCAGCAGCCACACGTCGGCGGCCACCTGGCGCGGCGCCAGGCGATAGTCCCCTGCGTCCCCTGCCTGCGCCAGCGCCGCCTGCGCTGCCAGCCATAGCAGGATGCCGAGCACGCGCTTCATGGCGTCACCTGCGCCGCAAACCGGTTGCCGTTGTTATCGCGTCCGGTCACCGTCATGCCGCGCTCGATGGCCCCGCGCAGATCGAAGGAGAAGATCGGGTTTTCAGCGACCGGTTCGTATAGCGTCAGCCGCAGCATCGCTTGCCGCGTGGCGTCGAGCAGGTTCAGCGACTCCACATGGAAGGCGGGGATGCCGGCCACCAGCCCGGTGTCCATCGGGTGCATCACGCGTAGGCGCACCCGGGCACCCGCGCCGCCGAGGCCGGGAAACACGCGCGACTCGACCCGGTTCAGCGTGGTGCTCCATGAGCCATCACGGCGGGTCGCGCCCGGCACCGTGCAGCCGCCGCCGCTGGCATCCACCATCACCCCGCCCACATGCCACACGCCGTCCGGCGTGCGGGCTGCCACGCGCACCGGCGAGGCCTGCTCCAGCTTGAAGCGCAACGACAGCGAGGGACGCACCTTGAGCGGCTCGAACTCCAGCACCTTGCGGATCGGGTTGCGGTCCACCATCACCACGACGCGATCCACCTCGCCGAGCGCCGATGCATCGAAGGCGATCGGCACCCGCATCGGATCTTCGGCAAAGGCCGGCCCGGTGACCTTGACGCGGCTGTCGAACACGAACGGCGCCTGCTGCAGCGCTTCCTTGCGCACCAGCGGCCATTGCGGCGACTGCAACGGATCGCGGCTCTCAGATGCCCACGCGCCCGCCGCGGCCAACGCCAGGCAAGCTGCCAGCGGCATGGCGCGCCTCATGCCGCCCCCCCGGCCTGGCGCACGCGGCGCGCCACCCCGCGCTGCGGGTCGTAGCCGAGCAGCGCCAAGGCGAAAAACACTGCCGTGCAACCGGCCACCACCGCGAGGCTGACTGGCGCGGCCTGCCCGTACAGGGCGAAGCGGATCGCTTCCACGGCATGGGTGAAGGGATTGAAGCGCGCGAACGGCGCCTGCTGCAGCGCTTCCTTGCGCACCAGCGGCCATTGCGGCGACTGCAACGGATCGCGGCTCTCAGATGCCCACGCGCCCGCCGCGGCCAACGCCAGGCAAGCTGCCAGCGGCATGGCGCGCCTCATGCCGCCCCCCCGGCCTGGCGCACGCGGCGCGCCACCCCGCGCTGCGGGTCGTAGCCGAGCAGCGCCAAGGCGAAAAACACTGCCGTGCAACCGGCCACCACCGCGAGGCTGACTGGCGCGGCCTGCCCGTACAGGGCGAAGCGGATCGCTTCCACGGCATGGGTGAAGGGATTGAAGCGCGCGAGCTGGTAGACCACGGTGGCGCCGGACTCCTCCAGCTTCCAGAGCGGATACAGCGCCGAGCTGATGAAGAACATCGGGAAGATCACGAAGTTCATGGTGCCGGCGAAGTTCTCCAGCTGCCGCACATGCACCGACAGCAGCAAGCCCAACGCCCCCAGCATCAGCGCGGCCAGCACCATCACGGCCAGCGCGCCGGGCAGGCACGCCGGCGCGAACGTCACGTCGAAGGCCATGGCGACAAGCAGGAAGGCGAGCATCTGCAGCAAGGAAAGCAAGGTGCCGGCGGCCAGCTTGCAGGCCAGCAGCCAGGCCCTGGGCAGCGGCGCGGTCAGCAGCAAGCGCATCACGCCCATCTCACGGTCGTACACCATCGCCAGCGAGGACTGCATGCCGTTGAACAGCGCGATCATGCCGAGCAGGCCGGGCGTGACAAAGACCTTGTATTCGACATAGGTGTCATAGGGCGGCACGATGGCAACGCCGAGCGCGTTCTGGAAGCCGGCCGCGAAGACCAGCAGCCACAGCAGCGGCCGCACCAGCGACGAGAACAACCGCCCGGGCTGCCGGAAGAACTTGTGCAGTTCGCGCCCGGCCACCGCGCGCAAGGCGCGCCAGGCGTGGATCAGGGTGGTAGTCATGGCTCGGGCGTCGCCTCCTTATTTGCCTGGCCGGCACGCGGTGTCGGCGGCGTCGGCACCCAGCGTGTCGAGATTGTTCTTCGGATGCAGCACGCCCTCCACCGGGGCCACGCCGACCACGCCGTCGGGATGCGCCAGCAGGACCGGCTGGCGCAGCTGGCGGTCCCAGCGCCGGAAGGACAGCGGCGGCCCCTTGAAGCCATCCACCACGACCGCTTCGGTGACCAGCGCCTCGGCCTGCCCGGCAAAGCCGCCCTTGGACTGCCGCGCCACGCTTTCGGCAATCGCCTTCACGGCCACCCACGCGGCCCAGTCGTAGCCGGTCATGGGGCGGCCCGCTGCCTTGACAAAACGCCGGTTCAGCTGCGGCCCGCCGTTGCGCTCCCATGCCCAGTGCCAGGCCTGGGCGCTCAGCCCGCTGGCACCCACCACCGGGCGCGGCAACTGGGTGGCATAGGGCACGCCGCGTGCGAACTCCCCATCGGCATCGGCCACCACCACCACGTCGTAGTCCACGCCGGTGGTCAGCAGGCTGAGATTGCCCAGCTCGCGCTCGCGCGGATCGTTCGACAGCTTGAACGCGCGCTGCGCCGACCACGCAATGCCGAAGCGGCGGGCGGCCTGCGTGAGCACGGCGCGCTGCGCCGCGTCTTCCGGCGATGGCCCGCTCAGCAACAGCGCACGGCGCCATTTGCGCAGCGCCAGGTATTGCATTAGCGCATCCGCCTGCATGCGCTGGCTGGGCAGCGTGTGGAGCAGGTGCGGCGCGCAGCCAGCGCCGCGCAGTTCATCGTCGGCGGCGGAAACGTTGAACAGCAGCGCTTCGCCGGGCTTGACCGCGCGCGCCGCCAGCCTGACCGCCGGAGCCGGCAGGTCGAGCAGGATGAAGCGCGTGCCCTGGCGCGCCAGCGCGGCCACCATGGGGCCCACCTCGGCTTCGCTGCTGGCCTCCTGCGCATCGAGCCGCAAGACCTGCCCGGCGGCTTCCAGCGCAAAGCGCGATTCCGCCGCTGCCACGCGTGCGCCGTCCACCGGACGGCCTTGCGGCTGGCCGGGATAACGCTGCTCCATCCGCCTGGGCGCATAGCGCGCATCCCCGGCCATGGAAACCACGGCCACCCGTACCTCAGCCGCGTGCGCGGTGGCCGCCAGCCACGCGAACACGGCCAGCCAGCGCAGCCCGGTCGCCGGGCTAGTCATCGATCGCCACCGAATGCGGCACCCTGCCCGCCTTGAGCGTGGTCACGGCCTTGTTGCTTGCGGTGTCGACCACGCTGACGTCATCCGAGAGCCCGTTGGCCACGTAGAGCAAGGCGTTATCGCGCGTCAGCGCCAGGCCCCATGCGCGGCGGCCCACCAGCACGTAGTCCAGCACCCGGCGCGACGCCACATCGACCACGGCCACGTGATTGGCGCGGCCCAGCCCGATATAGGCGCGCTTGCCATCGCTGCTGGCGACCAGCCCGACCGGGGTCACGTCCTCGGCACGCAAGCCCTTGGGCGCGAAAGCGATGGTCTGCACCACCTCCAGCGTATCGGTGCGGATCACGCTCACACTGGCGGCCAGTTCGTTGGTCACCCACAGCTCCTTGCCGTCCATGGCGAGCAGCAGGCGGCGCGGGCGGTTGCCGACCTGGATATTCCTGACCAGCTTGCGCGACGCCACGTCGATCACGTGGACCAGATTGGCCACTTCCGAGGTGACGTACACCCGCTTGCCGTCCGGGCTGGCCTTCACGCCCTCTGGCTCTTCGCCCACCTTGATGGCAAACACCTTCTTGCCGGACGCGATGTCGTAGGCCGACAGCAGTCCATCCTCCTCGTTGGAGACGTAGAGCGTGCGGCCGTCGGGACTGAGGTCGAACAGTTCCGGATCGTCGCCGACCGGCAGCGAGGCCACGGTCTTGCGGCTCGCCACGTCGACCACGTCCACCCGGCTATCGTCGCTGCAGGCCACATAAAGGCGCCGCCGGTCCGGCGACAGCTGCAGGTGGCGCGGGCGCTTGCATTGCCGCCAGACGGCGATCAGTTGCCTGCTGGCGGCGCTATAGGCGGCCACGGCATCGTCTTTCTCGCTGGAGACGAAGACCTGCCCGGTGGCATTGCGGCTTTCGGCAGCACCGGCCACGCCGGCGGCAATCAGCAGCAGCATGGCGGCCACGGTGGCGCAGGCGATAAAGCCAAGGGTGGGCGGCTTGTTCATGCGGGGACGCGCTCGGTGGCTCGCTCGGCGGCACGGATTGGCGATGCGGGGAAGGCAGTCAGGGCCAGGAGGGCCTGCTCCAGGCTGTCGCGCTCGGTTGCGCCGCGCAGCGCGGCCGGGGTGCCATCGAAGCGCACCGCGCCGCGATGCAACACGATCACGCGGTCCGCCTGCTCCACCTCCTGCACCAGGTGCGTGGCCCACAGCACGCCGGCCTGCGCCTGCGCGGCAAGCCGGCGCGCATCGGCAACGAGCTGCGCGCGCGAGGCCGGATCGAGCCCGACCGTGGGCTCGTCCATCAGCAGCACGGCAGGCTCGTGCAACAGCGCGCGCGCCAGCTCCACCTTGCGCCGGTTGCCGCCCGAGAGCTCGCGCACGGCCGCCGCGGCCCGTTCGGCCAGGCCGAAATCCTCCAGCAGCCGGGCAATCCGCCCGGCGGCAACGCGGCGCGACAGCCCGTGCAGGCCGGCATGGAAATGCAGGTTGGACAAGACCGACAAGTCCAGGTCGATGGCAGGCTGCTGGAACACGATGCCGAGCCGGGCCAGCGCGCGCACCGGGTGGCGCCGCATATCCACCCCCATGACCGTGACCCGCCCCGCGTCGGCCGCGAACAAGCCGCTGAGGATCTGGAACAGCGTGGTCTTGCCTGCGCCGTTGGGGCCCAGCAGCGCCACGAATTCGCCGCGCCGCACGTCGAGCGAAACGCCGTCCAGCGCATGCTGGTTGCCAAAGCGCTTGCGCACCGCCTCACAGCGCAGTGCCAGTGGGGATTCCGGGGCCATCACAGGTGCTCCTTCGGCTGCGCCGTGCCCAGCCGCTCGGCGAAGCGCCGCTCCACGTCCCAGGCGCGCTGCAGGTAGGCTTCGTACCGGGCGGTGTTCAGGTAGGTCAGTTCCTGGTCGTACCTGGCAAGCTCGGCCACGTGGCGGGGCTGGTACATGGCGCTGCGGAACGCGTCGTGCAGGCGGCTGACGATCAGCGGGTCGGTGCCGCGCGGCACGCCGATGCCATAGGGCGAATTGTGGATCGCGTGGTCGAAGCCCAGCTCGCTGACGGTCGGCACCTCGGGCCAGCGCGCCGAGCGCTGCGCGCTGAACACCGCCAGCAGGCGCATCCGCCCGCTGTCCACGAAGGGCGCGAAGCCGGTCGAATTCACGCCCGCCATCAGCGAGCCATTCGCCACCGCCAGCATCTGGTCCGCGGTGCCGCGGTAAGGCACGTGCACGTAGCGCACGCCGCTGCGCCCGAGCACATCCTCCATGGCGAGGTGCGCGGTGGTGCCGATGCCGGTGGAACCCACCGTCAGCGCCCCGGGATGGGCACGGCCCCAGGCAATCAGGTCATCCAGCGTATGGAAGGGGCTGTCCGCGGGCACCACGATGCCGAAGGTGTAGCCGGAGATCATCAGCACCGGCTGGATGTCGCGCAGCGGCTGCCACGCGGTTTTCTGCTGATGCGGGAAGCGATAGACCGTGAGCGGCAACTGGCCGATGGTGTAGCCATCCGGCCGCGCGGCGGCAAGCGCGCCGCCCACCAGCGTGCCGCCGGCGCCTGGCTTGTTCTCCACCACGATGGGCTGGCCGAGCTCTCGCCCGGCCAGCTCCGCCAGCACCCGCATCGAGATATCGGTGGCACCGCCCGCCGGCCATGGCACGATCAACGTGATCGGGCGCACCGGGAAGCGTTGCGCGTCCTGCGCCGGCGCGGCCAGCGCACTGGCCAGCCCATGGGACAGCCCCAGGCAGAGCAGCAGCGCGAAAGCAAGGCGACGAAGCATGGCGTGGCAGGCGGTGGAAGTGTTCATGCCGGTTAGAGGAGCAAGGCCGATACCATCTGCGGTGCAGCATGAGCGCTGTGCGCCGCCAGGCCTTCTGCCGCATCGTCCTGGAGGGCGCCTGCCAATCAAGCAGGGACGCGCGTTGTGCAGTGCGCTGGCGAGCGTTGTACCGCCACGGAACACGGCTTGCGCGCGCGGGGCAACGCTGTCCTGTTTTGGCACAGAGGCTCAGCCAAAGCCGTGCTCCATCGCATAGCGATGCATTTCGACCCGGTTGGCCAGGCCCATCTTCTTGCGGATCAGCGTCTGGTAGTTCGCCACCGTCTTGGTGCTGAGGTAGAGCTGCGCGGCCACTTCCTCGATCGCCGTGCCGCGCGCAAACAGGCGGAACAGGTCGAACTCGCGCGGCGACAAGGCCAGGTGGGGCGGCAGCTGGCTGCCGGCATCGACCAGGCCCGCGACATCGTCGGACAGCGCCTGCCGCCCGTCGGCCACCTTGCGCACCGCATCCACCAGGGCCTGCGGCGCGCTGCTCTTGGTCAGGTAGCCGGCGGCGCCGGCCCGCATAGCCTGGCTAACGATGGCGGCGCTGTCGTGCATGCTGAACACCAGGATCCGCAATGCGGGCACCCGCGCGCCGAGGCGCTGCAGCACTTCCATGCCGCCGCGCCCGGGCATCGACAAGTCCAGGATCAGCACGTCGGCGCGATGCTGCGTCAGCCACGCGTAGGCGGCATCGCTATCGCCGAACTCGGCCACGACGCGCACCCCTTGCTCGAGTTCGAGCAGCCGCCGGTATCCGGTGCGCACTACCGCGTGATCATCGGCAAGGACTACCTCGATCGTTTTCATTCGCTCTGGCTCCCATGCGGTTGAACCGGCTCGGCGAAGGCCTGCGGCACAAGCGGAAAGCTGGCGCTCAGGCGGCAGCCGGGCGCGGCGCTGGCCACAGTGCAGGCAGGTTCGATGTGCAGCGTGCCGAGATGGGCCCATGCGCGCTCCTGCATGCCCCGCAGGCCATGACTGCGCTGCAGGGCCGCGGCGACGTCGGCAATGCCCTGGCCGTCGTCCTCCACGCTCCAGCACACCGCTTGCCCGGCGGCCGTGGCAGCAATGCGGATCGCCACGCGGCGTGCGCCGGCATGGCGCATCGCGTTGGTCAGCGCTTCCTGCGTCATGCGGTACAGCGTCAGGACCAGGTCCGGGCCCGGCGCCACGCCGCCAAGCGCCACCGCATAGTCCACCTGCACCTGCTGGCCCGGCTGGCCGCGCCAGGCTTGCACCAGATCCTGCAGCAGGCGCTCCACCGAAGCCAGCCGGCCATCGGGCTGCACGCCGTGCGGCCGCAGCCGGTGCAGCAGATGGCGCACCTCGTGCTGGATCCTGGCGCAATGCCCGGCCAGGTCGTTGGCCACGAGTTGCAGCACGGGCTCATGGACGCTCTTGCGCACCAGGTAGGCGGCATCGGCGCGCATCGCGGTGAGCACCTGGCCGAACTCGTCGTGCAGTTCCCGCGCCAGGCGCGCGCGCTCGCTTTCCTGGGCAGTCAGCAGCTTGCGGCTCAGGGCGCGGCGCTCTGCCTGGGTTTCGTCCAGCGTACCGGCCAGGTGGTTGAGCGCGCGGCGCAGTTGGTCCATCTCGCGCGTGCGCATGGGCGGCAGGCGGGCACTGTAGTCCTTGTCTTCGTAGACCCGGATCGCCGCCAGGATCTGTTGCAGGGGCGCGAGGGCCCGTCCCAGGGCCCAATGGATGCCAAGCAGCAGCAGCGCGCCATAGACCGCCAGCACGGCGAGGTTGCCGGCCATGTCGCCGCTGGCTTCCCGGATTTCGCTCTGCGGATTCCAGCGCAAGGCGGCGCGGTAGGTGGCACCGTCGCGGGTGTGGATCTGCCAGCTGCTTTCCAGCCGCGCCGCATCTGCCCCGAACCCCGGAAGGGCAAGCAGGCCGCCCAGGGGGAAGCTATCCCGTGGCTGCGGCTCGCTCACCAGCACCTGGCCCGTTGCATCCTCCAGATGCAGCCACAGGTGGCGCATTTGCGCCGATGCGTTGATGGTGCGCAGGGCGGCAAGGTGCGCCTCGCGCTCGGCCGGCGCCGCCGTCTGCAAGGCCGACAGGCGCGGAATCAGCTGCGCCATGGCGTGCGCACCACGCCGCTCGTCGCCGATGGCGCGCGCCGCGAGCCATAGCGCGACCACCAGCGCGCAGCACAGGCAGGCCGCGCAGATCCAGATGGCGCGGCTTAACAGATAGCGAGACATCGTCATGGCTATGACGCCCCCCGGGAGGTTGCAGTGGGCGGTAGGGATGGCCTGCGGATCGGGAGGTTTTCCCGAAGCCCGAGGTACGGAACCTGCTCCCCGTCCCTCAAGTTGTTTCCCCCAAGCCGGCACCCAGCGCAGGTGCCCCGGCCAATCATTCCGAGGAGATGCAAGATGCCAGCCAACCTACCTCCAAGCCGGCGCAGGGCCCCGCCGGGACGCGCAGCCCTGCGCCGCGGCGCGCCACGGCGCAGCGCGGCCACCGCCATCGCACTGGCCGTGGCATGGCTGGCCGCCCTGCCCGCTGTTGCACAACAGGACAGTGGTGTGCAATCCGGGGACAGTGCCACGCTGCCCGAAGTCATGGTGGTAGCCACCGCACCGCTGCCGGGCATTGGCGTGGACCGCGACCTGGTGCCGTACACGGTGCAGACGGTCAGTGGCGACGACCTGAACGGTTCGCGCACCGGCACCCTCGCCGACTACCTGGCGCGTCACTTCACCGGCGTCAACGTCAACGACATCCAGGGCAGCCCCTTCCAGACCGATGTCACCTACCGCGGCTTTCGCGCCTCGTCGATCCCGGGCGTGCCGCAAGGGCTGTCTATCTACCTGGACGGGATCCGCGTCAACGAGCCCTTCGGCGATGTGGTGAGCTGGGACATGATTCCCGAAGCCGCCCTGGAAAGCGTCTCGCTGGTCTCCAGCGCCAACCCCGCTTACGGCCTCAACACACTCGGCGGCGCGCTCGCCATGACCACCCGCTCTGGCCTCACTTCCCCCGGCTTCACCGCCGATTTCTCCTATGGCAGCGGCAACCGCAAGCGCGCCGACCTGTCGGGTGGCATCCGCAGCGACAGCGGCTGGCACGCCTTCGCCGCCGGCACCCTGTTCCAGGAACACGGCTGGCGCGATCATTCCGAAGGCCGGCTCGGCAACCTGTTCGTCAAGGCCGGGCACGAGAGCGAGGCAAACAGCTGGGACGTCTCCCTGCTGCACGGGCGCAGCACCCTGATCGGCAACGGCCTGGTGCCGAGCTACCGCGCGAGCGGCAATGCCATGCTGCCCGGGCTCTACGAGAGCAATCGCGGCGCCGTCTATACCTATCCCGACAAAACCGAGAACATGGTCACCCAGGCCGCCTTCAACGGCCGCCACTGGTTCGACGACAAGACCAGCGCCGCCGTGCTCGCCTATGTGCGCACCAGCCGCCGCGATACCACCAACGGGGACGTGAACCCGGTCTACGACGCCTACGCGGAAGACTGCGAAGATGGCTTCAAGGCCGACGGCAGCCCGCGCAAGTCCCGCTGCGGCTACACCCGGAGCGAAGGCGCGGCGCTGGATCCGGCGATGCTGAACACCACGCACATGTGGCAGCAGTCCGTCGGCATGGCGTTCAGTTTCGCCAAGGAGACGGAAAAGCACCTGCTCAACGCCGGGCTGACGTTCGACCGCAGCCGCCTGACTTACTCGCAGTATGAGCAGCTCGGCACCTTTACCGACGACCGCGGCGTGATCGCGGACCCGAATGCACCGAACGAGCTGTTCTCCGGCGTCAGCGGCACCTCGCGCGCGATTGGCCTGTACTTGTCAGACACCTGGACCGTGACGCCCAGCACCTTCGTGACGGGTTCGGCCCGCTGGAACCACGTGGCCGTGAACAATACGCTGCGCAACAGCGACGGCAGCGAGCAGCCGAGCGAGAGCTTCACCTACCGCCGGCTCAACCCCGCTCTGGGCCTGACGCAGAAGCTGGGCGGCGGAGTCTCGGTATTTGGCGGCTATGCCCAGAACAACCGCGTGCCGACGGTGCTGGAGCTGGGTTGCGCCGATCCCGCCCAGCCCTGCCGCCTGCCCGCCGGCCTGCAGGCCGACCCTTACCTCAAGCAGGTCGTCTCGCACTCCTATGAAGTGGGCGCGCGCTGGCGGCCCTCGAAGGACACGGAGGTATCCGGCTCGTTCTACCGCATTGATAACCACGATGACATCCTCTTCTTGCGCGCCCCCAACACGCAGCAGGGCTACTTCGCCAACTTCGACCGGACCCGCAACCAGGGCTTCGACCTGTCCGCCCGGCAGCGTTTTGGCAATGTCACGCTGCGCCTCGGCTACAGCTATCTCGAAGCCACCTATCAGGCCACCGGGCAGCTCGCGGTGGGGGAACGGACCATCGGCGTCAAGCCGGGCATGCGCATGGCCGGCCTGCCGCGCCACACCGTCAAGCTGGGCGTGGACTGGCAGGCGCTGCCCGAACTGACCCTGGGCGCCGACCTGGTTGGCGTGTCAAGCAGCGTGACCAGCGGCAACGAAGACGGCCTGCGCGCCGACCCGCAGCCCGGCAAGGCGCCCAAGTACGCGGACTGGAGCACGCCCGGGTACGCCACGGTGAACCTGCGGGCGTCTTACCGCGTCAACAAGCATGTCGAGATCTATGCGCGCGTGGCCAACCTGTTCGACCGCCGTTACGAGACCTATGGCCAGATCTCTAACGACCTGTTTCCCAACGGCAACCTGCTGCGTCCGCACGTGACGCCGCAAGACAACGCCAGCGCGCTGTTCGTCGCGCCCGGCGCGCCGCGCAGCGCCTGGGTGGGCGTGGTTTTCCGCATGTAATCCGACGCATGCAATCCGACGCATCCAATCCGACAATGGCCGCGCTCCCGCCAGCGAAATCCGGGCAACTTACGCTGGCATGATGATCGCGGTGCCGCCCGAGGTGTGGCAGGCCGATGACCTCCTCACCCCAGCACAGCTCGGCCGCGCGTTGATCAAGATGGCGACGCACCTTGATCAACTCGCGATGCGGCTTATCGGCTGTCCTGCGCACCGGGGGCTGAAGCGGGATTCGACTGCTTGCGAATCTCGGTGGTCGTCCGCCCCCCGAAACCCCAGTTGTCGGTATCCACCTCTTCGATTGCGATGTGCGTCCATTCGGGCGGTTTGTGCAGCACGCGCTCCAGGGTCTCGGTCACTTCCTTGATGACCTGGGCCTTCTGCTCGGCGGTGGTTCCCTCGCGGGTAATGCGAATGCTGACGAAAGGCATGGCGGCCTCCTGCATGGATTGACGTTTCGAGATGAGCGCGATGGATTCCGGGCCGCGGCAGGACGCACGTCCGGCCGCGGTTGCCGGCTTCAGCGGCCTGCGCTGAAACCGCCGTCCACCGGCAGCACGGTGCCGGAGACAAAGTCGGCCTTGGCCAGGTAGAGCACGGCATCGCTGATCTCGGCGATGCTGGCGATGCGGCCCAGCGGGTGCAGGCTGCCGAGTGCCGCATGCGTTTCGGCGGCATGCATCGGGGTGTCCACGACGCCCGGGGCGACCGCGTTGACCGTTACGCCGTGGGGTGCCAGTTCCAGCGCAAGCGCGCGCGTGGCCTGGTTGATGCCACCCTTGAGGGCCACGGCCAGCAGCGCCGGCACACCACCGTGCGGCTGAAGCGCCAGAGACGCGGTGATGTTGATGATCTTGCCGCGCTTGCGCTCGCTCATGTGCCTGGCCGCTTCCTGCGACGGATACAGCACGCCCTTCAGGTTGGTGGAGATCTGCTCCTCCACTTCGTCCGGCGTGAACTGCACGAAGGGCTTGGCCGCGAAGATGCCCGCGTTGTTTACCAGCACGTCGACCTTGCCGTACCTGGCAATGGCCTGCGCGAAGACCTGGCGCGCCGATTCGGGCTGACCGACGTCGCCCGCGACACCCAGGAAACGCTCGCCGGCATTCAGCCGTTCAGCGGTGGCTTGCAGGCGCTCGGTGGAACGGCCGGTGCCGACGACGTTGTAGCCCGCTTTGAGGAAGGCTTCGGCCAAGCCCAGGCCGATGCCGCTGGTGGCGCCGGTGATGATGACGGTGTTGTCGGTGTTGCTCATGGTGGTCCTCCGATGCATCCAGATCCAGATTCAGGTTCAGGGTCCGGTGCCGGACGCCAAATCCGTCACCGGTGTGGAGGCACTATATTGCTGCTGTGGAGCGCAATAAACGGGGTTTGCTACACTTGTCCTATTACATGGCGTAAAGAATATGCACCGGCAATTCGACGACATCCTGCTCGGCAGCATCGAGCTCTTTTGCCTGGCCGCCGAAGCCGGCAGCTTCACGGCGGCCGCCAATACCGCAGGCGTCACGCCTGCCGCCGTCAGCCGCTCGATCTCGCGCCTGGAAAAGCGCCTGGGCGTGCGCCTGTTCGTGCGCTCCACGCGCAGCATCCGGCTGACTGAAGGTGGCAAGGAATACTTCGAGCAATGCCGCGCCGCGCTCAATTTGCTGGTCGAAGCCGAGCGCAAGGTCACCGGCGAACAGGTGCAGCCCTCGGGCACGATCCGCATCAGCGCCCCGACCACCTACGGGCACCATCGCCTGTTACCGCTCCTGCCCGCGTTTCGCGCCAAGTACCCGCTGATCAAGGTGGAAGCCCATATCAGCAACCGCAACGTCGACTTCCATGAGGAAAACTTCGACGTGGCGATCCGCCTGCGCGCGCAGCCGGACTCGATGATGGTCTCCCGGCACCTTGAAGACGCGGCGCTGGTGGTGGTCGCAAGCCCCGCCTACCTGAAGCGCGCCGGGGTACCTGGAACGCTGTCGGACCTGGACCGGCACGAGTGCATCCAGTTCGATCTACCGAGCAGCGGGCGGCAGATCTCGTGGCTGTTCAAGGAAGGGGGGCACGAGAAGGAGATTTTCACGACGGGCAACTACATGTGCGCGGAAGACGTGCTGGCCGGCGTGACGCTGGCTAAAGCCGGCGCGGGGCTGTTCCAGACCTACCAATTCGTCGTCGAGCGGGACCTGGCGCAAGGCGAGCTGGTCGAGGTCCTGCAAGCTTTTGCCGGACGCATGCGCCCCGTCAGCCTGATGTATCCGCACGGCCGTTTGCTGCCATCGCGCGTGCGTGCATTCGTCGAGTTCATGATGGAACAGGCGCGTCCGCCAGCTGCTGCTTAGAACGGGGCTCGCCGACGTTGACAGCCGTATTGCCCCCATAGGGAAGAGGCCGGCGCAAGCCGGGCTACCGGCAAGAAGAGCGATCCCGTGCCGGCCGTCACTCGTAACCCTAGCTGGCTGTAGCCACCACATTGGCCCGCGCCTTATGCAGTTTTTTGTAGCTGTCGATCAGGCGGTGGTGCCTATCGAGCCCCTCCAGTTTCATGGTCGTTGGCGTCAACCCGAAGAAGCGCACGCTACCGTCCACTGACCCCATTACCGCGTCCATCCGAGCGTCGCCAAACATCCGACGGAAGTTGACCGCGTAGTCGTCCAGGTCCAGGTCGTCATCGAGCATCACCTCCAGCACCACATTCAAGGCCTGGTAGAACAATCCACGCTCGACCGTGTTGTCGTTGTACTGCAGGAAGGCGCCCACCAGCTCTTGCGCCTCCTCGAATTGCTGCAAGGCGAGATGAATCAGCAGCTTCAACTCGAGAACCGTTAGCTGCCCCCAGTCCGTATTTTCGTCAAATTGGATGCCGATCAACGTGGCAATATCGGAGTACTCATCCAGCTCACTGTTATCCAACCGCTCAAGCAGAGCTGCCAGGCTGGCATCGTCCAGGCAATGCAAGTTCAAAATATCGGCACGGAACAACAGCGCCTTGTTTGTGTTATCCCAGATCAAATCCTCTACCGGGTAGACTTCCGAATAGCCGGGCACCAGAATCCGGCAGGCCACGGCGCCCAACTGCTCATACACCGCCATGTATACCTCTTTGCCCATGTCTTCGAGAATGCCGAACAACGTGGCGGCTTCCTCGGCATTGGAGTTTTCACCCTGGCCAGAAAAATCCCACTCAACAAAGTCGAAATCCGCCTTGGCGCTGAAAAAGCGCCACGACACCACACCGCTGGAATCGATGAAGTGCTCGACAAAGTTATTTGATTCAGTCACGGCATTACTGACGAAGGTGGGCTGAGGCAAATCGTTCAGGCCTTCAAAACTGCGCCCCTGCAGCAATTCCGTCAGGCTCCGTTCCAGCGCCACCTCGAAGCTCGGGTGCGCGCCGAACGAGGCAAAGACACCACCTGTCCTCGGGTTCATCAAGGTGACGCACATCACCGGATAGGTCCCACCCAGCGACGCGTCCTTTACCAGCACCGGAAAACCCTGCTCTTCCAACCCCTGAATCCCGGCCAGAATGCCAGGGTATTTCGCCAGCACTGCGTGCGGCACATCCGGCAATGCGATTTCACCTTCCAGAATTTCGCGCTTTACCGCCCGCTCGAAAATTTCGGACAGGCATTGCACCTGCGCTTCAGCCAGCGTGTTGCCGGCACTCATGCCATTGCTGACGAACAGGTTTTCGATCAGGTTGGACGGGAAATACACCACTTCGCCGTCCGACTGCCGCACATACGGCAGCGAACAGATACCGCGCTGTACATTGCCGGAGTTGGTGTCGTACAGATGCGAGCCACGCAATTCGCCATCGGGGTTGTAAATTTCCAGGCAGTGCGCATCCAGGATTTCAGCCGGCAGCGCGTCCTTCCGGCCAGGCTTGAACCAGCGCTCGTTCGGGTAATGAACAAACGCCGCATCGGCGAGGTCTTCACCCCAAAACGTACCGGCATAGAAATGGTTGCAATTCAGGCGTTCGATAAACTCGCCCAACGCCGACGCCAGCGCGCTTTCCTTGGTCGATCCCTTGCCATTGGTAAAGCACATCGGCGAGTGCGCATCGCGGATATGCAGCGACCACACATTGGGAACGATATTGCGCCATGAAGCAATTTCGATCTTCATGCCCAGATCCGCCAAAACGCCCGACATATTGGCGATGGTTTGCTCCAGCGGCAGATCCTTGCCCGCGATATAGGTGCTGGCGTCGGAAACCGGCTTCAACGTCAGCAACGACTGAGCATCGGCATCCAGGTTCTCCACCTCTTCAATCACAAACTCGGGCCCGGCCTGCACCACTTTCTTCACCGTGCAACGCTCGATGGAGCGCAAGATACCCTGGCGATCCTTTTCCGAGATATCCGGCGGCAGCTCAACCTGAATCTTGAAAATCTGTTGGTAACGGTTTTCCGGATCAACAATATTATTTTGCGACAGGCGGATATTCTCGGTGGGAATATCGCGGGTTACGCAGTACAACTTCACGAAGTAAGCGGCACACAAGGCCGACGAGGCCAGAAAATAATCGAAGGGTCCAGGCGCCGAGCCATCGCCCTTATAACGGACAGGCTGGTCGGCCACTACCGTGAAGTCATCGAACTTGGCTTCAAGACGCAGCTTATCGAGGAAGTTGACTTTAATTTCCATGGGAGAATTCTGAAAATGGTGCTCAAAATGATGTGGCCACGACTACCCGATGCCACGCTGGTGCCGTGCAATGCATCGATGCTTTCCACAAACGCTGCCGCATACGGATAATTTGACAGGCGAACGCCATGGCGCAGGACATGGCTGGAACCGGCGAGCTTCCATGCGCCCTGGCAATATCCAGGCAATATTCACGGCAACGCCAGGTGCGGTTGTACGAAACTGAATCGCCACGCGCTCCCCCACATTATTCAGAATGCGGGAACTACCAGGCGATAATCCGAAATATAAAGCCCTGTAAAAACAGGGCTTTAATAGTCAATCAACTGGCGCATAATGTTTCCCAACGGGAATCCTACCCCCCACTCCATCATCAACAGGCCGCCACAAACCCGCGTGGTTAAAGGGATTGGCCATGATCGACCTGGAGCCTTACCGTCAAGCGCGCGGAGCATTTTCTCGCGCGGGAGATGGAGCGATTCGCGGGACGACGACGCTGGCGACCCCATGGTCAATCGGGTCCAAGGATACAGAAAAAGGCCCTTCCGCGAAAGGACGCCGCAGTAAATATGCTTGTTACGACGCTTTTTGCCGTGAACTGCGATCGCCGCCCGTACATTTCATGTTGCGACTGCCTGATTGCGCCATTGCCACTTCGCCTCGAAGCAGAGAAAGTTCGATCAGCCGGTCCGCCGGTTGGGGCCGTGCCAGCAGAAAGCCTTGCACCTGGTGGCAGCCGACCTCCCGCAGGAACGCAAGCTGCTCCTCGGTTTCCACGCCTTCCATAACGACGTCGATACCAAGCGCATGCCCCATTGCAACGATCGCTCGAATGATCGCACCATCCGGGTTGCGCGAGTCGCTGGTGGCAAGGAACGATCGGTCGATCTTTAGTGTGTCGACCGGTAAATCCTTTAAATATGCGAGAGATGAGTAGCCAGTGCCGAAATCGTCGATCGCGAGGCTGATCCCCCGTGCCGCAAGCTCCCGAAGCAGAATGCCAATCTCCTCGCGCGTATTCATCGCCATGCTTTCCAGGAGTTCGAGTTGCAGCCGATGTGGCGGCAATGCAGTCTCGCTGAGAATGGTGGTCAGATCGGTCAGAAATCCGTCGGTAAAACACTGCCTGGCCGACACGTTCACCGCGATGCGACCGAATTCGAAGCCTGCATCCAACCAGCAGCGTGCTTGCCGGCAGGCCTCACGCAGGACCCACTGGCCGATTGGAACGATCAGTGCCGATTGCTCTGCCAGCCCAATAAAGACGCCAGGCGGCACTAGCCCCTTGCGTGGGTGGCGCCAACGCAACAACGCCTCGACGCCCACAATGTTGCCGTTCGACAGGTCATATTGTGGCTGATAGAAGAGACAGAACTCGTCCTGTTCGAGAGCGCGATGCAGTTCCCCGAGCGTTTCGAGCTGCGCCATCGCCGATGACGTCATCTTGCTTTCGAAGAACTGAAAAACATTCCTGCCCCTGCTCTTGGCCCCGTACATTGCCTGATCGGCCAGCACCATCAGTTGCTCGGCCTGCGCTCCGTCGTCCGGATAGATACTGATGCCAATGCTCGGCGTCACGAAGATCTCGCGGCCGCCGAGATCTATCGCCTGGCCCACAGCATCCAGCAGCCCTTGCGCAACCTGGCCGACGTCGCGGACGTCGACGAATTCCTCGAGCACTAGCGCGAATTCGTCTCCGCCCATCCGCGCGACGGTGTCACTGGCTCGCAAGCCTGTGACAAGCCGCGAGGCAACCACCTTCAGTACTTCGTCACCTGCGTTGTGCCCAAGCGTGTCGTTGACGAGCTTGAATCTGTCGAGATCTAGATACAACACGGCAACTTTGCCACCCCGCCGCTTGCCGTGGACGATCGCGCGCTCCAGCCGCTCTTCGAATAACGCCCGGTTCGCCAGACCGGTCAGAACGTCGTGTGTCGCAAGGTAGCCAAGCCGCTCTTCGGCCTGGCGCCGCTGGGTGATATCAGAGAATATCCCCGCGTAATGCGATATGTTTCCGTCGTTGTCGCGAATGCTCGTAATCGTGAGGTATTCGACGAACAGCTCGCCGCTTTTCCGCCGGTTCCAGATTTCGCCTTGCCAGTGCCCATCGGTCGTGAGCGAATGCCAGAGCGCCCGGTAGAACTCCGGCGTCTGACGGCCCGAACTCAGCAGGCTCGGGTCGCGCCCGATCACCTCTTCCTCCGTAAAGCCGGTCAGGCGCGTGAATGCCTGATTCACGCGCTCGATCTTGGCATACTTGTCGGTCACCATGATGCCTTCCAGAGCAGACTCGAACACGCGATCCGCCATGCGCAAGTTGAAGCGCGCCTGGCCGAGTGCTTCGTCACGTTCGCGCAGCGCGCTCTGCAATTCATTCACGTATTCGTACTCAATGTTCTGCAGGATATCCGCAAAGCAAAGCAACCCGGTCAAACGGCCCTCGCCGTCGCGCACGCCGACATGGCGCATATGCTGCTGCAGCATATACCGCTGGGCGGCATACAGGCTCTGCGTCGCGGACAGCGTCTGCAGCGGCCGGCTTGCATGGTGGCCGACGCAGCCCCCAAGTCCGCCCTCCCCAATCAACCGGACGACGTCGCGCTCGGTCAGGATGCCATGCTCACCATCGGCATATTCGACGACAACCGCATCGATTTTCTCCGCGCGCATCCGTACGACGACGTCGTGAAGTGCCATATGGTCAGGCACCGTGACGGGAGAATGGATACGAATCGATTCGATCGACTTCAGGCGCAGGTAAAATTCGGCCCCTTGGTTCAGGACGATGTCAGTCTGGCTCAAAACGCCAATACTCAGGCCGTCCTTGACGACCACGAAATGGCGAACGCCAGACTGCTTGAAGCTGACCGCCGCCTCACCCAGTGACGTATTCGCTCCCAGAGTGAACACTGGGCTGCTCATCACATCCCCAATTGGACGGTCTAGAGAGTGAGCATCTTCCCCGGCAGATAGCGCGTCGTGCTCGGTCCAGATGCCGACGGCCTCGGTACCATTCATCACGACGATTGAGCTGCAGCGCTCAGCAAAAATGCGCCTGGCGGCCTCCCGCACCGTCGTGATGCTCGTGCAAGAAAGCATCGGACGCGCGATGAGGCGTGCAATGGGGATATCGTAAGTGTTGGGATACATTGTCAAACCAATACCTGTGAACCATCGTGGGCGGACATCTATCCGGCCACCGGCGTAGTCGCGCAGGACGCAAACCGATGCGAGCCACCTCCGGCGAAACGCGCAAGCGCGTCCGCGCCACTTCGCCGCCATCGCCTGTATTCCATTGACCTTGCGAACAGGAAGTCTTGCTCGAGTTCACATCCCTTCCCGGCGACGACGAGAAGTGCCTCGGCCGCGCTGCTTCGAGTCGCCCGCCCCGCCAGGCTCGCTTCGCCAACGATGCGGCGGTACATCCGAGGATCCTGTATTGCGCTGACTTACCTGTGGCAACAAATGGAACGAGGTAGCCACTTCCGGTTAACGACAGGCTTGTCAAAAGATTGAGGCAAGATCCAAAGCAGCATGCCGAGGCCGAATGCAACGACGCCCCAAGGCATGGCTTGGCGGCGGAATTGGGCAGGAAGCGGGGCGTTCTGCGACAAATCGGAATTCCGGTTGAGGTTTGCACGGGGTCGGCAAAATTGCGGTGTATTCACTTCGCCTGACTCAACTCGTCTATATCCACGCTCTGCCGGCAAACAGCTTGAACGTTTTTAAACCATGTGTTCGCCTACCCGAATCAATTGCGTACCGGCACGATGCTGAACCGGGAGACACCCTGGGTTGCAGCCATCTCGGCCGCAAGTCCCGCCGGTGCTAGCGCGCGCGCCTTGTCCGGTGCGACCAGGCTGATTCGCCACACGGCCTGGTTGTCGGCAAACGTGATGGTCAGGCTGTCGTGCAGCACGCGATAGCCGCGGGATTTCGCCCTGTCGATCAGCAGATCGAGGTCAGGGGCTTCTCCGGGCTGGAAAGTCAGCGACACATCCAGCGTCATGCGCCCCGGAAGCCTGGACTCCAGCCGGTGCAACAGGGACATCGAACCCACGCATAGCACGGCTGGTCGTCGAGCACAACGGCCACTTGCCCGGCATGCTGGAAAGACGTAACGGGATAGATTTACCCAGCGACTGCCAGGGATCGGGGGCCGTCCTCGCGCGCATCGGCGATAAGTGGAGCGTCCTCGTACTCCTTGCTGACGGACCTATGCGGTTCAATGAACTGAAGCGG
Organism: Cupriavidus basilensis; assembly: GCF_000832305.1. NCBI lineage: Bacteria > Pseudomonadati > Pseudomonadota > Betaproteobacteria > Burkholderiales > Burkholderiaceae > Cupriavidus > Cupriavidus basilensis. Next base: position 2,478,804 of record NZ_CP010536.1, read on the forward strand.
AAGATCGCAGGCATCTCGCAGCGCATGCTGACGCGGACGTTGCGGGGACTGGAACGAGACGGACTGGTTACGCGGACCGTATATGGCACGATTCCACCGCGCGTTGACTACGCGTTGACCTGCCTCGGCCACTCGCTAAGGACACCTGTGGAAGCACTCGGGCTATGGGCCATCGCGCATCTCCCAGCCATTGAACAGGCGAGACAGGCGTTCGACCTCCGCGGAAAAAAAGAACTCGGCGCGTGACAAGATCCAGCAAAGGGCCGGCTCATGGCCGCCGATGTCCCAAATGGGGAACAGCCGTTCATCGTTTGCTGGCGCGTGGCCAAATGCAGCGCCAGGGTGACCCAACCCGTCTCAACAGGTCCCTTGATACCCGTCGAGGGCAAGCTCGCATGCCATGGCATGCGTCGCCCGGGCGGCTTTTGCAATGGCTTCGTCATTCAGTGGGAAAAGAGCACGGGGACCGTCATGCCTTCCAGCAACGTCCGTGTCGTCCCGCCCAGAACTACCTCGCGAAGCCTGGTGTGTCCATAAGCGCCGGCTACGACGAGATCAGCCTCCAGATTCGACGCCTCCGACAGCAGGCGCTCGCCGGCATCGCCGGATGCTGCCACAGGAAGGTTGCGCAATGCGGCACTCACGCCATGTGCCGCCAACCAGGTTGCCGCATACTGGGCAGGCGCACTCCATGGGTCGCCGACCTTGCCAGCCAGCGTGCATGTCGTGATGGTCACCGCTCTGGCTTTGCGCAGTAGCGGCAGCGCATCGCGGATGGCCCGCGCGGCCTCCCGCCCGCCGTCCCAGGCGACCAGGATGCGGCTGGCCACCGTCTCAAACCACCCCACGCTCGGTATCGTCAGGACTGGCCGGCCGCTGGCAAGCACAATGGATTCGGCGAAGTTCTCGGCCACGAAGGCTGCCGGATTCGCCGGGTCGTCCTGTCCGACCACGATGAGGTCCGCCAGCCGCGCCTCCCGCTGCCCGATGCGCAGCGGAGGTTCGTCGAAGGCATTCCATTCGGTAGTGATGGGCAGTTCTTCTGTCGCACCTTCGAAACCATGCCGCACGACCTCGCGATCCTGCTCGTATTGGGCTTGGAGGACCTCGAGATAGCGCGCGCCGTCGGCAAGGCGGTACGCCCACGTCGGCTCCGGGCGGCGACAGGCAAACATGCCAATCAGCTTGGCATTGTGCTGGACCGCCAGTCGTGCGGCGATATCGAGCCGGTGGTAGGACCGTCGGCTGGCGTCGAGTATGACCAGAATGGTAGCAAAGGACATAAAGATACTCCCGCTGGTTAGTGCGCTTTTGACCGACATTGAGAGCACTGCAGACATTCCCGCGTGCAGCACAAGGACGGCTTGTCCACTCTTTGCTCCAGGTTAAGATTCGCCAGACGCCTCACAAGGCTCCGGTCTGAATGGCCGGGCAGCAGCAGCGTCCCCGGTGTTTGCGCTGCATCAGCGCACAGTTGGACACGGCAACTACGATAGGACCAGCTAGCCCAATGCATTGCCGTCGCGGAGATCGCCATGCCTGCCAGAACACTCATCTTCCATCATGACGCGCGCCGCATGATGCTGAAGCGGCCACCTCGGTGCCCCTATCTTCCTGCCAGACAGGCTACCACTTCCGCATCCTTGACCTGCGAGAAGTCGCGGTAGAAATCGCCAACTGCCCGGAAACGGTCCGGCGACTCCAGGCACACGACCTCGTCGGCATAGGGCTGCAACAGCGCCAGCGTTTGCGGTGGCGCCACCGGTACCGCGCAGATGATCCGCGCGGGCTTTTGCTCGCGGATAGCGTGCAGGGCGGCGATCATTGAAGCTCCGGTCGCCAGACCGTCGTCCACGACGATAACCTGCCGACCGGTGGCGCAGAGCGGATCCCGGCCCGGGGTGTACGCGGCGCGGCGCTGCCGTAGCAAATCGAGCTGGGCGGCCCGCTCACGGTCGATGTACGCACTGTCGGCGCCCGCCACGGTGGCATAGGGCGTGAGGTAAGTCCAGCCGGTCTCGTCCACCGCTCCGATGGCAAACTCCGGATTGCCAGGCGCGCCGAGCTTGCGAACGAGGACGACATCAAGATCCGCGCTCAGCGCATCGGCGATGATGGCGCCCATGGGTACCGCGCCGCGCGGCACTGCCAGCACCAGCGGCCGCTTTCCGGCATGGCCAGCGAGCGCACGCGCCAGTTGTGCGGCGGCATCGGCCCTGTCAATGAATGGCATGGTTGCTCTCCTGTGGTTGGCCGTATGGCCGCTTAGGCCGGATAGCCCACGCTTTGGGCCAGGATTACGCGCTGGTCGGGCGCCAGCCGCATTGCCGCAGCCAATGTGCGGCGATCCAGCAAGCCGCGCGCTACCGTGGCAAGGCCCGATGCGGCGCAGAAGAGATAGACGTTCTGGCTGATATACCCCGTGTCCAGCGCTGTATAGAACTGGCGCACTGATTTGTCGGTCTCGTCGAGCATGGACAGCCGGCTAACATAGACGAGGTTCAACGGCGCTTCCGCAACATAGTCCTGCAGGCCGGTGGCCGCGCGCAGGTCTTCGCCGCTGACCAGCCGAAGGCGCCAGTCTGCCGCTTCAAGCACATACAAGCCATCCCGCAGCGCAAGGTACAAGTCGATTTCCTGCCAGTTACGGGCCGAGGGCGCTGTGCGCAGGCCGGCTTCCGGGCGGTTGATGCCGAAAGCGGCCCACAGCAGGGAAGACAATAGCGAGTCGTCCAGGCTACGCGGGGCAAAGCGTCTGGTCGAGCAGCGCTGCCGCAGCGCTGTCAGCAATGACATGCCGCCCTCGGATTGCGGTACCGGCAGCTTCAAGTATTCCACGCCGGATTCGGATGAAGCGATGGGATGTGTCACGTCGAACTCCAGATGGTCGGGGTCGGCACGCCCTTGGGATTGCCGTAGGCTGCTAACTGGCCCTGCAACTTGGGATGGATCAAAGGAACGCCATTTGCCCTGTCAATCGTGGAGCAGTAGTCCATGGGACCTAAGGGGTAGGCGCTGGGCAACCCATCGGGGACTTGCGATTCTGGTGGAAACTGTGGGAAGCCGTTGCCTTGTCCCATACAGACCTGACTCCCCAGTTTTGCCTGCTCATCCGTTCTGGACAAACGAGCAACAGCCGCCAAGTCCAGCGGCGCCTGTAACCCGAAGTCACGAAGCGCCGTGGCGGCACGCATCCTCTTTAGCAATCGGGCGCCATGCAGATGGCTTCAGCGCATAGAAACCGTCGGCGAGCGCCAGATACAGGTCGAATTCCTGCCGGCTGGATGCCGATGCAACCGTGCGCCTGTGGCCTGCCCCAAAGTAAACTGTACGTGCGACTATGGCGACCGACCTTACTTCGAATGCGCACCTTCCTTGTCTGGATCGCGAGTGTCCGTATGTGCCCCGTCGGTGTACGGGTCGAACTTGCCAGCCTTCGCCCCGTTGGTGTAGGGATCTGTCTTGCCAGTCCTCTGCCCGTTGGCGTGCGGATCGGGTCTGCCGGTCTTGGCTACGTTGGCGTTCGGATCATCCTTGCCCGCCTTGGCTTCATCGGTGTATGGATTTACCTTGCCGGTCTTGGTTCCGTCGGTGTACGGATCCGGATTCTTCTGGCCATACACAGAAGCCGCGGCGGCGGCAACAAGTAATGTCATTATGAATTTCCTGTACATCTCTTGCTCCTGTGGCGAATAAAGCGCTGATTGTCGTTCCAATCGCGGCGGAAGGTCTTAATCTCACAACAACAGGCTTGCGAGTGGTGCCCGGTGAGCCCCTATCCGGTAGAGATAAACTACACGCGGCACGCTGCAAGGCTAAAAAATGCCAAGGGTGCACCTCCGGTGCTTTGCCGCACACGTATTCCGGCAGTCGTAACTCAGATCGACAGCGCCCTTCGGCTACCCTAAAAGGCCATGCCAGCGGTTTGGCCATTTCCCATCTAGGCGGCAGGATCGAATTGAGTCACTTGAAGTCAATAGTGAAACGCCGCTAACCTCCCCTTGTTGCCTGAAGCATAGTCAATTGTCCGGACACGACTTTGCCTTGCATCAAGGGGCCGCGAGTCTCGAGTGCGATGGCAGCTATGGCCACGGACCACTCGCGGCGTCATAACCCGCACCCTGTTCCTCGTCAACCTCGGCGTACTTTTCTCTGAAGTGCTGACTGTTGACTACGACAGTGAGCGGCAGGCCTCCAAAGGCCGCTTACTTGAACAAATTTCTGGGGGACATGTGCTTTCGTGTTCGCTCCCAGGACTTCTTCAGGCGTCGCAAATAGTAGCTAGACGCCAGGTGGAAGCTTGGAGGCCATCAGCTTCCTCCGGTCAATCTTGCGCCCATCGACAATGAACGTACCATCGCCAACGGCGTGAACCGTGCGCTTCTCCTTGCGCGCGGTATCAATTCGTGCGGCGACCGCCTGTAATACGACAACGTTGTGTTTCTTAACGATGTCGATGACTTTGCATTCTATGTTGGCGAGGCACTCCTTGATCAGGGGTGACTTCACATATTTGCCACGTACAGGCGTGAGCTTAAACTTGGCAAACTTGTCTGTATCTGCCCCAGAGCACGTCCCTATACCGACCACTTTATCCAGCATGTCGACAGTGGGAATGGCGATGACGCACTCCTTATTTTTTCGCAACGCCGCAAAAGAGTGATTCCATGCACCCGTGGTAATGGCGAATAACGGAGTGAAGTCCATCACCATGGTCCACGAGATGGTCATGATGTTGTCTTTCTGTCCATCGTGAGTTGTGACGAGAACAACAGGCCCCGATTCCATCAGGGTAAAAACCTTGCTCAGTTTCAACGGACGCATCAGTGCACCTCGTGATGGCTTGGTAGCGTATGACGCAGTCATGCGACACGGAGTACAACGAGATTTTCCGTGAACTAAAGGCATTCGAAGCCGCGCATTCGGACATCGCTCTCAGCCAAACCAGCAACGCATCACGACGCTGACGAACCGGCATCCTGACTTTCGCAGCGGTCACAATAGCGTGAGGTGATCAATCACCCTGGTTACGCCCGGTGCCGACCAGGCCGCGCCCATTGCAGCCTCCCGCTCCTGCGGCGAATCGACCTTGCCTTTCAGTGTCACCACGCCCCCCAGCACCTCGACCTGGATATGTGCCGCCTCCCGATGGGCATGCCGCCGCAATGCGGCATCGATCCGCTTGGCCACGTCAGGCGGCGCGACGCGCGGCCTTATCGTGATCTGGTCGATCACGCCGGCCACGCCGCGCAGATGCTCGACGGAGCGCTCAGCCAGTTCACGCTGATAAGCCCAGTCCACCTCGCCAGCTAGCGACACCCAGCCTTTCTCCACGCGCACCTTGATGCCGGCGGCAGGCAAGCCCGCATGCCATTGCAGCGATGCCCTTGCCGCCTGGGCGATCGCTTCGTCGTCGTGCGCGCCGGGAATGCGCAAATCGAGCGCCACGACTACGGCCTTGACACCGGCTACGCGCTCGGCGGCGCGCTCGGCGGCCAGCTTTTCCACATAGGTGCGCAGATGGCCGCTCAAGGTCACTACGCCACCATTGACTTCGACGCCGACCGTGGCGGCGTCCACTGCGGGATCCCAGGCCAGTTCGTCGCTCACGTCCTGCTTGATCTGCATATCGGTCTTCATCTGCCTTCCCCTTGCTAGCATCTGCACCAGATCAGTCTGGCGCGACTGTGATTCCAGCTTAGAAGCGTGGCGCGCGTTGCCATTGACACATATCAAGGCCGCGCCTGCCGGCATGCCGCGCCAAGTCGTGGGCTACTACGCGGCACGACTCAGTACATTAGAAATCGCGCCCGGTCTTGCGCGAAGTCCGCGCCTTGCGTCGACACCGCCATTTCGACCGCCGCCAGCGATGCGTGCGCATCGATCAAGCGCCAGACGCGCTCGGAACCGAGCGACGCGCGGATTGCAGGGAGGTTGAATTGCCGCGGGTAAAGCGCATGCAGCGCGATAGCCAGCGCAAGACCCAGGCGCCCGGGTGGTGTGTTCCCTATCGCTGCCTTGATCGACACGCCATGGCAAAGCCGACCGCGATAGCGTCCTTCAGTCGGCACAAAGCTCGTTACTTCGAACCTCGCCTTGGTATCGAGCTTCTTGAGATAGTCAGCCAGGTCCCGCCCTGCAATCCATGGGGCGCCAACCAGCTCGAATGGCGTCGGCGTGCCGCGCCCCACACTGACATTCGCGCCTTCGATCATGCCGAGGTCGGGATATAGCTCAAGTTGCTCTGTATTGCGCAGATTTGGCGAGATCGGGACCCAGCCAAGTCCAGTGTCGGAAAAGCGCATGTGGCGGATGTAGCCTTGCATGGCGACGACCCGGAGATCCGCGCCGATATGCAGGCGCGCATTGAACATCCGGGCGAGCTCTCCTACGGTCATGCCATGCACCAACGGCAATGGAAAGTACCCGGTAAATGAGGACGGCGTGCCGGGGTCCTGCAGCGGGCCGCCGAACACATCGGCGCCCAGCGGGTTCGGCCGGTCCAGCACAAAGACAGGGATGCCGCGGGCAGCGGCGGCTTCGAGCGTGTAGCCGAGCGTCGTGATGTAGGTAAAGAAGCGCACACCGGCGTCCTGCACGTCGAACACCAGCGCATCCACGCCTTCCAGCGCCGCTGGCGCAAAGCGCTTGTTTCCGTCGTAAAGGCTATGCACGGGCACGCCGGTTGCCGGGTCGGACGAATCTCCCAGTGGGGCATCGATATCGCTGGCCAAGCCATGCTCGGGAGCAAACAGCGCCGCCAGCGTGACACCGGGCGCATGGGCCAGCGCATCCGCTGTTCGCACGCCCCTGCTATCGAATCCGCTGCGATTCGTGACCAGCCCCACGCGCAAGCCCGACAATGGTGCGAACGCTTGCGCCTCCAGTACATCGATGCCGCTGCGCACCGGCCCTGCGGCGGGCGGCAGCCGCATGGCCTGAGCCAAGGCAACCTCCGTGCCTGGCACGGCGTGGGTGATCGCTGCCATGGCGACCGGAGCGGCCTCGCTAGCCAGCAGGGCCAGCACTTGCTGACGCAGCGGTGCAGCGTCCCCCCTGTCGTATGGATGCAGCCGGCTGCTCAGGATGACAGCGAAGCGCTTGGTCACCAGGTCGATCCACACGCCGGTGCCGGTGTAGCCGGTCTGCTCGATCATTCCCAGCGCCGGTAGCCGGTCACGGTTGGCGACGAGCGGCGCGGCCAGTGCCCATCCCAAACCACGCCAGGCATTGGCGGCCAGCGGCGACGCCGGCGCTGCCAGCAGCGCCACGCTCTCGGGTTTCAGCACCGTGGCCGCGCCGCTGCGTCCATCGTTGAGGATCATTTGCGCGAACCGGGCCAGATCCTCGGCAGTGGAAAACAGTCCGGCATGGCCGGCCACGCCCCCCATGCGTGCAGCGATGGGGTCGTGAACACGCCCGCGAAGCATCTCCCCCCCTCTTGACGCCGTAGGCGCGATCCTGCGCGCCGCCGCCGGGCCGGGAAGAAAGCCCGTGTCCTGCATGCGCAAGGGCGTAAAGATCTGTTCGCGGCACCACGCGTCCAAGGATTGCCCACTGACACGCCGGACCAGCTCGCCAAGCACGATGAAATTGATGTCGCTATAGATCACGCGCGACCCCGGCGGCGCAATTGGGGCCTGGCGCATTGCTTCCCGCACTATGTCGTTCACCCCGCCCGAGCGTCGGCCCGGCGGCAGGCCCGCAGGCAATCCAGAGGTATGCGACAGCAGTTCGCGCACCGTGACGCGCTCCTTGCCGGCGACGCCGAACTCGGGTAAGTACTGCGCCACCGGGGCATCCAGGAGAATCGAACCGCGCTCGTTCAACTGCAGCACGGCGGTGGTGGTAGCGATGACTTTGGTGACCGATGCGAGATCGAACACGGTGTTGGCGAGCATCGCCTCGCTCGCCGGGAGGACGGCGCGCAGGCCGGCGGCGGCACGATAGTGGATATGCTCGGCGTCGCCCGCCAGCACCACGGCGCCGGGTACGTTGCCGGCCTCGATCTGGCCGGCGACGATGATGCGCAGTTGCTCACGCGTGCCTGCATCGGTACGCGCAAGGCTCGTCGCCTCAATGGGCGCCTCTGAGGCAGATGCCGCCGATGGCGGCTCGCATGCCAGGATCAGCATCGCGAGTACGGCGAGCAAGGTGTCGCGCGTGCTCATCTTGGCAATTGCGTGGAATCATACTGGTTGCGTGGATTCCAAAGCATCCACCCGTCCGTATCTGCGGAGTCCGCGGCTTGCGTTTGCGCCCGGATCTCATCGGCATCGAACTCGCGATGATCAAATGCATAGTCGCGGAATGCCTGGAGCCAGGGACGGAAGCGCACGCCCGGCAACCCGGTCCGCCTCTTGGCCTCGGCCAGGGAGCGGGCCACTATCTCCCCGGGATGCTCCACGGGCTTGTTGCAGCCCGGCAGGCCCCAGGTGAAGCCGGACGGGTAGAGCATGGGCGAGATGTAGTCCAGCGCTGCACCCAGGGGTTCCAACTGCTGGCCGATTGCCGTGTCGTCGAGGTTCCAGCACACGTAGCCGAAGATGTCCGCCGAGATGTACACGTTGTAGCGGGCGAGCCGTGTGCGGGCCGCACGGAGAAAGCCAGTGATGGCAGCCACCCTTGCTTCTCGCGTGCTGGTCTGAGCAAAGCGAAGTCCGCCGGCGTCCGGAAAGCGCAGGTAGTCAAACTGGATTTCGTCGAAGCCCATGCGCGCGGCCTCCTCCGCAAGGTCCAGATTGTGCTCCCGTGCGTCTCCCGAAAACGGATCGATCCATCTGAGCCCCTCTCGGTCACGCCAGACATCGCCCCGGCCATCCCGCACAGCCCATTCCGGGTGCGCCGCGGCAAGCGGCTCGTCCTTGAAGACAACGATGCGTGCGATCAGGTACAAGTTGCGCCCGTGCAGCGCCGCCAGCAGAGCCGGGAAATCGTGCACCATGGGCGCAGGTGCCTCCACCCGCCCGCTCGCCCCGATGGCATCACGCGCCGCGCTGCGGTAAGGCGTCATCCCACGGTCCCCCTTGACATCGATCACGAGCGCGTTAATGGCGCTGGATTGCGGCAAGGCGAGCGCGGCATCGCGCAACGCCGAGCTCGAAATGCCGAATACCGAGAGGTAGACCGCCTTGGGCCGCAACGGCGTGAGCGCCACCCGCAGTGGGTTGCCGCCTCTGGCCTCCGCGAGCGCACGGCCATAGCCAGCGGCTCGCGCCCCGATCGTGATAGCGCCCTGCACTGGCGCCCGGATCACAAAAGTCCCATCCGCACTGGTCAGGGAAGAGGCCGCGGATGTATCCAGTACGACCACGGTGGCCCCATGCACGGGGGCGCCAGAGCGAGCATCGACAACAGTGCCGGTGAGCGCGTCCGCGGCAACGGCCTGCCACGCCGCCAGCGCAAGCACGAACCACAAGGCATGACGTGTGCGCGTGCTCATTGCGAGACCTTGGATTGCGATTGCGGTTGGGAATGGGGACCATGCCTAGTTGCGCCCTCGGCGCCCCGATTGCGCGGGCCGGACGATGCGTGCTGCGTGGCGATATCGTCCAGCAGCCGGCCAAGGCACCGCTCGTCGCAGGCGTCGACCATCAAGAACCGGGGCAGCGCGAGCAGCGGCGAATCCCTTGTGACCGGGCGGCCATCGAGCGAAAAGGCCGCCTCGACGCCTTCGCTCGCGGCAATCTCCATGAGCTCCCGATCGTAGATGCCGAACGGCCATGCTAACCGCGTTACGGACCCGCCAAGCTCCTGCTCCAGACGTTCGCGCGCGCGCCGCAACTGGTCATGTGCCAATGCACGAAACGCCGCCGGCGCCAGGCGCCTGCGTTCGGTGTTGAAGTTCGGATGCCAGAAGCTGTGCGATTGCACCGAGAACAAGCCAGTTTTCTTGAGCGCGCGCAGCTGGTCCCAAGTCAGCGCGTAGGATGCGTTCGAAATGGCCGAGGGATAGATAAACAAGGTGACAGGGATTTGCTCACGCTGGACTATTGGCATCATCACGTCGAACACCGACCGATGGCCATCATCCGCCGTAATCGCAACGGCATTCGCGGGAAGAAAATCGGGACCGCCTTCGACCCAACGTACGACATCGTCCAGGGCAACGATGTGGTAGCCCTGCGCGGCAAGCATGCGCAGATGGGCTTCGAACGTCGTCGTTCGCACTGTCATGCCATCCGCGGCAACAGGGCCGAAGCGATGATAGACAAGGATGGGCACCCGTCGCTGCGCGCCAGCCGATTGCGCGCCAGCCGATAGCGGGCTAGCCGATAGCGAAAAGCATAGCAGCACCCAGCAGAGCATTTGATACAGTGCAGGCCCATACCGTCGGCCCTTCCGATGCATGGCCTCTCCCGTTGCCTGCCTCCTGCCGGCTCCGGGTTCGGATCCAGCCTGTTTGACAAGCGCGGGACCAAGGCCGCGCTGCACGCGCAGTAGCGATATCCCGGGCATGCCTACACGACTGCGACCTGCCCATCGGCAAGCAATTGCGAGAACCAGCTTCCTGTCAGCACAGCCAGTTCTTCTATCGCGGCGGGTTCCTCGAATATCCTGCCCTCGCCTGCAACCAGCCGCAGCTGCCGGGGACAGCGAAGCCTGCCGAACACAAGGTCGTTTCTCCGAATGCCCTCCGGATCGCCGGCGCCCACCACGAGAAGCGTAGGCATGGTCACGCTGCCCACGGCGTCCGCATCGGCCAAGTCCACGCGTCCCGCGGCAAGTACCAGCGCGCGCAGATCCGTCCCTTGCTCCGCCGCCACGCTCAATGCAGCCGCCGCAGCGGTGCCGGTGCCAAAGCAGCCGAGCGGGACCGCCGGCAAACGCAGCCGCGAGTGCACGAAGCCGGGCACCGCCTGCATTACCATCCGCAGCCTGCCGGCCAGCATGGCAATGTCCCGGCGCTTTTCCGTGCGCATCGCCTCCCTTGGCCCGATCAGGTCCACCAGCAGCGTGGCCAGCCCCCTGGCGCGCAGCTTCCTCGCCACATACTGGTTGCGCACGGCATGGTCATCGATGCCATTGGCATGTACCATCAGCACCAATCCTATAGGACTGACGGGGGCGTCGAGCACGCCATGCAGCCTGATGCCGTCGCACAAGATGCCAACCGGCACGGCGGTCGCAAGGGTCTTCCTTGCGCTGGCCTCGGCATTGCGCGGTTCGATATCGCGCCAGAGCAATGCGCGGACTTTTCCGTCCTCCACCTCCGGAAAGCACTGGTAGGCATGGCGGATATCGTGATCCGGCCCGTCGGCGTTCAGGCATACCACCTCGTCGACGCTGGCACGGACCGCCGCCAGCCCTTGGGGCGCGCCCACGGGGACTGCGCAAACCAGCCAGGCTGGCTGCCGCCTGCGTACCGCGTGGATCGCCGCCATCATGGTGGCGCCAGTGCAGAGTCCGTCGTCCACCAGGATCACGATGCGGCCATGCGGGTCAAGCCGCGCACGCTGCGACGTGTAGATCGCGCATTGCTGCTTCAGCAGATCAAGCTTTGCCAGCCGTTCCTGGGCAAAATGCGTGGGAGCGGGCTGCCCGACCGCCGGGTTCTTCACGCGGTAGGTCCAGCCATTCTCGGTCACGGCGCCAACCGCGGCGACGCCATCGTCCGGGCCGATCAGCTTGCTGACCAGTACCACATCGAGTTGCCCCTCCAGCGCATCGGCGAGGCCGCGCCCGATGGGTACGCCGCCCTTCGGAATGGCGAGAATCAAGGGATGCTGGCCCCGATACTTGGAGAGCGCCTCGGCTAGCTGCGCCGCGGCCTCTTCCCGGCTCGCGAAACGGGCAAGTGGCGGACTCATCGATTTGCCTCCCATCCTTCGGGCAGCGGCTGCGCGCTGCGAGTTAGTTCCGGCTTGCACCCAGATTAAGCCGTTGGCATAGCCAGTTCTTGTGCCATGTCAAATATTGGGCCACGACCCCATCGATAGCGCCTCAATCGATCGAAAACCGACCGATCAGCCATCCGCGCAGGGCATAGGTCAGGCAGCAATAGCCAAGGATGATCGGCGGCAGGAATAGCCAGAGCATGCCGGGCGGAGGCAGCAGGCCCAGCGGCTGTGCGAGCGGCGAGTAAGGCAGCCAGATGCCAATCAGGCAAATCGCCAATGTGGTGGCAATCAGCGCGGTGCTGCCACGGCTTTGCACAAAGGGAACGTGTCTTGTGCGAATCACATGAACGATCAAGGTCTGCGACAGCAGCGACTCCAGGAACCAGCCGGTCTGGAACAGGTGCTGCTGAGCCGGCGTGCTAGCGCCCAGTATCCAGTAGAGCGTCGCAAAGGTGACGTAGTCGAACAACGAGCTGATCGGGCCGATGCACAGGATATAGCGGCCGAGCTTGCCGATCTCCCATCGGCGCGGGCGGCTGACGGCATCGTCGTCCACGTTGTCGGTAGGCAGCGCCGTCTGCGAAAAATCGTAGAGCAGGTTATTGGTCAGCACCTGGATCGGCGCCATCGGCAGGAACGGCAGCCAGGCACTCGCGCCGAGTACGCTGAACATATTTCCGAAGTTGGAACTCGCACCCATGCGCAGGTACTTGAGCAGGTTGGCAAAGACCTTACGGCCTTCGATCACGCCGTCGTGCAGGACCAGCAGACTCTTTTCCAGCAGGATGATGCTGGCGGACTCCTTGGCGATATCCGCGCCGCTGTCCACCGAGATGCCCACGTCGGCCGCGTTTAGCGCGGGCCCGTCGTTGATGCCATCGCCGAGCACCCCCACCACCCGTCCGCGCCCGCGCAGGGCCTTGACGATGGCCGCCTTGTGCGCCGGTGCCAGCTTGGCGAAGAGTTGCGTGCGCTCGGCAAGCTCCCCCAGCGCTTGCGGCGTGAGTCCGTCGAGTTCCGCGCCGAGTACGGCCCGACCCACGTCAAGGCCGACTTCCCGGCATATCTTGCGCGCGATCACCGGGCTGTCGCCGGTCAATACCTTGACTTCGATGCCGCTGTCGCGCAGCGCGGCCAGCGCCGGTGCCGCGCTATCCTTGGGCGGGTCGATGAAGGCGATATAGCCAAGCAGGATCAGGGCGGACTCGTCCGCCACCGAGTAAGGTTGTGTATCCGGCGCCGGCGGCAAAGGCTTGTAGGCGATCGCGATCACCCTGAAGCCGTCTTCGTTGAGTGCATTGCACACCGACATCAGCGAATGGCGGTGCGAGTCGTCAAGCGCCATCGCCCGCCCGCCGAGCTCGGCGCTGGCGCATGCGGCATACACTTCCTCCACCGCTCCCTTGCAGACCAGGAGCCTGCCGTGGGGCCCGTCCACCACAACCGACATGCGACGGCGCTCGAAATCGAACGGCACTTCGTCGATCTTGCGGTAGCCACCCTCCAGCCGGAGCGTTTCGCCGACCTCGTCATGCAGGAGCACCGCCTTGTCCAGCAGGTTGTGCAAGCCGGACTGGTGGTAGCTGTTCAGGTAGGCGAATTCCAGCACGCGCGCGGTCTCCTGCCCCGCCAGGTCCACATGCTTCTTCAGGATGATGCGGTCCTGCGTCAAGGTGCCGGTCTTGTCGGTGCACAGGATATCCATGGCGCCCAGGTTCTGGATGGCGCTGAGGTGTTTCACGATCACCTTGCGGCGCGACATGGCAAGCGCGCCTTTTGCCAGGTTCACCGTTACCAGCATCGGCAGCATCTCGGGGGTCAGCCCCACGGCGACTGCCACCGCGAACAGCAGCGCCTCCAGCCAGTCGCCCTTGGTCAGCCCATTGATCAGGAACACCAGCGGCGCAAGGATCACAATCAGGCCGATCATCAGGCGCGCGAAGCGCTGCAGGCCTTGCTCGAACACGGTACCGGAGGTTTCCTCGGACAACGAGCGGGCGATGCCGCCAAACACGGCGCGCGGCCCGGTCAGCACCACCACCACGGTCGCGCTTCCACTGGCCACGGCCGTGCCCATCAGCACGATGTTCTCCAGCGTGCCGGGCTCGTCGCCGCTGGCGCTCTCCAGCGCGAACTTCTCCACGGGCAGCGATTCGCCGGTCAGCGCTGACTGGTTAACGAACAGATCTTTCGAAGCCAGCAGCCGGGCATCCGCGGGAACAAGGTCACCCGCCGCCAGATGAACGATGTCGCCCGGCACCAGTGCGCCGATTGGCAGTTCGCTGGTGATGGGTAATGCCCCCGGCTGCGACCGGCGCTGCGTGGCGGCGGTGGTATGCACCATGGCGCGCAGCGCCGCGGCAGCACGTCCGGAGCGGCGCTCCTGCACGGTGGCCAGGCCAACGCTGAGCATCACCATCAGGGCGATCACCGCGGCCGCGTCGTAGTCTCGGATGGCTGAGGATACCGCTGCCAGGGTCAGCAGCATCACATTGAGCGGATTGAGCAAACGGCGCAGCAGGTCGAGCACCGCCGGGCGCGGACGCTCATGTTCCACCAGGTTGGGGCCGAGGTTTTGCAGGCGCAGGGTGGCCTCGGCGCCTGTCAGCCCCTCCAGGCTGGTATCCAGCTGCTGGAGCAGGGTCGCTTGCGGCAAGCCGGCGGCCCGTAGCAACGCGTCCGGTATGCCGCCAGACGAGGCCGGCTTCTGCCTGCCAGTCGGCGCAGTACCTGCCGCGCCTCGCCCCGATGCGACAGGCCAGTGCCGTAGCCGGCCCACCATCCCGCCCAGGTACTGGATCGCCCGGCCAATCATGAACGCGCCCTTGCCTGTGCTAGCGCAGCCCTGGCAAGCAGGCCGGTGAACCTCGCCCGGTCATTGACCAGCAGCTTGCCGGCGAGTTTGAGGATACCGGAACCCATGTTCTTGCTCTCTTGTCCGTGTGCTGCACTGGACCGCACCGTCCGGTCCCGCGGGTTCCGGGACAGACATCGGACATTGGGCACGGGAGAAGCCCCGCCCGCCACTCAGAGATGCAGCGGTGTCTGCACGCTGCCGGAACGTTCGTGTTCCCGCTCGTTGTGCAGCACGCTGGCGAGCATGTTCCACTGAGCGCCAAGGGCATCAACGATATCATCCAGCGACAGTACGCCCACCACCGCTTCGGCATGCGTTACCGCGAGGCGGCGCACGCCGTGCGCCAGCATCGTCTGCAACGCGTCGTCGATGCCTGCATCCTTGCCGATCGCCACCACGCCGCGCGTCATCACGTCCGCAACAGTCGCCTCCGCGGGCACCGTGCCTGCGGCGGTGCTCTGCAGCACGATGTCGCGATCCGTTACGATGCCCATCGCGCGCTGGCCGCCTCCGAAGGGCTCCGTCACCACCAGCGCGCCAACGTGGCGGTCGCGCATCTGCACCGCAGCGTCGCGCAGCGTGCACGTACGCGGGATATGAACGGCGGACAGCGAGCAAATCTCTTCGATCCTCATCATGCTTCTCCTGGCTTGACCTGGGTTTGTGCTGATTCAGATTCCCGTAGCGTTCGCCGGCGATGCTCAGGGGGGATCAAGGCACGCCGGTGTCATGCATTCAGTCTAATGTCGGGCGCTCAGCAGCCATTGACGCAGATCAATTGCGCCCGCAGCGCGGCGCAGGAGGACGCGCAGGAGGACGAGATGTATCAGGCCATGTGCGAAACCTGCTTGCCAGAGTGGCCTCACAACGGGGCAAGAAAATAGCCGGCTGCGCGGTCCACCTTGCGTCGCATTGCGCTGGATCAAGCCACGCGTGGCTTCGCCGGCAATACTGTAACTGTCGCCGCCCTGTTGAGGCCGGCAATTAATGCGGACCAAAACCATCATGGCTAGCAAGCGTGTCGTCGCCTGTCTCGCGGCAGCGGCGTTGATCGGGCTCATCGAACCAGCGTTGCCCGTCCATGGGGCGCGACCGTATGCCGATACCCCGCTTCAGGTACAGGAGATGAACGGGATCCCCTATGTGTCCGGCGGTATCGGCGACGATGAGGTGAAAGCCATTCGCTCGATGGCGGGCCGCTTCAATGTGCGGCTTGGCTTCTACAATGCGAAGGGCGGCGAGGCGCTGTCCGACGTCGTGGTATCCGTGGTGGATAGCAACGGCAAGCGGCGTCTGCGGGTAGTCTCGTCCGGTCCCTTGCTATACATGCGACTGCCGGCCGGTGCTTATACCTTGCGTGCCGAGTATCAAGGCGACAGCCAGACGCGCCGGTTCACTGCCGGGCATGCCCCGGTCAGCTACCTGTTTCGCCTGCGCGTCAACGAGATGGAAGACGACTGGATCTATTGCGATTCGAAGTGCCCCCGACGCGGCCGGTGACACCGGAGCCGTTTGACGGCATTGCGTACGCTTCGGCGCTAGTACGTGTCAAAGTTGCCATAGATCAAAGCCACCGGCAGCCATCTGGCTATATTGGGTTCCTGCGGTCGGGATCGCGAAACGACCCCGGCAACGCCGCATCTGCATTTAACGAGCTATCGAGGGGATGACGCCGTGCAAACCAATATCGGTACGGTTGACCGCACGTTCAGGATCGTTGTCGGCCTGGCCCTGATCGGCCTTGCCGTCACCGGCACGATCGGCGTGTGGGGATGGATTGGCGTCATCCTGGTCCTGACAGGGCTCGTCCGCATCTGTCCACTCTACAGCCTGCTCGGTGTCTGACCCTGCCCGGCCTCGGGCGGAAAGCCCGACTGATCCGGCCTGCCTTCGCCCGTGGCCCCCGCCGGCAGGCTTCGGCGCCCGGAAGAGGTCGCGGCGCCGATTACCCTCACGTGCTCCGATGACGCAGCGTTTGTCACCGGCGCCAATATCGCCATCAATGGCGGGCAGCACATGCAATGAACGCCCCTATGCCAACCCGTGAACTTGCCGCCGCACCCGAGGCGGAATGCGGCTGCGCTCCCATCGATGCCGCACCGGACCAGTTCGACGAGCAAGTGCGCTCTACGCTGGCCTGCGCGACGCAGGGCATGTCGCTTGCCTCGTTCTGGCTGGCCGGACTGGACTGGGCGTTGCACCTGGCCGTCTCCCCTGGCAAGGTCGACGCGTCCCTGGGAGAGTGGATGAGCGCAATGATTGCCGCGACCGGCGGCATGTTGCCCGGTCCGGCCACTGCGCAACCAGCACCCGGCGCAACGGCGCCGCCGTCCGACCTGCGCTTCGCCGATCCCGCCTGGTCGCAGTGGCCTTTCCGCTTCTGGCGCGATGCCTTTCACAACAACGAGGCGCTATGGGCGTCGCTGACGCACGGGCTGCGTGGCGTATCGCCGCACCATGAGCGGATCGTGTCGTTCTGCGCGCGGCAGATGTTCGATACCTGCTCGCCCGGCAATGCCTGGTGGCTGAATCCCGTGGTGCTGCAAGCCGCCGCTGCCAGCGCCGGCGGCAATTTCGTCAACGGGATCCAGCACTGGCTGCACGATATGCAGGACGTGGTGGCGGACCTGTCACGCGAACCAAAGTTGCGTCGCCCGCCCACCTTCAAGGTAGGACGGGATGTCGCCGTTACGCCCGGCAAGGTGGTGTTCCGCAATGCCCTGATCGAGCTGATCCAGTACGCGCCAGCCAGCGCCGAGGTATGGCGGGAGCCAGTGCTGATCGTGCCTTCCTGGATCATGAAGTACTACATCCTGGACTTGCAGCCGCGGGACTCGATGGTGCGCTTCCTGGTCGAGCAAGGCCACACGGTCTTCATGATCTCGTGGAAGAACCCGGGTGCCGATGCGCGCGACCTCGGGCTTGACGATTACCTGCGTCTCGGCGTGCGGGCCGCCTTGCACGCGGTGCGGGAGCGCTGCCCCGATACGCGTATCCACGCCGCCGGCTATTGCCTGGGCGGCACGCTGCTGTCGATCTGCGCGGCGGCGCTTAGCCGCGACGACAGTGGCTTGCCCCTGCAAAGCCTGACCTTGTTCGCCAGCGAGACGGACTTTACCGAGCCAGGAGAACTCGGCCTGTTCATCGACAGCAGCGCCTTGTCCACGCTGGACGCGATGATGCGCCAGCAAGGTTACCTGGACGGTCCCCAGATGGCAGCCGCTTTCCAGATGCTGCATTCGCGCGACCTGGTCTGGTCCCGCATGATGAGCGAGTACCTGCTCGGCAAGCGGCTGCGCCCCAACGACCTGGTGTCATGGAACCGGGACGTCACCCGCCTGCCCTTTCGCATGCATTCGGAGTGCCTGCACAAGCTGTTCCTCAACAACGACCTGGCGGAAGGACGCTATTGCGTGGATGGCCGCCCCGTCGCCCTGTCAGACATCGGCATGCCGATCTTCGCGGTCGGCACGGAGCATGACCATGTCTCGCCCTGGCGCTCGGTCTACAAGCTGCATCTGCTGACGTCGGCGCCGTTGACGTTCCTGCTAACCTCGGGCGGCCACAATGCCGGCATCGTGGCCGACCCTTCGCATCCCGGCCGCCGATACCGGGTGGAAACGCGCGCGGCGCAGGCAACCTATGGCAGCCCCGAACGCTACCTCTCGACCGCGCGACGGCATGAGGGATCCTGGTGGCCCTGCTGGCAGGCCTGGCTGGCGTCACACTCCACCGGCCGGGTCCCCGCGCGCGACGCGGCGCACGGCGCGCTCGCCGACGCACCCGGGAGCTACGTGCTGGAGGGTTAGGCAGACCGTTGCGACGCGAGCCCGCGCGCATTGATGCCATCCACCGCGATGGCCCGACGGTCAGGCCGGGCCTGACCGGCACTGTCCGGTATTCCATGACGTGCCCTGTGCATTGGCTGCGCTGATGCCCGTGGGCGGCCCCGGAAAACACCATGTCAGCGGATCGTCACACGCTGTTGCGGCGAGGCTTCTTTCTTGGGCAGTACCACCCGAAGGACACCGTTCTCGTAGCTGGCATCCACCTTGCCTTCGTCCACGGCGCTGTCAAGCGTGAAGGCGCGTTGCATCGCGCCGCTGTAGCGCTCACGCCGGATCACGCGCTCACCTTCCTTCTGCTCGGAGGACTTTTCCACCTTGGCTGAGATCATCACCGTGCCGCGATCGACGCAGACTTCGATATCCTCCTTCTTAGCGCCGGGAATCTCCGCGACCAGGCTGTAAGCCTTGTCGGTCTCCGTCACGTCGACCTTGAACGCAAATCCGCCATCATTGGTGCCACGCAAGGCGCGTAGCATGCCTTGCAACATGTCACCGACCGGTTCGACCGACAGCGGATCATAAATCCTGAGATTGCGCATTGTTGCCTCCTTGGGGTGAACGGCCCGCAAGAGGAGCGGACCTCCGGTTCATGGTGGCATAGCGCGCTGATGGCACCTTGTCCCAGATCAAGCGCGGCGGAGCTAGATTTCGCCTTCGCCACACAGGCGATGCCGGATCGCATAGCGCACCAGTGCCAGCTTCGCTGGGCAACCGCAGCTTTTCCATCAGCCGCATCTTTTAGGTGCTCACGGTCTTGGCGCTGACGCACAAGGCGGCGGCAAACACGCCCGACCGCAGTGGCCCGTCCGCCATCAGCCGTACCTTGCCGCGCTTGCAGCGCGGCGCCGTATGGCAGAGACTTTGCGAATCCTGGTCCTTTACTACCTCTGCTACCCGATCGACAACATCCTTGTCCTGCATCAAGACCTATGCATCCAAGCTAAACAATGCTGGCATCAGGAAGCAGGCATCCGCCGGAGCAAGGTTCATGAGCCGCGTACCCACAGCCAGCCATTGCGAGAACGACGAGCCTATGCGCTCGGCCCGGCAATCCCGCCATGCTGTGCGGTCCACTGCCGCGCCCTCGCCGTGGCGATGCGGATGGCCATGCCCTCGTCCATGCCTTCGCGCAGCAGGGCGTTGGCAATCTCGATGGCCTTCTCCCGTGTGTCAGGGGCCAGATGTTTCATCGAAGCTGGATAGTAGTCCGCGTCCCAGGGCATGTTTCACTCCATCCACGTCATCCATCAGCGGCCGGCAGGTATTCCGGCTCAGTATGGCGCACCCATTGGCGCGCGATCTGACGTGGCGCAATAACCGGCGCGAAATCCCGCGGCGCGACTTCGCCCCCGCTTGCGCCGACCAAGGACCAAGCCATGCATACGCAAACGCAAGCCGCTGCCGAAACCCTGACCTTCAAGCCGCTGGAGATCGACACCTACCAAGAGCATGTGATCTACATGCATCGGGACTGCGTGGTGTGCCATGCCGAAGGCTTCTCCGCTCAGACTCGGGTACAAGTGAGTACTGGCGCGGGCGCGCAATCCCTGATTGCCACGCTCAATGTGGTGGGGGACGCGCTACTGGCGCCTTCCCAGGTAGGCTTGTCTTCCGGTGCGAGCCAGCAACTCGGTGTAGCGGCTGGCGACATCATCGCCGTCACGCATGCGCCGGGCCTGGAATCCCTGCGCGCGGTGCGCAGCAAGATCCACGGCAATCCACTCGACGCGCCGCAGCTCTGCGCCATCATGGGCGATATCTCTGCCGGCCGGTACTCGGACGTGCACATTGCTGCCTTCCTGAGCGCGTGCGCGGGCGGCCGGATGACCACGCAGGAAACCGTCGACCTGACCTGCGCCATGCTCGACACCGGCGACCGACTCGATTGGGACCGCCCCGTGGTCGCCGACAAGCATTGTGTCGGCGGGCTCCCGGGCAATCGCACCAGCCCGATCGTGGTAGCCATCTGCGCGGCAGCGGGCTTGCTGCTGCCCAAGACCTCCTCGCGCGCCATCACCTCTCCCGCCGGCACCGCCGACACCATGGAAGTACTGACCCGGGTCACGCTGAGCGCGGCGGAGATGCGCCGCGTGGTGGAGCGGGTCGGCGCCGCGCTAGTGTGGGGCGGCTCCCTGACGCTCAGTCCCGCGGACGATGTACTGATCCGCGTGGAACGCGCGCTGGAAATCGACAGCGATGCCCAACTGGTAGCGTCCGTGCTGTCGAAGAAACTGGCGGCCGGCTCCACCCATGTGCTGATCGATGTGCCGCTCGGACCCACCGCCAAAGTCAGGACGGATGCAGACCTGGCGCGCCTGCGCCTGCTCCTTGAGGAGGTGGCGCGCGCGTTCGGCATGCATGTTCTGGTGGTCCATACCGACGGCAGCCAGCCCGTTGGGCGCGGAATCGGTCCCGCGCTGGAAGCGCGCGATGTGCTGGCCGTGTTGCAGGGCGCGGAATCAGCACCGGCCGACCTGCGGGGCCGCGCCCTGCTGCTGTCCGCAAGCCTGATGGAATTCTGCGGCGCAGTGCCTGCCGGGCAAGGCCTGGCACTGGCAACGCGCCTGCTCGCCGATGGCGCCGCCTGGGCCAAGTTCCAGGCCATCTGCGAAGCACAGGGCGGCCTGCGCCAGCCGGGCAGCGCCCCGTTGCGGCGCGAAATCCTGGCACCGGCCGATGGCATCGTGACCAGCATCGACAATCGGCTGCTGTCGCGCGCAGCCAAGCTGGCGGGTGCCCCCAACCGGAAGGCGGCGGGTATCGACATGCACGTCCGCCTCAACGATGCCGTGCGCGCAGGCCAGCCCCTCTTTACCATTCACGCGCTGGCACAGGGCGAACTGGCCTACAGCCAGAACTTCCTGACGACGCATCCCGCGATCAATATCGGCACGACGGAGCAAAGATGAAACCAACCTTGTTCGCCTTGCCGGGCAATGAGCGGGCCGCGCGGGCACTGGCGAGCGCGCTGGGAGCCGACTGGGGCAGCGCCGCGATACGGCATTTCGCAGATGGGGAATCCAGCGTGCGCCTGCTGTCACCGCTGCAGGGCAGGCAGGCCATCCTCTTTTGCACGCTCGACCGTCCCGACGAGAAAATCGTACCCCTGCTGTGGGCCGCCATCGCTGCGCGCGAAAGCGGTGCAAGCCGCGTCGGCTTGGTGGCGCCCTACCTCGCGTACATGCGGCAGGACGCCGTCTTTCATCCGGGCGAGATCGTGGCGGCACGGCATTTTGCCGCACTCTTGTCCCGTCACTTCGATTGGCTGGTCACGGTGGACCCGCACCTGCACCGCATTGCCACCCTCGACGACATCTACACCATCCCCACGCAATGCGTTCAGGCCGCGCCAGCCATCGCGTCATGGCTGCGGGCCACAGTGAACCAACCGTTCCTGGTCGGGCCGGACGAAGAAAGCCGTCAATGGGTAAACGACGTCGCACGCCGGTGCCAGGCACCGGCCATAGTGCTGCATAAGACGCGGCACGCAGACCGCTGCGTTGAAATCCAGGCAGCCGACCTGAACGCGGCGGCTGGATGCACACCAGTCCTGCTGGACGATATCGTGGCCACCGGCTCGACCATGGTGGCGGCGGCGAATCTGTTGCGGCGGGCCGGACTGGCACCGCCTGTCTGCGTTGCGGTGCACGCGGTATTCGCGGGCGATGCCTTTGCCGAACTGCGCGCGGTTGCCGCCGAGATCGTCACCTGCGACACGGTCTCCCATTCGTCGAATGGGATTGCGCTGGCCGCGCCGCTGGCTGAAGCGGTATCCGCCGTAACCAGCATTGCGTCGCGGTAAGCGCAACCGACAATCTCTTGCACCGGCTTGACGTTGGACAGAAAACCGTGCGGTTCGGCTTGCGGCGGCAATCGTACTGTCTAGACTGCAGAAAGCCGACAAGGTGATTGTGGCCTTGACGTTTTCTGTGCTTCTCCTCGCCTTTCCCTGCTCTGCTTTTTTCTCGCCCCGGGGGGTGATGCCATGACCATCAAACAGATCATCTTTCCCAAGACCAGCCCCTCATTTTGCCCCGCCGATCTGTCTCTCGAATGCCCTGTCAGCGTGAACGGCGCAACGGCCAGCTACGCGATCACGGCCGAAGCACTGGAAGACCACTTTGGCGCGCGCTCGCACCGGGCTGAAGACCTGATCCAGGCCTTCGAAGGACACCGCAAGGACATCGAACGCGTGGCCCGGCAGTTGTTCGAAATGACCGCCGCCCATAATATTGTGCTGCACAGCGGTCATTTCCGCTTCGCGGTATAGCGTCCAGTTTCCAGAAGGCGACGGCGGGTCATACCAGACACCGTCACTGTCACGCTGGATCCCGCTGTGGATGTAGCGACCTCCATCGAGCGGGTGCTCGATACGCGAAAATTGAGATGCAGCGCCTGCCGATATGTACGCCCGGCTCGCACGCACAGCCAGCGCACGCGGCACACGCGCGGTGCTGGACACCTCGGGTCCCGCGCTCGCCGCGGCGCTGCTGTGCCCCGGGCCATCGGCTTGCGCTGAATTTGCCGTGCCGGTGCCCGCCGATTGCAAGCGCCAGGGCATCGGCAGCCTGCGGCTCGGCAAGATGGTGGCCTGCTGCCGCGCCCGCGGCGCACGGGAGCGGGTGGGCATACTGGCCGCCCGCCTTTGACCGGCCGGGGACAGGGGTTGCGCTGGATCAAGTCATTCGCGGCCATTTCATCGATACTGATTAAATACGTGGTACACAGCAGCGGCAACGCTATCCTGCCCCTGGAGCAGGCTTAACCGGCATGGATTGCCTATGCGTCAGTCCCGGAACAACGCTAGCAATCGGCGCCGCGAAGATCCAAAGGCCGCGGGCGCCGACGAGGCTATGCTACCGCCGCGCGGCAGGATCCTCATGCCGCGCTACCCGATGCGGCAAAAAACAGCCTCGCTCGCGTTCAGCGCGCTGGGCGCGACACCGGACTCGCTGCTAGGCATGCCACGACCGCGCCTGCTGCGCTTGCTCGCCTTGGTCGAGGAACTGCAGCGCGCGCTCGACCTCACGCGTGACGGGATAGCCCTCGCGCTTGCCAGCACGCACACGCCACCAAGTAAACCGGTCCAAGTGGCAGCCCCTGAGCCCTCCGAATTTGCCACCGGCGAATCCTGCCAAGGCAAACGAAGAACGCGCAGCGTGCCTCGTCGTCACGCGCGGAAGGCTCCATGAGGAGGAAAAAGTCATGTGCCCACAGCTCACCCCATTCCTGGCCGTGCGCCTATTGGCGCGGCGGCTCAATGACAATGACAGTGACTACGAGGAGGTGCTAGCGCTGGCCGAGGGACGGAACTTTATCCTGCTGGGGGAGGCGACGCACGGCACCCGTGAGTTCTATCGCATGCGCGCCGACATCACGCGCTTGTTGATCATGCGTGGTGAAGTGGGCGCCATCGCCATCGAGGGCGACTGGCCCGATGTCTGGCGCGTGAATCGCTTTGTCCTGGGCGAGGGCAGCGACGTCGCCGAATCCGCGCTGGATGACTTCCAGCGTTTCCCCGCCTGGATGTGGCGCAATCGAGAGATGCTGGCATTCGTTGCCTGGCTGCGCGCGCACAACACCACGCTGCCGGTTGCCGCCCGCGTCGGCATCTATGGCCTGGACTTGTACAGTCTGTATCGGTCGGCGGACGCGGTGATCCGCTATCTTGAACAAATCGACCCTGATCAGGCGGAACTGGCGCGCGCTCACTATGCGGCCTTGGATCATGTCCGGGAGCCGCAGACTTATGGCTACGAGGCGGCCACGGGTCAACGCCGCAGCGCGCGCGATGGCGCCATTGCGCAACTGCTGAAACTCCGCGAGGATGAGGCGGAGCACCTCTCGCGAGACGGTCTTTCCGCCATGGATGCGTTTTTTTTTGCCGAGCGGAATGCGCAGGTCGTCGTCAATGCAGAACATTACTATCGCGCCATGTTCGAGCGACGCATCAACACCTGGAACCTGCGCGATGCCCATATGGCGCAAACCCTGTTTGCCATTTCCAGGCACCGCCTCCGCCAGGGCGGCGCCGGCCGCGTAGTGGTGTGGGCACACAACTCGCATGTCGGCGATGCACGGGCCACTGAGACACACACGCACGGCGAGTGGAACCTCGGCCAGTTGGTGCGGCAGGAAGCCGGCGCGGATGCCTTGCTGGTGGGCTTCACCACCTACACGGGCCATGTCTGCGCGGCGTCCGCCTGGGACGCCGCGGCGGAACAAAAATGGGTCCGCCCTGCCCTGCGGGACAGTTGCGAGGCACTCTTTCACGCCAGCGGACTGGACCGCTTTTACCTGCCTCTGGATACCCCGAGCGCGGCGGAATTGCGCATGCCCATGCTACAGCGCGCCATTGGCGTGCTCTATTTGCCCGAATCGGAGCGCGCGAGCCACTATTTCACCGCTGCGGTCGCGAATCAGTTCGATGCCATCTTCCATGTGGACGAAACCAGTGCGGTGGAGCCGCTGGCGCCGCCGCTTGGGTGGCACCAGCCCGAGGCGACGCAAACGCTAGCCTGAAATTGCGCGGTAAGGGCGGGTTGGGGATCTGGCGCTACCAGCATAGCAAGGCCATCGCCCCCGACAACACGCTCTTCATTCACCCAGTGCCAACGAACCCTCCCCGTGCGGCGCCGACCCACTGTTCGATTGGTGGCAGGTCAGCGCTTTCTGGAGTGCGAAATGGCGGCGCGAAATCAATCGGCTGACGCAGATCAAGGCGTGCCATCGATCCGGAACTAAGCTCGGATTATTCTGGCTGTGCGTGACGCCGGCCGGCCCGCAAATCCCGAGTTCCAGGACGAGGTGAAACATGAGCGAAGTAAAGAGGCTGCAATACGAGCCGATCACCGGCTTACTGCCGCGCCCCGCAAGCGGCGGCGCTGACAAGCACATTGACTTTCCCGAACCTGATATGTCCGGGGGGCTGCCCTTGATGGGAGCGCTTTGGCAACGCAAGAGTACTCGGTCTTTCACAGAGGAAGCGTTAAGCACCCGGCAACTCGGCGACCTGCTGTGGGCCGCCGACGGGGTCAACCGGCAGGGCGGCGGGCGCACCGCACCTTCGCCTCATGGCTTGAACGAGATCGACATCTACGTGGCGCTGCCCCAAGGCCTGTATTGCTACGACACGGCCCATCACCGCCTTATCCGCAAACGTGCGAGTGACATGCGCAACCTGACTGGATATCAGGACTTTGTCGGCCTCGCGCCGCTGGACTTGATCTTTGTCGCGAACTATGGCCGGATGACCGGGCTAGTGCCACAGCAGCGCGGGGTATTCGCCGCAGTCAGCGCGGGCGCGATTGCGCAGAATGTCTATCTATATTGCGCCTCGGCGGGGCTGGGCACGGTAGTACGCGGATGGCTGAACCACCGGGCGCTCGCTGAAGCCATGTCGCTGAACGAGGACGAGGTGCCGCTGCTAGCGCAGACCGTGGGCTTTCCCCTCGTTGCCGTGACACAGTAGCGCAGTAGCCAGCCCAAACAACGCAGACTGCGCCGCGCGCCCGGCAATCGACAAGCATGCGAAGCGCCAAGCGCCGACGCCTTGCCGCCGGGCGAACATCTCAGGTCTCATAGACCCACCGTCATGCGGTCCACCACCTGCGTCACGCCGGGAGCGGACCATGCCGTCTCTCGGGCAGCACGGATTTCGGCCCAGTTGCGCAGCGTGCCAGACAATGTGACGGTACCTCCGGCGACGGCGATGTTCAGGTGCGAAGCATCGGCGATCGCCTGGCGCGAAAGCGCATTGGTGATTCGCTTTGCGAGATCTGTCGGGACAACCGTCGGGCGCACGCTGACGCCGTTGGCAATGCTAGTAACACCCCGCACCCGCCGCACCATGTCGGCGGCGGCCGCGCGCTGGTAGCCGTGGTCCACCTCGCCCGTCAGCGTCACCGCGCCATGCTCTACCATCACCCTAATGGTGTCGGCGGGTATGGCGGCATTCCACATCAGCGCGTTTTCGATCCCACGCGCAATGTCGGCATCCGGCCGCTGCTCGTCGGGCGACAGGCGCACGTCGAGTTCGACCACCACCGCCCCCACGCCGAAAACACGCCGCACCGCTTCTTCCACCGCATGCTTTGCTGCGAAACTGTCAAGCTGACCACTCAAGGTCACCACGCCCTCGTTGACCTGAACGCCGATGCTCTCGGCGCGGATTTCGGGATCCCATTCCAACTCTTCGCAAACATCCTGCTTGAGCTGCGCATCGCTTTTCATGGCGTTCTCCTGTCCGTCAATTCGTGTTACCGCACCGGCAACGTGCCGGCAATCAATGTGACATCAGCACCGGCACTGTCATGGTGTCCAGCAAAGTCTGTGTGACACCGCCCAGTACCAACTCGCGCAGACGGCCTTGGCCGTACGCGCCCATTACCGCCAAATCGGCGCCGAAGTCTGCCGCGCGCGAGAGTAGTGTCTCGCCGATGGCAATGTCCGATCCTTCCTGGCAGTATTCGATGTCCGCGTGGACGCCATGGCTTTCCAGTGCCGCCACGGCATGGCGCGGCAGGCCCGCATCCGGCCGTGCACCTGCGCCTTGCGCACAAAACACCTTGGCATGGCCGCCCATGGCCTCATGCAAAGCGCGCGTGGCTTCGCGCCCGCCGTTCCACGCCACCACGGCACGCGCCGGGCATGTCGGGCTGCGGCGAGGCAAGCTGCAGCCGCAAGGCGGTCCTGCGCGCGTAGGCTGGTGTCCATGTGAACCATGATGCTTGCGTAGTCCATGACATTCCTGTGCGGTTTGAACGCTTGCATCCAGTCTAAGAAACGCCCGGCAGCGGCTATTGACTCAGGTCAAGGCAATGACCCACGCGTACGCCGCCTTACGCCGGCTTGGCGCCAGCACGCTCTTCTGCCAAAGGCGCGTGCCCCAGCAAAACCGGCTGACAGCATTGCCTGACGAGTCCCTGCGCCTGGCGCACGTCCCCGTGCCAAGCCCCGGCCCAGGCGAAGTGCGTATCGCGGTGAGCACCTGCGGTGTCTGCCGCACCGACCTGCACATTGTCGACGGCGAACTCGCGCACCGGAAAGCCGCGCTCATTCCCGGACACGAAGTCGTCGGCAGATCATTCCCCTGGCCGAAACGACGATCTATGAATTGGAGCGCCGCGTCGAGCTCCCTCACGCTCGAACCAGACGCCGCGTTGCGTCGTCCGGGACCTGGACGAGGTGCAAGCGTGGATCGAGGCACGCAAGCAGGCGTCTCGTAGCGTTCAGCAGCGTCGTGCCGGTGCGGCGCAGCTCGTGCAGTGGCAGGCGCACCGCGCGCCTTCACCTTGCTGCAGAGGGCGCGTAGGTCATCGGCGGTGATTTCGTTGAGTAGCCGGTTCAGGAAGACCGGCAGGATGTCCCGATCGACGATGCTCTGACGCATCGTCTTCGTGCTGTCGGCCATGCGCGCACCCGCCAGCCATTTCTCGGTCATTTCCCCGAAGGTCTTGGCGGCGGTCAGCCGACGCTTCTCACGTTGCTTTTCCAGCGCGGGGGACTTGCCCTGGGCGACGGCCTTCTTGGTGTCGATCCGCTTTTCACGGGTCGGGGCCGGTTGGCCCGTAGCGGCCGGCGGTCAGCGTCTCGCGGCGCCGTTGAGACGGTAGTCGTAGGGCCGATGCGCTCCCCGATGCCGTCGCACGAGAACTGACATCGAGCCGGTAGGCTGTGCGATCGCTGGTGTCCGAGTAAAATTCAGGACGCAGTTTGCGCATGAATTTTGATGGCGTCACCCCTTTCTTGTTCTCTTTCAGCCATTCATTGCCTCTTAAATACGAGTTCCGTCATCGTATACATGCGAAGAAAATGTTCGAATGTCGCCATGCACTTCCGCGCCAAGCGTAGACCTCCACCGCCCCTAAACTAATGCTTCCAGCTCGTTGTAAGCCGAGCGCGGCAAGCGCCGTCCTTCCTTTGCCACATTCACCTGCAAGGCTATTCGCGCCACGTCCAACACGCCTTTGCCTAACGGATAGCTGCCCTTGGCCTGTAACCAGGTCAGCACGTCCGCTAGATGCCAGATCGACGCGCTACCCTCGTGCACCGGTGCAGGGAAACTGCCCGGATGCGAAAGCATCAGTTTGCGCATGTTCTGCCGTGACACGCCTATGATGTCGGCCACATCGGTCAGGCCGACCAAATCGGGCGCCACTTCGATCAGTCTGGCTGCCGGCACGGCGCGCCGCACGTCAACTAACGCGCTGCGCACGGCCGCGTCCGCATTGTCCGCCTCGCGGGTAAATTCCAGCGCGAGCCGCCCGGGCTGACCGATCCCGATCAGGGCATCATCGCAACCGGCCTCGCCCAAACGCTCGACCAACCCATCTGGATCACGATCGTCGTCGGCGAGCTGGTATTTCAAAGTGAAGATGTATTCCATCGTGCTACTCCTCGACACCGTCGGCCGCATCCTGTTGCTTGCGGTGCGTAGTGCAGTTGTTCACGACGCGCCGTAAGGCGCGTGCGTGGTTGCCGGGGTTCTTCGGCGTGCTCCATATCGACGTGATACAGAACTCGCCGCAGCGGCACTCCTCGTCGTTGTACGGACAATAAATCCGTCCCCAAGCGTGGCTACCGCCGACTTCGACGCGCCAGCCCTGTTCTTCGGCGTGCTTGAGAGCTTCCTCGACCTCTTTCTTCGGATGAGGGGAACGAGCCATCAGTTATCTCCAGTATTGGGATGATTGGCTTGGTTGTCAAGTGACAACCAAACACCCGTTTCTGCGTCACCCGGTTCAGGGTCGCGTTCGACATGCAGCGGTCGGCGTCATAGCGTGACGGCAGCACGAACTTGGAGCCAGCGGCGCAGGTGTGGAGCGCCACGAAGATGTCGAGTGCCTGACGCGAAAGGTAGACCACGTGGGGGTTGCGCCCTTTCATCCGCCGCTTTGGGATCGTCCAGGTCGCAGTCTCGAAATCCACCTCATCCCAAGTGGCTTGGATTAGCTCGCTCTTGCGCGCCAGCGTCAGCAGAATCATGCGCAATGCAAGCCGGATGGTCGGATAGGTTGCCACCGATTCCATCTGCCGCGCCATCAGACGAATCTCCAACGGCGACAAGGCGCGATCGTTCGGCACGAAGGTCGCAATCGAGGCGGCACCCACACCCTCCACCGGGTTGTCGACCTTCTCCCCGTGCAGGATGGCGAACGCATAAACCTGCTTCACGATGTCGCGGACGTGTACCGCAGTGGCAGGGGCACCGCGCGCCTTCACCTTGTTGCACAAGGCACGCAGGTCATCTGCGGTGATTTCGTTGAGTTGCCGGTTCTCGAAGGCCAGCAAGATGTCCCGATCGACGATGCTCTGACGCATCGCCTTCGTGCTGTCGGCCATGCGCGCACCCGCCAGCCATTTCTCGGTCATTTCCCCGAAGATCTTGGCGGCGGTCAGCCGACGGTTCTCACGTTGCTTTTCCAGCGCGGGGGACTTGCCCTGGGCGACGGCCTTCTTGGTGTCGATCCGCTTTTCACGGGTCAGGGCCGGTTGGCCCGTAGCGGCCGGCGGTCAGCGTCTCGCGGCGGCCGTTGAGACGGTAGTCGTAGCGAAAGGTGACGGTACCGGCAAGCGATACCGTCAGCCGACGGCATGAGAATAATCGCCCGCAAAGCCTTATAGGTATTGGCCAGCCAGGCCTTCGACGGTGTCGGTGAACAGCGCCCACAACGCCGTCGCATCGCGGCGGGCCCCACCCAGCTCGGGGATTGTCGCGTCGAGGTGTTTGTTGATGCCCACGAAAATTGCTTTGATCGTCACGCTGCCCCCTAGCTTCCAGCTTGGTGGATGCCTTCCGGCAGGGATGCATCGATCGAGGGATTCTTGGTCATCCGTGTTTCTCGAAAGGTCAGAGAATGGAGCGGTAAGTAGCCAGCACCTTGGTGGTTTGAACCAAACCTTGGCGCAGCAAGATGTCGAGGTAGCGGTCCACCTCGATCGGCGGATTCCTCAGTTGGGCTCGCTGGCGCTGTGCGGCCGACACGACCGCGGCCGCGTCTAGGTTCAATAGGTTGTCCACGAACTCATCGGGATGCTGTGATTCGATGCCGTAGGGGGCCAGCATCTCTGCCGGGAAATCCCTCTGGTTGAAGGTCACGATCACGCTTGCCCCGCAGCGAATCGCCGCCGCCAACACATGGCGGTCGTCTGGATCGGGCAAGACCAGCCCGGCCACGAGTTCCTCATACCCCTCCACCAGGCCGTCAGGAATAGCGCGATCCATTAGATCGGATGTCCGGTCGACCTGCTCCCTGGTGAGATCGGGACGGTTGATCAGCAGGTTGCGCTTCCATTCCTCATGAATGGCCTGACTCCAGCGCGCCCGAAATCTTCCTGACAGGCCCAGCCACATGAGGAAGTCCCGCAGCGGCGCGGGATAAAGAACGCACGCATCGTAGACAGCTGTGAAGGGGGAATGTCTCATTCGTACCCCATTCCCAACTCCTGCGACTGCTGGGCGAGTTCAGCCATCGCTTGCTCGCTGGCTTGCTCGCGCGCTTCCTTGTACTGCATCAGGTCGGCAAACCTCACCCTACGGTGTTTGCCGGTCCGATGAAACGCTAGCACCCCATCTTCCAGCAGTTTGACAAAATGGGGGCGGGATACGTTGAGCAAATCCGCCGCCTCTTGGGTCGTCAGTTCCGCATGGACAGGCACAACCTTCACGGCGTTGCCATCGGCCAGTTCGGCCAGAATATCCACCAGCAAGCGCAGCGCCGAGGTAGGAAGCTCCACTTGGTGCGCTTGCTTCTGGTCATCGAAGATCTGGATGTGCTGCGTCTCAAATTGGGTGGCCAAGTAGGCCGCCAGGGCACGCTGACCCTGCACGGCCGCCTTCACCTCTCCCTCCGCGGGCAGGCTCATCTTGGATTGGGCAGTGGCGGTCATGATTCCTCCTGGGAAAAGGCGATTACGAGACCATTTTATTCGAAATATTCGAAAAACGAAATAATCGAAACGCCGCTCACCGCCCCCTACCGGGAAAACTCGCTTCCTAGCAAGATCACCTCGACAGCTGCCTGAAAATACGATCTCCAGCCATGAACGCCTCCAACATGTGCGTGAACCACCATATTTTCCTGGAGCAGCTTCGGTACATGGGTCCGCTCGTCGATCCAGGCATCCACCATATCCGCCCACTCTTGCAACATGTGCGCCGTTGCTCAGCGTACTCGGCCTTGTTGTAGACCGAGCGCGAGGAACGTCCCTCTTCGTGCGCCAGGCACTTTTCGATCCAGTCGCGGTTGAAGCCCACCTCGTTGAGCAGCGTCGAACCGGTACGGCGCAGGTCGTGGACGGTGAACGGCTCAAGCGGCAAACCGGCGGTCTTGGCCCGCCCGGCCACGATCTGCGTCACCCGGTTCAGGGTCGCTTTCGACATGCAGGGGTCAGCGTCATAGCGTGACGGCAGGACAAACTTGGAGCCGGCCGCGCAGGTGTGCATCGCCACGAAGATGTCGAGCGCCTGGCGCGATAGATAGACGACATGCGAGTTGCGCCCCTTCATCCGCCGCTTCGGGATCGTCCACGTCGCGTTCTCGAAGTCGACCTCATCCCAGGTCGCTTCGATCAGTTCGCTCTTGCGCACCAGCGTCAGCAGGTTCTAAAAGACGAAACCCGCGACGAATCGCGGGTTTCCGGGGGATTGCCAATAGCCGTCAATCGCTATTTGCTAATGTGAAATCACTCCCACTCGATCGTCGCCGGCGGCTTGCCCGACACGTCATACACCACGCGATTCAAGCCACGCACCTCATTGATGATGCGGTTCGAACAGCGGCCCAGCAGCGCGTACGGCAAATGCGCCCAGTGCGCCGTCATGAAGTCGGTGGTCTGCACCGCGCGCAGCGCGACCACGTAGTCATAGGTGCGGCCGTCGCCCATCACGCCAACCGACTTGACCGGCAGGAACACCGCAAAGGCCTGGCTGGTCAGGTCGTACCAGCTCTTGCCCACTTGCGAAGGCTCGCACATGCCGGCGGCGGCATCCTGCTCGGTAGCGACCGTGCCACGCAGCTCTTCGATGAAGATCGCGTCGGCGCGGCGCAGCAGCTCGGCGTAGTCACGCTTGACTTCGCCCAGGATACGCACGCCCAGGCCCGGGCCGGGGAACGGGTGGCGGTAGACCATCTCGGGCGGCAGGCCGAGCGCCACGCCGAGTTCGCGAACTTCGTCCTTGAACAGGTCGCGCAGCGGCTCGAGCAGCTTCAGGCCCAGTGTTTCCGGCAGGCCGCCCACATTGTGGTGGCTCTTGATGGTGGTGGCCTTCTTGGTCTTGGTGCCGCCGGACTCCACCACGTCGGGGTAGATCGTGCCTTGTGCCAGCCACTTCGCGTTGGTCAGCTTCTTGGCCTCGGCCTGGAACACTTCGACGAACTCGCGGCCGATGATCTTGCGCTTTTGCTCGGGATCGGTCACGCCGGCCAGGTGGCCGAGGAACTGCTCGGACGCGTCGATGGCGATGACCTTGGCGTGCAGGCGGCCGGCGAACATATCCATCACCATCTTGCCTTCGTTCAGGCGCAGCAGGCCGTGGTCAACGAACACGCAGGTGAGCTGGTCGCCGATGGCGCGGTGGATCAGGGCAGCGGCCACCGAGGAATCGACGCCGCCGGACAGGCCGAGGATCACTTCTTCGTCGCCGACCTGTTCGCGGATCTTGGCGACGGCTTCGGTGATGTGGTCATGCATGACCCAGTCAGGCTTGGCGCCCGCGATCTTCAGCACGAAGCGCTCCAGGATGTCGCGGCCCTTGGCGGTATGCGTGACTTCCGGGTGGAACTGCACGGCGTAGTAGCCGCGCGCTTCGTCGGCCATGGCAGCGATCGGGCAGCTGGGCGTGGAGGCCATCAGCTTGAAGCCCGGCGGCAGCTCGGCGACCTTGTCGCCATGGCTCATCCAGACCTTGAGCATGCCGTGGCCTTCGGGCGTGGAGAAATCTTCCAGGTCCTTGAGCAGCGCGGTGTGGCCATGCGCGCGCATCTCGGCGTAGCCGAACTCGCGATGGTCGCTCCACTCCACCTTGCCGCCCAGTTGCACGGCCATGGTCTGCATGCCGTAGCAGATGCCCAGCACCGGCACGCCGAGGTCCCATACGGCCTGCGGCGCGCGCAGCTGGTGGTCTTCGTAGGTGCTGGCGTGGCTGCCGGACAGGATGATGCCCTTGGGCGCGAACTCGCGCACGAATTCGTCCGTGACGTCGTTCGGGTGGATTTCGCAGTAGACGTGCGCTTCGCGCACGCGGCGGGCGATCAGCTGCGTGACTTGCGAGCCGAAATCAAGGATGAGGACTTTGTCGTGCATGATGGGCGGATGGCGTTTCGTCCGGTACGGGCTCGGTCATCACTTCGGTGCCCGGACCATAGCCGGGCGGCGGCGTGACACCCGGCTCGCGCCGGTATTCGGGTGATTGCGGCCGGCGTGCCACGGGGGCGGTGCCGGCATCCTTGTTTTGCGTCTCTTTTTGCAGCTCGCGCTGCTCGCGTTCGCGCACGCGTACGCGCTTGGCGGCCGGGATCTGCACCGCGGCGAAGAAGGCCAGGATCGCGGCCAGCACAGGCAGCCAGATCTTGCCGGCGCCCTGCACCGGCAGGTCGAACATAAGCATCCACGCCACGATCAGCACCGCGCTGGCGAGGTTGACCTGCCCGACTGTTCGCGCCACCGCCACCGTAAGCTGCCCGTTAACGGTTGCCTGCCACAGCAGCAAGGCCAGGCCGACCAGGGCCACGCCGAGCAACTGCCCGTACATCGCGGGCTGCGGCTGCGGCAATTGCAGCGCGCTATAAAGGGTCGTGAAAGGCGACAGCAGCATGACGATGCCGAGCAGCAGGTTCAGCAACGCGTCCAGGAACAGCACGGCACGCAGCAATACTTTCATGAGAACTCCTTCCGGCCAGGCGCAGTGCCTGGCTTGCGGGCGGCGCCGGGCGGCGCAGCCGGCGCGCGGCTGGCGGGACATCCAGGTCCCGCACAGCCGCCAGTTCATTGAGACCTGCCTGGTCGACTCACTGGCATCGACTTACTCGATGTAGTAGTTCGGCGCTTCCTTGGTGATCTGCACGTCGTGCACATGCGACTCGCGCATGCCCGCGGCGGTGATCTGCACGAACTCGGACGTCTCGTGCCAGTCGGCGATCGAGCTGCTGCCGCAGTAACCCATGGAGGCACGCACGCCGCCGCACATCTGGTGGATGATGGCAGTGACCGAGCCCTTGTAGGCCACGCGGCCTTCAATGCCTTCGGGGACCAGCTTGTCGACGTTGGCGGTGTTGTCTTCCTGGAAGTAGCGATCCGCCGCGCCGTCCTTCATCGCGCCGACCGAACCCATGCCGCGGTAGCTCTTGAAGGAGCGACCCTGGTACAGGAAGACTTCACCCGGCGACTCTTCGGTGCCGGAGAACATGCCGCCCATCATCACCACATGCGCGCCGGCAGCCAGTGCCTTGGCGATGTCGCCCGAGTAGCGGATGCCGCCGTCGGCCACCAGCGGCACGCCGGTGCCCTTGAGGGCTTCGGCCACGTTGGATACCGCGGTGATCTGCGGCACGCCCACGCCAGCGACGATACGGGTGGTGCAGATCGAGCCCGGGCCGATGCCGACCTTGACGCCGTCGGCGCCATGATCGACCAGCGCGCGCGCGGCAGCACCGGTGGCGATGTTGCCGCCGATCACCTGCACTTGCGGGTAGTTCTGCTTGACCCAGCGCACACGGTCCAGCACGCCCTGGCTGTGGCCGTGGGCGGTATCGACCACGATCACGTCCACGCCGGCCTTGACCAGCAGGTCCACGCGTTCGTCGTTGTCAGGGCCCACGCCGACTGCGGCGCCGACCCGCAACTGGCCGCGGTCATCCTTGCTGGCCAGCGGATGTTCCACCGCCTTCTGAATGTCCTTGACGGTGATCAGGCCATTGAGCTCGAAGTCCTTGTTGACGACCAGCACGCGCTCCAGGCGGTGGCGGTTCATCAGGCGCTTGGCGTCTTCCAGCGATGCGTCTTCGCCCACCGTGACGAGCTTCTCGCGCGGCGTCATCTTGGCGCGCGCGGGCGCGTCCAGCTCTTCCTCGAAACGCAGGTCGCGGTTGGTGATGATGCCGACCACGGTCTTGCCTTCCACCACCGGGAAACCGGAGATGCCGTATTGATGTGATAGTGCAATCACATCGCGGATCTTCATGTCGGGGGGAATGGTGATTGGGTCACGCAGCACGCCGGATTCGTAGCGCTTCACGCGCGCCACTTCCCGCGCCTGGTCGGCCGGCTTCAGGTTCTTGTGGACAATGCCGATACCACCAGCCTGCGCCATGGCAATTGCCAGGCGGGCTTCCGTGACGGTATCCATGGCGGCGGATACCAGCGGAATGTTCAGTTCGATCGAACGGGTCAGGCGGGTACGGAGCGAAACATCCCGGGGCAGTACCGACGAATAGGCCGGCACGAGGAGCACGTCATCGAATGTGAGTGCTTTCTGGACAAGACGCATAGCAATTCCTCTAGGCGCAAAACCGAATTATACAGGAATGGCACGTTTCTTGACGCGCCTGCGAGTGCCCTTGTTCAAGTCTGCTATGCTCTTTGTCTTTTTTTCAGGGATAGGCAGGCCACGATGGGTATTGGCGTACTGTGCGGCCTGCTGGCCGGCGCCTTCTGGGGCATGGTGTTTATCGCCCCCAAGCTACTGCCCCTATTCTCGCCCTGGGAACTCGCGATCGGCCGCTACCTGGCCTATGGGCTGGTCGCCTTCATCGCCGCGCTGCCGCTGATGAAGCGCATTGCACGCAAGCTCACGCGCGCGGACTGCCTTGCGCTGCTGCGCCAGGCCTTCACCGGCAACCTGCTGTACTACGTGCTGCTGGCGTTCGGCGTGCAACTGGCCGGCGTGGGCCCCACTTCGCTGATCATCGGCATCCTGCCCATCTCCGTCACCATCATGGGCCGGCGTGACCATGGCGCCGTGCCGCTGTCGCGCCTGATCTGGCCGCTGCTGGTGGTGGCCGCCGGCATCGCCTGCATCAATATCGACCTGTTCGCCGGCGGCGGACATGCGCACGGCGCTGCCGCGGGCGAGGCGGTGCGCACGGTCTGGCAACGGCTGGCCGGCGTGATGTGCGCGGCAGGCGCGCTGGTGTGCTGGACACTCTACGCGGTCGACAACGCACGCTACCTGCAGCGCAACCCGCAGTACAGCGGCAATGAATGGTCCGCGCTGTATGGCATCTCCACCGGCGTGGTGTCGGTGGTGCTTGCGCTGCTGGCGCTGCTGGGCTGGCTGGTGGCCGGCGACAGCCTGGATGCGGCCAGCGGCGGCCGTGACTGGCAGTGGTTCTGGATGGTCAACGCGGCCGTGGCGCTCGGCGCGTCACTGATCGGCAACAACCTCTGGAATATCTCCAGCCGCCGCCTGCCGCTTACGCTCTCGGGGCAAATGATCGTATTCGAGACGCTGTTCGCGCTGGCGTACGGCTTTGTCTTCGACCATCGCCTGCCGCGCCCGCTGGAGATCGCGGCCATCGCGCTGCTCATGATTGGCGTGGCCTGGTCGGTTCGCTTGCACGCGGTCGACAAGTCTGCCTAAACTAGCGGCCAATCCCGGCAGCCAAGGGCGCGCGAGTCACTCGCACAGCGGGGTTCCAGCCCTGCACGCCCTGCCGCCGCACTCACTCTCACCGCAGGCTGCCCCAACACGCTAAGCCATGAAACGATCGACCGCGCACATCAAGCTCGCCACGCTGGCCGCCCTCGCCTGCCTGTGCCAGGCAACCACCGCCCAGGCGGATTCGCAATGGCAGTGGCGCGACGGCAGCGGCCGCATGGTCTACAGCGACGTGCCGCCGCCGCCCTCGGTGCCTGCCGCCAGCGTGATCAAGGCACCCGGACGCTTTGCCGGCAGCTTGCGCCCGGTCGAGCCGCCGGGCGGCTCGCCAGCCGCGGCAGCCGGCCCTGCAGGCGTTGCCGCCGCCACCCAGGCTGCGCCGGCGCCGGGCGCAAAGGGCAATGGCAACGCGAAAAAAGAGTCGGTGGCAAGTGCCGAGGAAGCCTTCGAGAAACGCCGCGCCGCGCAGGCGAAGGCCGAAGCGGACCAGGCCGCCAAGGACCTGGCTGCGCAGGAGCGCCAGGTGCGCTGCGCGCAATCGCGCAACTATGCGATGTCCCTGCAGCAGAACCGCCGCATTGCCGTGTCAGCGCCAGACGGCTCGCCGCAGCAACTGAACGATGATGAGCGGCAGGCCGAACTGCAGCGCGTCAACGCCACGCTCGAGCAAAACTGCACCTGAGCGCCTTTGCAACGCCGCACCGGGGCCGCTCAGCCGCCACGCAGCCATTTCAGCCCTTCGCGCGTGCCGCCCTTGCGGGTCTTTTGCACGCGCCGGTTGCGGGCCGACTGGGGATCGGCCACCAGCGGGCGATAGACCTCGACGCGGTCGCCGGCCCGCACCAGGGTGTCCGGCGTCTTGAGCTTGCTGAAAATGCCGACCCGCATGGTGGCGGGATCCACCTCCGGACAAGCCTGCAGCAGGCCCGAGGCCGCGATCGCGGCGACAATGCTGGTGCCGCAGGGCACCTCGACCTCCTTCAGGAAGGCGTCGCCAGGGCGGGCATAGCAAACCGTGATGCGCACCGGGGCCGCGGTGCCGGCGTCGTGCTCAGCCATTGCCGTAGACCATTTCGGCACGCTTGACGAACGCATCGACAAACGTGTTGGCGATCATGCTGAACACCGGCCCGATGATTTTCTCCAGCAGGAAGCTGGAAAACTCGTAGTGCAGGTGGAATTCGATCTTGCAGGCATCCTCACGCAGCGGCGTGAAGCGCCAGGAACCGCTGAAGGTCTTGAAGGGGCCGTCCTCGAACACCATATCGATCCTGGTGGGCCGCTCCTGCGTATTGCGGGTGTGGAAATACTGCTTGATGCCGTTGAAGTGGATGTAGATCTTGGCGTCAAGCATCGTCTCGGTCTGCTCGAACACCTCCACGCCCCCGCACCAGGGGAGGAACTTGGGATAGTCCTCGACTTGCGTGACCAGGTTGTACATCTGCTCGGCGGAATGGCCGAGCAGCACGGATTTATGGACGTCTGCCATGTAGTGGGGAATCATGGCCCGCGCAGGCGCCGCCAGCGCATGACGCACTGCGGAATCCACCGGAGCGGGCCGGTTTGCTAGAATCCCGATTTTAGCCCACGCGCGCGCCGACGGCACCCAGGGCGCGCACGATAGCGCCCAAACCGCGGCTTGATGGGCTTGCACGGCCCTGCAGCGTCTTCCCCCTTCGTTTTTTGGTGTTCGTTTTACTTATCTCCATTTCCACTATCCGGACCGCATGACCATCGCAGAAAACAAGAAAGCCTTTTTCGACTACTTCATCGAAGAGCGATATGAGGCGGGGATCGTGCTCGAAGGCTGGGAAGTCAAGGCGATCCGTGCGGGACGCGTGCAGATCAAGGAAGGCTACGTGGTCATTCGCGACGCCGAGCTGTTCCTGATCGGCGCCCATATCAGCCCCCTGCACAGCGCCTCCACCCACGTCTCGCCCGACGCGGTGCGCACCCGCAAGCTGCTGCTCAAGGCAGAAGAGATCAAGCGCCTGATCGGCAAGGTGGAGCAGCGCGGCTTCACGATCGTGCCGCTCAACCTGCATTACACGCGCGGACGCGTCAAATGCGAGATCGGCCTGGCCAAGGGCAAGAAGCTGTTCGACAAGCGCGAGACCGAGAAGGACCGCGACTGGCAGCGGGAGAAGGCGCGCATCATGAAGGGCGCGGGCAAGGAGTAAAAGACCGAGGCAGCGCGGCGGCAAGCCGCAGACTGCCTCCTCTGTGCAAGGCTTGCGCTTCAAGCTCCCTCGCTTCAAGCCCCCTTCTGCTGGCCTTTGACGATCTGCAGCGCCGACGCAACCATGGTGCTCATGTCGCCAAGGTTGCCCGGCACGATCAGCGTGTTGCCTTGCTTGGCCAGATTGCCGAAGGCGCTCACGTACTCCTCCGCCACCTTCAGGTTCACCGCCTCCATGCCGCCGTCCGTGCGGATGGCATGCCCGATCTTCTCGATGGCTTGCGCGTTGGCCTCCGCCACCGCCAGGATCGCCGAGGCCTCGCCCTGCGCCCGGTTGATGGCGGCCTGCCGCTCGCCTTCGGACTTCTGGATGGCGGCCTCGCGCGCGCCCGTGGCCAGGTTGATCTGCTCCTGGCGCTTGCCTTCCGACGCGGCGATCAGCGCGCGCTTTTCACGCTCGGCGGTAATCTGCGCCTGCATCGCATGCAGGATTTCCTTGGGTGGCGTGAGATCCTTGATCTCGTAGCGCAGCACCTTCACGCCCCAACTCGCGGCGGCCTCGTCCAGCGCATTGACCACGCTATGGTTGATGTACTCGCGCTCCTCGAAGGTCTTGTCCAGCTCCAGCTTGCCGATGACCGAGCGCAGCGTGGTCTGCGACAACTGGGTGATAGCCACCACAAAATTGCTGGACCCGTAGGATGCCTTCATCGGGTCGGTCACCTGGAAATACAGCACGCCGTCCACCTGCAATTGCGTGTTGTCCTTGGTGATGCAGATCTGGCTCGGCACATCGAGCGGGATTTCCTTCAGAACATGCTTGTAGGCCACGCGATCGATGAAGGGCAGCACGACAGTCAGCCCCGGCGTCAGCGTGGCGCGGTACTTGCCGAGCCGCTCCAGCACCCAGGCATGTTGCTGCGGCACGATCTTGAAGCTTTGCGCCACCAGCACGATGACGGCGACCAGGATCAGCAGGGGCAGCAGGCTGCCGAAGAATTCGAACATGGGACCTCCGTGACGGGGTTGACAAAAACGAACTGAAAAAACAGGGAAAACCGAGGCCGCGCCCTGCCTTGCACTATCGCGGGCTGACGAAGAGCGTGTTGCCGCGCACCGCGACGATGCGAAAACGCCCGGGCGCTGCTGGGCCGGCCGCCTGGAGTTCCACATCCCAGTCGGTGCCACGGTAACGCACGCGTGCCCGCCCGGCGTCGCCCCAGGCCGGCACCTCAAGCTCCTGGCCGATGTCCGGGTTGACGTTGGGATCGCGCTCCGCCGCCTCGCGCCTCACGCGTCCATAGCGGGAGCGCCGCAGCGCGACAAAGCCGGCCAGCGCCACCAGCGCCGCCAGCAGGGTCTGGGCGGCTGCGCCAAGCCCGGCCAGCGCACCCAGGCCACCCGCCGCCGCGCCCAGCGCTACCATCAGCAGATAAAAGGTGCCAAGCCCCAGTTCCGCGATCACCAGGACCGCCGCCAGCGCAAACCAGATGTAGTACGGCGCCATCTTTGCCTCCTTGCTTACCTGCGTATCTGCGTATCTGCTTACCTGCGTTTGTCCTGGCCACGGCCAAAAAAAAACCCCGCAGCGCCAGGGCGCCTGCGGGGGTTCGGAACACCTGGCGCAGGGCCGGTGTACCGCTATTGTGACGTCAAATGCCTCAGGAAGCCAGTTGCTTCCAGGTATCGACCACCGAATCCGGATTCAGCGAGATCGACTTGATGCCTTCCTTGGCCAGCCACAGTGCAAAGTCCGGGTGGTCCGAGGGGCCCTGGCCGCAAATGCCAACGTACTTGTCCAGGCGCAGCGCGGTGGAGATAGCGCGCGACAGCATGAACTTGACGGCCGGGTCGCGTTCGTCGAAGTCCTTGGCCAGCAGCTCCATGCCGGAGTCGCGGTCCAGGCCCAGCGTGAGCTGGGTCAGGTCGTTCGAGCCGATCGAGAAGCCATCGAAGTACTGCAGGAACTCTTCAGCCAGGATGGCGTTGGACGGCACTTCGCACATCATGATGACGCGCAGGCCGTTCTCGCCGCGCTTCAGGCCGTGCTTGGCCAGCAGCTCGATGACCTTCTCGGCCTGGCCGAGCGTGCGCACGAACGGCACCATGATCTCGACGTTGGTCAGGCCCATGTCGTCGCGCACGCGCTTCATGGCCTTGCATTCCATCTCGAAGGCTTCGGCGAAGTCTTCGGAGATGTAGCGCGAGGCGCCACGGAAACCCAGCATGGGGTTTTCTTCGTCCGGCTCGTAGCGCGACCCGCCGATCAGCTTCTTGTACTCGTTGGACTTGAAATCCGACAGGCGCACGATGACGGGCTTGGGGTAGAACGCCGCGCCGATGGTGGCGATGCCTTCGGCCAGCTTGTCCACGTAGAACGCGCGCGGGCTGGCATGGCCGCGGGCCACGCTTTCCACGGCCTTCTTCAGGTCGGCATCGACTTGCGGGTAGTCGAGGATGGCCTTCGGGTGGACACCGATGTTGTTGTTGATGATGAACTCGAGGCGGGCCAGGCCAACACCCTGGTTCGGGATCTGGCAGAAGTCGAAGGCCAGTTGCGGGTTGCCGACGTTCATCATGATCTTGACGTCGATG
Source organism: Cupriavidus basilensis (assembly GCF_000832305.1). Taxonomy (NCBI): domain Bacteria; kingdom Pseudomonadati; phylum Pseudomonadota; class Betaproteobacteria; order Burkholderiales; family Burkholderiaceae; genus Cupriavidus; species Cupriavidus basilensis. The sequence goes on from NZ_CP010536.1 coordinate 2,520,721, forward strand.
TCCGGCATTTCGCCGCGCTGCACTTCGGTAACCTCGGTTTCCAGCAGACCATCGTAGACGCGGCCTTCATCGCCCTCGGCGCACGACACCGTCACCAGCGTGCCGTCCTTGAGCAGGTCGGTGGCGTCACCGCAGCCGACCACGGCGGGCACGCCCAGCTCGCGCGCAATGATGGCCGCGTGGCAGGTACGGCCACCGCGGTTGGTCACGATGGCGGCGGCGCGCTTCATCACCGGTTCCCAGTTGGGATCGGTCATGTCGGCAACCAGCACGTCGCCGGGCTGCACGCGCTCCATCTCGGACGGATCATTGATCACACGGACGCGGCCGGTGCCGATCTTCTGGCCAATGGCGCGGCCGCTGGTGAGCACGGGCGCGGTGCCCTTGAGCTTGAAGCGCTGCTCCGCCTTGCCGGCGGACTGGCTCTTCACCGTTTCCGGGCGGGCCTGCAGGATGTAGATCTTGCCGTCGCGGCCGTCCTTGCCCCACTCGATGTCCATCGGGCGGCCGTAGTGCTTCTCGATGATCATCGCGTACTTGGCCAGCTCCGACACATCGGCGTCGGTGATGGAGTAGCGGTTGCGCAATTCGATGGGCACATCGACGGTCTTGACGCGGCCGGCTTCGCCCGGCGCGGTGAATTCCATCTTGATCAGCTTGGAGCCGATCGAGCGGCGGATGATGGGGTACTTGCCCGCTTGCAGCGTGGGCTTGAAGACGTAGAACTCGTCCGGGTTGACCGCGCCCTGCACCACCGTTTCGCCCAGGCCGTAGCTCGAGGTAATGAAAACGGCATCGGGGAAGCCGGATTCGGTGTCGATGGTAAACATCACACCCGCGGCGCCCACATCCGAGCGCACCATGCGCTGCACGCCGGCGGACAGCGCGACGATGTCGTGCGCGAAGCCCTTGTGCACGCGATAGGAAATGGCGCGGTCGTTGTACAGCGAGGCGAACACGTGGCGGATCTTGTCCAGCACATCGTCAATGCCGCTGACGTTGAGGTACGACTCCTGCTGACCGGCGAACGATGCATCCGGCAGGTCTTCGGCGGTCGCCGACGAACGCACGGCGAACGAGGCCTCGGCGCCTTCGCGCGCTTCGGCACGCGCGTAGAACTCGCGGATTTCCTTTTCCAGGCGGGGCTGGAACGGCGCTTCGACGACCCAGTTGCGGATCTCGGCACCGGCTTCGGCCAGGGCCTTGACGTCGTCGACGTTGAGGGCCTTCAGGCGATCGGAAATGCGTTGGGTCAGGTTGCTGTGGGCGAGGAAGTCGCGAAAAGCCAGCGAAGTGGTGGCAAAGCCGCCGGGCACACGCACGCCAGCCTCGGCCAGCTGCGAGATCATCTCGCCGAGCGACGAATTCTTGCCGCCCACGGTTTCCACGTCTTCCTTGCGCAACTGCTCGAACGGCAGCAGGTATGCGCCGTCAATTGCCGGGTTGTTCATAAAAGCCTCAAAACAAAGTAAGAAACCTGTTGCTGACGCCCGGAATATTGTTGGAGTTCTGCTACCGGACGGATCGCTTGGCTAAACAGCCCCAGCGGCTCACAATCGGCGTGCGATCGTGATTGCTGCGGCGCACATTGTTGACAATTCGTGGCCGAATCGTTGTGCCAACAGCGCTGGCGGAATTGCTTAGCGAAAAGATCGCCGCTATTCTACCGTGCCGCACCGCACTTTCGCGGAACGCGGATTCAAAAATAATTGTCCATACATGTCCCTCCCCGACGCTCCCCAGCCCGACGCTACCGCCGCGCCACTTGCGCCGCAGCACCCCCAGGAACCGCGTAAGGAGGAGGAGCGCCCCGCCATCCGCACGGTCTTTATCGTCTCCGATGGCACCGGCATTACCGCCGAAACCTTCAGCCACTCAATCCTGGCCCAGTTCGAGATGCGTTTCCGCAAGGTGCGCATGCCGTTCGTCGACACGCCCGAGAAAGCGCACATCGCAGTGGGCAAGATCAACGAGGCCTTCTACGCGGAAGGCGTGCAGCCCATCGTCTTCACCACCCTGGTCAACCAGGAGTCGAACAAGGCGATTCGCCGCGCCAAGGCCATGATCCTGGACATGTTCCAGACCTTCATCGAGCCGCTGGAGAAGGAACTCGGCCTGAAGTCCACCCATGCTATCGGCCGTTTTCACCAGAATGCGGACACCGAGGCGTACCAGAACCGCATCGAGGCGATCAATTTTTCGCTCGCGCATGACGATGGCCAGTCGCACAAGAACCTGGCCGAGGCCGATATCATCCTGGTGGGCGTGTCGCGCAGCGGCAAGACCCCGACCAGCCTTTACCTTGCCATGCAGTACGGGCTGAAGGCGGCCAACTACCCGCTGATTCCAGACGACTTCGAGCGCGGCAAGCTGCCCACCGCGCTCTACGCATTCAAGAGCAAGATCTTCGGGTTGTCGATCAACCCGCAGCGCCTGGCCGAGATCCGCAACGAGCGGCGTCCGGGCAGCAAGTACGCCGCGCCGGAAAACTGCCGCTACGAGGTCAACGAGGCCGAGGCCATGATGCGCCGCGAGGGCATCAAGTGGCTGTCGTCCACCCACAAGTCGATCGAAGAGATCGCCACCACGATCCTGCAGGAGATCAAGGTGGACCGCGACAGCAACTATTGAGTCAGGCTGACGCCGCACGGCGGGCGCGCAGGCCGGTCAGTGCGGCGAAGTGGGCTGCGAAGTAGGCTGCGAAGCGGCGGCAGGCTTAACCAGGACGGCGCTGCCGCACCGCCTCGAACAGGCAGATCGCGGTCGCGGCCGCCACGTTCAACGACTCCAGCCCGCCCGGCTGGGGAATGCCCACCGTGCGGCTGACCTTGGCCATCCATTCCGGGCTCACACCCGCGCCTTCATTGCCGACCACCCAGCCTACCGGTGCGCGCAGGTCCGTGTCGAACACAGCTGCCTGCGCGTGCGACGACGTGGCCAGCAGCGGCACCGCCAGGCGCGGCGCCAGCATGTCGAGCGTGCAGTGCTCGACAATGTTCAGGTGGAAATTGGCGCCCATGGCGGCGCGCAGGGTCTTGGTGGACCAGGCGAAGGCGCTGCCCGTGACGAGAAAGGCGTGCTGGATGCCTGCGGCCGCGGCGCTGCGCAGGATAGAGCCGACATTGCCGGCATCCTGGACGCCGTCCAGGATGATGCAATCGGTGTCGATATGCGACGGCAGGTGGCCGCGGGGCGTATCGATGACCAGCATCAGGTCGATGCCGTTGACCACGCCGGCGACCAGATCGAACAAGGCATCCGCCAGCAGGACCACGCGCTCGGGCTCGATCTGCCTGAGCAGCTGCGCCACCTCGGCATGATCGTAGTGCCGCTCCGACACCACGCACTGCACCGGCTGGCCCAGCGCGTCCAGGTAGGCTTGCGCCAGGTGCACGCCATCCAGCACCGACTGCCCCGCCTTGCGGCGTGCATGCGTGGAACCAGTCAGTGCCTTGAGGTGCTTGAACAGCGCGTTTTCGCGCGATGTGACGTGTTTCACAGTAGCGGCTCCGGGAATGCTGGCGCCGGGATGGCGCCCACGGGCGCGATCCGCCCCATCGCGATGGCTTGGCGCACGGGCGCAAACGAGCGCCGGTGGTGCGGCGTGGCCCCGAACTCGGCAAGCGCGGCCAGGTGCTGCGGCGTGCCGTAACCTGCGTGGGCATCGAAGCCGTACTGTGGGTATGCGCCATGCAGCACCAGCAACGCGCGGTCACGCGCCACCTTGGCCAGGATGGAAGCCGCCGAGATGGCCTGCACCTTGGCATCGCCTTTAACGATGGCTTCGACCGCAAAGCGCACCTGCGGGCAGCGGTTGCCGTCTACCTGCACGAGGTCCGGCTCCAGGCCGGAATCGGCCAGGCCATGCACGGCACGCTGCATGGCCAGCATGGTGGCATGCAGGATGTTGATCCTGTCGATTTCTTCCACTGAGGCCTGGGCGATATGCCAGCCCAGGGCGCGCTCGCGAATCTCGTCGAACAGCGCCTCGCGGCGGCGCGCGGTCAGCACCTTGGAGTCCGCCAGGCCCTGGATCGGGCGGGCCGGATCCAGCACCACGGCGGCGGCGTAGACCGGGCCGGCCAGCGGGCCCCTGCCCGCTTCGTCCACGCCGCACAAAAGGCGTACTTGCGCGGCGGTGCCGGCCAGGTCAAAGCCGAGCTGGGCCGAATCGCCCTTGGCGGTGGCTGTGGGGCGGCGCGCCATTACACGCCCCTCCGCTGCCGGATCAGGTCGGCGACCACTGCCGAAGCGATCTCGGCGGTATTGCGTTTAAGCGTCTGGTGCATCTGGGTGAAATGATCCCGCAGGAACGCGGTATTGCCTTCGTCGTTCAGCTGCAGCAGCGTCTCGCGCGCCAACGCCTCGGGCGTGGCGTCATCCTGCAACAATTCGGGCACGACAAAACGCCCCGACAGGATGTTGGGCAGGCCCACATACGGCAGGTAACCCTGCCGCTTCATGATCTGCGCGGTCAGCCAGGGCACCTTGTACGAAATCACCATGGGCTTCTTGTACAGCGCGGCCTCCAGCGTGGCGGTACCGCTAGCCAGCAGGATCACGTCGGCGGCTTCCATGGCCAGGTGAGACTGCCCGTCGATGACGGTCAGCGGGATCTGCGGATACTGCTGGTGCAGGCCCGCGACGATCTCTCGCAGCGGCGCGCTGGCAACCGGCAGCACAAAGGCGAGATTGCCGTCCATGCTGTGCATGCGCGCCATGGCGGCGAAGAACGTCGCGCCCAGGTTGCGCACCTCGGACTGCCGGCTACCGGGCAGCACGGCCACCACGCGCGGCCCGGCCGGCAGGCCAAGCTTCTCGCGGGCGCCCTGCGTGTCCGGCACCATCGGAATCACGTCGGCCAGCGGATGGCCCACATAGGTGGCGGGAATCCCGGCGCGGGCGTAGATCTCCGGCTCGAACGGGAACAGGCACAGGATGTGGTCGACCGCGCGCGCGATGGTGCGGATGCGCCCGCCGCGCCAGGCCCAGATCGACGGGCTGACAAAGTGCACCACCGGAATGCCGGCACGGCGCAGCGGCACTTCGAGCCCGAAGTTGAAATCCGGCGCGTCCACGCCGATAAAGCACAGCGGCGGCTGCGCCAGCAGTTTTTCCTTGATGGCGCGGCGCGTGGCGAGAATCTCGCGCAGCGAGCCCAGCACCTCCACGTAGCCGTTGACCGAGAGGGTGTCCATCGGCCATTGCGACTCGAACCCTTGCGCCATCATGCGGGGGCCGCCAATGCCCGCGTAGCTCACCTCACCGAGGCGAGCCTTGAGTCCACCCATCAGCAGGGAGGCAAGCAGGTCGCCGGAGTTCTCGCCAGCCACCATGGCAATGGTGCCGCGATTGCCCGCGCCCGCCGCAACCGGCGTGGCCTCCATGGCCGGTAGGACACCGTCGACCATGGTTGTATCCGGCTTCAGCGCACAATGCCGCGCTGCGTGGCGGCAATGAAGTCGAGGAAATCCTGCAACGCAGCCGTGGCGGTGCCTTCGGCCTGCGCAATGAGTTGCGCGATCTCGTTGCGGGCGGCTTCAAAGCTCAGGTCGGACTTGTACAGCACCTTGTAAGCCTGGCGCAGGGCCGCGATCTGCGCGGCGTCAAAGCCACGGCGGCGCATGCCTTCCACGTTGATGCCGTGCGGCGTGGCCTTGTTGCCGCCCTTGTCGCCAGCGGCGATCACGAATGGCGGCAGGTCCTGCACCAGGGCCGAGGCGCCGCCCAGCATGGCGTGCGCGCCGATGCGCACGAACTGGTGCACCCCGCTCATCCCGCCAAGAATGGCCCAGTCGCCCACCTGCACGTGGCCGGCGATCTGCGCGTTGCTGGAGAACACCGTGTGGTTGCCCACCTGGCAATCGTGCGCGATGTGCACGTAGGCCATGATCCAGTTGTCATCGCCGATGCTGGTCACGCCCTGGTCCTGCACCGTGCCGGTGTGGATGGTGGTGAATTCGCGAATGGTATTGCGATCACCGATCACCAGCCGGGTCGGCTCGTTGCGGTACTTCATGTCCTGCGGCGTGCCGCCCACCGAAGCGTAAGGCCCGATGCGGTTATCCGCGCCAACAGTGGTATGCCCCTCGATGGTGGTATGCGCGCCCACCTGGGTACCACTGCCAAGGCGCACGTGGGGACCCACGATGGAAAACGGCCCGACGGTCACGTCGGCTGCAAGCTCGGCCTTCGGGTCAACCAGTGCGCTGGGATGGATTTGCGTCATGCGTCCTGTCCTATGGTCTGAGATGAAAAGATTGAACGGTCAACACAGTGAGCCAAATACGTCCAAGACCTGCCCGGGGCCTAGCCCCGAAGGCAGGCTTCTTAGTCGGCTTGTTTGACGGTGCACATCAACTCAGCTTCACAAGCCACCTTGTCGTCGACGGTGGCAAATGCCTTGAACTTCCAGATGCCGCGGATATAGCGCTCGACAGATACCGTCATATGCAACTGGTCGCCCGGCGTCACGACCTGCTTGAAGCGCGCGCCGTCGATGCCGACGAAGTAGTACAGCGAGTTTTCCTTGCGCTCCATGTCGGCGCCAAAGGTCAGCAAGCCGGCCGACTGCGCCAGCGCTTCGAGGATCATCACGCCCGGCATCACGGGGTGGCCCGGGAAATGGCCCTGGAAGTACGGTTCGTTCATGGTGACGTTCTTCAGCGTTTTGATACGCTTTTGCGGCTCCAGTTCAAGCACGCGGTCTACCATCAGGAACGGGTAACGATGCGGCAGCAGCTTGAGGATCTTGCGGATGTCGATATCGACTGCGTTCATGATTTTTTCTCTTCGGTATGCTGGATAGATATGCCGGCGTCCTGCCCTTGCAAGCGCTTCTCGAGCTGGATCACGCGATCGCGCAATTTGCTCAGGCCTCGCAAGGTGGCTGCGGTGCGTTCCCAATCGCCATGCGGCTGGACCGGGAACACGCTGGTGAAATGCCCGCCGGGCTTGGAAATGGATTTAGTGATCGATGTGCCACCGGATACCGTGGTGCGGTCGGCGATGTTCAGGTGGCCGGCAAAGTTGGCCGAGCCCCCGATCACGCAGAAGCGCCCGACCTTGGTACTGCCGGCAATCGCCGCACATCCCGCGATCACAGTATGCGCGCCCACCCGTACGTTATGCGCGATCTGTACCTGGTTATCGAGCTTGCAGCCGTCCTCGATGATCGTGTCGGCCATGGCACCGCGGTCGATGGCGGTATTGGCGCCGACCTCGACATCATTGCCCAGCACGGCGCGGCCGGTCTGGGGAATCTTGACGTACTCGACGCCAGCCGGGCCAATGTCCGGGGCAAAGCCGAAGCCATCCGCACCCAGCACCACACCACTGTGCAGTATGCATCTCATACCCACCACGCACTGGTGATAGATCGAGACATTAGCGTAGATCAGCGTGTCATCGCCAATCCGCGCCCCGGCGCCAACAAAGCCGTTGGCCAAGATGCGCACCCGCTCGCCAAGCCGGGCCCCGCTCTCGATCACCACGTTGGGGCCGATAAAGCAGGACGCCGGGACCACGGCATCGGGCGCCACGCTGGCGCGCGGGTCGATGCCGGTACGGTGATCGGTATTGCCGCGGCGATCGAACCCCTGCGCGATACGTGCAAAGCACACATAGGGATTGCGTGCCACCAGCCAGTTGCGACCGTCGGCCTGCCCTTCGGCGCGAATGCGCTCCAGGTCGGCCGCCGACACGATCACGGCGCCGGCGCCGGAGGCCAGCGCCTGCGGCAGATACAAGGGATTCGAGAGAAACGAGAGCTGATCGGGGCCGGCCTGGTCGAGAGGCGCGAGGCCGCGCACGGCGAGGTCGGGATCACCCACAACCTGCGCGCCGGTATCGGTGGCGAGCTGACCCAGTGTGGGTGTTTGCATGGCAGTACTTCCTTGGACGGCGAAAACTGGCAGCTTACTTGCTGCCGGCGTTCAACGCTTTCATCACATCGTCGGTAATGTCGATGCGAGGATTGACGTACACGGCCTCTTGCACGATCAGATCGTACTTGCGCTGCTCCGCAAGCTGGCGAATCACGCGGTTGGCACGCTCGAGCACCTGGGCCAGTTCCTCGTTGCGGCGCTGGTTCAGGTCCTCGCGGAATTCACGTTGCTTGCGCTGGAATTCGCGATCGAGATCGGCCACTTCGCGTTGACGGCGCTGGCGGTCGGCATCGGCCAGCACGGCGGTGTCCTTGTCGAGCTTGTCGGCCATGCCCTTGATCTTCTGGGCCATGTCCTGCAACTCGCGGTCGCGCTTGGAGAACTCCTGCTCCAGCTTGACCTGGGCCTGCTTGGCAGGCACCGAATCACGCAGGATGCGTTCGGAATTGACCGCGGCGATGCGCGCTTCCTGCGCCATGGCAGGCGCGGCTGCCAGCAGCGCGCCAACCGTCAGCGCAGCCGCCGTCAGGTTTTTGATCAGTGGGAATGTTGTTTTCATGAATCCGTTCCTCAATCTTCTTTCTTCTATGCCCGATCAGAACGCAGTACCGATCTGGAACTGGAAGCGCTGTACCTTGTCGGTCTCGTCCTTCTTCAGCGGGAAGCCCACGCTGATCTTGAGCGGACCGATCGGCGACAGCCAGGACATGCCCAGGCCCGTCGAATACTTGAGCTGGCTGAACAGCAGCGGTGCGCCTTCTTCGTACACGTTACCGAAGTCGAAGAAGGTGAACAGGCGCAGCGTCCGGTCCACACCCGAACCCGGCAGCGGGAAGATGAATTCGACGTTGCCGATCATCTTGGAAGCGCCGCCAATCGGGTTGCCGTTCTGGTCCTTCTTGCCCAGCGTGCTGGTCTGGTAGCCGCGAACCGAGCCGATACCACCGGCGTAGAAGTTCTTGAACACCGGGAACGGCGTATTGCCGTAGCCGTGCCCGTAAGCCACTTCACCGTTGAAGGCCAGGGTAAAGGCCTTCGACAACGGATAGAAGTACTGCTGCTGGACACTGGCGCGATAGTACTGCGTATCGCCACCGGGCACGCCCACTTCCAGGTTTGCCTGCGTGTAGGGTCCCTTGGTGGGGACCAGCGCACTGTCGCGGCGGTCGCGCGCCCAGCCGATCGTGAACGGGAAGTTGTTGATCGGATCGCCGCTGGACTTGCCGATCTTGGTCAGCCACTGGCCGTACTGGAGCGGCGTGTTCGGCGAGATGGTCACCTGGGTACGCTCGTAGCCGATGCCGAAGAACACGGTATCCGTTTCCGTGAACGGCACGCCGAACTTGACGTTGCCGCCCTCCGAAACGATCTTGTAGTCCTGGTCGCCGGTGTAATACAGCGGCCGCGACGTACGATAGTAGATATCCGTCGAGCGGCTGATGCCGTCCACCGTGAAATACGGATCGTATTGCGTCAGCGAGATCGTGCGGAAGGACTTCGCGGTGTTCACGTCCAGGCCAAGGCTGGTACCCGACCCGAACACGTTATCCTGGCGCAGGCCGGCTTGCAGCACCAGCTTGTCCGTGGAGGAGAAACCCAGGCCCAGGCTGATCTGCCCGGTCGGCTTCTCGGTCACGTTGACGTTCACATCGACCTGGTCGGGCGCGCCGGGCACGTCCTCGGTGGTGATGTTGGTGTCGGTGAAGTAGCCGGTACGATTGATACGGGACTGCGATTGCGTCAGCTTTTCGCTGTCGAACCACGAGCTTTCCATCTGGCGCATTTCGCGGCGCACCACTTCGTCGCGCGTCTTGCTGTTTCCCACGACGTTGACGCGGCGCACATAGACGCGACGGCCCGGATCGACCATCAGGGTCAGCGCGACTTCGCGCTTTTCCTTGTCGATCTGCGGCTGCGGGTTGATGGTGGTGAACGCGTAGCCGTAGGTGCCCAGCAGATCGGTAATGGCCTTGGTGCTCTGGGTCAGCTTCTCGGACGAAAAGACCTCGCCCTTCTGCAGCTTGAGCAGTTTTTCCATCTCGGCCTGCTTGCCGAGCAGTTCGCCCGCCAGGCGGATGTCCGACACCTTGTACTGGTCGCCTTCCTTGATGTTCAGCGTCAGGAAGATGTCCTTCTTGTCCGGCGTAATCGACACCTGCGTCGATTCGATGGCGAACTCGAGGTAGCCGCGGTTCAGATAATACGAACGCAGCGCTTCCAGGTCGGCGGTGAGCTTTTGCTTCGAATACAGGTCGTTCTTGGTGTACCAGGACAGCCAGTTCGGGGTCGACAGCTGCATTTCATCGCGCAGCGTGCCTTCCTTGAAGGCCTTGTTGCCGACGATATTGATCTGGCGGATCTTGGCCACCGGACCTTCGTCGACATTGAACACCACCGACACGCGGTTGCGGTCGACCGGGGTGATCGTGGTCTGGATGTCGGCGGCATAGTAGCCGCGCGCCACGTACTGGCGCTTGAGCTCCTGCTCTGCCTTGTCGATCAGGGCCTTGTCGTAATACCGGGCCTCGGCCACGCCCACCGCGCGCAGCGAGCGGCGCAGGGTGTCCTTGTCGAATTCCTTGATGCCGACGAACTCGAGCTGCGAGATGGCGGGACGCTCTTCCACCTGGACGACCAGCACGCCGTCCTCGGAACGGATCTGGACGTCCTTGAAGAACCCGGTGTTATACAGGGCACGAATGGCGTCCGCGCCCTTGTCGTCGCTGAAGGTTTCGCCGACCTTGACCGGCAGGTAGCCGAACACCGTACCCGGCTCGACCCGCTGCAGGCCCTCGACACGAATGTCCTTGACGACGAATGGCTCCGCGGCCCAACTCACTGGGGTCCAGGCCGCGATGATGGCACTCGCCAGCACGCCCAGCGAGATGCGCTTATGTCTGATCAATCTTGATCCCCTCTTTGATTCCATGCAGGATTGGGCTCCGATGCTTCACGGGGCTGCGCCTTGGCTCGGCATCCGGCGCGCAGGTGTCAGTGACACCCGCGCGCCGCAGCCGGCAACCCATGTCTAGCCGCGCGCTAAAAACAGCCGGCTGACATCGTTGAACAAGGCGAGCGAAGTCAGGAGCAAGACGCAGGCGATGCCGACCTTCTGCAGCACAGCCTGCCAGTGGTCTGGTACGGGCCTGCCAGTCAAAAATTCAACGCAATAATACAGCAAATGCCCCCCATCCAATACCGGAATAGGTAACAAATTCAACACACCGAGGCTAACACTGACCAACGCCAGGAAGCCGACAAAGGGCTGCCAACCGAGATGGGCGGCGCGCCCCGCGTAGTCCGCCACGGTCAGCGGGCCGCTCAGGTTCTGCAGCGAAGCCTGCCCCACCAGCATCTTTCCGAGCAGCTTGAGTGAGAGCGCGCTGGTGCTCCAGACCTGCCCGACCGCGCGGCTCAGCGCCTCGACCGGCTGATAGCGCACGGTTTCCATCTCGACCGCCTGGCTCAGCGCGGCGCCCAGTTTGCCGGTGGCGGCGGCTGCCCCGCTGGCGCCCTGCGCCGCGGGGACCGTATCGAGCTTCACGGGCACCTCCAGGCGGCGGCCCTCCCGCTCGATGGCAAGCGCGACCTCGGCGCCGGGCTGCGCCCTGACCCCGCGGATCAGTTCGCCAGCCTGGGTCAGCGGGCGTCCTTGCCAGGCCACCACGCGATCGCCCTGGCGCAGGCCGGCGCGTTGCGCGGCGGAGTCCGGCAGGACTTCGGTGATCGTCACCGGCCCGCCCTTGAGGGCCAGCCCCAGCGTGGCAAGCGGGTCTTGTTCGGGATTGCCTCCGGTATTCGGCAGCCGCGGCAACTTCAGATCGCGCTCGGCGCCATCGGCAGCGCGCACGTGCAGCACCGCGCTGGCGTCGCCAAAGCCCTGGGCGAACACGGCCATGCGCAAGTCGTTCCAGGAACGCACCTGCTCGGTTTCGCCGTTGGCCTGCAGCGCCAGCACGCGGTCGCCCTCGCGCAAGCCCGCCGCAGCCGCCGGGGTGCCAGCAGGCGGCGCCGCGACGATGGGCGCGGCCTCGCGCATGCCGCCGGCAAACAGCACGAAATACAGCACGATGGCCAGGGCAAAGTTAGCCAGCGGCCCGGCTGCCACGATCGCAAAGCGCTTGGCCACCGGTTGCCGGTTGAAGGCGCGTGGCAGATCCGCGGGATCGACCGGTGCATCATGGCCCGGATCGCTCTCCCGCTCATCGAGCATCTTGACGTAGCCGCCGAGCGGAATCGCGGCGATGGTCCACTCGGTACGGTCCCGCCCCTTGGACACCCAGCGCACCAGCGGCCGCCCGAAGCCGATCGAGAAGCGCAGCACCTTGACCCCGCACAGGCGCGCGGCCAGGTAGTGACCCATTTCATGGAAATAGATCAGGATGCAAAGGGCAGCGACGAAAGCAATTACGGTTTGCATGGCAGGCAGCTTGTCGTCAGGGGCTGGAGCGCCCCGATGGCACAAAGTAGACACCGGGCACGCGGCCCGGCAACCGGTGCACCGGCATGGGCCGGTGCGCCGCTATTGTCGCCGATCCCGGCCGCGCCGCCACCGGAGTCAGCACGAACGCGCGCTTTCCAGCAGGACGCCGGCGCGGCGGCGCGCATCCTGGTCGATGTCCATCACGCCTTCCAGCGTTTCGACGCTCCCCGGCGAGGCCTGTGCCAAGACTTGCGCCACGATGCGTGCGATGTCGGTAAAACGGATCCGGCCTTGCAGGAACGCCTCGACGGCAACCTCGTTGGCGGCGTTCAGGATGGCCGGGGCCGCCCCGCCCGCCCGCAAGGCGTCGAACGCCAGGCCCAGGCAGGGAAAACGCGCCAGATCCGGGATTTCGAAGGTCAGCGCGCCGGCACGGGTAAGGTCCAGCGGCGAAACGCCCGCGTGCATGCGCTCGGGATAGGCGAGCCCGTAGGCGATCGGCGTACGCATGTCGGGGTTGCCGAGTTGGGCCAGCACCGAGCCGTCCGCGTAGGACACCATCGAATGCACGATGCTCTGCGGGTGGATCAGCACCTCAATGCGGTCCGCCGGCGCGGCAAACAGCCAGTGCGCCTCGATCACCTCCAGCCCCTTGTTCATCATGGTGGCCGAGTCGACCGAGATCTTGCGGCCCATCACCCAGTTCGGGTGGGCGCAGGCCTCGTCCGGCGAAATATCGTGCAAGGTGGCCGGGTCCCGGGTCCGGAACGGGCCGCCGGAAGCCGTCAGCAGGATCCTGGAGACGCCCGCGCTCAGGCGTGGATCGTCCGCCGGCAGGCACTGGAAGATGGCATTGTGCTCGCTGTCGATCGGCAGCAGCGTGGCGCCGTGCTCGCGCACGGCATCCATGAAGAGCCGGCCCGACATCACCAGCGCTTCCTTGTTGGCCAGCAGCACGCGCTTGCCCGCCCGCGCCGCGGCCAGCGTGGGACGCAGCCCGGCGGCGCCGACGATGGCGGCCATCACCGAATCGGCCGCGGGGTCGACCGCCACTGCTTCCAGGGCCGCTTCGCCATAGCCCACCTCGGTTTTGATGCCGTCGGCACGCAACAGCGCCTGCAGCTCGCTCGCGGCCTGGGCGGTGCCGACCACGGCGTGCGCCGGGCGGAACTCGCGGCACTGCGCCGCCAGCTTGTCGACCTGCCGGTGCGCCGTCAGCGCATGGACGGCATAGCGCTCGGGGTGGCGCTTGACCACATCAAGCGTACTTTCCCCGATCGAGCCAGTGGCACCCAGGACGGTAATACGACGCATATCAGATCAACTCAAAGATAGATGGCCAGCAAGGCGGCCAGCGGAAACACAGGCAACAGCGCATCGATCCGGTCGAGCACGCCGCCATGGCCGGGCAACAGCCGGCTGCTGTCCTTCATGCCAACCTGGCGCTTGAGCAATGACTCGAAGAGATCGCCGACCACGCTGGCGACCACCAGCAGGGTCGACAGCAGCGCCACGACAGCCAGGCCGTTATGGTCGGCCATGCGAGAGAACCAGGTCGGGGAAAAAGCTTGGGTAGCGGCCAGCCCGAGCGCGATCAGCAGCACCAGCAGCCAGCCGCCGAGGGCGCCTTCCCAGGACTTGCCCGGGCTGATGGTCGGGGCAAGCTTGCGCCGCCCGATAGCCTTGCCAACGAAATAGGCACCGATATCGGCAGCCCAGACCAGCACCGCTACGGACAGCAGCACCCCGATGCCCAGCTCGCGCAGGATCAGGGTGGCATGGCCAAACGCCGGCAGCATGAACAAGCCAAGAATAGCGCCCAGCAAGGTAAAGGACGGGCTCGCCTGGCGCACGCCGCGCGCCAGCAGCACCACGGCGACGCCCCAGCAGGCCACGCCGATCTGCAACAGGCGCGTCAGCGCCTGGCGGTCGGCGGCGTCATGCCAGCCGATCAGGGCGACCAGGCAGGCCACCGCATAGACATAGGGCCAGAAGCCGCGCAGTCCGATCAGGCGGCCAAATTCCCAGCCCGCCAGCACGACGATCACCGCCACCAGGCCGGCCAGCGCCGACGGAGGTGCCAGGAACAGGATCGGCAGGATCAGCAGCAACAGGCATACAGCGGTGATGACACGGGTAAGAAGCATGCGCTGCGGGATTCCGGTGAAAAAATGGAAAACGGCTTCAGGCGGTGCCGGAAAGGCCGGGTGGTGCGACCACTTGCGCGCTGGTACGGCCGAAGCGGCGCTCGCGCTGCCGGTACGAGGCAAACGCCTTGTCGAGCTCGGCGGGGCTGAAATCCGGCCAGAACACGTCGGTGAAATAGAGTTCGGAGTAGGCCAGCTGCCACAGCAGGAAGTTGCTGATGCGCTGCTCGCCCCCAGTGCGGATGAACAGGTCCGGCTCCGGCGCGTAGGCCATGGCCAAGTGCGGCGCGAGCAGGGATTCGTCCACGGACTCCGGATCGAGCATGGGCGAGCGCGCCAGCATCTTGCGCATGGCCTGGAGCAGGTCCCAGCGGCCACCATAATTGGCGGCGATGGTCACCGTCAGGCCGGTGTTGCCATCCGTGCGCGCCTCGGCATCGGCGATCAGCTGCTGGATGCGCGGGCTGAAGCGGCTCAGGTCGCCGACCACCCTCACCCGGATGTTGTTGGCGTGCATCTTGACCACCTCACGGCGCAGCGCGGTCATGAACAGCCGCATCAGGAACGAGACTTCGTCCACCGGGCGGCGCCAGTTCTCGGAACTGAACGCGAACAGGGTCAGGTACTGCACGCCACGCGCGGCGCAGGCCTCCACCACGGCCCGCACGGCATCCAGGCCACGGCTGTGGCCGGCTACGCGTGGCAGGTGCCGCTGGGTCGCCCAGCGGCCGTTGCCATCCATGATGATGGCGACGTGGCGGGGCACATAGGTGGAGTCGGGGACGCTGAGCGTGGAACTGATGTGATGCATGATGGGAAACGGTACCGGACACAGCGGCGGCTGGCAAGCCGCCGCTTCATGCGTCACACCGTCATGATCTCCTTGTCCTTCTCGGCGACCATCCTGTCGATCTCGGCAACGAACTTGTCGGTGAGCTTCTGGACATCGTCCTGGCCGCGGCGCTCGTCGTCCTCGGAAATGGCTTTGTCCTTGACCAGCTTCTTGAACTGCTCGTTGGCATCGCGGCGCAGGTTGCGCACGGCGATCTTGGCGCCCTCGGCCTCGCCCTTGACAACCTTGGCGAGTTCCTTGCGGCGCTCTTCGGTCAGCATGGGCATGGGCACGCGGATGGTCTCGCCCATGGTCGACGGGTTCAGGCCCAGGTCCGCGTCACGGATGGCCTTCTCGATGGCGCTGACCATCTTCTTTTCCCAAGGCTGTACGCTGATGGTGCGCGAATCGGCCAGGCCGACGTTGGCCACCTGGCTGATCGGCACCGGGGAGCCGTAGTAATCCACTTGCACGTGGTCGAGCAGACCTGTATGCGCGCGACCAGTGCGAATCTTGGCCAGGTCGGCCTTGAACGCTTCAATGGTCTTTTGCATTTTCTGCTCGACGCTCTTCTTGGTGTCGGCGACGCTCATCTTTACCTCCGAAAACGGGTAATCATGATCCCGGACCGCAGGATCGAAAATGAATCATTCTACTCTTTGCCAGCACGCGCGCCACCTTCGGTGGCAGCACGCCAGCGCCTGGTGCAGCACTTATACGTGCACCAGCGTACCTTCGTCTTCGCCCAGGATGACGCGTTTGAGCGCGCCCGGCTTGACGATGGAGAACACTTTGATCGGCAGTTTCTGGTCGCGGCACAGGGCGAATGCCGTGGCATCCATGACCTGCAGGTTGCGCGAGATCGCCTCATCAAAGGAGATGGTGGTGTAACGCGTGGCGCTAGGATCCTTCTTGGGGTCGGCGGTGTAGACGCCGTCCACCTTGGTCGCCTTGAGCACGATCTCCGCGCCGATTTCCGCGCCACGCAGGGCCGCCGCGGTATCGGTGGTGAAGAACGGGTTGCCGGTGCCGGCGGCGAAGATCACCACCTTGCCCTCCTCCAGCTGGCGGATGGCGCGCGGGCGGATGTAAGGCTCGACCACCTGGTCCATGCGCAGGGCCGACTGCACGCGGCCCACGATGTCGGCGTGGCGCATGGCATCCTGCAGGGCCAGCGCATTCATCATGGTGGCCAGCATGCCCATGTAGTCGGCGGTCGCGCGGTCCATGCCCGCTGCCCCGCCGGCCACGCCGCGGAAAATATTGCCGCCACCGATCACCACCGCGACCTGGACGCCCAGCCTCACGATCTCGGCGATGTCATTGACCATGCTTTCGATGGTGGAGCGGTTGATGCCGAAGGCATCATCGCCCATCAGGGCCTCGCCGGACAATTTCAGTAGGACGCGCTTATAGGCTGGCATATTGATCCCCGGAGCTGGTTCGGCTCGTTCTGTTGAGCCGGATATTTGAAGGCAGGCGGCACGGATCGGCGTGCCGCCGCTATAAAAGCCGGTTTTCGGGGTGGCCTGGCTCCGGCACGGCAACAGCGCGATAACACACGAAAAACTCGTGTTCAAAGCGCCCCTGGGGCACGGCAGGTCAGACGACTGCGGAAACGGGCTACCAAGCCCGCGCCGCACGGGTAAGCGCGGCGCGGTCATTTGTGCCGAGGGGCACCTTGCGGTGCCCCTCGGCATTATACGGCGACCGGTGGGGCACCCTACCGGGCACCCTGGCCGCCAGGACTTCAGGCCTTCTGGGCAGCGGCCACCTGGGCGGCCACTTCAGCGGCGAAGTCGTCCTGCTTCTTCTCGATGCCTTCACCGACCACGTACAGGGTGAAGCCCTTGACCGTGGTGTTGGCGGCCTTGAGCATCTGTTCGACCGTCTGCTTGTCGTTCTTCACGAAGGTCTGGTTAAACAGCGACACTTCCTTCAGGTACTTCTGCACCGAGCCGTCGACCATCTTGGCGACGATTTCGGCCGGCTTGCCCGATTCGGCAGCCTTTTGCTCGGCGATGCTGCGCTCCTTGGCGATCAGGTCGGCGGGCACGTCGGCGGACGACAGCGACACCGGCTTCATCGCGGCAACGTGCATGGCCACGTCCTTGGCGGCGGTTTCGTCGCCATCGAACTCGACCATCACGCCGATGCGGGTGCCGTGCAGGTACGCAGCCAGCTTGCCGCCATTGGCGTAGCGGGCAAAGCGGCGGATCGCCAGGTTTTCGCCGATCTTGCCGATCAGGGCGGTACGGGTGGCTTCCACGGTCACGCCGTCGATTTCCAGCGCCGACAGCGCAGCCACGTCAGCCGGGTTCTGCTTGGCGACCAGCTCAGCGACCTTGTTCGAGAACGCCATGAAGTCGTCGTTCTTCGACACGAAGTCGGTTTCGCAGTTCAGTTCCACCAGCGCGCCGGTGGACCCTTCGATGAAGGACACGACCACGCCTTCGGCGGTCACGCGCGAAGCGGCCTTGCTGGCCTTGTTGCCCAGCTTGACGCGCAGCAGCTCTTCAGCCTTTTCCAGGTTGCCTTCAGCCTCGGTCAGGGCCTTCTTGCATTCCATCATCGGCGCGTCGGTCTTCGCGCGCAGTTCTGCCACCATGCTTGCGGTAATTGCCGCCATTTGTCACTCCTTGAATGGTTCGCCCCGCCCTACCCCGCCGTCGATGTGGCGCGATCCGGGACCGGAGGTAAGTTCAACTTCATCCGCGCCAGATCATGCCAGGGGCGGATGACAACAATTCGAAAAAAGGGGGCGTAAGATTCGCCCCCTCGGTTGCCGGAAAGCCCCCGGCTGCGCGCAGCACCCCGGCCCAGGGGCCGGTTGGCTAGCGATGATGTGTCAGCTTGCGATGCGCGCGGTACGGGGTCCTCTCGGCAGCAAGCCTTTAGGCTTCTTCGACTTCGACGAAATCGTCGCCGCCGCGTGCGGCTTCAACCACGTCCTGCACGGCGTTTGCACGGCCTTCCAGGATCGCGTCGGCCACGCCGCGCACGTACAGGGCAACTGCCTTGCTCGAGTCGTCGTTGCCCGGGATCACGTAGTCGATGCCTTCCGGCGAGTGGTTGGTATCGACCACGCCGATGACGGGCACGCCCAGCTTCTTGGCTTCGGTCACGGCAATCTTGTGGTAGCCGACGTCGACCACGAAGATGGCGTCAGGCACGCCGCCCATGTCCTTGATGCCGCCGATGGACTTTTGCAGCTTGTCCATTTCGCGCTCGAACATCAGGGCTTCCTTCTTGCTCATGGTTTCCAGCGCGCCGGCTTCCTTGGCGGCTTCCATGTCCTTCAGGCGCTTGATCGAGATCTTGACGGTCTTGAAGTTGGTCATCATGCCGCCGAGCCAACGGGCATCGACATAAGGCATGCCAGCGCGGCCTGCTTCTTCAGCCAGGATTTCGCGCGATTGACGCTTGGTGCCCACGAACAGCACGGTGCCGCGGTTTGCTGCCAGTTGACGCACGTACTTCAGCGCGTCCTGGAACATCGGCAACGTCTTTTCGAGGTTGATAATATGGATCTTGTTGCGATGGCCGAAGATGTACGGAGCCATCTTGGGGTTCCAGAAGCGGGTTTGGTGGCCGAAGTGGCAACCGGCTTCCAGCATTTCGCGCATGGTAACGGACATGAAAAATCTCCAAAAGGGTTAGGTCTGAAGTCCGCCCCGACATTCCTGAAAAGGAACACCCCGGATGGACGGACTCGCAATTTCAATAACTTTGCATTTGATAAGCGCAAGGCGCCTGCCAAATACCGCAGCACAGTAGTGACTGCCCGGCCCGCCAACCGCTGCCCGCAAGTCACATCGACCTGCCAGGTAGCCGCAAGTAGGCGAGCCAGCGATTGTAGCAACAAAACGGGGCTTCGCTCAAGGGGCCACTTACCATGAAAAGCAGGCGCCCGCAGCCGGCGAAGCCCGTTTTCGGCTGCGGTTGATGCCCGATGGTGCGATAATCCCACTTTCAGATTCAATTTGAGGCGCAGCCCGTGGCTTCGCCGCCACTTTTGCGAGCAGCATGAGCATCCATATCAAGAACGCCGACGATATCGCCCAAATGCGGGTAGCCTGCCGGCTGGCCTCCGAGGTCCTCGACTACATCACGCCCTTCGTCAAGCCGGGGGTCACCACCGGCGAACTCGACCGGCTGTGCCACGCCTATATGCGCGATGTGCAGGGCACGGTACCCGCACCCCTGAATTATGCGCCGCCCGGCTACCCGCCCTTCCCCGGCGCCATCTGCACGTCGGTCAACGACGTGATTTGCCACGGCATCCCGGGCGAGCGCGTGCTGAAGTCCGGCGACGCGGTGAACCTCGACATCACCGTGATCACCAAGGAAGGCTACTACGGCGACACCAGCCGCATGTTCATTGCCGGTGAGGGCTCGATCCTGGCCAAGCGCCTGGCGCAGATCACCTTCGAATGCATGTGGAAAGGCATCTCCCAGGTGCGCCCCGGCGCCCGCCTCGGCGATATCGGCCATGTGATCCAGGTCCACGCGGAAGCGGCCGGCTATACCGTGGTGCGCGAGTACTGCGGCCACGGCATCGGCAAGAACTTCCACGAGGACCCGCAGATCCTGCACTACGGCCGGCCCGGCACCGGCATGGAGATCCAGGCCGGCATGATCTTCACGATCGAGCCGATGGTCAACGCCGGCAAGCGCGATATCCGCACCATGCCCGACCACTGGACCGTCAAGACGCGTGACCGCAGCCTGTCCGCGCAGTGGGAGCACACCATCCTGGTGACCGAGACCGGCTACGACGTGCTTACCGTCTCCGCGGGCACGCAGGCACCGCCGTCGTTCGTCACTGATTCTGTTGCAGCCTGACGCTACGGGCGCCAAGGTTGGCGCCCTTCTTGTTTCAGCCGTCCCTTCGATGCCCCAAGCCCTAGCCATGGACGCCACGCCGGAAATCATCCTCGCCACCCGTGTTCGCGATCAGCTGAAAGCCGACAAGCAGGCCGTGTTCGCGGATTTCAACGCGCACGGCCATGTCGGGCACCTGCTGACGCGCCTGCGGCGCGCGGTCGATGCCGCGCTGGTCGAAGCCTGGCGCGGCCTGGGCCTGCCGGACGACAGCGCGCTGGTGGCGGTGGGCGGCTACGGGCGCGGCGAGCTGTTCCCGTTTTCCGATGTGGATGTGCTGCTGTTGCTGCCATCGGAACCCGGCGAGGACACCACCTCCAGGCTGGAGAAGTTCATTGGCCTGTGCTGGGACCTGGGCCTTGAAATCGGCTCCGCCGTGCGCACCGTGGACGACTGCATCCGCGAATCGCGCCAGGACGTGACGATCCAGACGTCCTTGCTGGAAGCGCGCCTGCTGACGGGCAACCGCAAGCTGTTTGCCGAGCTGCAGACGCGCTACCAGGCCGACCTGGACCCGCGCGCCTTCTTCCAGGCCAAGCTGCTGGAAATGCGGCAGCGCCACGCCAAGTACCAGGACACGCCCTATTCGCTCGAACCCAACAGCAAGGAAAGCCCCGGCGGCCTGCGCGACCTGCAGGTGATCCTGTGGATGACCAAGGCCGCCGGGCTGGGCGACAGCTGGAAGGAACTGTTCGAGCGCGGGCTGCTGAGCGAGCGCGAAGCGCAGGAACTCGCCCGCAACGAGCGCCTGCTCAAGACCATCCGCGCGCGCCTGCACCTGGTGGCCGGGCGCCGCCAGGACGTGCTGGTGTTCGACCTGCAGACCGCGCTGGCCGAGGCCTTTGGCTACCGCCAGAACAATAACAAGCGCGCCAGCGAGCAGCTGATGCGCCGTTACTACTGGGCAGCCAAGGCGGTCACGCAGCTCAATATCGTGCTGCTGCTCAATATCGAAGCCATGTTGTTCCCGAGCGAATCCAAGGTGACGCGCGTCATCAACGAGCGCTTCGTGGAACGCCAGGGCATGCTCGAGATCACCAGCGACGATCTCTACGAGCGCGAGCCGCACGCCATCCTGGAAACCTTCCTGGTGTACGAGCGCACGCCGGGCGTCAAGGGCTTGTCGCCACGCACGCTGCGCGGCCTGTACAACGCCCGCACGGTGATGGACGCGAGCTGGCGCAACGATCCGGTGAACCGCCGCCTGTTCCTCGCCATCGTGCAGGAGCCGCAGGGAATCACCCACGCGCTGCGCCTGATGAACCAGACCAGCGTGCTGGGCCGCTACCTGATCAACTTCCGCCGTATCGTCGGGCAGATGCAGCACGACCTGTTCCACGTCTACACGGTGGACCAGCACATCCTGATGGTGGTGCGCAACATGCGCCGCTTCGCCATCGTCGAGCACACGCACGAGTTCCCCTTCTGCAGCCAGCTGATGGCCACCTTCGACCGCCCCTGGGTGCTGTGGGTGGCGGCGCTGTTCCACGACATCGCCAAGGGCCGCGGCGGCGATCACTCCAAGCTCGGCACGGCGGATGCGCGCCGTTTCTGCAAGCAGCACGGCATTGAGCGCGAAGATGCCGACCTGATCGCCTGGCTGGTCGAGCATCACCTGACCATGAGCCATGTCGCGCAGAAGCAAGACCTGACCGATGCGGACGTGATCCATGCCTTCGCCCGCGTGGTCGGCACCGAGCGCTACATGACCGCGCTCTACCTGCTGACCGTGGCCGATATCCGCGGCACCAGCCCCAAGGTGTGGAACGCGTGGAAGGGCAAGCTGCTGGAAGACCTCTACCGCATCACGCTGCGCGTGCTGGGCGGCGCGCGCGTGGACCCGCACTCGCTGTGGGCGCAGCGCCGCGACGACACCATCGCGCAGCTGCGGCTCAAGGCGTTCGACCCGGAACTGGGCAAGCCTTTGTGGTCCCAGCTCGACGTGGCCTTCTTCCTGCGCCACGACGCGCGCGACATCGCCTGGCTCACGCGGCACCTGTACAACAAGGTGGACAGCCCGGTGCCGGTGGTCAAGGCGCGCCTGTCGCCCGCGGGCGAAGGCTTGCAGGTGGCGGTCTACATCAAAGACCAGCCCGACGTGTTCGCGCGCATCTGCGGCTATTTCGAGCGCAAGAGCTTCTCCATCCAGGAAGCCAAGATCCACACCACGCGCCACGGCTATGCGCTCGATACGTTCCAGGTGACCGACCCGGGCATCAGCAGCGACGCCAGCGGCAACTACCGCGACATCATCGCGCTGGTGGAGCACGAGCTGGCCGAGCGCCTGCAGCAGCAAGGCGCGCTGGCGGAACCCACCCAGGGGCGGCTGTCGCGCCAGTCGCGCAGCTTCCCGATCAAGCCGCGCGTGGACCTGCGCCCCGACGAACGCGGCCAGTACTACCTGCTTTCCTTGTCGGCCAACGACCGCACCGGCCTGCTGTATGCGATCTCCCGCGTACTGGCCAAACATCGCACCTCGGTGCATACCGCCCGCATCAATACGCTCGGCGAGCGGGTGGAAGACGTTTTCCTGGTCGATGGCAGCCGCCTCGCCTCGGATAACAAACTGCAGTTACAGCTTGAACAGGACCTGCTGGCGGCGCTGGCCATCTAGGCCGGACGCCCCACATAGAAGATATGACCGATAGCAATTCGCCCAAGCGCAAGACGCTGGGCATCAAGACCGCCGCGCCCGAGGGCAATGCCCGCAAACCCGCCGCCACCCGGCCGGTGCGGGTGTCCGACCTGAACCGCGGACGCGTGCGCGCCGTGGTCGACGGCATCAAGCAGGCACAGGAACGCGCCGGCGGCCGCAAGAAGGCAGAAGACGCTGGCCAGCGCCCGCCGCGCGGCCCGCGCCCGGGTGAAGGCCAGGACCGTCCGCGCCGCTTCACCCCGGGCGAAGGCCAGGATCGGCCCCGCCGCTTCGGCGGCGACAGCAACGACCGCCCGCGCAACTTCGGCGCCGGCGAAGGCCAGGACCGTCCGCGCCGCTTCAACCCGGGCGAGGGCCAGGACCGTCCGCGCCGCTTCACCCCGGGCGAAGGCCAGGATCGGCCCCGCCGCTTCGGCGGCGACAGCAACGACCGCCCGCGCAACTTCGGCTCCGGCGAAGGCCAGGACCGTCCGCGCCGCTTCACCCCGGGCGAAGGCCAGGATCGGCCCCGCCGCTTCGGCGGCGACAGCAACGACCGGCCGCGCAACTTCGGCGCCGGTGAGGGCCAGGACCGTCCGCGCCGTTTCACCCCGGGCGAAGGCCAGGATCGGCCCCGCCGCTTCGGCGGCGACAGCAACGACCGGCCGCGCAACTTCGGCGCCGGTGAGGGCCAGGACCGTCCGCGCCGTTTCACCCCGGGTGAAGGCCAGGATCGGCCCCGCCGCTTTGCTGGCGAAGGCAATGACCGCCCGCGTCGTTTCGCCCCAGGCGAAGGCCAGGACCGTCCGCGTCGTTTCGGCCCAGGCGAAGGCCAGGACCGTCCCCGCCGCTTCGCCGGTGAAGGCAATGATCGCCCGCGCAATTTCGGCCCAGGCGACGGCAACGATCGTCCGCGCCGCTTCACCCCGGGTGAAGGCCAGGACCGTCCGCGCCGTTTTGCTGGCGAGGGCGACGACCGCCCTCGCCGTCCCGCTCACGGTGGCGACAATGACCGTGCGCGCCGCGCCGGCGATGCCGGCCAGCGTGACTACCAGGGCGCCCGTGCAGAACGTACGGAACGTACGGAACGTGCCGCACCCGTACAGAACGCGCCCCAGCCCAGCTCCGATGGCCTGGTGCGCCTGTCCAAGCGGATGTCGGAGCTCGGCCTGTGCTCGCGCCGCGAAGCCGATGAATGGATTCCGCGCGGCTGGGTACTGGTCGACGGCCAGCCCGTCACCGAACTGGGCTCGCGCATCAGCCCGGACGCCAATATCGAGATCCACCAGGCTGCACGCTCCGAGCAAGGCGAACGCGTGACCGTGCTGCTGCACAAACCGGTCGGTTATGTGTCGGGCCAGGCCGAAGATGGCTACGAGCCCGCCGCCGTGCTGTTCGCGCCGGAAAACCAGTGGGAGCTGGACCCCACCCGCAAGCGTTTTGCCCCGTGGCAGCGCAAGAGCCTGGCACCTGCCGGCCGGCTCGACATCGACTCCACCGGCCTGCTGGTGCTGACCCAGGACGGCCGCGTCGCGCGCCACCTGATCGGCGAGGATTCGACCGTCGAGAAGGAATACCTGGTGCGGGTAAGCTGGGATTCGCCGGAAGGCCTGGTCGAGCGCGACATCTCGCACGTGTTCCCGGTGGAACTGATCGAGAAGCTGCGCCACGGCCTGTCGCTGGATGGCGAAGCGCTCAAGCCGGCCAAGGTGAGCTGGCAGAACGAGGAGCAATTGCGCTTCGTCCTGCGCGAAGGCAAGAAGCGTCAGATCCGCCGCATGTGCGAGCAGGTTGGCCTGCGGGTCGTGGGCCTGAAGCGCGTGCGCATGGGCCGCATCGTGCTGGGCGACCTGCCGGTGGGCCAGTGGCGCTTCCTCGGTGCCTTCGAGAAGTTCTGAGCGCCGGGCCGAAAAGCAAGCTGGCGGCCGGCGCCACGCGCCGCGCCATCGCCAGGCACGCGGCACTCGACACGCTGGCACCGCTTGCACGGTCTGGCCGCCGGGACAAACCCAGCGGCCTCGCATGGCCAATGCCTCAATCCATGCCGCAAGCGGGCGCCCTGCCCTGCGCCAATCGCTTCACAGCTGTGGTGCACGGCAAGCCGCGCCGTGCGCATTGACCATCTCCGGCAGCCCGAACACTGCCTTGGCGCCGCATTGCGAGCCAAGCATCCGGTGCTGGTCGTGCCCGACGCCAACCACCTCGAACGCCTGGTGGCGCACCGGCGGGTGCTGGCTACCCATCATCGGCGCAGCAAGAAACTGCGTGTAGCGCAGGTAGCCACGCGCGCGCTCCAGCCGGGTCGGCCCTTCGGCCTCGGCGCCGCAGGCCTTGTCGAGCACGCGGTGGTTGGGGTCGTTATCTTCCGAGCCCACGAGGTAGGTCACCTGGCGCTGGAGATAGCGGCGGAACAGCACATCGCCGGTCGCGCCGCGCGCATAGGGGACCATGTCGCGCATACCGTAGCGGTATTTATCATAGTCCGCACAAATGGCCGTGTCATAGGGCGCAAAGCCTTTGCCGCGTGGGCGCTCCGGCGTGAAATACAGATACGACGAAGGATTCGCCACCACGTAGCGCAGATCGATGCCGCCCGCGCGAATACGCTCGTCGACGTTGTTCAGCACCACATAGCGATGCACCAGCTGCGCGCCTCCCGAGTGGCCGGCCACCGTCACGCGGGTCACTGCGGGAAAACGGGCCTTGTTGGTCACCATGCCGACGAGGTCATCCAGCACCTGCAGCGAGCTGACCGAAAACGGTGGGTTGACCGCATCCTCCCCGCTCATCCAGCCCTGCACGCTCCATATCGGCATGCCGTCGAAATGCTTGCCCTTGGCCGCATCCGGCGTGCCGGGGAAGTTCGGCGCGATGAGCAGCACCTCGTCGGGATTGCGCCCGGTTTGCTTGAGCAGCGCCGCGCCGGCCGCGAAGTAGTCGTCGCCGTTACGCTGCAGCCCGTGCTGGACGAAGATCACCTCGCGGATGCCGCGCAGGTCTGCGTCCAGCGGATGGTTGGCGTAGACCGGAAAATCGTAGGCCCCAGCACCCGTGCCAAGCCTGACCCGCTGCCATTGGGGCGCGGCAGCTTGCGGCGCCGTGCCGGGCGCCGGTGCGGCCTGCTTCGCGCTCGCGGCACTGTCCGCGCCTGGGGCGGCGCAGCCAAACTGGGCCGCCGCGGCTAGCGCAATCAGTGCGATCGATGCGCAACGCGCAAGGCGAAGTGTCTGCATATCCTGTCTCCCGGTGCTCGATGCGGCGCGCGCGCCCGTGTTTTCGTTCGTAAAGCCGTACCCTGCGCGTGGGTGCGCAAGTCGAGCGCATGCATCAGTCGTCGCCGGCCAGTCGTCGCGGGTCAGTCGTCGCTATTGGGAGGCAGCTCGGGGAACAGCACATCGGTAAAGCCGAAGCGCGTAAAGTCCGTCACCCGCATGGGATAGAGGATGCCCTGCAGGTGGTCGCATTCATGCTGCACCACGCGCGCGTGGAAATCCTCGGCAACGCGCTCGATGCGCGCGCCCATCACGTCAAAGCCGGTGTACTTCAGGCGCGTGAAACGCGGCACCACCCCGCGCAGCCCCGGCACCGACAGGCAGCCTTCCCAGGCTTCATCCTGCTCCTCGCCAAGCGGCGTCAGCTCGGGATTGATCAGTACGGTCTTGGGCACGGTGGGGGCGTCGGGATAGCGCGGATTGCGGTCGAAGCCGAAGATCACCACCTGCAGGTCCACGCCGATCTGCGGCGCGGCCAGGCCAGCACCGTTGGCGTGATCCATGGTGTCGAACATATCGTCGATCAGGATGCGCAATTCGGGCGTGTTGAAGCGCGTGACAGGGCGCGCTACCTGCAGCAGGCGCGGGTCGCCCATCTTGAGAATGTCACGGATCATGCTTGATCTCCGGTATTAAGCTCGGCCAGCAAAGCCAGCAAGGCGGCCTCGTCCAGCACGGGCACGCCGAGCGCCTCGGCCTTTTCCAGTTTGCTGCCGGCTTCCGCGCCAGCCACCACATAGTCAGTCTTCTTCGACACCGAGCCGGCCACCTTGGCGCCGGCCGCCTCCAGCATTTCCTTGGCGTCTTCGCGCGACAGCGTGGGCAGCGTGCCTGTCAGCACGAACGTCTTGCCGGCCAGCGGCGCGGGCGCCGCACGCTGCGCCGGCTCGCTTTCCGGCCAGTGCACGCCGGCGGCACGCAGTTGCTCGATGACTTCCACGTTGTGCGGCTCGGCCAGGAAGTTGGCGATGGACTGCGCCACCACCGGCCCCACGTCGTTGACCTCGAGCAAGGCGGCCTCGTCGGCTGCCAGCAGCCCATCGAGCTTGCCGAAATGCTTGGCCAGGTCCTTGGCCGTCGCTTCGCCCACATGGCGGATGCCTAGCGAGAAGATAAAGCGGTTGAGCGTGGTCTCGCGCGACGCCTCGATGGCGGCCACCAGGTTGGTGGCCGACTTGTCGGCCATCCGGTCCAGCGCGGCCAGCTTGGCGACGCCAAGCTTGTAGAGATCGGCCGGCGTGTGCACGATGGCCATGTCGACCAGTTGCTCGACCACCTTGTCGCCGAGGCCTTCGATATCCATGGCGCGGCGCTGCGCGAAATGCAGCAGCGCCTGCTTGCGCTGGGCCGCGCAGATCAGCCCGCCGGTGCAGCGCGCGATCACCTCGCCTTCCAGCTTCTCGATGTGAGACCCGCACACCGGGCATGCGGTGGGCATGACGAAGGCGCGTGCGTCGGCGGGCCGGCGCTCCGGCACCACCGCCACCACTTCGGGAATCACGTCGCCGGCGCGCCGCACGATCACGGTATCGCCGATATGCACGTCCTTGCGGCGGATCTCGTCCTCGTTGTGCAGCGTGGCATTGGTCACCGTCACGCCGCCAACGAACACCGGCGCCAGCCGCGCCACCGGCGTGATGGCGCCGGTGCGGCCGACCTGCACCTCGATATCCTCGACCACCGTGGTCATTTCCTGGGCCGGGAACTTGTGCGCCAGCGCGAAGCGCGGCGCACGCGACACGAAGCCAAGGCGCTCCTGCTCGGCCAGCGCGTTGACCTTGTACACCACGCCGTCGATGTCGTACGGCAACGCCGCGCGCCGCTCGCCCACCCCGCGATAGAAGCTCAGCAAGCCGTCCGCACCTCGCACGACTTCGCGCTCCGCGCAGACCGGCATGCCAAGCCCGGCGAACCAGTCGAGCATGGCGCTGTGCGTCTCGGGACGCGGCGCGCCTTGCAGCTCGCCCAGCCCGTAGGCGAAAAACGACAACGGACGCTTGGCGGTGATGCGCGGATCCAGCTGGCGCAGGCTGCCGGCGGCGGCGTTGCGCGGATTGACGAAGGTCTTTTCACCGGCCTCGGCCTGCCGCGCATTGAGCTTGTCGAATTCGCGGCGATACATGAAGACTTCCCCGCGCACTTCCAGCACCGCTGGCAAGGCCTCGGCCTCGCCGCGCAAGCGCAGCGGAATCGCCTTGATGGTGCGCACGTTGACGGTCACATCCTCGCCAGTCTCGCCGTCGCCGCGGGTGGCGGCCTGCACCAGCCGACCGGCCTCGTAGCGCAAGGACATGGCCAGGCCATCGAACTTCAGCTCGCAGGCGTACTCCACTGCCTCGGCGGCGCTGAACAGGTCGGCCGTGCCGTCGGCGGGGGCGGCACGCCCCAGCCCCTGCGCGCAACGACGGTCGAAGGCCAGCACATCCTCATCCTCGAAGCCGTTGTTGAGCGACAGCATCGGGATGGCATGGCGTACCGTGTCGAAGGCCGACAGCGGCTGGCCGCCCACGCGCTGCGTGGGCGACTCAGGGGTCAGCAACTCGGGATGCCTGGTCTCGATGTCCTGCAATTCGCGGAACAGCACGTCGTACTCGGCATCGGGCACCGACGGCGCATCAAGGACGTAGTACTGGTAATTGTGGCGCTCCAGCTCGGCGCGCAGCCAGTCGGCGCGCGCGGCGGGAGAATCGCTGACAGGCGCGGTGGCTTGCGCCGCCGCGCCTTCTGGTTTGGTGCTCATGCTGAAGGACTGAATCCGTTGTCGTCGTTATCGTCGATGCCGAACTGGCGTACTGGCGTACTGGCGTGTCAGAGACTGAACAAACGTAGCGTCACCGGCGAGCCCGCGGGCATGCCGCGGGCTTCCAGCTTGTCGTAGAGTGTTTGAAGCTGGCCGAAGATGGCGACGAAGGACGATTCGCTCAACGGCCGCATATTGTCGTCGACCAGTTGCGCGCCCATGCGTTGCGCCAGGCTGTAGCCGTACTCGCACACGGTCTTGAACGGCTTGGTCGCTTGCGCCGCGGACGGCACATCGAGCAGCAGCGTGATCTGGCGGCCGGCCTTGGCCGTGAGGTCATCGCGCAGGAAGTTGGTATCGCCGAACTGCAGCGTGAACAGCGCCCGCTGCACGCCCTCGGCGTTGGCCTGATAGCGCGTGAAGCGAGTGCCGTCGCGCGACAGGACCAGCCCGTCCTGGGTCGCCACCGTCTGCACATAGGCGGCGGACCACGGCGCGCCGTCGGAGATCACGTTCACGCCAAGCTGCACATCGCAACTGGCGGCAAACGCATCGAGCTCGCGGCCGTTGGCGACCGTCTCGGTCATGTCGGGCAGTTCGGCCGAGGCGTCTAGCGCTTCGGCCAGCGCTTCCACCGCATTGACGAACTCCGAAAACTCGAGCGCGTTGAGCGCCCCGCCGCGGTTGGCAAGCTGCACCGCTACCTGCAGGTCCTCGTACTGATGGCCGGCGGTGACCGGCTCCCAGGCATTGGCTTCGCTGCGCAGACCTTCGATGTGCACCTGCTTGGTTCCCGCACGGCGCAGGCGGCCGGTGAGCGGCAGGATGCGATCGCCCGAGCTCTTGCGCTCCAGGCGCAGCGGCACGATGCAGTCGATCAGCGGATCGATGACAGCCGGCGTGGGCTGGCCATCGAGCGCAACGGGCTCTGGCTGCGCCGCTTGGGCAGGCGCGGCATCTTGCCTGGGCTTTGTCGGTTCGGTGCGTTCCACTTGTTCCGCGTGTTCTGCATCTTCCGCATGTTCTTCGTGGTCCGCGGCGTCATACGATTCGGCGAGCCCGGCAGACCCAGCCTCCTCGGCATGCGCGGGCTTGCCGGCAGCCGCATGGGCCGAGGACGGCGCCGCGGCGATGGCCACTTCATCTGCCAGGGCTTCGTCGGCGTCGGCCGAGCTCGCGGCCATGCCAGCCGCCACGGCGGCGGCGTCCAGCGGCGAAGCCGACAACGTGGGCTCGCGCCGCTCGAGCTGATGCTCGGGCAATGGCTCGTGCAGCCTGGCGCTGACTTCCGGCTTGACCACCGGGCTTACCACCGGCTCGCGCATCGGCGGCAGGTCGTCTTCGGGCTGCAGGGCGCGCGGGCGGCGCGCCTTGCGGATCTGCCACTGGTTGTAGGCGACTACCAGCAGCAACAGGACAATGCCTGCAACGATCAGGGCGGTCTGGAGCGTCATGCTGCCTCCGCCATCGAGAGCGCTGCGTCCATATCCACGGCGACGATACGCGATACACCTTGCTCTTGCATCGTCACGCCAATCAACTGGTGTGCCATTTCCATTGCGATTTTATTGTGGGAAATGAAGACGAACTGGGTCTTGTCCGACATGCGCGCCACCATATTGGCGTAGCGCTCCGTATTGGCATCGTCCAGCGGTGCGTCCACCTCGTCGAGCAGGCAGAACGGCGCCGGGTTGAGCTGGAACATGGCGAACACCAGCGCGATGGCCGTCAGGGCCTTCTCACCGCCCGACAGCAGGTGGATGGTGGAGTTCTTCTTGCCCGGCGGCTGCGCCATCACCTGCACGCCGGCGTCGAGGATTTCGTCGCCGGTCATGATCAGCTTGGCTTGCCCGCCACCGAACAGCGACGGGAACAGCTCGCCGAAGTGATGGTTGACCTGGTCGAAGGTCCCTTGCAGCATCGCGCGGGTTTCCTGGTCGATCTTGTGGATCGCGTCTTCCAGCGTGGTGATGGCGTCGATCAGGTCGGCCGACTGCGCATCGAGGAAGGTCTTGCGCTCGCGCGCCGCCGCCAGTTCGTCCAGCGCGGCCATGTTCACCGGCCCGAGCGCGTTGATGGCGTTGTTCAGGCGGGTGACCTCGCCCTGCAGGTAGGAGGGCTTGAGATCGGGCGTGAGCTTCTCGGCCAGCGCGGCCTCGTCCACCTCGGCGGTCGTGAGTTGCTCGCTGAACTGCTCCTGGTTCAGGCGCGCGGCCTGTTCCTTCAACTGGTACTCGGTGATGCGGTCGCGCAGCGGCTGCAGGCTGCGCTCGGCGGCCAGGCGCTGGTCGTCGTACTGGCGCAGCTGCGCCGACAGCGCGTCCAGCTCGGTGCGGGCGAGCTGGAGTTTTTCTTCCTTCTCGGCACGGCGCTCCAGCGCATCCTGCAGGCCGGTGTGGGCGGTCTGCTCATTGATGGTTTCCAGCTCGACGCGAGCATCTTCCAGCGACTGGGCAAGACGCTCCGACTGGTCGCCCGCGGTCTGGATATTGCGGCGCAGCTCGTCGATGCGGTTAGCCAGGTTGCGCTCAGCGAACAGCGCTTCCTGCGCCGCGCGCTCGAAGTCGCGCAGCTGGTGCCGCGCCGACGACAGCTTGCTGTCCAGCGCCTCGAAGGCCATCTGGTGGTCTTCGTGCGTGGACTGCATCTGCGCCAGCGCGGCGTCGTGCTGCTCGAAGCTGGCTTCGGACTCGGCGCGGATGGCGCGCTGCTCTTCGATCTGCGCGGCGATTTCGGCCAGTTCCTCACGGATCTGGCCGCTGCGCGCGGCGTAGCGCTCCATGGCCTGCGACAGCTTGAGCACATCCATCTGCAGCGCGTGCACGCGGCGTGTGGCCTGCTCGCTGCGTCCGCGGGCCTCGGTGAGCGCGGCGCTGGCCTGGGTGTAGGCCGCTTCGGCGCGGACCGCCTGGCTCTTGGCTTCGTCGGACAGCAGCAGCTGGGCGCGCGCCTGCTTCTGCAGGTTTTCGATTTCCTGCTCGCGGGCCAGCATGCCGGCCTGCTCGGAATCGGCCGCATAGAGGTGGACCGAGCTACGGCCCACCAGGTGGCCCTCGGCCACGACGAACGACGCGCCTTCCGGCAGCGTGGCGCGCTGGGCCAGCGCCGACGCCATATCGGTGGCGGTGTAGATATCGGCCAGCCAGTCCTGCATCACGGCCCGGATGCCCGGCTCGGTGATCTGCACCAGCGCCATCAGCGCACGCATGCCGGCGGGGGTTTCCTGCGGGCGCGCGGCCGGCGGCGGCGAGTAGAAGGCCAGCTTGGCGGGCGGCGCGTCGGACAGGAAGGACTTGATCCAGTCCAGGTTGGAGACTTCGAGCGCGCCGAGCTTTTCGCGCAGCACGGATTCCAGCGCGCTTTCCCAGCCCGGCTCGATATGGAGCTTCTTCCACAGGCGCGGCAGCTCGGCCAGGCCGTGCTTGGCCAGCCAGGGCTGCACCTTGCCTTCGGTCTGCACATTTTCCTGCAACTGCTTGAGCGCGGCCAGGCGCGCTTCCAGCGATCCGATCGCGGCGGCCTCGCGCTGCACGCGTTCCTGCGCGCTGCGGCGCTCGCCGTCCAGGCGCGGCACGCTGTCGGCGGAGTCAGCCAGGATGGCCTGCGCTTCTTCCAGCACGGCTTCCTGCTCGGCCAGCTCGGCGCGTTGCTCTTCCAGGCGGGTTTCATCGGGGCGGTCCAGCCCCTTTTCTTCGCCGGACAAGCGCTCGCGGCGCTGCTCGAGCTGCTGCAGCATCTGGTCGGCGCTGCGCTGCTGCGCGGCCTCCAGCTTGAGCGCCTGCTCGGCCTGCATGATGCTGGCGCGCTGCTCGTTGGACAGCACCTGGGCATCGCGCCACTGGGCTTCCAGCGTGGGCAGCTCATCGGTCTTGTGCGCGACGGCCTCCTGGGCTTCGATGGTGCGGCCTTCGGCCACCGCCAGCTCTTCTTCAGCCTGCGCCAGGGCATCGGTAGCCTGCTCGGCCTTGCCCTGCCACTGCTCGCGCTGCGCCGTCAGTGCGGCGATCTGTGCCTGCACGCGGTTGCGCGACTCCACCACATAGCGGATCTCGGCCTCGAGCTTGCTGACCTCGGCATTGGCTTCGTACAGGCCGCCCTGCGCGGTGTGCATATTGTCCGAGGCGGCGTAATGCGCGGCGCGCATGGTCTCGAGCTCGGCCTCGACGTGGCGCAGTTGCGCGGTTTGCGCTTCCAGGTCGATCTGTGCCTGCTCGATGGCGCGCGTGTTGCGCTCCTGCTCGGCCTGGGCCTCGCGCTTGCGCAGCAGCCACAGCAGGTGCTGCTTTTCCTCGCCGTCGGACTGCAAGGTCTTGAAGCGCTGGGCCACTTCGGCCTGCCCTTCGAGCTTGTCCAGGTTGGTGCCGAGCTCGCGCAGGATGTCTTCCACGCGGGTCAGGTTCTCGCGCGTGTCGGACAGGCGGTTCTCGGTTTCGCGGCGGCGTTCCTTGTACTTGGACACCCCTGCGGCTTCTTCCAGGAAGATCCGCATGTCATCGGGCTTGGCCTCGATGATGCGCGAGATCATGCCCTGCCCGATGATGGCGTAGGCGCGCGGCCCCAGGCCGGTGCCCAGGAAGATGTCCTGGATATCGCGGCGGCGCACGGCCTGGTTGTTGATGTAGTAGGAGGACGTGCCGTCGCGGGTCAGCACCCGCTTGACGGCGATCTCCGCATATTGGCTCCATTGCCCGCCGGCGCGCCCCTCAGGGTTGTCGAACACCAGTTCGACGCTGGCGCGGCCAGCCTGTTTGCGCGCGGTGGAGCCATTGAAGATCACGTCCTGCATGGACTCGCCGCGCAGCTCGGAGGCGCGCGACTCGCCCAGCACCCAGCGCACCGCATCGATGATGTTCGATTTGCCGCAGCCGTTGGGACCGACGATGCCGACCAGTTGGCCAGGCACTTGAAAATTGGTGGGATCGACGAAGGACTTGAAGCCCGCCAGCTTGATCGAGGACAGTCGCACGGTTGGTCGTGGGGTATCTAGCGTAATGCAGCGTTCAGGAGAGCCGGGCCCCAACGAGAAGCGGGGCCGGCGCGTGCCGGTTGCGCCCCATGCCTTCTCTCTTGTGCCCGATAGATGGCGCTAATCATACCATCGCGCCTTCGGCGTCCGGGCGCTTTCCGGGCTAAGCGCTAGCCATTTCCCCAGGGCGTTTGGGCCGCTTCCGATACACCCCGTGCGGTTCACGCCCCACGCTTGCGGCGATGCTGCCATGCGGCGAAAGATCACCACCCTGCGCTTGACGTCGCCGCACTTCTTGGCGCCGGCGGGAAACTTCCAAGGGTTAGTGCTAGTCTCTCATTGTCAGCGTGATCCTTGAGGCCCATTGCACCTGCCGCCCCGTCACCGGCGCAATGGCTGCCACCGGCCAACGCGGAGCCCGGCTTCGCGCCCCTTCTGGGAGTGTCCAGCATGACCGCCTTCTCACCGGCGATATCAGACAGCAGCTTGCCCGACCACGATGCCGTGAATGTGGCTACAACACCACCCTGGTCCTTGGACGACATCGATTTCCAGGCCATCGACACCGCCCTTGTCCGGTCCGATCGGGAATTGTTCTACCTGCTGGTGTCGGCCTCCTTTGTCGAAAGCGGCTCGGACACGTACGCCGGCAACCTGGCCAATTACTACGCCGCCAATCCCGAGGCTTCCGGCTGGTTGTCCGAACACTGGGAGGCGGAGGAGCTGCAGCACGGCCTGGCCCTGCGGCGCTATGTGGAACATGTCTGGCCCGAGTTCGACTGGGAGCGCGGCTATGCGCGGTTCTTCGAGGAATACCGCCATACCTGCTCGATCGACAACTTCGAGTCCACGAAAGCCCTTGAGATGGCCGCGCGCTGCGTGGTCGAGACTGGCACCGCGGCCCTTTACCGCTCCCTGGAACAAGCCAGCGACGAGCCGGTGCTACGCGACCTGACGCGGCGCATCGCCGATGACGAGGTGCGCCACTACAAGCACTTCTACCGCTACTTCAACACCTTCAACGGCGTGGAACGGCTCGGCCGCCTGCGTGTACTGGGCGCCTTGGTGCGCCGCTTGCTGGAAATCAAGAACGAAGACGCGCAGATCGCGCTGCGCAACGTGCTGCGCATCGAGCGCGGCACCGAGGATATCGCGCAAAGGGACGTGCGCCGGCTCAACTCCCGGGTGAGCGCGGTGATCCGGCGCAACCTGCCGATCGAGATGACGGTCAAGATGCTGCTCCGCCCGCTGCACCTGCATGCCAGCGTGGAGCGCGCCATCCGCAAGCCGCTGGTGGCGGTGGTGTCGCGGGCGATGCTCTATTGAGGCGCGGCGCCACCTATTGCGGCTGCAGCGCCTGGTCCGCCACACCGGCGGCGTTGCCGGCGCGACGCGCCTTGGTGCGGTGCACCAGCCCCGACAAGGCGCCAGCCGCCACGATGCACAGGCCGCCGGCGGCCTCCTTCCAGCTCAGCGTCTCGGTCGCCAGCCACCACGACGACACCGCCGCGATCACGATCTCGAACAGCATCAGCAGCGATACCCGGTTGGCCGGCAGGCGCTGCAGTCCATACTGGACCACCGAATTGCTCAGTACCAGCGTCGCGGCGAGGCCCAGCATCAGCGCCACGCCACCCCAGCCGATCACCGGCGCCAGCGCCACACCGCCCGGCTCCAGCAACAGCGCGCACGGCAGGCCGACCGCGGTGCAGCCCACGTAGACCATCACGGTGCGCAGGCGCGCATCCATCTCCGGGTAAAGCTGCCCGGCCCGGCGCGACAGCACATTGTTGACGGCAAACCCCATGCCGCCAATCAGGCCGGACCATTCCGCTGCGCGCGTGGGCAGCGGCAGCCCCACTTCCGGCGTCCACAGCATCAGCCCCGCGCCAAACAGCGCCAGCACTACCAGCAGCAAGCCGGATGCCGATAGTTTCTCGCCCAGGAAGACGCGGGCAAACAAGGCCGTCCATACCGGCGTCAGGTAGAACAGCAGCAACACCCGCATCACATGGCCGTTGACGCTGCCCCATACAAAGCCGGCGTTGGTCACGCCTGCCGCCAGCCCGATCGCCACGAACAGCCACGACCAGCGCAGGCCACCCAGGTGGCGCGCGAAGGCCACCAGGGCGATCAGCGCGGCCATGGCGCTCACCAGCGCGGCTGCCGTCATGCCGCCCAGACCCCAGCCGGCAAGAACCCGGTAGGGAAACCAGGCGATGCCCCAGACCGAGGCGCCCAGCAGGATGGACAAGGTGGATTTGAAGGCATGCGGGTCGGCCGGGGCCGAAGCAGTGGAAGTCGCGGGCAGATGGCTCATGGGAAAACGGTCAAGGCTGCCACTTGGGCAGCCAGTCGGTATTCGGTATCGGAAAATCACTGCGGGACAGCCGGGGCTGGTCGCGCACGGCCGCAGACAAGCCACAAGCCGCCGCGCCGCGCCGCCAGGGCCTTGCCGGCGCACGGGAATGTCCGGCAATCCTCTATAATGACTGGCTTTGAGCTTGGCCCTACCGGCCTGAACCTGATCGTGAATCCCCGCCTCGACCTGCTCCAGCCCTATCCGTTCGAGAAACTGCGCGTGCTGCTGGCTGACGTCAAACCAAATGGCGCGCTGCCCGCGATCAGCTTCGGCATCGGCGAACCCAAGCACCCCACGCCCGAATTCATCAAGACGGCGCTGTCGAACGCGCTGCAAGGACTGGCGAATTATCCCACAACGGCCGGATCCGATGCACTACGACAGTGCATGGCCGCGTGGATCCAGCGCCGCTACAATCTGCCGGCGGTCAATGCCACGACCCAGGTGCTGCCGGTCACCGGCTCGCGCGAGGCCTTGTTCGCCTTCGCCCAGACCGTGGTCGACGCCAGCCAGCCCGGCGCGCTGGTGCTGTGCCCCAACCCGTTCTATCAGATCTATGAAGGCGCGGCGCTGCTGGCCGGCGCCACGCCCGTGTTCGCCAACAGCGATCCGGCGCGCAACTTCGCGCCCGCGTTCGACCGCATTGGCGCCGAGACCTGGGCCAAGGTGCAACTGGTCTTTGTGTGCTCCCCGGGCAACCCGACCGGCGCCGTGCTGTCGCTGGAAGACTGGCGCGAGCTGTTCGCGCTGTCCGACCGCCATGGCTTCGTGATCGCCTCGGACGAGTGCTACTCCGAGATCTACTTCAAGGAAGGCGAGCCGCCGCTGGGCGCGCTGGAAGCCGCGCACAAGCTGGGCCGCGCCGAAGGCGCACATCCCTTCGAGCGCCTGGTGATGTTTTCCAGCCTGTCCAAGCGCTCCAACGTGCCGGGCCTGCGCTCGGGCTTCGTGGCCGGCGATGCCGCCCTGCTGAAGAAATTCCTGCTATACCGTACCTATCACGGCGGCGCCATGAACCCAGCGGTGCAGACCGCCAGCGTGGCGGCCTGGAACGACGAGGCCCATGTGCGCAACAACCGCGCCGCCTATGCGCGCAAGTTTGCCGAGGTCACGCCGATGCTGGCCGAGGTGCTGGACGTGGCCTTGCCCGATGCCGGCTTCTACCTGTGGGCGGATGTCTCGCGCACCGGCCTGTCCGACACCGAGTTTGCCGCGCGGCTGCTGGCCGAGCAGAACGTCACTGTGCTGCCGGGCAGCTACCTGGCGCGCGAGGCCGATGGCATCAACCCCGGCGCCAACCGCGTGCGCATGGCGCTGGTGGCCACGCCCGAGGAATGCCTGGAAGGCGCGCGCCGCATCGTCGCCTTCTGCAAGTCGCTGGGCTGAAACCCGCGGACGCGGGCGAAGTGCGCCGCACGGCACACACCGTACACACACCGTATTTTGTTGTAGACAACGATCAACCACTGAAAACACGCATATGACGCAAGCACTGCAAGCCCTGATCGACCAGGCATGGGAAGACCGCGCAAGCCTCTCGCCCAAGTCCGCCCCCAACGACATCCGCGAAGCCGTGGCCAATGTGATCGGCCAGCTCGACACCGGCGCCCTGCGCGTGGCCGAGAAGCAAGGCAAGGAATGGATTGTCAACCAGTGGATCAAGAAGGCCGTGCTGCTGTCGTTCCGCCTGGAAGACAACGCGCCGATGTCCGCTGGCGGCTTCGCCCAGTTCTACGACAAGGTGCCGACCAAGTTCGCCAACTGGACCGCCGACGACTTCGCCAAGGGCGGCTTCCGCGTGGTGCCCCCGGCGGTCGCCCGCCGTGGCTCGTTCATCGCCAAAAACGCCGTGCTGATGCCTTCGTACGTCAACATCGGCGCCTACGTCGATGAAGGCACCATGGTCGACACCTGGGCCACCGTCGGTTCGTGCGCCCAGATCGGCAAGAACGTCCACCTGTCCGGCGGCGTCGGCATCGGCGGCGTGCTCGAGCCGCTGCAGGCCAACCCGGTCATCATCGAAGACAATTGCTTCATCGGCGCGCGCTCGGAAGTGGTCGAAGGCGTGATCGTGGAAGAAAACTCGGTGATCTCGATGGGCGTGTACCTCGGCCAGTCGACCAAGATCTATGATCGCGAAACCGGCGAGATCCATTACGGCCGCGTGCCGGCTGGCTCGGTGGTGGTGGCGGGCAACCTGCCTTCCAAGGATGGCAAGTACAGCCTGTACTGCGCCGTGATCGTCAAGAAGGTGGACGCGCAGACCCGCGCCAAGACCAGCCTGAACGACCTGCTGCGCGGCGACTGATCTCGCCCGCTGCATCGAGGGGAGCGCCCCTGGCCCGGAACCGTGCGCGTGCACGGCCGGTCTGAACCGGAATGCCGGATCGGAACGCCAACGCTCCCCTCACCCCTTTGCCCTTTCCCCGCTCTCCAACGGTTCCCGCTCAATGGATACCGCCGCCGGCCGCCGCTGGCCCGCCCTTCGCAAGCGACTCATGGCCCTGGACCCGACCACTGTCACCACCGTTCTCTCGCTGCTGCCCACGATCCTCGAACAGGCCAACAAGACCATCGAGAAGATCAAGAAGGGCAAGCGCCGCGATGGCACCGCAGACATGCCTGGCCCGGACACGCGCGACCCTGCCGCGCGCATTGCGGACCTGGAAAACGCCGCCATGCAGCAGGCCGAGGCCGTCAAGCTGCTGGCCGAGCAACACGCCATCACCATCGAAGCCCTGCGCCGCGAAGCCGCACGGCTGGATCGCCGCCTGCGCCTGATGACCGGCGTGGCCATGGCCGGCTTTGCGCTTGGGCTTGCCGGCCTGGTGGTCGCCCTCAACCTTTTGCTGCGCTAGCCAGACCGGCCGGCCCCGCATTTCTCCGCTCATCGCCTCCACTTATCGCCATGACTGTCCTGCTCTACGGCATTCCCAACTGCGATACCGTCAAGAAAGCCCGCACCTGGCTGGAATCCAACGGTGTGGATTACACCTTCCACGACTTCAAGAAGCAAGGCGTGGACGAAGCCATGCTGCGCGGCTGGCTCGCGCATGTGCCGCTCGCCACCCTGCTCAACCGCAAAGGCACGACCTGGCGCGCGCTGTCCGACGCGGACAAGGCGCTTGCAGAACAGGAAGCCGGCGCGATTGCGCTGATGCAGCAAAGCCCGTCGCTGATCAAGCGGCCGGTGCTGGCCCACAAGGGCAGCGTCAGCGTAGGTTTTTCAGCGGAAAATTACGCCAGCCTTTTTTAAGCCCGATGGCGGCGCCAGGACATGCGCGCTGCCAGGAAGCAAAGACTCGAACCATGCACCCCGCCGGACTCCGGCGCCAGGTGCCTCCTCGCTGCCACCATGAACCCCACCCTCGCCCTCACCGAAGACCTGATCCGCCGCCGCTCCGTCACGCCCGCCGATGAAGGCTGCCAGGCCGTGCTGGAAACCCGCCTGAAGGCGCTGGGCTTCGCCTGCGAAGCCATCGTCAGCGGCCCGGACGACTTCCGCGTGACCAACCTGTGGGCCGTCAAGCGCGGCACGCGCGGCCAGGACGGCAAGCTGCTGGCCTTTGCCGGCCACACCGACGTGGTGCCCACCGGCCCGCTGGAGCAATGGGGCTCAGACCCCTTCCTGCCCAGCCACCGCGACGGCAAGCTGTACGGCCGCGGCGCCGCCGACATGAAGACCTCCATCGCTGGCTTCGTGGTAGCGGTCGAAGAATTCGTGCAGGCCCACCCGGACCACGCCGGCTCCATCGCCTTCCTGATCACCAGCGACGAGGAAGGCCCCGCGCACGACGGCACCGTCAAGGTGGTCCAGGCGCTGAAGGCGCGCGGCGAGCGACTCGATTACTGCGTGATCGGCGAGCCCACATCGGTCGACACGCTCGGCGACATGGTCAAGAACGGCCGGCGCGGCTCGCTCTCGGGCAAGCTCACCGTCAAGGGCGTGCAAGGCCATATCGCCTACCCGCACCTGGCCAGGAATCCCATCCACCTGGCCGCGCCCGCATTGACCGACCTGGTGAACGAGCGCTGGGACGAAGGCAACGAGTACTTCCCCGCCACTAGCTGGCAGATGTCGAATATCCACGGCGGCACCGGCGCCACCAACGTGATCCCCGGCCATGTCACCGTGGATTTCAATTTCCGCTTCTCCACCGCCAGCACGCCCGATGGCCTGAAGGCGCGCGTGCATGCCATCCTGGAGCGCCACCAGCTGGACTACGACCTGGACTGGACCCTGGGCGGCGAGCCCTTCCTGACCGCGCGCGGCGATCTGTCCGAAGCGCTGGCTGGCGCCATCGCGGCGGAAACGGGCGTCAAGACCGAGCTGTCCACCACCGGCGGCACCTCGGATGGCCGTTTTATCGCCAAGATCTGCCCGCAGGTGATCGAGTTCGGGCCGCCCAATGCCAGCATCCACAAGATCGACGAGCACGTGGAAGTGCGATTTATCGAACCCCTCAAGAACATTTACCGTGGCGTGCTGGAACGCCTGATCGCCTGATCGCCGCGGACCAGAAAAAGACGCTATGGCAACCTCCTCCCCCCTGCTCACCGTGCGCGACCTGCTGCGCTTCGCGGTATCGCGCTTTACCCAGGCCAAGCTGTCCTTTGGCCACGGCAGCGCCAATGCCTATGACGAGGCCGCGTACCTGACGCTGCATACGCTGCACCTGCCGCTGGACACGCTCGACCCGTTCCTCGACGCGCGCCTGCTGCCCGAAGAAGTCGACGCCGTGCTGCAGGTCATCGAGCGCCGCGTGACCGAGCGCGTGCCCGCGGCCTATATCACCAACGAGGCCTTCATGCACGGCCTGCGCTTCTACGTGGACTCGCGCGTGATCGTGCCGCGCAGCTTCGTTGGCGAACTGCTGCATGAAGGGCTGGAACCGTGGGTAGGCGACAGCGCCGAAATCGGCCCGGTGCTGGAGCTGTGCACCGGCTCCGGCTGCCTGCCCATCATCGCCGCGCACGTCTGGCCGAAGGCCCGCATCGATGCGGTCGACATCTCGCCGGATGCGCTGGCCGTGGCTCGCCGCAATGTGGCGGACTACAAGATGGAAGACCGCATCAGCCTGTACGAGGGCGACCTGTACGCACCGCTGCCCGCGGGCGCCAAATACGATGTGATCCTCACCAACCCGCCCTACGTCAACGAAACCTCCATGCAAGCGCTGCCGGCCGAATACCAAGCCGAGCCGCGCATCGCACTGGCTGGCGGCGACGACGGCATGGACGTGGTCCGCCGCATCATCGCCGGCGCCAAGGCGCACCTGAACCCGGGCGGCGCGCTGGTGGTGGAGATCGGCAACGAGCACGCCAATGTGCAGGCCGCGTTTCCCGACCTGGAGATCGTCTGGCTGCCGGTCAGCGCCGGCGATGAGCAGGTGTTCCTGCTGACTTACGAAGCGCTGCCAGGTTGAAGGCTTGCTCAAGACACGGCCGCAGGCTCCTGCGGCCGTCTTTCTTCGCAATGGATACCCCCCGCGACGGCCGGATAGCCCGCTCAGTCCGCTCGGTCCCTCACCATCCCGCCAGACCCTTCACCACCGCCTCCCTGACCTGCTCCACCACGCTCGCCCGCCAGTCGTCCGCATCCCCATAAAAGGCATGCCACATCGCCTGCCGAATCAGATTCCGCTGGCCTTCATCCGCCTCCGGGTGCAGGTGTAGCCAATGATCGCCACGTAGTGCCTCCAGCACCTCGGTGACAGGCAAGGTGCCGAATTCAAGCGCGATGCCGTTGTATGCCAGCGTGGGCAAAGTCTCCGGCACGGCCACCCAGGCCATGCCGTTGAGATTGGCCGAAGCCGACGAGCCGTCGTAGATCGAAGTGACATTGCCGCCCCAGATGGCGCGCACCCTGCCAATCTCCTCTTCGCGGTCCGGACCCATATAGATAGGCTCGCCGTAGCCCCATGGGCCCAGGCCGGTATGCACGTCGATCCAGCGCAGCGCCTCGCGCCCGGCGCCGAAGCGCGCCAGGATGCGGCGCAGCGTGTAATTGCTCCAGGTCGCCTTGTTGCCGCCGAAGAACAGCCCGTGCGGCGCCTGGTACTGGCCGCCGCTCACCGCCGCCTGATACCAGGGCAGGCCTTTCTCGGCTACCGCCTTCATCAGCGCGGCCTGGTCGGCCTCGGAGGGCGGCCAGTGCTCGGGCAGCAGCATGGGCGCCACCTCGGCGTACGGCGCGTTGTCGGGCAGCGGCTGGGTGAAATCCATGAAATTGCGGTTGAGGTCAACGTTGTCTTCGTTGACCCGGCGCATATGCGAGAAACCGTAGGGATTGACCGCGTGCACCAGCAGCAGCGCCACGCCCGCGCCAGCGCACGCCTGCAGCAGATCCGCGTCACCCAGCATGGCGACCTGCGCCCCGGAGCCGCAGAAGCCTTCCACCCCGTGCATCCCTGAAGTCACCATGAGCACGCGCCTGGCCTCGGCACCGCCCACCCAGGCGACATCCATGGCAAGTTCCTCGCCGGCGCAGCCGCGCTTGGTGGGATGGGGGAACGCGGTCAGGGTGCCGCCGGCAGCCCGGGCCGCTTCAAGGAATTTCTGCCGGGCTTCGGCATAACTGCGAGAAAAGCTGGTGTGCAAGGACATGACAGCAGATTTCGCGCTTGGCGAGGAGTGGGGGTGCCGCTATTAAACGCCAACTTGGCCGGCATTGCCATCCGAAGCCGCCCGAAGCCGGGCAGCTAGCCTTTGCCGCCCTTCGCGCTCTTGGTGCCCTTCTCGCCCTTGGCCGCATCTGCCGGCACCGCCTCACGCAGCAACAGGGAGCGGAACGCATGCGGATGCATCTGGATGCCCGCCGCGGCGATCTGGGCGGCGGACAGCACCAGGTGACGCGCCAGCCAGTCATGGATGCTGCGCAGGAACCGGCGCTGCTCGACGCGGTTGGATTCCTGGATCACGCGCTCCAGCTTGACGTGCGCGGTGTAGACGTCGAGCAGATTGATGGTCTTGAGCTTGGGCGGCGTGGTGGCGCTGCGCTCGATGGCGAGAATGCGCTTGACCTGGGCATCCGGCAGTTCGCCG
Organism: Cupriavidus basilensis; assembly: GCF_000832305.1. Classification (NCBI taxonomy): domain Bacteria; kingdom Pseudomonadati; phylum Pseudomonadota; class Betaproteobacteria; order Burkholderiales; family Burkholderiaceae; genus Cupriavidus; species Cupriavidus basilensis. The sequence continues at coordinate 2,563,912 of NZ_CP010536.1, forward strand.
GTTTCAAGGTAGGACTGATACACCGCTTCGAGCGCAGGAAAACGCACGGTGGGTTGCACGCGCGGCACGCCGGCCACCTTTTCCATGCGCAGCACGAGGTAACGGATGGCGGCCGTACGCCGCAGCGCGGCGTCGCTGGCCTTGCCTTGGCGGGCGCCACCCGCCGCGCCGCGGGCACGCGGCGCGGCCGGGCCGGCGGCCTCGAACTCCTCGTTGTCCGGCGCGGTCGCTTCGGGCACGGGCTGGCCGGCGTCCCGCTCGGTGTAGTCGGGCACCAGGTACAACAGGTCTGGCTCAGCAAGCACGGCCCGCGCGCAGGCCTCGCCAAAGGGGTACTCGTGGCCTTGCCCGTCGCGCAGGATAAAGGCCTGGCCGTTGCCGAAGCCGTGGTGCCGCCCACGGCCGACCTGCTGCCGGCAGCGTGTGCCGGGTTCGACAAAATCCTTGCGTACGGGAGTCCAGCTCCCGTCGTTGACTGCGATCATGAATCTGCTTGTGCCCGCCGTGATGAGTGCTGCGAAGTGGCTGATTGCCTGCGGGGCGCCACCGGCGCCTGCCACCCGCCATTGTCCACCATGCGGCGGGCACTAGCGGGCACAACCACCACGACCGCCTCTACAGGCCGCGCCGCGCCCTACTTCAGCATGAACGACATCGCCGACAGGCAGTTCAGCATGCGCACGGCCGCCTGCACCGAAGCGGCATCGAACGCCAGCGTCACGCCGTCCATGCGCTCCAGCGCGGGCCACTGGCAGAACAGGTCGGCATAGGCCGGGCCCTGGGTTTGCAAGCGGCAGTGGATCGGGCCACTGAGCTTCAGGGGCTGCCCGGCCTGCTCGCGCACGGCTTGCTCGGCTTGCGCGGCAATGGCGTCGCGCGATGCGGCAAGCGACAGCGAGGTGCCGCTGCCTTGCCCGCCGGCTTGCTTGGTCTGCACATAGCGCACCCAGGGCATCAGCGCTCGGGTCTCGTCCACGAAGACATCATCGCCACTGGCCATCAGCACCGGCACGCCGAATTCGCCCGCCAGGGCGCCGTAGATCCCGGCCTCGCCCAGTTCCTGGCCGTTGAGCCAGATGCGGGCGAACGCGCTGCTGTTGATGGTGTGGGCGAGGATACCGCGGCTTTGCGCGCGGCCGTGGTAGCCGATCATGAAGACGCCGTCGCAGCCGTGCACCCCGGCCATCATGCCAAGGTAGCGCGGCTTGCCTAGCACCAGGCGCGCGCGCGGGTCGAGCTGGTCCGGCAGCAGGTTGCGAAAGCCGCCGTGGGAATCGTTGACCAGCACTTCGGCCGCGCCGCCCGCGAAGGCGCCTTGCACGGCGGCATTGGCTTCGGCCGTCATCCAGGCGCGGGCGCGTTCGTACTCGCCGTTGCCGGCGCGGGTCTGCTCGGGATGGAATACCCCGGCTACGCCTTCGATGTCGGTGGAAATCAGGATCTTCATGGCTTGTGGAGATTCAGTTCGTCGGTGCCGTGCGCAGCAGCCATTGCGGCAGCTCGGGCATCAACTCGCGCAGCGCGACACGCTGGTGCCCATCGCGGCCGCGCACGGTTTCGGCCTGCCACAGCGCATGCAGGATGGCCTGCTCAACGCTGTCGGCGGCGGCATGGAACAGCGTATCGAGCCGGGTTTCGTGCAGCATGGCCAGCGCCGGCATGGGTGCGCCGGCTTGCTGCGGCACAGTGTAGGCGGTGGAAAAAGCGAGCGCGATGTCGCCCGAGCCGTGGCCGAATACCGAGCCGGTACGCGCCAGGCCCGCCCCCGCGCGTAGCGACAGCCGGCGCAGCTGTCGTGCGTCGAGCGGCGCGTCGGTAGCCAGGATCATGATGATCGAGCCCTTCTCCGGCCCTGACTCCGCCGGCGCTTGCGTATGCGCCCGGAGCCGTTCGGCCAGCAAGCCGCCAAGGCGCGCGCCGGCCACGGTGAAGCTGGGCAAGGTGCCGAAGTTCGCCTGCACCAGCACGCCCACATGGTATCCGCCCACGTGGCGGGAGGCCGAGCCGATGCCGCCTTTCAGTCCGAACGACGACATGCCGCGCCCGGCCCCGACCGCACCCTGCGCGAAATCCACGCTGGCCGCGGCGCAGGCTTGCGCATAATGCGCCTGCTGCACGGCCATCGCCTGTATGTCGTTCAGGTAGCCGTCATTGCACTCGAACACCAGCGGGTTGACCGTTGGCCAGGCGCGCCCGATCTCCGGATTGGCTGCAATGGCCTGCCGGATCTGCGCCTGCGACAGCGCGCCCACGGCAAAGGTGTTGCTCAGCGCGATGGGCGTCTCCAGCACGCCGAGCTCTTCCACCTGCACCAGGCCCACGCTCTTGCCGAAGCCATTGAGCACGGTCGCGGCGGCCGGCACCTTGTCGGTAAACAGGTTGCCGCCGTGCGGCAACACCACCGTCACGCCGGTCTGGCAGGCGCCGTCGGCCAGCGTGCATTGGCCAACCGCCACGCCCGGCACGTCGGTGATGCTGTTGCGCGCGCCGGCTGGCAACGCGCCGATATGCGGCATGGATACGGACATCCGCGTGCGCTCCTTAGCGCCGGTCGATCTTCGGATCCAGCGCGTCGCGCAGGCCGTCGCCCAGCAGGTTGAACGCCAGCACGGTCAGGAAGATGGCCAGGCTGGGGAAAATCGCCACGTGCGGCGCGGTCACCATGTCGGCGCGGGCTTCGTTAAGCATCGCGCCCCACTCCGGCGTGGGCGGCTGCGCGCCCAGGCCCAGGAAGGACAGGCTGGCGGCGGTGATGATCGAGGTGCCGATGCGCATCGAGAAATACACCACGATGGACGAGATGGTGCCCGGCAGGATGTGGCGCATCAGGATGGTGAAGTCGGACGCGCCAATGCTGCGCGCGGCTTCCACATACGTCAGGCGCTTGAGCATCAGCGTATTGCCGCGCACCAGGCGGGCGAACGCCGGGATGCTGAACACCGCCACCGCGAAGATCACGTTGGTCATGCCGTTGCCGAGGATGGCCACGATGCCGATCGCCAGCAGGATGCCGGGGAAGGCGAACAGCACATCGGAGATGCGCATCACGATGCGGTCCCACCAGCCCTCGTAGTAGCCGGCCAGCAGGCCGAGCACGGTGCCCACGATGGCGCCGATGATCACCGAGAAGAAGCCCGCGGCCAGCGAGATGCGGGCACCGGCCAGGATGCGGCTGAAGATGTCGCGTCCGAGCGAATCGACGCCGAACCAGTGCGCGGCGCTGGGGCCCGCATTGAGCGCGTCGTAGTCGAAGAAATTCTCCGGATCGTAAGGCACCAGGTGCGGGGCGAGGACCGCCACCGCCACCAGCAGCAGCACGAACACACCGGCGCCGAGTGCGAGGTGCTGCTTGCGGAATTTGCGCCAGAACTCGGTCCAGGGCGTGCGCACGGCTTCTTGCGTGGCGGCTGTGGCCGGGACGGCGGACTCGCCGTTGGCGGGCGTGGATAGCTGGGTCATGCCGGCCTCACTTACTTATAACGAATGGCGGGGTTGATGACGGTGTACAGCACGTCGACCACCAGGTTGATCAGGATGAACTCAAGCGAGAACAGCAGCACCTCGGCCTGGATGACCGGGTAGTCGCGCATCTCGACCGCGTCCACCAGCAGGCGTCCGAGGCCAGGCCAGTTGAACACCTTTTCCACCACGATCGAGCCGCCCAGCAGGAAGCCGAACTGCAGGCCCATCATGGTCACCACGGGAATCATGGCGTTGCGCAGGCAGTGCTTGGCCACCACCAGGAACTCGCCCACGCCCTTGGCGCGCGCGGTCCGCACGAAATCTTCATTCAGCACCTCGACAAAGGAGGCGCGGGTAAACCGTGCCATCACGGCGGCCACCGCGGCGCCCAGCGTGATCGACGGCAGGATGTAGTGCTTCCAGGTATCGGCGCCGATCGACGGCAGCCAGCCCAGCTGCACCGAGAACACCTCCATCAGCAGCATGCCCAGCGCGAAGGCGGGAAACGAAATGCCGGACACCGCTAGCGTCATGCCGAAGCGGTCGGGCCAGCGGTTGCGCCAGACGGCCGAGCTGATCCCGATCACCATGCCGAAGATCACCGCCCACACCATCGAGGCCAGCGTCAGGTACAGGGTCGGCATGAAGCGGTCGCCGATTTCCTCGCTGACGGCACGCTTGGTGCGCAGCGAATTGCCAAACTCCCAGCGCAAGGCGTTCGAGAAGAATTGCACGAACTGCTCGGGCAGCGGCTTGTCCAGGCCGAGATCGCGGCGCACCAGTTCCACCGTGGCCTGGTCGGCCTCGGGGCCAGCCGCGAGCCGGGCGGGATCGCCGGGCAACAGGTGGACGAACAGGAACACCAGCACTGCCACGATCAGCAATGTGGGGATCACGCCCAGGAATCGTTTGAGAAAGTAATTCAGCATGATGCACCGGATGATTAAAGACCGCGGGCCGCCCGCCCTGCCCCCGCGACTGTGGGCAGGCGGCCGTGCACGGCTTGCTGCGCTGTACCGCTAAGCGATGACCGAGCGCGTGGCGCCGCTCTGATGGGACGCGCCACGGCGCAAGGCCGATGCGCTTACTGCTTGATGTCGATCTCGTCGAAGCTGAACGAGCCGTCAGGCATCACGTAGGCACCCGTCAGGCGCTTGCTGCGCGCATACAGCACCTTTTCGGTCACCAGGAACGCCCAGGGCGCATCCTTCCAGATGTGTTCCTGCGCGTCCTTGTACAGACGGGCCTTCTCGCCACGGTCGGTGGTACGCAGGGCGCCGGCGATGTCGGCGTCGACCTGGTCGTTCTTGTAGTACGCGGTGTTCAGCAGCTTGGGCGGCATCGATTCGGAGGCCAGCAGCGGACGCAGCGCCCAGTCGGACTCGCCGGTCGACGACGACCAGCCTACGTAGTACATGCGCACGCCGGCGTCTTCCGGCTTCTGCACGCTCTCCACCTTCTCGACGCGCTGGCCGGCTTCTAGCGCTTGCACGGTCGCCTTGATGCCAACTTGCTGCAACTGCTGCTGCACGAACTGGATCACCTTCTGCGCGGTGGTGTGGTTGTACGCGGACCACAGCGTGGTCTCAAAGCCGTTCGGGTAGCCGGCTTCCTTGAGCAGCGCGCGTGCCTTGGCCGGGTCATACTGCCACGGACCCAGCTTCTCGGCGTAGTCCACGCCCGCGGGCACCACGCCGTCCATCGGCGTGGCGTAACCGGCGAAGGCGACCTTGGCCAGCGCGTCCTTGTTGATGGCGTAGTTGATGGCCTGGCGCACCTTGGGGTCGTTGAACGGCTTGACCATGGTGTTCATGCTCAGGTAGCGCTGAATGATCGAGGGCGAGGCGATCAGGTCCACCTTGGCACTGCCCTTGAGCACCGCTGCCTGTTCGAACGGAATGCTGAAGGCAAAGTCCGCTTCGCCGGTCTGCATGATGGCGGCACGCGTGTTGTTGTCCACCACCGGCTTCCAGGTGATGGTGTCGATCCTGGGGTAGCCGGTCTTCCAGAAGCCGGCGAATTTCTTGCCCTTCAGGTGATCGGGCTGCTTCCACTCGACGAACTCGAACGGGCCGGTACCGACCGGATGGAAGGCGATGTCCTTGCCGTATTTCTGCAGCGCGGCGGGCGAGATCATCACGGCGGACGGGTGGGCCAGCACGTTGATGAACGGCGAGAACGGCTCCTTGAGCGTGACCTTGACGGTGTTGGCGTCGACCACTTCGGTCTTGGCCACGCGGTTGAACAGCGTGTAGCGCTTGAGCTTGTTGGCCGGATTGGTGACGCGGTCGAAGTTGGCTTTGACGGCGGCGGCATCGAAGGTGGTGCCGTCGTGGAACTTCACGTTCTTCTTCAGCTTGATGGTGTACGTCAGGCCATCCTTGCTGGCTTCATAGCTCTCGGCCAGCACGTTGATCAGCTTCATGTCCTTGTCAAAGCCGAACAGGCCTTGGTAGAAGGACTTGGCGGCGGCTTGCGACAGCGTGTCGTTGGCGTCGTACGGGTCGAGCGTGGTGAAGGTGGAGTACACCGCCATCACGGCGTCCTTGGCGGCAAAGGCGGGACCTGCGCCGAGCGCGGCCAGGGCCAGGCCACCGGCGATCAACTTGGAAGGGGCCAAACGGGTCATCATCGATTCTCCTTGGTTTCGTCAGTTCAGTAGGCACCGCCGATGGCGTGCCGGGCTACAAAATGATGGGATGCGGCGTTGCCGCCGACGGCTACGAGCGGCTGCACCACCGGCTCGTCGCCGAGCGCGCGGATCGGGCTGGGCATTTCGTCCGAGAGCGGCTCGCGCTTGAGGTGGCGGCGCGCCGGATCGGCGATCGGCACCGCCGACATCAGCTTCCTGGTGTACGGGTGCTGCGGGTTTTCAAAAATGGCGCGGCGCGGGCCGATCTCGACGATCTGGCCCAGGTACATCACCGCCACGCGGTGGCTCACGCGCTCCACCACGGCCATATCGTGCGAAATGAAGAGGAACGCAATGCCCATCTCGCGCTGCAGGTCCAGCATCAGGTTGACGATCTGCGCCTGGATGGAAACGTCGAGCGCGGAGACCGATTCGTCAGCGACCACCACCTTCGGGTTCAAGGCGAGCGCACGCGCAATGCAGATGCGCTGGCGCTGGCCGCCCGAGAACTCGTGCGGGTAGCGCGAGGCGTGCGCGGCCGACAGGCCCACCTTTTCCAGCAGCCAGGCCACGCGCTGCTCGGCCTCCTTGCCGCTGGCCACCTTGTGCACCAGCAGCGGCTCCATGATGGAGTAGCCCACCGGCACGCGCGGGTCGAGCGAGGCGAACGGGTCCTGGAAGATGAACTGGATATTGCGGCGCAGGGTCTGCAAGGCGCCGCCGCGCATCTGGCTGATGTCCTGTCCGTTGAACTCGATGGTGCCGCTCTGGCTGTCGACCAGGCGCAGCAGCGAGCGGCCGGTGGTGGACTTGCCGCAGCCGGACTCGCCCACCAGCGCCAGGGTCTCGCCGGGGTAGAGGTCAAAGCTCACGCGCTCGACCGCATGCACGCGGCGCGCCACGCGGCCCAGCAGGCCGCCCGGCACATCGAAGCGGGTCACCAGGTCGCGCACGCGCAGGATCGGCGCGGCGTCCACCGCCACCGTATCCTGCGGCACCGGCGCCACCGGCTCGCCCTGGTCCAGCTGCACCAGCGGGAACTTGGCCGGCCAGTCGGTGCCGCGCATGGCGCCCAGCTTGGGCACCGCGGACAGCAGCGCACGGGTGTAGGGATGCGCGGGCTTGCCGAAGACTTGCTCGGAGGTGCCCTCCTCCACCTTCTCGCCGCGGTACATCACCAGCACGCGGTCGGCCACCTCGGCCACCACGCCCATGTCGTGGGTGATGAAGACCACGGCCATGTCCATCTCGGACTGCAGATTGCGGATCAGTTGCAGGATCTCGGCCTGGATGGTGACGTCGAGCGCCGTGGTGGGCTCGTCGGCGATCAGCAGCGCCGGCTTGCACGACAGCGCCATGGCGATCATCACGCGCTGGCGCATGCCGCCGGAGAGCTGGTGCGGGAAGCGGTCCAGCACGCGGCGCGCCTCGGGAATGCGCACGATCTCCAGCATGCGCAGGGCTTCGGCGCGCGCCTCGGCGCGGCTCTTGCCCTGGTGCAGGCGAATCGATTCGGCAATCTGCTCGCCCACCGGAAATACCGGGTTGAGCGAGGTCATCGGCTCCTGGAAAATCATCGCCACGTCACTGCCGCGCACGCGGCGCATGGCGGCGCCATCGGCGGTGGCGAGATCGAGCACCTGGCCATTGCGCCGTCGCAGCGCCATGCTGCCGCTGGCGATCTTGCCGCCGCCGTGTTCCACCAGGCGCATCAGCGCGAGCGAGGTCACCGACTTGCCCGAGCCCGACTCGCCCACCACGGCCAGCGTCTCGCCACGATCGACGTGGAAAGACAGGTTGCGCACGGCTTGCACCGTGCGCTCCGAGGTGGAGAAGCGCACGGTGAGATCGTTGACGGCTACCACGCGTTGCGCTGGCAGGACGATGGTCGACTGGGAAGAGGATGCAGCCACTGGGCCCCCTTTAGTGCCTAGGTTGATGCTTTGTTGGTGCTTTGCTTGGTGCAGTGCTTGATGCTTTGCTTGCCATGCGGATGCCGCTGCCGTACGCGCGCGCGCTCAGCCGTAGATCCACACATTGACCGGCTCGCCCACCCGGGCGAAGCCGCGGTACATGCCTTCGGTATTGAACGGCAGCGTGACGTTGCCTTCGCGGTCCACGGCGATGAGGCCGCCGCGCCCTTCGATGGCAGGCAGCTTTTCCATCACCACGCGGCGTGCGGCTTCTTCCAGCGGCACGCCTGCGTAGCGCATCTGCGCCGCCACGTCGTACGCGGCCACGGTGCGGATGAACATTTCGCCGGTGCCGGTGGCGGACACCGCCGCCACATCGTCGGCAAAGCAGCCGGCGCCGACGATGGGCGTATCGCCCACGCGGCCGACCTGCTTGTTGGTCACGCCTCCGGTGGAAGTCGCGGCGGCCAGGCGCCCCTGCGCATCGAACGCCACCGCGCCAACCGTGCCGAACTTGGTGTCCGGGTCGATGGGTTCCGCGGCCAGCGTGGCGGCGTCGTGGTCCAGCAGGGTCGTGCCGCTGCCTGCGCGGGCGCGTTCCCACTGATCGGTGCGCGCCTGCGTGAAGTAATAGTCCGGCGTCACCAGTTCCAGGCCCTGCGCTTGCGCGAAGGCCTCGGCGCCCTCACCGGCGAACAGCACGTGCTGGCTCTTCTCCATCACCGCGCGCGCGGCCAGCACCGGGTTGCGCAGGTGCTTGACGCAGGCCACCGCGCCGGCGCCCAGCGTGGCGCCGTCCATGATCGCCGCGTCCAGCTCATAGGTGCCGGCGTGGGTCAGCACCGAGCCGCGGCCGGCATTGAACAACGGGCAATCCTCCAGCAGGCGCACGGCCTCGGTGACAGCGTCGAGCGCGCTGCCGCCATCGGCCAGCACGCGCTGGCCGGCTTCAAGCACGGCGCTCAGCGCGGCGGTGTATTCGGCTTGCTTGGCGGGGCTCATGGCGGCACGGGTGATGGTGCCGGCGCCGCCGTGGATAGCAATGACTGGGGTGTTCATGAGGTTCACGATGCGTTCGGGGAAGTCTTTTTGCGGCGTGCCGTGGCTGCCTTGGCGCGGCCTTCGGCTGCTGCGTCGCGGCGTGGTTCGCGCGGTTCGTGCGCATCCCGTCCTTGTCCGGGAGGCGCGCCGTGCAGCCACGGCAGCAGGAAGTCGGTCATCTCGGCGGCGGCCTTGACGGCATGCGCGGCGCGATACGCCACCGCGCCGCACAGCGCCTCGATAAAGGCCAGCACGGCCGCATCCGAATTGGCGGAAAGCTGGCGCCCGGTCTGGGCGTACAGCGCGATATCGGCCAGTGGCGCCAGCGGCGAAGTGGGCCCGTCGGTCAGCGCCAGGATGTGCGCGCCATGCGAGCGTGCACGCTTGGCGATGGCCACGGTGTCATACACATAGCGCGGAAAGCCGATCACGATCAGCAGGTCGCGCGGCTGCAGCTTGAACAACTGGCGCGCCGCGGTGGATGCGCCGCCCGCACCCGATACCGAGATCACGGTGCGGCAGGACATATCCAGCCCATGCTGCAACAGCCCTGCCAGGAAGCCGCTGGCGCCAAAGCCCACCACGAAGATGCGCTCCGCTGCCAGGATGGCCTCCACCGCGCGCTCGCAGGTCTCGGCATCGAGCGCGCGCCGCGAGGCTTCGAGGTTGCGCACATCCTCCTCCAGCGACGCGGCAAACACTTCGGCCACCGTGGCGGGACGCGCCAGTTCGGTGCGCAATTTCTCAACTGGTGCAAGCGTTGCCTCGAAACCGCGCACCAATTCGGCGCGAAACTGCGGGAAGCCTTCGAAGCCCAGCGCATGTGCGAAGCGGTTCGCGGTGGCCACCGACACCGCCACGGCATCGGCGAATTCGTCGATGCGCATGGTGGCTGCGCGAAACGGGTTGCCCAGCACGTACTCCGCCATGCGCTGGTGCGCTGGCGTGAGCGTGGGCAAGGCGCGGGCGATGCGCTCCGCGATCGAAGCGCTGCCGTTGCTGCCGTTTTTTCCGGCAGAACCGTGAGTACCGTTACCGTTGGTCATGGCGCGTGCATTGGGTTGGTCGGAGATCCGCGCGGCGGGAAACAGCGTTTTCATCCGGCGCGGATCTATGTAAATAAATTTACACGCAAACCCCATGCCATGAAAATAGAGTTTTACCAGGCCAAGGGTTTTCACCTAGGAACATCGAAAACGGAGCCGGCCATGCACCGAGCGTTCTGGGGGCGCCGCCATACGAAGCAGCTACAATGCCGGCTTGCCCCGTGCCATGCCGGGGCCGGTTAGATTTCGAGCTACAAGGGCAACCGCCCCAGACCCGCAGCCTTCTTCAGCCTTTCCCCTCCCGTGATCCGAATCGACCAGCTAGTCCTCCAGCGCGGCACCAAGGTGCTGTTCGACCACACCAGCGTGACGCTGAACCCCGGCGAGCGCGTCGGCCTCGTCGGTGCCAACGGCAGCGGCAAGTCGACCCTGTTCGCCATGCTGCGCGGCGAATTGCAGGCGGACGGCGGCGACGTGGCCATCCCGCCGCAGTGGCGTACTGCCCACGTGGCGCAGGAAACCCCCGCCGTAATGCGCAGTGCGGTGGATTACACGATCGACGGCGATACCCGGCTGCGCGACATCGAAGCGCGCATCGCCGCGGCCCAGGCCAGCGGCGATGGCAGCGCCGAGGGCGATGCCCACGGCGCCTTTGCCGATGCCGACGGCTACACCGCGCCGGCACGCGCGCAGGCCTTGCTGCTGGGGCTGGGCTTTACGCTGGCGCAGGTATCGCAGCCGGTAGCCTCGTTCTCCGGCGGCTGGCGCATGCGGCTGAACCTGGCACAGGCGCTGATGTGCCCGTCCGACCTGCTGCTGCTCGATGAGCCCACCAACCACCTGGACCTGGACGCCATCGTCTGGCTGGAAGACTGGCTGGCGCGCTATCCGGGCACGCTGGTGATGATTTCCCATGATCGCGAATTCCTCGATGCGATCTGCAATGTCACCGTGCACATCGAAAACCAGCAGTTGCGCCGCTACGGCGGCAACTACAGCCAGTTCGAGACGCTGCGCCTGCAGCAGATGGCCTTGCAGCAGTCCGCCTACTCGCGCCAGCAAAAGGAAATAGCCCACCTCGAATCCTTCATCACCCGCTTCAAGGCCAAGGCCACCAAGGCACGCCAGGCGCAGAGCCGGGTCAAGGCACTGGAGAAGATGGAGCGGCTGGCGCCGGTGCATATCGCCGCGGGCTTTGCGTTCGAGTTCCGCGAGCCGGATTCGGCGCCCAACCCGATGATGGTGCTCGAAGGCGTGGACTGCGGCTATCCCGCTCCCGCGCCAGACGCGCCGCCCGTGACCATCCTGCACAACCTCACGCTGTCGATCCAGACCGGCCAGCGCATCGGCCTGCTCGGCGCCAACGGCCAGGGCAAGTCAACCCTGGTCAAGACGCTGGCCGGCACGCAGCAAGCGCTGTCCGGCACGCTGCGCCAGGGCAAGGGCCTGCAGATCGGCTACTTTGCCCAGCACCAACTGGAAACGCTGCGCGATCACGAGTCGCCGCTGCAGCACCTGGCCCGGCTCGCGCCGGACACCCGCGAGCAGGAACTGCGCGACTTCCTCGGCAGCTTCAACTTCCGCGGCGAAATGGCCACCGCGTCGATCGAGCCGTTCTCCGGCGGCGAGAAGGCGCGCCTGGCGCTGGCGCTGATCGTCTGGCAAAAGCCCAACCTGTTGCTGCTGGATGAGCCGACCAACCACCTGGACCTCGACACCCGGGAGGCCCTCACCATGGCGCTGGCGCAGTTCGAAGGCACGCTGATCGTGGTCTCCCACGACCGGCACCTGCTGCGCGCCACCACCGACCAGTTCCTGCTGGTGGCCGACGGCACCATCCAGCCCTTCGACGGCGACCTGGACGATTACCGCGACTGGTTGCTCAAGCAAGCCGCGGCCAAGCGCAACGCGGCTACCGCGGCGCACGCGCAGGAAGACGGCGAAGCGCCAGCCACCGCCAACCGCCGCGACCAGCGCCGCGCCGAGGCCGACGAGCGCCAGCGCCTGACGCAATTGCGCAAGCCGCTGGCCAAGGAGCTGGAAAAGGTGGAAAAGCGCATGGCCGTGCTGCAGCAGGCCAAGAGCGAGATCGACACCTTCATGGCCGACGAAACCAGCTATGCGGAGGCCAACAAGGCAAAGCTGCTGGAGATGCTCAAGCGCCAGGGCGAGGTCGGTGGCGAACTGGACACGCTGGAAGAGCGCTGGCTGGAGCTGCAGGAGCAGATCGAGCTGATCGTTTGATCGTGGGAAGGGTGCCCGGGGGCCGCAGCCCCCGGGATGCGCGCGCCGGCAGCCGCCAGTGCGCGCCAGGCAGATCAGCGGTAGTTCTTCTCGCGCCGGATCATGCCGACCGCCAGCGTGGCGGACAGGATGAACAGCCAGATCAGCGACCACGCCGGGATCGACAGGCCGAAGATCGGAGGCAGCGGCGTGGTGCACATGCCATCCGAGTAGAACACCTGCGGCAGGATCTTGGCCGTGGGCAGCTGGTTGACCCAGTTCTCCAGCGGATCGATGCCGCAGCTGGCCTTGGGGTTGAGCAGCAGCGACACGTGATAGCCCGCCACCGCGATGCCGGCCACGCCGGACAACATGCCCAGGCCCTGCCACAGGCTGCGCGTGTTCTGCGCAATGGCGGCCAGCAGCGAGAACAGGCCGATGCCGACGAAGGCAAAGCGCTGCATCACGCAAAGCGGGCAAGGCTGGTAGCCCTCCACATGCTGCAGGTAGAGGGCATAGCCGACCAGGCCGAACGAAATCGCGGCGATCAGCAAAAAGAAACTACGGGAATTGGCTTGCATGGCTCACTAGCGGAAAAAGGCCGGGCGACATGCGCCGGCGCGCAATACGAGGCACATTATTACCGATTTTGCGGACCATGCCCGCCCAATCCGTTGCGATGGGCAAGACGCGGCTTGCGGCGGATTGACGCATGCCAGCGCGCCGACGGCAAGCGGTAGAGCCAATGCTTGCGCAGCGGGCTGTCCGGCGCGACGCCCGGGTGCTCGAAGGTGCCATCCGCCACCATGCCCAGGCGCTCCATCACGGCCCGCGAACGGGCGTTGGGCAACGCAGTGAAGGAGACGATTTCCGCCAGCGCCAGTTGCTCGAAGCCGAAGCGCAGCGCGGCCTGCGCCGCCTCCGAGGCATAGCCCTGCCCCCAGTGCGCTCGCGCCAGGCGCCAGCCGATCTCCACGCAGGGCGAAAACGGCAACGCAGCGGCAGGCTCATGCAGGCCCACAAAGCCGATGAAAGCGCCATCGGCCTTGCGCTCCACCGCCCAAAAGCCCCAGCCCCGCTGCGCGATCAGCGCCTGGCAGCGCAGCGCCATGGCGTCGCTGGCCGCGCGCTCCAGCGCAGCGGGGAAACACGCCATCACCACAGGATCGGCATTGAGCGCGGCAAAAGGTGCGAAATCCGCCTCGCGCCACTGGCGCAGGCGCAGCCGCGCGGTTTCCAGCACGACCGGCTCATGGCCAGCCGCGCCTGGCGCCGAAGGGCGTTGATTCGTCATGGTGGCAAGTTCTCCTGGGCCAGCGTCAGCGCGCAGCGGCGCCCTGCTCCGCCCGGCTGCGCTCGTAGGCCTTGAGCGCCCTCGCATCCGCGTGGCTGACAAGCTCGCAGATCAGCAGCGTCTTGCCAGGCAGCGCGGCGCTTTCACGCGCCACGACGGAAACGGTGCCGAGATCGGGCAGGGGCTGCTGAGCGGCCGGCAGAGCGCGGGCAAAGCCCTTGGTGGCGGTGCCCAGCAACGTCGAAGGCTCCTGCTTGAGCTGGTAGCGCGCGGCCAGCGCTTCGGCCTGCATGCCTTGCACCAGCACACCCGCCGACGTACCCGCGAATACCACTTCATCGCTTTGGAAACCGTCCTGCCCGATCGGCTGCGGCAGCTTGTAGATGGCCGCGCCCAGCCTGGACAGATCCGGCTTGGCGAGTTTCTCGGCGGCCTCGTAAAGCGCGGTGGCGGATTTCGTGGTGTAGGGCGGCTTGCACAGCGCCGCGTCAAAAAACGCCTTGGCAGCATCGGCCGCGGCGGCGGCGCCGGACACCGAGAGCAGCGAGGCGGCGCAGCCGATCGCGGCTAGCGCGCCGGCTTGCCGGCGGACGTTGAACATGCGCATGGATGAACTCCGACTAAAAAGTGCTTCGGAATATACCCAAAATTGCGGGAAAAAGGCCAGGAATGGGCTGAAAGCCTCACTCCATATGCCGAACCCGGTCGATCGCCTGCTCCAGCCGCTCCACCGCGATCACTTCCAGGCCCTCGATCTTCTGCTTGGGCGCATTGGCCTTGGGGATCACCGCGATCGAGAAGCCCAGCTTGGCCGCCTCGCGCAAGCGGTCCTGCCCGCGCGGGCTGGGCCGGATCTCGCCGGCCAGGCCGATTTCGCCAAACACCACCAGGCCGCGTGGCAGCGGCTTGTTGCGCATGGAGGAGTGAATGGCCAGCAGCACCGCCAGGTCGGCCGCCGGCTCGGTGATCTTGACCCCGCCCACGGCGTTGAGGAAGACGTCCTGGTCGAAACAGGCAATGCCGGCATGGCGGTGCAGCACCGCCAGCAGCATGGCCAGGCGGTTCTGCTCCAGGCCCACCGCCAGGCGCCGCGGGTTCGGCACGTTCGCGGTATCGACCAGCGCCTGCACCTCCACCAGCAGCGGGCGCGTGCCCTCCTGCGTCACCAGCACGCAGGAGCCGGGCACCACCTGCTCATGCTGCGACAGGAACAGTGCGGACGGGTTGCTGACCCCGCGCAGGCCGCGCTCGGTCATGGCGAACACGCCCAGCTCGTTGACCGCGCCAAAACGGTTCTTGAAGGCCCGGATCAGGCGGTGCGAGGAGTGCGTGTCACCCTCGAAATACAGCACGGTATCGACAATGTGCTCCAGCACCCGCGGGCCGGCCAGGCTGCCATCCTTGGTCACGTGGCCGACCAGGATGATGGTGGTGCCGGTGCTCTTGGCGATCCGGGTCAGCTGCGCCGCGCACTCGCGCACCTGGGCGACCGAGCCTGGCGCCGAGGTCAGCGCATCCGAGAACAAGGTCTGGATCGAATCGATTACCGCGACCTCGGGCTTTTCCACCTCCAGCGTGGCCTGGATCTTCTCGAGCTGGATCTCGGCCAGCAGCGCCAGGTGCGGGCTGTCCACGCCCAGGCGCTGCGCGCGCAGTGCGATTTGCGCGCCGGACTCCTCGCCGCTGACGTACAGCACGCGGCGCTGCGCGGACAGGTTCGCCAGGGCTTGCAGCAGCAAGGTGGACTTGCCGATGCCGGGATCGCCGCCGATCAGCACCACCCCGCCCGACACCAGGCCGCCGCCGAGCACGCGGTCGAACTCCTCGATGCCGCTGGAAAAGCGCGGCACGTCGGCAGCGTCGATCTCGGACAGGCGCTGCACCATGGCCGAGGCCGCCAGCGGCTGGAAGCGCTTGGTCGAAGGAGTTTCCGCCACGCTCTCCACCAGCGTGTTCCATTGCTGGCACTGCGGGCACTGGCCTTGCCAGCGTGGCGAGGTGCCGCCGCACTCGGTGCAGGTATAGACGTTCTTGGGCTTAGCCAACTGAGGTCCTAGGGGATGCTGAAGAGGATGCGCAAGGCAATGCGCGGGGGCCCGGGATCGGTCGCCTGGGCCGGGACGAAGGGCCCGGCCCCTGCCCGCATGGCCGCTCAGGCCAGCGCAGACTGCTCTGGCGTGGTCAGGGTCGCCACAGTGACGGGCACCCGGGGCGCCAGCGCGCACATCAGTTCGTAGCCCACGGTGCCGCTGGCCACGGCGACGTCGTCGATCGGCAAGCCCTGGCCCCACAGGGTCACGGCGCTGCCCACCTTGGCCCTCGGGCAAGGCGTCAGGTCGACACAGATCATGTCCATGGAGACCCGGCCCACCAGACGGGTGCGCACGCCGTCGACCAGCACCGGCGCGGGCTTGTCGCCCCAGCCTGCCGCATGGCGCGGATAGCCGTCGGCATAGCCGCAGGCCACCACGCCGATGCGCATCGGCCGCTCGGCCGTGAACAGAGAGCCATAGCCGACGGTATCGCCCGGCTGCAGGTCCTGCACCGAAATCAGCTCGCTGTGCAGCGACATGGCCGGCTGCAGCCCAAAGCTGGCCACATCGGCCGCGACGCCCGTGGGCGAGGCACCGTACAGCACCACCCCGGGACGGACCCAGGCGCGATGGGCCTGGGGATGCCACAGCGTGGCGGCCGAGTTGGACAAGCTGGCCTCGCCCGGCAGGTTGGCGGTGGTGGCGTCGAAGACTTCCAGCTGGTGCGCGATGCCGCGCGCGCTGTCGGCATCCGAGAAATGGGTCATGTGCACAATACTTCCCACGCACGGCAGGGTCCGCGCACGCTCCCAGGCTGTGCGGTACTGCTCCGGGCGGAAGCCCAGCCGGTTCATGCCGGTGTTGAGCTTGAGCTGGATGCCCAGCGGCCCCTTGGGACGCGCCACTTCCAGCATGCGCAGTTGCTCCTCGCAATGCACCGCGGTGGTGAGGCGGTACTGCTCCAGCAAGGGCACGTCCTGCGGCTGGAAGAAACCCTCTAGCAGCAGGATCGGGCCTTGCCAGCCCAACTCGCGCAGCAGCACGGCTTCGTTCAGGTCGAGCAGGCCAAAGCCGTCCGCGGCGCGCAGGCCGGCGAATGCCCGGCGGATGCCGTGGCCATAGGCGTTGGCCTTGATCACAGCCCAGACGCGCGACTGGGGTGCGCAACGGCGCACTACGTCCAGGTTGTTGGCCAGGGCCGGTTGATGAATGACGGCGTGAATGGGTCTTGGCATGAGATCGCTTCTAGTGCTTTTTACTACGGCTTTACTGCGGCTTTTTGTGCTTCCAGTGGCTTGCGGCGCGGCCGGGCGACGGGGATCCTGGCAGCCTGGCCGGATCACTTCCGCCGCGTGGATGCACCATATCCGGGAAGACCCGGTACGCGCAGCGCTTCGCACAGACGTTATTTGAACACATCAGGGCAAACATTTAGGGAATCGCTGCGCGCTTGCGCTGTCCAACCGGCGGCCCGTGGAAGCTCGGAATCGCCTTCTTTTCGTGTTATAAAGCCGGACGTTCCGGCCATGTTTTAAAAGTGATGCAATATGTCGAACACGGTCAGGCAAGCTGCGCAGCGATCCCACGGCTGGCCCGGGCATCACTTGGACAACGACGCGGGCCCAGGTTCCCTACAGGCAACAACAGCACCCAGCGGCGCGCTGCTGCCTGGCATGTACGGTGATAGCGATGGAGATAGAGTCCAAAGTATGAAGAAGGGTTTTTATACCATCATGGCCGCGCAGTTCTTCTCATCGCTGGCCGACAATGCGCTCCTCATCGCCGCTATCGCCCTTCTGACCGAGCTGCACTCTCCACAGTGGATGACGCCGCTGCTCAAATTGTTCTTCGTACTGTCCTACGTCGTGCTGGCTGCCTTCGTGGGCGCCTTCGCCGACTCGATGCCCAAGGGCAAGGTGATGTTCATCACCAACACCATCAAGATAGCGGGGTGCGCCATCATGATGTTCGGGTTGCACCCGCTGCTGGCCTACGGCATCGTCGGGTTCGGCGCAGCGGCGTACTCGCCCGCCAAGTACGGTATTCTCACCGAGCTGCTGCCGCCCGAGAGACTGGTCGCCGCCAATGGCTGGATCGAAGGCCTGACGGTGTGCTCGATCATCCTGGGCACGGTGGTGGGCGGGGCACTGATCTCGGTGCATATCTCGCAACTTCTGCTCGGCATCGACGTGCCCTACGTCGACACAGGCATCACCACCCCGGCCGAGGCGGCCATGGTGGTGATCATGATGTTCTACGTGATCGCAGCCGTATTCAACCTGTTCATCCCCGAGACGGGCGCCCGCTACCCGCAGCAGGAAAAGAACCCGATCAAGCTGATCGCCGAGTTCGCTGATTGCTTTACCGCCCTGTGGCGCGACAAGCTCGGCCAGATCTCGCTGGCCGTGACCACGCTGTTCTGGGGTGCCGGCGCCACCTTGCAGTTCATCGTGCTGAAATGGGCGGAAAAATCGCTCGGCCTGAACCTGTCGCAAGGCGCCCTGCTGCAAGCGGTGGTGGCGGTGGGCGTGGCGGTAGGCGCGATCATGGCGGCCATGCGCATCCCTTTGCGCAAGTCGCTGTCGGTGCTGCCGTTTGGCGTGGCGATGGGCGTGGTGGTGATGCTGATGGCCTTCTACACCAAGCACAGCCTGCCCGAGATTTCGCTGGATGTGCTCGGCATGCACATGCCGCTGTACATGGCGATCGCCTACGTCTTCCTGATGCTGGTGGGTGGCATGTCCGGCTACTTCGTGGTGCCGATGAACGCGCTGCTGCAACACCGCGGGCACGTCCTGCTGTCGGCCGGCCATTCGATTGCCGTGCAGAACTTCAACGAGAACGTCTCGGTGCTGCTGATGCTGTGCCTGTACGCGCTGCTGATCAAGCTCAATGTGCCGATCGGCATTGTCATCGTGGCCTTTGGCATCTTCGTGTGCGCCACCATGCTGCTGGTGATGCGCCAGCACCGCTACAACGTGCGCAACTTCAATTCGCTCGCCATGATCGGCGAGGACAAGCACCACTAAGCGTCGCTTGCGCCACGGGCCGGTTCAGCCCACCGGCCTGGCGATGCGCTCGCGCGCCCGCTCCTCCCATCCCGGCGGCACCACAAACCCGCGGGTACGTTCGCGCCACACGCCGGGCTGCCCCGCCGGCTCTACCTCGCACAACATCACCGGTGCTTCCCGGCGCCAGTTCTTCTCGTGATGCGTCTCCGCAAAACGCAGCGCCAGTGCCTCATGAATCGCCTCGGCGGTTTCCGTATGCGCTTGCGCCACCCTGGCCGGGGCCATCCACGCCGAGCGCGGCAGCCGATACCAACGCGAGCCTTCGCGCTTGCCAGCCCAGGCCAGCCAGTCCGGCAAGGTGGACCACCATCCGTGCAGGTGATCCGGCGCGATGCCCAGGCTGCCGATGGACTGCGGCACCACGCCGTCCCGGTAGAACAGCCAGCCGAGCAGGTAGACCTCGCTGCGGTCGACAGGACGGCCCAGCAGCGCCAAGGCCTCGGGGGTGCGTGACAGCGGCAGTTGCCTGCGCACGATATGATCCAGCTTGTCGCCCAGGCGGTCCACCAGGTTAGGGCCGACGAAGCAATGGCGGTCCAGCATGGCAGCGCCGGGCCCGCCGCCGCGCGGTGCGCCGTGCGTCGCAGGCTCGACCAGAAGGTAGAACTTGGCCGCCATCTCCCAGTGCACGGTGGCGCCGCTGGCCACGTCGCGCCAGACAAAATCGAGCTCGCCCAGCGTTTGCACGCCATGCGCGCCGGCACGGCGCACCGGCAGGTTCGCCGCAAGCAGCTCCAGCCCCTCGGCGTGTTCCAGCGTGAATTGCAGCAAGCGCTCCGCATGCCGGCCCAGCCGCAGGCTGGGCGCGGGCGACGGGCCGCGCACGCGCTGCTGCTCCAGGCCTGCGGCAAGTTCGGCGATGGTGGGGGGCAGCGCGGCGGGGTCGGCAGCGGGCAGCCAACGCTGCCAGGCGGCCAGCGCCCCTTCCGGCCAGCGCGCGAGCGCCGCTGGCGAATGCCTGGGGGCGTTGCCATTGATGATGGCGTTGCCTGCGTCGTCCGTCGGCAGGAATGCCAGCAGCGGAGGCGACAGCGAGCACCAGGCGAGCTCGCGCAGGCGCTGCGAGACGGCATGGCGCCAGAGCGGCGCCATCTCGATGGCGCCGCCGGGGCTCAGCGCGAACTCAGGCCTTGGCTCCCGCACGGGCATGTACCTCGCGGGCCAGGCACAGGTCCTCCCAGGCACGCGCCTTGTCGGACAAGGTGCGCAACAGGTAGGCCGGGTGATAGGTCACCACCACCGGAATGCCTTCGTAGCTATGGACGGTGCCACGCAGCTTGCCGATCGGCGTAGTGGTGCGCAGCAGGGACTGGGCGGCAAAGCGTCCCAGCACCACGATCAGCTTGGGCTGGATCAGCGCGATCTGCCGGCGCAGGTAAGGCTCGCACTGGGCGACCTCCTCCGGCTCGGGATTGCGGTTGCCGGGCGGGCGGCACTTCAGCACGTTGGCGATGAACACGTTGCGCCCGCGCGCCAGGCCGACCGCCGCCAGCATATTGTCGAGCAGCTTGCCGGCCTGGCCCACGAAGGGCTCGCCTTGCAGGTCCTCGTTTTCTCCCGGGGCTTCGCCGACCAGCATCCATTCGGCCTGGCGGTCGCCCACGCCGAACACGGTCTGGGTGCGGCCATCGCACAACTGGCAATCGGTGCAGCCGGAGACCCGCTGCGCAAGCGCGGCCCAGTCCAGGCGCGCAATCACGGCTTCGCGCGTGCCGGTATCTGCCACCGCCACCGCCACCGCAGGCTCAAGCGGCATGCGCGCGACGGCGGCTTCGGCCATGGC